>CAZYWZ010000128.1:0-17984 GCA_964651705.1 uncultured Verrucomicrobiales bacterium
GCCCTACATTCCCAAGTGTTGCGCCTCCGGGTAGTGCCTTACGCGAGGATTCGGGTGCTCCGTAACCGCTTGACCGATTCGGGCATCGGTTTCATCGTGCGGTGACCCCAAGGGGACCGGCGGTTATGATCACGGGAAGGGTGCTGGAGTTCGCGCGTCTGCCGGTGGTGTCATTTCTGTTGCTGTGGGCGGCGGGATTTTCCGCGGTGGCGCAGGAACGGAAGCCCAACGTGATCGTGATCCTGGCGGATGATCTCGGGTACGCGGACGTGGGTTTCAACGGGTGCGAGGACATGCCGACCCCGGCGCTGGATGAGATCGCGGGTGGCGGGGCGCGTTGCACGCAGGCCTACGCCTGCCATCCGGTGGGCGGGCCCACGCGCGCGGGGATACTGACGGGGGTCTACCCGCAAAAGTTCGGGTTCGAGTACAACCCGAAGTTCGACCGGACCAACGCGCGCTTCGGGCTTCCGACAGACCAGAAGACGCTGGCCGAGGTGCTCAAGGCCGCGGGCTACGCGACGGCGGCCTTCGGGAAATGGCATCTCGGCGCGGCGCCGGAACTGGGCCCCCCGAATCGGGGTTTTGACGCATGGCTGGGTTTCCTGGGTGCGGCACATCACTTTTTCAAATTCGACGGTCCGCCGGAGGACGAGATGACGTCGCCGGTGGAGAAGAACATCGAGCCGGTCAAGGCCCCGCATCTGCTCGGGAAGATGACGCAGGCGGCGACGCGGTTCATGAAGCAGAAGTCGGGCCAACCGTTTTTCATGTATCTGGCCTACAACGTGCCGCGGCGCCCCTTCCAGCCGCGCAAGGAGGACAAGGATGCGCTGGCTCACATCGCGGACGCGAAGCGGAGGGAGTACGCCGCGATGGTCCGGGGGATGGATTGGAGCGTGGGGCAGGTGCTGGCGCGGCTCAAGGAACTGGGGCTCGAGCGCGACACGCTGATCTTCTTCACCTCGGACAACGGGGCGCCGGGCAATCCCGCCTCGAGCGGGGCGAGCAATGCGCCGCTCTCGGGAGGCAAGGGGGATCTGAAGGAGGGGGGCATCCGGGTGCCGTTCGCGGCGCGTTGGCCGGCGGGGATGCCGGCGGGGGTGACGTATCAGTACCCCGTTTCCTGCCTAGACATATTCGCGACCGCGGTCTCGGCGGCGGGGGTGGTTCTGCCCGAGGGGTTGCGGCCCGACGGGGTCAACCTCCTGCCGCACCTGTCGGGCAAGACATCCGAGCCCCCGCACCCGGCGCTGTATTGGCGCGTCGCGGGAGGCAAGGCCTTCGCGGTGCGGGTGGGGGCGTTCAAGCTCTTGAAGATGCCCGGATCAAAGGCGCCGACGATGTTCGACGTCCAGAACGATCCCGGCGAGGTGGCCGAGCTGTTCGACGACGAGCGGCTCAAGGCGCTGCAGGCCATCTACGAAGACTGGGCGTCGCATCTGGCCAACCCGACGTGGGAGCCCTGACTCGAAAATTGGCCACGGGATCGGCCTGTAGGGCGCGGATTCCCATCCGCGCCACGAGGGCCCTGCCGGTTGCCCGTGGCGCGAAAGGGATTTCGCGCCCTACATTTTCACCCCCGGTGGTGCCGCCCTGGGGCGGCACGGGCTCTGACTCGAAAATTCGACGTAACTCTCTAGTAGCGAAGGGCCTTCGCCCTTCGGCGGGGAATAGGCAAATTTTCACCCCCGGTGGTGCCCCGCGGGCGGGGCACGGGATCTAGCTCGAAGATTGGGTCGCGATGCAGGCTGCGCCTTGGCGCACGCGGACCTTCGATTCGGCAGCGTGCGCCAAGGCGCAGCCTACCATTTCCCGCCCCGGTGGCGTCTGGCAGAAACGCCCTACAGTTTTTGGCGGCAGCGGGAATGAAGTCTCCCCCAACCAAGGAAGGGCCCGCCCGCGGGGCATGAAGATGGACATCGCCGCGGGTCGGGTTAAGGGTATTGCGATGAGCGATCCCGGCAGTCCCGACGTGTGCGAGCTGGACCTTTCGCCCCGCGTGCCGCCGCCCTTCGCGCTGGTGATCTTTGGGGCCTCGGGCGACCTGACGGCGCGCAAGCTGGTGCCGGCGATGTTCAACCTGTTTCGCGAGAGGCGCCTGCCGGAGCCGTTCTGGATCGTGGGCTTCGCCAGGCGGGCGAAGGACGACGCGGCGTTCCGGGCAGAAATGCGGGAGGGGGTGGAGAAATTTTCTCGCTCGAGGCCGATCGTGGCAACGGAGTGGGCGGCATTCGAGTCGCGGCTGTGTTATCAGGTGGGGGCCTTTGACGATCCGGCGGCGTACGCGTCGCTGGCGGACCGGTTGCGCGGGCTGCCGGGCGCCGACCGGATCGGGGGGCATGTCCTATATTATCTGGCGACATCGCCGGAGTATTTCGGCGAGGTTCCCCGGCGGCTGGCGGCCGTCGGGCTGTTGGGTGAGGTCGGGGGGCAGAAGATCGTGGTGGAGAAGCCATTCGGGGTGGACGGGCGGAGCGCGGCAACGCTGAGCGAGGCGATCCACGCGGCCACCGCGGAGAGGGCCGTGTATCGCATCGACCATTATCTCGGCAAGGAGACGGTGCAGAACCTGCTCTATTTCCGCTTCGCGAACTCGGTGTACGAGCCCCTCTGGAACCGCCGGTACGTGGACCACGTGCAGATCACGGTGGCGGAGACCGAGGGCGTCGGTGGCCGCGGCGGCTACTACGACGGCGCCGGCGCCCTGCGCGACATGGTGCAGAATCACCTGCTGCAACTGCTCACGCTGACGGCGATGGAGCCGCCGGCCTCGCTGGACGCGGAATCGCTGCGGGACGAGAAGGTGAAAGTGCTGCGATCGATCCCATCCTTTCGGGGCGAGGATCTGGCGCGGCACGTGGTGCGCGGCCAGTACGCGGGATACCGGGGGGAGCCGCGGGTCGATCCCGATTCGGCGACCGAGACGTACGCCGGGGTGCGGCTCATGATCGACAACTGGCGTTGGTCGGAGGTGCCATTCCTGCTGCGCACCGGGAAGATGCTGCAGCGGCGCACCAGCGAGGTCGCGGTGGTGTTCCGCAGGCCCCCGAGCGTGCTGTTCCAGGCGCGCTGCGGGCCGTCGCTGGCGAGAAACGTGCTGACGCTTCGCCTCCAGCCGGACGAGGGGATACACCTGCGCTTCAACACGAAGAAGCCCGGCCAGGGCGTGATCCAGCCGGTGGACATGGACTTCAGCTACGCGAGCCGCTTTGGCTCGTACTCGCCCGAGGCCTACGAGAGGTTGCTCTCCGACGCGCTCAATGGCGATGGCACGCTCTTCACGCGCGACGACGAGGTGCGCGAGGCATGGCGGCTCGTGGATTCGATCCAGGGGCAGTGGGGCACGTTGCCGCTGCACGAGTACGCGCGGCGCGGCTGGGGGCCGGCGGCGGCGGACGCGTTGCCCGGCGAAAGGGGCTATCGATGGGTCACCGAGTGAATTGCGGCGGCGGGGCCGGCGCCTGGGGGGCCGTGGCGGGGCGTGACGCGAGGCGGCTGGCGGGCATTGTCGCGCTCCTGTCTTGTGGCGTCGCGGCGACGGGCGCGGACGATCCCGCGGCGGCCTTTGAGAAGGCGCGGCAGCGCGCGGATGCCGCGGCCAAGGCGGGGGCGATCCAGCCTGCGACGGGGCGGTTTCCCCCGCGAGAGCAACTGGGTTTGGCCGCTACGGCGGAGGGCGCGTTGGCTCTCTGGGCGCAGGTCTCGCCGGTCTTGCGGGAGCGGATGCTGCGGGCGAACCGGAAGTCCGCCCTGATGGTGATGGCCCCGCTGGACGGGAGCGACACATCGGTCGCCCATTGCAAGAGCGAGGCGCAGCGCGCGGTGGCCCTCGCCCAGATCCAGGGGGCGTGCGCGACCTTCCTGACGACGCCCGGCATTCCCCTCACCGCGGAGGAGCGCGACCTGCTGGCGGCCTATGCGGCCAAGGTGGGCGAGGCCCGGCAGGCCGGGAGCAGGAGGGAATGATCCCGTAGCGAAGGGCCGGAGTCTGCCCGCCACGGCGGGCCCTTCGGCGGGCGGATCTGGTAGCGAAGGGCCTTCGCCCTTCGGTCGGTGGCCCGGGCCCACGCCGAAGCCTGAAGAGGCTTCGCTACAACCGGCGGGCGACCCACAGCCGGATGGGATCACGCGGGAGCGCGTCGGGCGGACTCCCCTTCGCGAAGGGTCCTGAGGCGGAGCTGCCCGCAGGCGGCATCGATATCGGTGCCTTTCTCGCGGCGGACGCAGGCGGGGACCCGTCGGTTTTTGAGGACTTCGGCGAAGGCCTCGACCCGGGAATCATTCGGGCGGCGGAAGGGGAGGCCTTGGACGGGGTTGTAGGGGATGAGGTTGATTTTGGCGCGGAGGCGGCGGGCGTGTTCGGCGAGGAGCCGGGCCTGCGAGGGGTCGTCGTTGACGCCATCGATCAGGATGTACTCGAAGGTGACGGCGCGGCGCTTCTTCGCCCGGTACTGGGCGCAGGCCTCCATGAGTTCGGCGATGGGGTAGCGGCGGTTGATGGGCATGATGCGGTCGCGGACCTCGTCGGTCGCGCCGTGCAGGGAGATGGCGAGGCGGATCTGGCGCGGGTCGTCGGCCAGGCGCAGGATGCCGGGCACGAGACCGCTGGTGGAGATCGTGATATGGCGGGCGCCGATGCCGATGCCCCACGGGGCGTTGATGATGTCGATCGATCGGGCGACGTTCTCGTAGTTCGCCAGGGGCTCGCCCATGCCCATGAAGACGAGATTATTCACGCGGGAGCCCGAGGCCGTCTCCGCCGCCATGACCTGAGCCACGATCTCGCCGGGCGAGAGGTCGCGCCGGAAACCGCCGAGGCCGCTGGCGCAGAAACGGCAGCCGTAGGCGCAGCCGACCTGCGTGGAGACGCAGAGCGTCAGGCGGTCGGAGGCCTCGCCATAGAGGGCGGGGGAGGCCGGGATGAGGACGGATTCCACGAGCGCGCCGTCGTTCAGGCGCCAGAGGAATTTTCGCGTCGCGTCTCGGGATCCCTGCGAGCGGACCAGTTCGAGGGCCGCCAGCGTGAAGCGCGCGCCGAGTGCCGCGCGGCAGGGGGCCGGCAGGCTGGTCATCGCATCGAAGGAGGTCACCCGCTTGCGGAACACCCACTCCGCGACCTGCCGCCGCCGGAAGGCCGGGGCGTCGGGGAGGGGGTACTCCTCGGGCAGGAGGTCGAGGAAGATCTCCTTCATTCGGCGCCCTTGCCGGTGAGCACGACGGGGATGGTCTGTAGGAGGATGCGGAGGTCGAGCCATATCGACCAGTTGTCGATGTACTCGAGATCCAGGCGGACCCAGTCCTCGAAGTTGGCGACGGCGTTGCGGCCGCTGATCTGCCAGAGGCAGGTGAGGCCGGGCTTCATGCTGAGGCGCCGCCGGTGGGCGAGGTCCTCGAAGTTCTCGGTCTCGTAGACGGGCAGGGGGCGGGGCCCGACGAGGCTCATCTCGCCTCGGAGCACGTTCCAGAGCTGCGGCAGCTCGTCGAGGGAGGTGCGGCGGAGGAATGCGCCGAAGGGCGTGACGCGGGGGTCGGGAGAGACCTTGAAGACGGGCCCGGACATCTTGTTGAAGGGCTCCAGCTCGGCCTTCTGCATCTCGGCATCGGAGACCATGGAGCGGAATTTGAGCATGGTGAAGGGACGGCCGTGCAGCCCGCTGCGGCGCTGCCGGAACAGGACGGGGCCCGGGGAGGTGAGGCGGATGCCGATGGCGACGATGGCGAACAGGGGGGCGCCGAGCACGATGAGGGCGAGGGCGCCGATCCGATCGATGACGGCCTTGCAGAGCAACTGCCACGAGGCCGCGGGCGTGCTCCGGATGACCAGGGTGGGCGTCCCGAGGAGGTCGTCGAAGCCGGCCCTTGCGACGGAGGTCTTGTAGAAATCGGCCAAGAGCCAGACCTCGACCCCCTCGATCTCGCAGGCGCGGATGATCGCGGCGATCCGGTCGAAGGGGATGCCCTCGCCGCTGAGGATCACGCGCTGGATGTTGAGGGCGTGGAGGGCCTCGACCAGTTCGGGAAGGCCATTGGCGGCCAGATCGAACTCATGGACCTCGGCGAGCGAGCCGTCCGGCTCGGCGCGGATGCGGGCGGTGAGTTCGGCCGGGCGGTTTCCGCTGGCGACGATGAGGATGGGCTCCCTGCCGCCGGGCCGGCTGGCCTTGCGACGCTGGTACCACCGGTGGAGGTGGTGGCGGCAGATGAGGGCGGCGGTCGAGAAGACCGTGAAGAGGATGAGCACCATGCGGCTGAGCACGAGGCGCCGCAGGGTGAGGGTCAACGCGAGCAGGAGCATGAGGCCCAGCATGCTGCGGGCGGCGGGCCAGAGCTTCGACGACCAGGAGACGCGATAGAACCCGTTGGCCTCAAGGAGGAGGGGGCCGGCCAATAGTATGATGACCCACTGCCACGCAAACTCCGAGAAGGGGTCGATCTGCGGCAGGTTTTGTCCCCCTGGGAGTGAGGGAAGGATGGAATAGCGGAAAACGTGCGCGAGCCACAACATGGCCCCCACGAGGATCGTGTCGATCACTCGGAGGGCCAAGACGCGGTACTCGCGATGCCGGCGCAGCATAAAACCCGAATAATATCACACGGGGCGTGCGGCGCGAGCGCGGATTTGATGGTCCGGTTTTCGGGTTGAGGCGAGGTGTGGGCCGGGTAATCTTTGGCATGCCGCGGAGACGGAGGCAGAGGATCGGGTATTTTGGCTTGCCCGGGAGTTTCACGCACGAGGTGGCGCAGCGCTGCTACGCGAGGCAGGAGCTGCTGCCTTTCCACCAGATGGCGTCGGGCTTCGAGCAGCTGCGCGCGGACGAGATGGACCGGATCGTGGTTCCCTTCGAGAACTCGGTGGGCGGCGCCGTGCCGGACACGCTGGACCAGCTGATCCTGCTGGAGAATTGGGAGAGCGTCTTCGCGATCGTGGGGCAGATGGTGTACCCGATCGAGCTCTGCCTCATGAGCCGCGCGCGGCGGGACGGGATCCGCAGGATCTACTCGCACTTCGTGCCGCTGCAGGTGGTGCGGGGGTGGCTGGAGCGGGAATATCCCGGGGCGCAGGCCATCGTGGTGGGCAGCACGTCGGCCGCGGCGGAGCAGGCCGCGGAGGATGAGTGTGGCGCGGCGGTGGGCAACGCCGCGGCGGCGGGGCAGTATGGCCTGCGGCTCGTGGCGAGGAACCTGGTGCCGCCGTCGATCAACGTGACGCGATTCCTGGAGATCGGGCTGGCTGGCGGCCGACGGCGCGGGCGTCCGGGCGGCCAAGAGCGGGCGATGGCGCACCTTCGGCTGGCCAACCGGCCCGGCGCGCTGGCGGACGTCCTGATGGTGCTGAAGCGGAAGCGGGTGAACCTGACGCAGCTGCTGTCGCGGCCGGTGCAGGGACAGCTGGGGCAATATCAGTTCCTGGTGGAGATGGATGTGCCGGGCCGGCGCATGGCGATGGCCGAGGTATGGCGGTCGCTGGGGAGAAGGGCCTCGTTTCTCCACGTGCTCGGGCAGTATCCGGTGCGGTGGATCGGCAGGCGCCTGGCGGCTTAGTGAACCCGGGGGCGGCGACGTGGCGAAGAAAGTCTTGGTCAGCGGCTGTTTCGATCTCCTGCACAGCGGGCACATCGCCTTTTTCCGCGAGGCGGCGCGCCTCGGGGACTTGCACGTGGCGCTGGGTTCGGACCAGACGATCTACGAGCTGAAGGGCCGGGCGCCGGTCACCAGCGAGCGTGAGAGGCTGTTCATGGTGCGGTCGATCTCGACGGTCAAGGACGCCTTCGTCTCGAGGGGTTCGGGCATGCTGGATTTCGAGACGGAGATGCGGGAATTGCGGCCCGACTATCTGGTGGTCAACGAGGAGGGCAACACGCCAGAGAAGGATAGGCTGTGCCGGGAACTGGGCGCGGCATTGGTGGTGTTGCGGCGGGAGCCGGAGGCGGGGTTGGCGGCGCGCTCGACCACGGCGCTGCGGAAGGTCGAGGAGATGCCCTATCGGATCGACCTGTGCGGGGGCTGGCTGGACCAGCCGTTCGTGTCGCGCTACCACCCCGGGGCCGTCGTCACGCTCTCGCTGGAGCCCACCATCGAGTTCAATGAGCGCAGCGGGATGGCCAGCAGCACCCGCCGGGCGGCGATCGAACTCTGGGGGCCGCGCCTGCCCGCCGGCGATCCCGAGAAGCTGGCCAAGATGCTGTTCGCCTGGGACAATCCGCCGGGGACGGAGGAAATCTCTGGCTCGCAGGATGCCATCGGGATCGTCTACGCGGGGTTGGCCCGATCCCGGTATCGCGGGGGGTATTGGCCCGAATCCATCGAGCGGAGCCTAGATGAGGGGATGCTCCGCTTCGTGGAGGGATCGCTCAGCTTCGTTCCCCTGGGACCCAGGAAGGCGGGATTCCGCGTGCTCGACGACACGCGGATCGACCGGGAGGGCGCGGCGCGCCTGGCGGATGCCGCGGATCGCTGCTGGGAGGCCATCCGCGCGCGGGAGCTTCGCGGTTTCGGGCGCGCGATCCGGGACGGATTCGAGGCGCAGGTGGCGATGTTCCCGCACATGCTGAATGACACGATCCAAGAGTTGATCGCGAAGCACGGAAGCGAAGCGGCGGGATGGAAGGTTTCCGGTGCGGGCGGCGGCGGGTATCTCGTGGTGGTGTCGGAGCGGCCGGTGGACCGGGCGGTGCGGGTCAAGGCGCGCCGGGCGCTGTAGCGCGCGGCGCCTCCGGGGCGGAAAATGTAGCCCCTCCGGTCACGGAGGGGCCCACGGCCTCACGGCCGTGGCTACGCCCGGAATTTTCGAGTCAGATTCCATGCCCCGCGTGCGGGGCACCACCGGGGCAGAAAATGGTAGGCTGCGCCTTGGCGCACGCTGCCGAATCGAACGCCCGCGCGCGCCAAGGCGCAGCCTACATCGCGACCCAATTTTCGAGTCAGGGGTGCTGGGACAAAAAAAAGCCCCGCCGGGTGGCGGGGCTTTTTCAAAAGTTCGGTCGCCGGCTCACCAGAAATTATTTTTCAGGTCGGCGGGCGGCATGTCGTACTTGCTGTTGAAAGGCTCGTACGGCGGGATCATGAAGGTCGCGGTCTCGGCGATGCCGAGGGCGGTGGAGGCGCCGGTCTTGGCGATGCCGTCGACGAGGCCGTAGGAGAAGGCGGCGGTGCCGCTCTCGTACTTGTTGACCTTGTAGATGGAGTCGACGAAATAGGCGCTGCTGTAGGCGATCTTGGCGATGCCGCTGCCCAGTTTGCGGACGGGCCCGGGCCGCGGTGGGGCCTGGATGTCGGCCATGGCGATGCTGGCACCCATGGTGAGTGCGATGGCGGCGATAATCGTTCTCATGGAGGGGAATCTACCGCCGCGCGGCGGCGGGGGCAAGGCAAAATTTCCCCCGTGGGATTGGGGGGGGTGCCCTCGGGCCGCATGCGCGCCTCGAAGATGGCCACGGCGTCAGGCCGTGGGCGCGCCGACGATGCACCCCGGCCCATCTGTGACCAGATGGGCTACATTTCCCGCCTCGGTGGTGGGCGCAGCCCGGCCGATTTCTTTCGGTTACTGGGCGCCCTCTGGGGGGGCGTCGAGGTAGAGGTAGCTACCGCAGTGCTCGCAGAGCGGGAGGTCGTCGAGGGTGATGAGGTTCGCCCGGCTGCCGGAGGGCACCTGGAGGAAGCAGGCGCAACAGACCCAATTCTTGACCGCCGCGACGCTGGACTTGCCGCGGGCGCGGATGCGATCATGGTGGGAAAGGATGGGGGCGGGCAGGGCGGCCCGGACAGCCTCGATGCGCGCGAGGATGGTCTTTTGGCGATCGGAGGGGGTTTTCGATGGTGTCTTTGCCCGTTTGGATTCCAGTTCGTTCAACTCGCGCAACAACGCCATGACCTCGGCTATCGATTGGCGTGCGGGCATGAGCAATAGCTTATGGCGGAGGGTGGCGCATTTAGCAAGCCTGATGTGGTTTCTGTTGCGGGCTTGACGGGCGGGGTGGCTCTGGCATGGGAACTGGGGTGCCAAGGCGGGCGGAGATTCGGCGCGGGGTGACCTTCGGGGCGTTTTGGGCGCCGGTGATACGCCCGTGGTTGGAGCGTGCTGGCGGTCTGGCGCTGGGGGAGGATCGGCCGGTGGCGGTGGTGGTGCCAACGCGGGGTGTGGGTGGCGAGATTCGGGAACGGCTGTTGGCCGAGGCTCCGGGAGGGATGGGGGTGCGGTTTTGGGTGCCGGGCGATCTGAGGCGGTATCTGCTGGGGAGGTTGTGTCCTGGGCAGGGTCTGGCGAGCCGGGAGGCGCTGCACCTGCTTTTGTCGCAGTCGGCGACGGCGTGCGGTGACGAGGGGGTGGCGGCCTCGGTGGCGTCGGATCCTTCAGCCCTGATGCGGGCGTTGGACGAGTTGGCGGGGGCGGGTTGGGGGTGGGAGGAAGTGTCGGGCGGGGCGGGGGTCCGCGAGCTGGTGGGGGAGTTTCGGCGGCGGCTGGAGGGGACGGGATTATGGACGGCGCAGCGGTGTGATTGGGAGTTGGCGGAGCGTGCGAGGCGGGTGGGGCCGGGGGCGGTCCGCTCGCTGCTGATCCACGGTTTTAGCGGCACGAGTTGGCCGCTGTGGCCGCTGCTGTTGGCGGGCGCGCGTTGCGCGGATGAGGTGCTGGTGACGGTCGCGTGCCCCCGGCGGCAGGCCGAGCGCGTGGACCAGTTGTGGGTGAGTTCCTGGGAAGAGCATCTGGGCCTTGGGGCAGAGGAACTGGGGGTCGATCCGTGCGCGGGCCCTTTCGCGCCTTTGGCGGAGAGGCTGGAAACGGGGGATCTGGGCGGCGGGGGTTCGGCCGGGAGGGTGCCAGACTTCGAGGTTGGCGAAGATGCCGCGGCGGAGGCGCTGGCGATTGTCGGGAGGGTGTGGGCCTGGCTCGGTTCTGGGGCATGCGGGCGCATCGGGATCGCTTTTTCTGGTCCTGGGGTCCTTTCGCGGGAGGTGGGTCGGTTGCTCGGTCTGGCCGGAGTGCCCCACGACGATGGGGTGGGTTTTCCAGCGATGCCGGGGGGGGACGAGGCGGCGTGGAGGGAATGGTTGGCCCTTCAGGCGGAGTGGTCTGTGGGGGGACTGGCGCGATTCCTCGCCAAGCGTCCGCCGGGGCTCTGGCCCATCGCCGATGGGGGCGGGCTTCTGCTGGATCGATTGGATCGCGCCATGGGCGTGGCTTTGGAGGATGACCTGGACGTGCTGCGGGCGATGTTGCGCGCCTCGGGCGAGACGAGGGATGGCGAGGCCCTCGGGTTGCTGGAGGCTGTGGGGCGGTTGCCCGCCGAGGGCGAATTCGGTGCGCTTGCGGCATCGGCGGTGGAGGCACTGGGGCGGCTGGGATGGGGGGCGAGGGCCTCGGCATTGGGTTCCCTCGCGCGACCGCTCGTGGGCAAGGTGCGGGGAGGGGTCAGGCGGCGGCATTTTCTGGCGTGGGCGGAGGCGGCGCTGGGCGGGGCGGGGCGCCAGCGCGGGGTGGCGGGCCGAGAACCGCACGCGCGGGTGCATCTGGTCACGGCGCGGGAGGGCGAGCCGCAGTCGTGGGATGCGGTGATCCTGGCGGGGATGAACGAGGGCGAGTGGCCCAGGGTGGGGGCGCCGAACGCGTTCTTGCCGGAGGAGTCGAGGACCGCTTTGAATCGGCGCGCGGTGGGCACCGGGGGCCAGGGCGAGGGACACGAGTGCGTGGCGGCGGGGCGGGGCCTGCTGCTCGGCGAGGCGGAGTGGCGATATCTGGGGCTGAGGCAGTGCTTCAACTTGATCGAGGGGGCGCGATCCGGGCTTTGCCTCACGGCGCGGCGGCGGGGTGAGGACAATGCCGGGAGGCTCCTGGGCGCGGCGGACCTCCTCGTCAAGGCGCACTACGTGGCCACCGGCGAGGTTCTGACCGACGCGGGGATGGCGGCGCTGGCGCGCCTCTCGGAGGCCCGGTGGCCCGGGGTCGCCGGCAGGATCGGGGCGACCGCCGCGGATGGTTCGCGCGGGTGGCCGGGGGCGGAACCGGAGGCGGTGCGGGCGGCGTGGGAGGCGCGGCGCGACCGGGGTGCCCCATTTGGCCCGTACGATTTCTGCCTGAGGCGGCCCCCCCCTGTTCCCCTGAGGCTGGCGTGCAAGGCGTGGGAGGAGGCGTGGTGCCATCCGGCGACAACCTGGCTGCGGGAGGTCGTCGGTGTGGAATCACTGGCCCCGGTTGGCGAGTCGGATCTGGAGGCTCGATCGCTGGGCACCTGGTCGCATGCGTGGCTGGCGCGGGCCCTCAACCCCGGGGGCGGCGTGCCGTTCGTGCCCGCGCCCGAGGTGGGGGCGGCGATGGCGGCGGTCTGCGGCGCGGCCGAGGCGGCCCGGGATCGCGCCGGGGCGATCTTTCGGGAGGTGGGGCGCGAGTTGCCCATCCTGTGGGAGGCGGTGTGGCGGCGCGCGCTCTGGGCGGCCCGGGTCATGTGCGAGGAGGCGCTCGACGAACCGGGCGGATTCCTGGGCACCGAGTGGCACCTGCCGGAGGATTGCCATATCGACGTTGGCGATGGCTTGGTGCTCCGGCTCCGCGGCCGTGTCGATCTGATCCGCAGCGAGACGCCGCGTTTCGGCGGGCCGGTGACGGTGATCGATTTCAAGACCGGGGCGGAATTGAGGCTGGCTCCGGCGGAGATCCGCGATGGACGGGGCCTCCAGGTCGTGCTGTACGGGGAGGCGATACGCGAGCTCGGGGCCGAGGCGGTGACGCTGCGCATCGTCCGGCCCGAGGGCGGTCGGATCTCGCGGGCCATGGGGCGGGCGCAGATCGCCGGGCAACTGCGCGCCCTGTGCCGGATGCAGGACACGGGCATCTTCGGGGTCCGCGGGGCCATGTACGAGGAGTTTGGCTACCGGCCGACCTACCCGATGGCGACGCTGCCCACCCCGGAGGACATCAACGACGCGCGCTGGGGGCTGACCCACGGCGGCGACGGGGGAGAGGCGCCATGAGCGGCCCGTTGCCCGCGGACCAGGGGGCGCGCGAGCGGTTCGCCCGCGAGATCGGGGCCAACGTGTCCCTCATCGCGCCGGCCGGCGTCGGAAAAACCCACTCGATCGTGGGCCGCATCATCGGGGTCGCCGCTGGCGACAACCCGCGCGCGATGGAGTGGCTGCCGAGGCTGGTCGTGGTCACCTATACCAACAGCGCCGCCGAAGAGATGCGGCAGCGCGCCAGGCTCGCGATCATCGCCTCCGGCGCGCGCGGCGCCGCGCTGGCGCAGTTCAACCGGGCGTTCTTCGGGACGATCCACAGTTTTTGCGTGATGCTCCTGCAGCGCCACGGCCATCACCTGGGGTTGCCGCCGGGGCTGGAGATCCTGGAAGAGGGCGATATCGATGCCCTGTGGCGGGGGTTTTTGAGGCGCGGGCGCTGGAGGGTCGGCTCGCTGTCGGCCGCGGGTGCCGAGGCGCTGTTCCGGCGGGTGCCGATGCAGGAGGTGCTGGGGCTCGCGCGCGGGGCGCCGATGCTTCCATCGCGGGATCCCGGCGCGCCGCCCGGCGTGGACGCGGGGCCCGTGCTCGACTTTCCGGCGAAGGGCGGGGGGAAGGCCAACATCCTCTTGGGCCAGCGATTGGTCAGGCGCTGGATGGCGGCCGACGCGGCGGGCGAGCCTTACGCGCCGTTGCCGGAGTGCCCCGGGGACAGCAAGCCATTCCACGCGGCGTGGGCGGCGGCGTTTGGCCCGTTGCGCGACTGGCTCGGGATGGCCTCGTGGGCGGTGGCGAGGGAGATCGCCGGGGCGTTCCGGGAGTATCGGCTCGGCGGGGGACGGATCACATACGATGACCAGGTGGCGCTGGCGGGGCAACTGATGCGGCACCCAGAGGCGGCGGCGGCGATCCGGGCCGAGGGCTATCGGGTGATCTTGGACGAGGCTCAGGATACGGATCGCGACCAGTTCGTGGTGCTGACGGAGGCGGCAAGGGAAGTCGGCGCATCCGGGGTCTGGATGGAGGGCGCCGATGGCGGGCCGGGGCCGGGCCGCTTTGCGATGGTGGGCGATCCGCAGCAATCGATCTTTGGGCGGCGGGCGAGCCTGGCCAGCTACGCCGATCTGCGCGAGAGACTGGTCGCCGATGGGGCGCGGGAGATCTCGCTGGATGTGACGTTCCGTTTCCGGTCGGGCATCGCGGATTTCGTGAATCGGGTGGGCGAGCAACTGCTCGATGGGCAGGGGGGGCAGGCGCGCTTCGTGCCGCTCGAGACCATGGGCGCGGGTGGCCGCGCCATCCGATGGGTGATCCCGCGACCGACCGATGAGGCGCTGGGCGGCGCGGGCGGCGGGCGGGGGCCGTCCGAGGCATCCTTGGTCCGCGCGGAGGCGCGGGAGCTGGCGCGACGCCTGCGCGAGAGCGGGCCGGAGCGGCTCGGGGCGACGGATTGGTCCGGGGTGGCGATCCTCTGCCCGCGGCGGCGCTGGCTGGAGACGATGGAGGAGGCACTGGCGGGCGAGGGCCTAGAGGCGCAGAACCACTCGGCGCGGGAGAGCCTGGGCGGCAGCGCGGCGTACGCGTGGTTCTCCGCCCTGTTGTGGGTCATGGCGGAACCGCGCGACGGGTTCGAGATCGCCGGGGTGCTCCGGGAGATATTTGGCATCGCGGACGCGGACCTCGCGGCGTTCACCGGGGGGGACGGCTCGCGGCTGCGGCTGGTGGATCTTTCGCGCGATGGGACGGTTGGCGGCCAACGTTCAGTAACCAACATTCAACATTCGACGTCCAATAATCGACAACCGGCGCTCAACGACCCGAGACCCAGGACCCAAGACCCAGGACCAACAACCGACGGGAACGGCGTCGTGGCCGAGACGCTCCGGCGTCTGGCGGCGCTGCGATCGGAGGTCGCGGCGATGCCGTTGCGGGACGCGGCACAGGCGGTCGTGGACGCCACCGGGCTGCGCGCGCGGCTGGGGTCCCTGCCGCCGGACGAATGGGATCCGGGGATGCTCGACGTCCTGCTCATGCGGGCGGCGCGGGCCGAGGAGGACGGGCTGACGCTCGCGGAATGGGCCGAATCGTTGCGGGATGGGTTCGGTTGCGCCCGCGATGGGGAGGCGGTGCGCCCCGGCGCGGTGCAGCTGATCACGTGCCACAAGGCGAAGGGACTCCAGTGGGATTGCGTGGTGCTGCCGTTTCTCTGCCGTCCGGTGCGGCCGTGGGGTGGCGGTTATCCCCGGGTGGTGCCCCTGGGCGCGACCGAGGTGCCGGCCGTGGTCTTTGCGAGGGGCGATCTCGGCGAGGCCCGGGAGGGGGCCCTGCGGCGGGGCGGGGCGCAGGAGATGCAGCGGCTCTGGTACGTGGCGATCACGCGCGCCCGCAACACGCTGATCCTCGCCGACGACCGGGATGTCTTTGCGCGGAGGGCCGGGTCGTTCTTCGAGCACTCCGGCTTCGCGGGGGGGGCGGCCGCCGAGGCATTCGACTCCCTGCCGATCGAGTTGCCAGAGGACGAGGCGGCGCGTCCCGGGGAGACCGAGGATGCGGGGCCCGCCGGGAGGGAGCCGGTGGCAATCGATTGGGGGGCCGCGCTCCGTGCCGCGGGGGAGTTTCCCCGGCGGCGCCTGCCGCATGCCCTCGCGGATGAGTCGGTCGGCCCGCGCGACGCCGAGCCCGAGGCGGCGCTCGCGGCCCTCACCGCCGGCGATGCGTCCCCGGAGTGGGCCAGCGCCGCCGCCGACGAGGCCGCCGATTACGGCATCTGGTGGCACGCGCTGATGGAGCAATTGCCCTGGCGGGACGGGATGGACGACTGGCGCCAGTGCCTCGCGGGACGCATCGCCTCGTGCCCGGATCGCCAGAGGGGCGAGACGGAATTCGAATTGTTCCTGAAGAGCGACTTCGTGCGCTCGTTGCCCGCGGCGGGGCGTCGTTTCCACGCGGAACTACCCTTCCTCTGGCGGGATGCGGAATGGTCCTGCATCGAGGGCGTGATCGATCTGGTCATCTGGGATCCCGCCCATGACAAATGGATCGTCGTGGACTGGAAGACCAACCGGGTCGCCGACGGGGCGCTGGCCGACTTGGCCGAGCGGTACCGGCCCCAGCTCGGGGCCTATGCCGCCGCCGTGCGCGCCCTCGCGCACGGCGGCGGCCAAGGCGCGCCGGTGGAGGCATTCTTGTACTCCACGGCGCTGGGCAGGGCGGTGGCGATCACCGATGGGATCTGAGGGCCCTTCAGGAAATTCTGTGGGAGATCTGGAACTCGGGAAAAGAGAGCCGGAGCGTATCTGTCGGGATGTCGGCCGCTAGGCGCAGACGTCCAAAAAAACGGGTTTTTCGACTGTCTCAACAACGCCCAGCGTGTGCAACCCGAGCTTTGCGAGGGTTCGCTCGACGCTGTGGTTGGCAGTTCATAGATCTCCGGGCGTCAGTCCGGTCCCCTTAGCAATTCGCGCCATCATGCGCGGTCCGATCTCTTCGCCGTCGTGAAACGCAAATACAAAATCGCTCCAGCCAGGCCGGCTCAAGACGCGGTGTGAGCCTCCGCGCTCGCGCTTGATCGTCCAGCCAATGCGGAGGAGCGCGGCGCGCCTTCGCGGTACCCCAATGGCTCATGCGGCTACCGCAAAGAGGCCGTTCAACCCTTGTCAGTGCTGCGGAATCGCTTTCTCAACCCCGCCGCTCCATCAACTCGCATCGCCCCGGGCTTGGAGGGGGGTCCGGGGGCTATAGGTGCCGCTCCACCCAACTCATGAAAAGCACGAACACGATCGCGTGCGCCGCGGTGAGTGGAAGAATAGTGCGGAAACGGAGGAAGTAATGTGCGCAGAGGAAGCCCATTGGCATAGTGCTGAGAGCCTGCACGGGGAGTTGCGATCCTGGGATGCGAACCGGTGACCAGAAATGGGCGAGGCCGAACAGGAGTCCGAGCACCAGCGGAAGCCGCCACAGCCCTCGGAAAAAGGGCAGTTTTGCGAGACTGACCAGACCGACCGAACACAGGAAAAACTGTTGAGGAAACGCGCCCACGACGTAGTTGATCGCACGGAACACATAGGAAGGCGCTAAGGGCAGTGTGCCGGATAAGGCATGGCCAACTGCGCCTAGCGCGCCAGCGGCGAAGAGCATCATCACAAGGATGCCGGCCGCCGCGCCCCGTGTAATTGGCGTAGTGATCCCCCACTCGTCGAGTTTCTCGGGGTCTTTGCGTGCGCGGTAGATGATATATCCGATGCAAAGTACGCACGGTAGGGTGGACGATGATGCCCCCGATCCCCATTTGGGAACCAAAAGCGCAAGCGCCTTCACTGCTGCGAAGACGAGGCCAATGATAATGGCAGCGGCCAAGTCCAATCTGTCGATTGGGCGAGGAACCTGAGATTGCACCTGACTAGATCCCTGGAGTCGTGCCCGGGAAGGTGGACAACATTGTTTGTTATTCAGGCTGCCGGTTTCCATAGGGCTAACGTCGCGCATCAGCGACCCGAGCTTTGCGAGGGTTCCGCTGGATGCGCTGGTTAGACGGCTCGTGCGCTCCGCAACTCAATTTTCGGATCGTGTGGTGCAACGAATATGGATGCTGTGCTGCCATAGGCTCTGCCCAAATCAGTGACTACATGTGCCCGAAATCTCACATCAAAGCCAGAAGAACTCTGACCGTTGACGACGCCCATCTTGCTCTGCGACGACTTCGAGATGTGCAAGTATGCCTCCCGAAACCGCTCCCTCGGAAGATCGGCCTTCGCAATCTGCTCGCTGAACTTCTCTGCGGCCAACCGTCGGGCGAAGTCCAACGGCGAAGCGTCGCTCGCTGAGACCTCGGCAAGCAAATCAATCCTCACGGTGTCCATACCCTCGACCAAAAAACCGAACACCCAATAGCCATCGAAATCGGAGTAACGGCTCGTAAATGTTCCGATAAAATTGTGTAACACGCCCGGGATGACTCTGCGACTGGTCATAGCCGTCTAACCTGAAGCAGTGTATCCGCCGGGCCGCCGGAGACAAGCACGGGAGAGGCGAGC
>CAZYWZ010000129.1:0-17795 GCA_964651705.1 uncultured Verrucomicrobiales bacterium
CGTCCGCGTGCGCCAAGGCGCAGCCTACATCGCGACCCAATTTTCGAGTCAGGCGCCATGGCTTGTTCCCCTCCTTCACCGCTCCGCCCGAAACGCCGCCTCCCCGGGCTCCAGCGTCATCTTCGCCCCCAGAAACTCAAACGCCACCGGAGCGTCCGCGATGCAGGCGAAGAGGGTCCCCCTCCTCCCGTCCCCGAGTTTCCAGGTGCCGTGCAACACCGAAGGGAAAGACAGCGCGCGCCGCGTCTTGCCGTCCTTTTCGGTGAACGTCATATCCAATCGGGGAACATCCAACTCGGGGGTAGCCACGCGCCGCCCGAAATTCAGAAACTCCCGGGCCGGCCCGCGCCAGAGATCGATGTGCGCGCGCAGGAGCCGTCGCTGCGCCGCGTCCAATTTCTCGGGATCGAGCCAGCGTCCCCAGAGGGCGACGGCGGGGATCTTGCCGCAGACGAGGTTCATGGCGATCTGGTACAGGGCCAACGGGCTGGGCTTGTCCGAGACGTAGCAGCCCTCGCTGCCGTAGCCGGCGCTGTAGTCGTGATAGACGTGCGTGAACAGCGGCACGCCGAGGACCCCCGCCCCCGAGCGCGGCCATCGCCCCTGGTGCAAATCGCGGGCGTGATAGGTGTCCAATAGGGGTAGATAGAATTCATTGGGCTCCTCGATGGCGAAGGCGAAATCCTTGTCGCGCGCCCGGCCCTCCTTGCGGATGTCGGCAAACACGCGATACAGGGCCTCGCTGCACCACGTCCCGCCCCCCGGCGGATGGTCGTGGCCCGGGTGATAGCACGGCTTCATCCCCCCGCCGACGATCTGGTCCACCTGCACGCAATCGATGCCGAGTTTCTGGCACCCCAGGGAGGCGCCCAACAGGATCTCGCGCGCCAGCGGGGTCGATGCGCAGATGGTCGCGTGCTCGCCGACGCCCTCGTCAGGCTTGCCGATGATCCCGGCCTCGCCCTTCGCATCGCTGATCGCCGAGGCCCTGCCTTGCCGATCGAATGCCTCGCGCTGGTCCACGTTCACATGGGGACGGTCGGGGCCCGCCATGTCCTTGCGCAACGTCCAGTGCAGGCCCGAAAGAAAGACCATGGAGCGATGCCCCCGGTCATGCAGCGCCTTCGTCGCGGCCGCGAGGGCCCCCTCGCCGCCGAACGGCGGAAAATAATCCGGCGTCACCCACGTGTCCCATTTCTCCCAGGACATGATCAGGCAGGTGATCGGCGCGCCGATGGCCTTGCTCCACCGCTCGGCCTGGTCGACCAGGAGCGGCAACCGGTTGCCCGTGCCGCCATCGGGCATCTGCCCGCGCAGGGAGAAGCACAAGATCATCCGCGGCTCGGTCAGCCAGCCTGGGATATCGCCGGAGGCCACGCGCTCGGCCGCGGTCTGGCGGCACCAGGGTTGCCTCACCGCCCACCCGCGGTAGAGATCGGCCGCGGCCTCCCAAGCGATCGCGTCCATGCCCCCCGAGGGACGGAGGCCCGCGAGATCCACGTCGTATCCCAATGCCCATTCGCCGCACGGCACCTGCGGCAAGACGTGGGCGATGGATAGATCCTGGGTCTTTCCGTTCGACCGCGCGATGAACGCCTTGGTATGCCCCCCGGCATCGCGGGACGCCATGTACACACCCGCCCCCCGATCGAACGCCGCCATCATCTGAAGCGAGGCCGAACCGGGATACGGCAGCGCGCGCTCCCCCATGTGCGTCGCCGGTTGGCGCAGCACCACCCCATCGCACTCCGGCCGCAAGATGCAGTCGCTCTCGCCCGCGCCCGAAAATGGCAGCCGCAGCCGCACCACGGGAAAACGCACTTCCGCGATGGCGCGCGGGACCCCCTGCCGGATCGCGATGCGCCCGAGCACGTGCGGCGACCCCTCCTCCGCCCAAAACCGGCACGTCACGGAAAACTTCGCCTCCCCCCCATGCTCCGCCTCAAGGACAACGACCCCGCCCTCATTGCGGGCGACGACCGCTGCCGCATTGGTCGACGAGACCGCCGGGGTCCCATCCGCGAACTGGATTATATATAATGGCGCCGGCACCGACGGATCGAGCCACTCCCGCCCCGTCGCCACATCCTTTAGCGAAACCAGCGCGCGACGCCCCGCGTCCCACTCCAGGCGGATGCTCGCGCTCTCCAGCACGGCGGGGGCAGCGGCCGCGCCCAAGCCCGACCAGGCGATGAGATAAGCCGAGCAGAGCGCGATTCTTGCGAGAGCAGGGGACGGGGATTTGAACATGGCTGCCGCGAAGCGTATTCCCCTCCCAAGGGCGGCGCAACCCACTTTGGCTCACCCCAAATCCTCGCGTAAGGCACTACCCGGAGGCGCAACACTTGGGAATGTAGGGCGCGAAATCCCTTTCGCGCCACGGGCAACCGGCAGGACCGTGCGTGGCGCGGATAGGAATCCGCGCCCTACAAAACTTGGCACAGTGACGTGCCTGTGTCCAATACGGTTCGTCGAGGGCACGTCACTCGGGGAGCGATCCTTACGCGAGGATTTGGGGCTCACCAAGGACGCGCCGTGACAGGATCCTCATCGGCCTTGACACCGGATACATCCGTATTAAACGATATCCCGCATGGATCAGGGACAGGACGGTTTGCTCGGGGCTCTCAAGGCACATTTTGGCTACGAGTCATTTCGCCCGTTGCAGCAGGAGATCATCGGCGATGCCATGGCAGGAAAGGATGTCTTCGTCCTATTGCCCACCGGCGGCGGCAAATCGCTGTGCTACCAGTTGCCCGCCCTGATGCGCCCAGGCCTGACCCTCGTGGTCTCACCACTGATCTCCCTGATGAAGGACCAGGTCGATTCGCTCCGCGCCAACGGGGCGGCGGCGGCGTTCCTGAACTCCTCGCTCTCGCCAGAGGCCTCCCGCGAGTGCCTGCGGGGCCTCGGCGAGGGCGCCTATCGGTTGCTCTATGTCGCCCCGGAGCGCCTGATGATGCCGTCCTTCCTGGATCGCGCGCGGGAATGGGACATCTCCCTGGTCGCGGTCGACGAGGCCCACTGCATCAGCGAGTGGGGCCACGACTTCCGACCGGAATACCGCCAGCTCCGCGAGCTGCGCGACCGGTTTCCCAACGCCGCCATCATGGCGCTCACCGCCACCGCCACCGATCGCGTCCGCAAGGACATCGTCGAGCAGCTGCGGCTCCGCTCCCCAAAGGCCTACGTCGCCAGCTTCAACCGACCGAACCTCACCTACCGCGTCGTGCCCAAGGGGCGCCCCTACGACCAGTTGCTGGAATTCCTCCGGGGGCGCCCCAAGGACAGCGGGATCGTCTACTGCCAGAGCCGGAAGACGACCGAGGCCGTCGCGGGCCGGCTGAATGCCGACGGCATTTGCGCCCGGCCCTACCACGCGGGCCTGGACAAGGGGGAGCGCGACGCCCACCAGGAGCAATTCGTCCGCGACGAGGTCCGCGTGATCTGCGCCACCATCGCCTTCGGCATGGGCATCGACAAACCCAACGTCCGCTTCGTCGTCCACCACGACCTGCCCAAGAACCTCGAGGGCTACTATCAGGAGACCGGCAGGGCCGGTCGCGACGGCCTGCCCAGCGAATGCCTGCTCCTCTTCAGCGCAGGCGACGCCGCCAAGCAGCGGCGCTTCATCGACGAGAAACCCGACGAGCGCGAGCGCCAGATCGCCGGCCGGCAACTGGCGCAGATGGTGAGTTTCGCCGAGGGCGGCGGCTGTCGCCGCGAGGCGCTGCTGCGCTACTTCGGGGAGGCCTGGCCGGACGGCGCGTGCGGGGCGTGCGACAATTGCCTCGCGCCACGGGAGACCTTCGACGGCACCCTGACCGCCCAAAAGTTGCTCTCCTGTGTCTTTCGCACGAGGGAGAAGAGCGGGTTCGGTTTCGGCCTCGGCCACGTGGTGGACGTGCTCACCGGAGCGAAGACGGAACGCATCCAGAAATGGGGACACGAGCAGATCTCGGCCTATGGCATCGGCACGGAAATGACCCGGCCACAGTGGCAGGCCCTCGGCCGAGAGCTGATCCGCACCGGCTACCTGCGGCAACTGCCCGAGAAGTTCAACACCCTCGAACTGACCGAGCGGGGCCGCGCCGCCCTGAAGCGGCGCGAGCCGATCACCCTCACCCGCCCCTCGACGGCCCCCGAACGCCGGCGAGCCCGCGCCGGCGAAATCCACTGCGACGAGGCCCTCTTCGAGCAGCTCCGGGCCCTCCGGCGACGGATCGCCGCCGAGCGCGATGTTCCCGCCTATGTCATCTTTTCGGACGTCGCGCTCCGCGAGATGGCCCGCCGCTACCCGACCCAGCGCGACGCCTTCGCCCGCGTGCCCGGCGTCGGCAAACAGAAGCTCCGGGATTTCGGCGACCCCTTCATCGCCCAGATCGCCGAGTTCCTCGAGTCCAACCCACAGATGGTCTTCGAGTAGATCCTGGTCGTAGCCCATCTGGTCACAGATGGACCCGGTCTGGATACGGAAATCCCTCCCGACCCAACCACAAAACACTGCCCTTCCCAAAATTCCGCCCCCGGCTATCCTTTCGCACAACCCAAACCAAAGGACCGTTATGACCACCTCCCTGACCCGCCGCGACATCATCCGTTCCCTGGGCGCGGGCGCCGCGCTCGCCGCCCTCGCCCCCGCCGCCATGGCCGAGCCCGCCAAGCTCAAGGGCCGCATCAAGCAGTGCGTCACCCGCGGCACCTTCCGCAAGATGCCCATCGAGGAATTCTGCAAGACGGTCAAGGAACTCGGCATCGTCGGTGTCGACCTCGTCCAAGACCAGAAGGAGTGGGCCGTCATCCGCGACAACGGCCTGATCGTATCCATGGCCCCCGGGGGCGGCGCGATCAAGAAGGGCCTCAACGACAAGTCCCTCCACCCCCAGTTCCTAGAAGACTTCAAGAAGAACATCAAAGCAGCCGCGGACTTCAAATGGCCGAACGTCATCGCGCTCGCCGGCGATCGCGAGGGCATCAGCGACGACCAGAGCCTCGAGAATTGCGCCGTCATCCTCAAGGAGGCCTCCAAGATCGCCGAGGATGCCGGAGTCACCATCTGCATCGAGCTGCTGAATTCCAAGGTGAACCACCCCGGCTACGTGTGCGACAAGACCGCCTGGGGCGTCGAGCTCTGCAAGCGCGTTGACTCCCCCCGCTGCAAGCTCCTCTACGACATCTACCACATGCAGATCATGGAGGGGGACATCATCCGCACCCTCACCGATAACATCCAATTCATCGCGCACTTCCACACCGCCGGAAACCCCGGCCGCAAAGACCTCGACAACGAGCAGGAGCTGAATTACCCCCCCATCATGCGCGCCATCGCGCAATTGACCGAGGAGGGCAAGTACAACGGCTACGTCGCCCACGAGTTCGGCCCCAAGAATGGCGTCGAATCACTGCGCCAGGCCGTCCAGCTCTGCGACGTGTAGGCGCGCCCTGCGGCGCGTGGGGCACAGACTCCCGACCGCCCTCCCGCCGCGCGACCACCCGGGCGATCTCCGCCCCCTGCCCGTCCGGGGGACGCTATCCACCGACTATTAGCTGAAAACCATCCGCGAA
Organism: uncultured Verrucomicrobiales bacterium; assembly: GCA_964651705.1. Classification (GTDB taxonomy): domain Bacteria; phylum Verrucomicrobiota; class Verrucomicrobiia; order JADLBR01; family JADLBR01; genus JADLBR01. The sequence goes on from CAZYWZ010000129.1 coordinate 5,566, forward strand.
CATATAATTAATGATGAATCGCCTGTTCATCGGCAACTCGGACAGAGAGAATATTTCGATGGGTGCCGTCTTCCATCGGCTTCGCGGTCCGATCGTCGCATCGGTTGCAGTTTTGGCGGCGCTACCCGTCGGGCGCGCTGCGCTGATAGCGGAGTGGGACTATTCCGAGGGCGGCGGAAGCATCCTGTTGGATTCGGTCGGATCGAACACGGGCGTCATCCACAACGCGACATGGGTGGCGGACAGCCCCCCGGCCGGCGGTCAGGCGCTCCAGTTTTCGGGCGCGACCAATTCGTTCGTGGATTTCGGCACAAACCTCGCGCTCACGCCCCCTTCGATGACGGTCGCGGTCTGGGCGAAGGCCACGGGCAACCACATAAACCAATCGCTCGTGTCCAGATACGAGAGCATCCCGGGCTCGTTTGAGATCGCCTTCTCTCAAGTCGGGGGCCAGCTCTTCTTTCGGGTCTGGGCGCCCGGCGATACCTTCATCGGGTACGGCGTCGCGGATCCCTTCACCTCCGTGGAATTCAATGATGACGAGTGGCATCATCTCGCCGCAACCTTTGACGGGGCGACCCGGGTCGCGGCCCTGTATGTCGACGGGGCGCTTGTTCACTCGTTGACCACGAGCACTAATTTCCTCCAAACAACGCAGCCGCTGTATGCCGGCCAGCGCGCGACCACCGGGACCCGCATCCCCTACACGGGCTTGATGGGTTTCACTCAAATCTATGGTGATGCGCTGACGGCGGCACAGATAGAGGCGCTGTCCATCCCCGAACCTGACGTCGCCTGGGCCCTGGCCATCGGCATCGTCGGCCTATCGGGAGTTGCCTGGAGTCGGCACCGGCGCCACCCCCGGGATCGCCCCATATCCCACGAATCGTGACCCCGCACCATCGGGCGACGGCTTCGGCAGCACGAAGTCGAAGACCCCCACCCCGAAGCTGGACACGCCGCCGGAGGCGCGCCCGTCGCTCGCCCCAAACATCACCCGTCGCCCATCCGAATCGCGCACCCCGAGGTACAGCATCACATGCGTGATCGGCACCTCGCGATCCACCTTGTAGGTCCCCGTCCAGAATAAGAGGTCGCCGGGCCGCAGGGCCCCCAGCTCGAATGACTCGATCGAATGGCTCACGACGGGGTACATTCGCGACCGCTCCCAGACCCAGCGGTAGATGCCATCCGACTGCCGCGGCGCCTCGGCGAAGCCCGAGTCATGGAGTAGCCGATGGATCGTCCCGGAGCAATCCATCCCGCCCAACGCCGGATCGCACGAGCCATACCGATACCCCAGCCGCATCTGCGATAGCGCCGACGCCCGTTCGATCACCGCCTGCACCCGCCCCGGCAGCCCATCGAAGTCACGCAACTCCCCGGGGGAAAGCGCCGCCGGCAGCGGTTGCGCCTTCGTCACCTCCTCCGCCACCGCGCGCGTCACCCACGACACGCAAGCCACGATCCCCACACCAACGATCCAACCCGCTCGCAGCCACGTCATGGCGCAAACCCTAGCCCACCCACGTCCATCGGGAACTCAGGAAATCAGGAAACCGGAGGTCGAATTTCCCGATTTCCTGACCTGAAATTTCAAACCGCGGATATCGGGCATGGTTCAGATAATAAGCTGAAAATAAGACACTTGCGAACGTGTTGGTAGCCGCCGACGTGAGGAGGTGGATTCGAGCCACTTGGTACCACCGCCTCCTCACGTCGGCGGCTACGATGGACGCGAAGTTTCCACATGAATGATGCGGCGCGTCCCCGCGCCGGCGGCGGGGCTGACTCGAAAATTGGGTCGCGATGTAGGCTGCGCCTTGGCGCACGCGGACGGTCGATTCGGCAGCGTGCGCCAAGGCGCAGCCTACCATTTTCCGCTCCGGTGGTGCCCCGCATGGGGGGAGATTGGGAACGAGCCATGGCCCCGCGAAGGCTCCAGCTTTTGGAGTGCGGCGTTGTGGCGCCGCTTTGGATTCGCCCCGCGGCCCCGGCGCGTCGGGGCCGCGTGCATTTCCCTGTCGCGGTGCATTTCCCGTGCCTTCGCCCGCCCGCGCGGGCAGACTCCGTGGCGCCATGCGACGAACTCCCCTCGCGACCCTGGCCGCCATTATCGCGCTCGCCGATGCCGCATCGGCCGGGGAGTGGCTCCTTCCGCCTGGGCCGAACGCCCCACCCCGCTGGGGCCGGACCGACGGCATCGCCTTCGCCCTCCATCCTGCGCCGATCGGGCGACCCCAAGGCCCCGCAGGTGCCGCGCGCGGCACGGGCGGACCCCGCGGCCTGATCCGCATCGGTTACCCCGTCCACCCCGATGGCGATCACGCGCTCATCAATTTCATCGCCATCGAGCCGATCGTCCGCGGCAGCCGCGGCTACAGCGAGATGGAGGGCAGCGCCACCGACGGCCAACCCGGCAAGGTCATCGAGCCCATCGCCCCGGCCTCGCTGGACTGCGGGGCCGACGGCGTCGAGCGCCTCGAGGTCCACCTTCGCGTCGAGTCCTTCCGCAATGGCGCGAAGGTTCGGCTCCGCCTCTCGGTGCGTGCCGACCGGCCCGACGAATTGGCCATCGAGGCAGAACCCGACGAGGGCTCCGCCCCCATGCAGCGCTGCATCCTCACCGCCACCATGGGTAACATGATCCGCGCCCGACACCTCTGGCTCGCCGATGGCGTCGTGGCCTGCGCCGACCTCTATCCCGGCTTCTCCGGCGACGATTTTGCGCCCCACAGGCGTTTTGCTCTCCCGACCCTCCTCCGCACCCCCGATGGCGGCATCTTCGCCGCCATGACCACCGACGAATCCGACCCCTCCTCCGTGTTCCCCTTTGACGGCACCAAGCGCTGGCACTACCCCGGCCCGCCACTCACGCAATATTGGCGCAAGGAGAAGGGCGCCTTCGGCGACGACCTCGCCGCCGTCGTCAATGCCCGCGCCACCTACTGGGCAACCCAACAACCCATCCCAGGCGGCCCCGCCTTCGAGAACTTCGAACTCTCCGAACCCTTCCGACCCGGTCGCCCCACCCTCTTCGGCATCACGCGAAAGACGCCCAAGGCACTCGGATTCCCGGATGGGCCGGCGAAACGCTGACTCGAAAATTGGGTCGCGATGTGGCTGCGCCTTGGCGCACGCGGACATTCGATTCGGCAGCGTGCGTCAAGGCGCAGCCTACCATTTTCCGCCCCGGTGGTGCCCCGCACGCGGGGCACGGGATCTCGCTCGGAAATTTCAAACGTAGCCACGGCCGTGAGGCCGTGGACCCCCACCCCGCGGCCCCTCCGTGACCGGAGGGGCTACATTTTCACCCGCGGTGGTGCCCCGGACGCAACATCCCTCATGTCACCCGCCGAAAATAGACCTTGGTGTTCTCGTGCACCGCGGGATGGGCCAGCAATTCCGGGATGGGCATCCACTCGAGGTGCTCGTGCTGGTCGTCCGGCGTCACGGGGGGCGGATCGGGCACCACCAGCCGATATGACAATACCACGTAGTGCGTCGTCACCTCCGGCTCACCGGCAAAATTGGCATCGTAGAAATGCTCGAAGGCCCCGAGGAATTCCGCGTCCTGGCGCCGCCCGCGCCAGCCCACCTCGCGCAGCAGCACCCGGGCGTAGGCGTCGTCGAGCCGCTCATCCTTCAGCACGCGCCCGCCGGGCACGAACCAGCATCCCTTCGCCGGCTCGTTGACGCGCATCCCGACCAGCACGCGCCCCCGCCCATCCTCGATCACCAGATCGATCGAGACCATCGGCGCGCGCCGCACCACCTCCACCTGCATCCGCTTCGGGTCCATCCCCGGCATTGGTGGCGCCCGCACCGATCCGCGTCAAGCCCGGCGCGCGCCCGGATCCGCCGTCGGCGCAGAAAATGTAGCCCATCTGGTAACGGATGGGTCCAGGCGCTCGGCCAGCGCGTCCACGGTCTGACGACCGTGGCTGCACCAGGAACTCTCAAGCCCCCAGCGCCGCCAGCACCCCGCGCGTATAGCCCACCGATTCCGAAAGCCCCGGCCACGGATCGGCCTCGTCCTTCTCGTACTCGAAGGAGCACACCCCGTCGTACTTCAGTTTCAACAGCGCCCGGAACAGCGCCGGGATGTCGATGATCCCACGCCCCATCTCCAGCGTCTTGCCCTCCTTCGCCGCCGCCGTCACGTCCTTGATGTGCACGTCGAACAGCCGGTCGAAACACGCCTCCGCCGCCTTCGCCGGACACTCCCCCGCCCGGATCGTGTGCCCGATGTCCATGCACAGCCCAAACCGCTTGTCCATCCCCCGGATCTTCTCATACGCCGACTGCGGCGTCGGGAAGTGCTTGTCCTCCGGCCCGTGATTGTGGATCGCCACCCGGATGTCGTGCGCCTTGATCGCCTCCTCCACCTTCCCCAGCATCTCCACCACCGGCGCCGCCACGATCACCCGGAACCCCGCCGCCTTCGCGTACGCAAAGGCCTGATCCACCTCCTCCGGCTTCTTCATCGAGATCACCCCTCCCGCATACAGATCCAGCCCAGCCTCCCGCACCTTCGCCGCGCCCTTCGCGGTCTCCTCCGCCGACGCATCGAGCGGTAGATGGAACGACTTCAAACACAGAAACGGCAGCCCCAGCCGCTTCGTCCATCCCACCGTCGTCTCCAGATCAAACTTCCGCGTCGTGTACGACGCCAGACCCAGCTTCAGCGCACACCCCGCGCCCTCCGCTTTCGCCGTCGATCCCATCGCCCCCAAGACCCCCACCGCCCCGCCCATCGCCGTCCCCAAAAAACCACGCCTCGTCAACCCGCTCATGTTCGCCTCCTGTCCGATTTGGTTAAGTGATTGAACAATCTGCGGTTGGCGCTGGCACGCTGTCAAGCGCGGGAACGTTGGGCCGACCGGGCGTGAGTCAGATGCCGTGCCTCGCGCGCGGGGCACCACCGGGGCGGAAAATTGTAGATGGCCTTGGCGCACGCTGCCGCATCGACCGTCCGCGTGCGCCAAGGGGCAGCCTACATCGCGACCCAATTTTCGAGTCAGTCTTCCCCCTGCGTCCCCGCGTCCCGGCGCGAGTTTCCCATTTTCGAGCCGGCAACGCCGCCCGCGCGGGGACGCGCCGCATTATTGATATGGAAACTTCATTCCCGCTGCCGCCTGGCACAGGCGGCCTACAGAATTTGCAGGGCGTCTCTGTGAGATGCCACCGGGGGGAAGTTTCAGGTCAAGGTTCCGCATACAGCCGCGTCTCAAAGAGGCGCGCGGCCGGGTCGCCGTTGGTGCGGGTGATGGTCACGCGGACCTTGCGTGCGGTGACGGATGGGAAACGGTGCGGCCTCCAGCGCTGGAAGTTGTCCTTCACGGAGGCGAGCGTGCGCCAGCCCCCGGCGCCATCGTCGCAGGCGATCTCGTAATCGCGGACGCACTGTTTTGCCAGGGGCTTCGCGGGCCAGCGGAGGTTCATGTCGGTATCGAAGGTCAACTGGACGACGTTGAACCGCTTCGGTTCTCCGAGATCCAGCTCGATCCACTGCGGCAGGGGCTTCGTCGGGTCGGATGACCAGACGTGGGTCTGCTTGCCGACGATGCGCGCGACGCCGTCGATGACGTTCTCGGCGCGCATGTCCAGCGGCAGGGCGCGCGGGGGCTCGGTGGCGGCGGCATAATATTGCCCCTCGTGAGGGGTCCAGGGTTTCGATGCCGTGCCCCCGTAGGCGCGGCACGATCCCGCCGGCGCGGTCTTCATCAGCCGCCACTCGACTCCCTTGGCCGCCGGGAGCGAGATGTGGAAAAATGGCTCCTTGACCGTCGCCCCGAAATCGAACTCCACCCAGCGCTCCGCGCCGGGCCGAACGGTGGCCTTGGCCGTCGCGATGTCGATCGAAGAAGAAAAGTCCCCCTGGGCCGCGGCACCGCGGAGGCGGGCCTCGATGTCGACGGGTTCGGCCTTTTTGGAACGGAGCAGCAGCCAGGCCGTGCCGACGCGCGGCTCGGAACCCGTCGGCAACATCACCGCGCGCGTCGTGGTCAGCTCGTGGGCATCGTCGTCCTTGAGAACGTCCTCGCGGCGGAAGAACTGGTTCTCGGAGGAGCTGGATGCGGTGATCTTGGCGCCTCGCGCGAGGTCGTCGGGGTCCTCGTTCTTGGTCTCGGGGATATACTGGTCGTTCTTGAGCAGGGTCTGCTGGAGTTCGGTGATGTGTCTCTCGTAGATCCCGCGGGGGTCCGCGCCATGGCGGATGCAGAGGGCGCCCGCCGTTCCCGCGGCCTGGCCGAGCGTGGCGAGCGTGCTCTCGACGCGCACCGTGCCGAGCGCCACGTGGGTGACGCTCATGTCGCGACCCGCGAAAAGGAGGTTCGCGATGTTCTTCGAATACAGGCACCGAAAGGGGATGGTGTAGATGGGCACGCGCGGGTCGAAATGGTACGGGCCCTCCTTGCCAGAATAGATGCCCCTCGGGTGGTGGATGTCGATGGACCACCCGCCATACGAGATGCGGTCCGGAAAAACCCGCCCGGCCTGCACGTCCTGCTGCGTGAGGACGTAATCGCCGATCAGGCGCCTCGTCTCCCGCTTCGCGTTCCAGATTGGCACGTGGACGAGCGCGTGGTTCACGGCCTTCGCGCGATCCTCCCACCGGTTCTTGATGAAATCCCAATAGCCGAACGTGATGCGGATCAGTTCGTCGCGCGCGTGCTCCGGGTCGTTGAGATCATCGACGGTGCCCTCGTGCTCGAGCCACCAGTTCCCCCCGGTCAGAGATTTGATGGTCCGGCCAAACTCCTCCGCGGGTGGGAGCTTAGCGGCCCAGGGAGGCGGCGTGTAGGGGCTTGGCCCGCCGCTGTCCTCGGCGCGGAAAGAAAGCGCCTGCCTCCCCATGATACAGCCACTCATGGTGATGTTGTCTGGCGCCTCCTGCGCCAATTCCTCCCCGGTCTGCTCGCGGCTCTCGCGCCCGAGGCGGTACTCCGCGCCCGCGTAGAAACCGAGCCATCCGTCCCCCGTGCAGTCGATGAATTGCCGTCCGCGGGCGCGCGAGATGCGCCCGTGGAGGGTGTCGATGGCGCGCACGGCGGCGATGCGACCGCCCTTCCCCATCTCGGCCGCGATGACGCGCCGATTCAGCATGACGGTGAGGTTGGTCTCCGCCGACGTCAGTTCGCGGAAGGCATCGCTGACCAGGGGGTAATCGCGCTCGACCGTGATGCGCAGCGCCTCTTCCATGATCCCGCTCTCGCGGGCGTTGGGGTTCTTGGCGCTCGCGCCCTGCGGGGGGACACCCAGCTCGATGCTGGCGTTACCCCCGAGAACGGGCCTGTCCTGGATCAGGACCGTCTTGGCCCCGAGCCGCGCGGAGGCGATGGCCGCGCAGCATCCGGCCGTGCCGGCGCCCACGACCACCACGTCATATTCGCCCGCATCCGTCGGCTCGAGCGAAAGGCCCGTCAGCCGGGCGCGCTCCTGGGCGATGGCCTCCATCGCATCGGGCGGGGTATATCCCAAGTCGGTCGTGAGCACGATGGCATCGCACCGGCCGTACTCGCCCGTCAGATCCTGCAGGGCGATCCGTACCTTCCCCGCCGGGAGGTCGAACTCTCCCCCATCCTCCCAGAGCCACATCGGCTCTGGCGCCATGCCAAAGATCTTCCCCGCCGCCTCGCCGTTGATCGCGACCTTGAACCGCCCCGGAGAATTCTCGGGAAACCAGTTCCTGGAACGGACCCAGAGGCGGTAGCGGCCCGCGGAGGCGATGTGCGCCTCGGTGGTCGCGTCGTCCACGATGTCGCAAATACCGGCGGCGATGAGATACGCCGATCCCATGAAGGCGACGAACTGCGTGTCGATCCACCAGCCGCCGTAGTCGGCAAAGTCCTCCGCGTCGATCCAGACGAATCCCGGCACGGTCTCGCGGACCTCCCGGTGTGGTTTGCGGAAGGCGTCCAGGGTCTTCTGCGCCGGCGTCAGGTCGGGCGCGTTGCGCCAGGGGACCATTCCGGCGGAGACATCGTCGGCGGAGGTGAGAATCGAAGCCGCGCAGGCGGCGACGAGGAGACGATGGGCAACAGGGCTCATCATGGGTGTGTAGCAAATGCCCGCAGGTTAGGAAAGCCGACATCGCGCGCCCCAGGCGTGGCGCGCACTCCACCGCGGCCGGAATTCTTCGGCCAGGATCCCTTGCCCCGCCAGGGAGAAAAGGGGAGCCCATCTGGTTACAGATGGGCCGGGGAGCTCGGCCTGGGCACCCACGCGCCAGATGATTCGTGGGGAAACTTCGGATGCGGCAGACGTGCCGTTTGGACTGCGGTGGCAGAACCCCGCCAGGGGTGGCGACACCGCTTTGGATGCGCAGTCTGATCGCCTCGGGCGATCGGGGCGCGGGCGTTGGCCCTGGGGCACGGGTCCAGGCTCCGCCGGGAGCCAAAGCGGTGTCGCCGCTGCGCTCTGCCACCGCAGTCCATAAAGCGGGGTGCCCCCTGATCTCAGCGCCTACCGCCGGATGCAAAAACAACCAGATTACAGCGGATTATCCCTGTCATCCCCACGATCCGCGGTTTGAAGATTCTGGTTAAGCCCTAAGTCCCTTCAGATTCACCTCCAGCCGCCGGTTCTCGCGGATCAACGCCTCGATCGTGAGGGGCTCGCCGCGCCTCGCGACCTCGCGCACGAGGATGGAGGCGAGGGTGCAGTCGACGGAGCGCCGCGCGGTCTCGTTGCGGCAGTCGCCGGCGACCACCCTGTCGTAGAACGCCGAGAGGTTCCGCCGGATGCCGTTGTCGTACAGGCCGACAACCTCGCCTCCGGGGAAATGTGACGCCCCGCCGCGGACGTAGGCCTTGCCCCAGTAGCTGATGCGCGCGGCGGCCGCCTCGCCCAGGAATTCGGCCGCCAGAGAATCCTCGGGGCCCCACCCGTTGAGCCGGTGGGTGATGCTGGTGTGATTCCACAGGACGCCATCCTCGAACCGTAGCGTCACGAACGAGGTGTCCAGCGAGTCCCCGTGGGCCTCCTGCCGGAAGCGACCACCATAGCCCGCCGCGGCGACGGGCCGCTTGCCGAGGACCCAGATGACGCCGTCGATGGCGTGGATATCGTAGTTCACGGTGTAGCCGCCGCCCATGGCATCGTCGTTGACCCAGATCAGGTCGGTCAGGCGATCCTCGATCGTCTCCCCGAGAGGCCTGTCTTTAAAACCGGGGTTGCCCTTCTTGAACCCGCTGGAGACGACCATCTGCAACCGTCCGAGAGCCCCCTCCCTCACGCGGCGCGCGACCTCTATGTTGTGGGGCTCCGTGGGAATCTGATAATCGACGAAGAAGACCCGTTTCTTGGCGTTCGCCTGCCGCCCGAGTTCCCCGATGCGCAGGGCTCCGGGCACATCGACCGCGACGGGCTTTGCCATGTAGACATGCAGCCCGGCATCCACGGCCGCCGCGGCGTGCTCCGGGAAGAAGAACGGCGGCGTTTCCAGAATCATGGCCTCGACGCCCGACTCCATGACGCGACGGAACCCGGAGAGGCCCGAGAAACGCTTGCCGGCTGGGACGCCGTGCGCGTCGCCCACCTTGTCCGCGCGCTCCTGAAAATAATCGGCCACCGCAGACAACTCGTAGCCGCCGAACTCCATCATCAGCTTGGCGATCTTGCTGCCCCGGCCACCACAGCCGATCAGGCCCGCCTTGAGCCTGCGATCGAAGACTCGCGGTGGGGCCGCTGGCGCATTGGTCGCGGGCGCGTCTTGGGCGGTGGCGAGTTCCGGCACCCCGGAGACCGCGAGCAATCCGCCGGCCGCCGATCGGAGCAGATCGCGGCGGCTCATCCCGTCGGACATCGTTTCGCCGCGCTTGTTCATAGTCTCAAATTCTCCAGGGTGCCCGCATCGGGCGGGAGATGTGCCGGTTGGCCTCGGGGTCATCGGGGAAACACTCGGCGTCGGGATCCCATCTCAAGGGCCTCCCCAGCAGCGCGGAGATATTGCCGATGTGGCAGACCGTGGCCACGCGGTGACCGATCTCGGCCGGGAAGTAGGGCTCCCTCCGCGACTTGACACAGTCGATGAAATTGCGGTGCTCGCCGGCGGGGCAGGTGAAGAGATGGGTCTCCTCTGGCCCGATGACCGAGCGGAGGATGGATTCCGAGGACGCCTCGAGCGGCTTCCTCCACCCCGCGTTGCCGACCCAGCCGTCGGCGCCCTCGAAGCGGAGGCCGGTGCCCCCGGACTCCGCAATCAGCCTCACGCCATTCGCGTACGTGTATTCGATGCGAAACTCGCACAGCGTGTCGTACAGGCCATCGTCGTAGAAGCGCCCGGTGGCGCCGACGCGGATCGGCCCGCCTCGGTCCGTGTCGTTGGCCCACTGGGCGGTGTCGAACATGTGCATGCCCCAGTCCGCCAGTATCCCGCCCGAGTAATCCTGGATCCACCGGAAATTGGAGTGCACGCGATCCTCGGTGTACGGGGCCCAGGGCGCCGGGCCGAGCCACAGGTCGTAATCCAACTCGGGCGGCACGGGCATCGGCGCGGGATTGCCGCGCCGTTCGGGTGGGGCCCCGGGCAGGGTGACACGGATGGTCTGGAGTTTCCCGATCCGGCCATTGCGGACCAGCTCCGCCATCCGGTGGTACACACCGACGGAGCGATCCTCGGTCGCCGTTTGAAAGACCCGGCCCGTGCGCCGGACCACGTCTACCAGCGCGCGGCCCTGCGCGATGGTCAGCGTCGGCTTCTCGCAGAGGACATCCTTCCCCGCGCGCAGCGCCATGACCGAGATCGGCACGTGCCAGTGATCCGGGGTCGAGATGGCCACCGCGTCGATATCGGCGCGCGCCAGAATCTCCCGAAAATCTTGGCAGGCGGCGCAATCCCCGCTCCCATACTTCGCGTCCACCAGCTGTTTGGCGCCCCGCGCCCGCGGCAGATCCACGTCGCAGACGGCCACCACGCGCACCTCCTCCTGCGCGAGCATGCCCTTGAGGTTGACCGCGACGCCATGGCCCCCCGTTCCGATCATGCCGACGCTGATACGATCCGACGGCGCGACCGCCCCGCCGCGGCCAAGGGCACGCGCGGGAACGATTGCCGGGAACAGCCAGGGCGCGCCGATGGCGCCCCCGACACCCCGCAGGAACCGACGACGCGTGAATCCTTCTTTCATGAGCACCCCTGGTGGGCGACCGTCCCGGATTCAAGCGCGCCTAATGCCGCCGCGCTTGTACCGGCCTGCCGATTTTGTGTATTTTTTGCGCATGAATACCGAAAGATTTCGGGGGGCGTTTCTCGCGCGCATCGGCGACCTAAATCCCTTCCGGCAACTGCTCGACCTGCTGCCCGATGTGGCGTTCTTCATGAAGGACCGGCGCAGCCGATTCGTGATGCAGAATCGCCGGAGCTGCGAGTTCTGCCGGGTGGCGTCCGAGGCGGAGACCATCGGCAAGACGGATCACGACTTCTACCCGCGCGACCGCGCGGAGCTGTACGTGCGCGGCGACCGGCAGGTGATCCAGACGGGCGTGCCGATCCTCAACGCGATCGCGCCGGCCCCGGAGGAGGAGGGCTCGGACCGGCTCATCATCTACAGCAAGGTGCCCGTGCGCGACCGGCGGGGCAGGATCATCGGGGTGGCCGGCATCCATCGCCGCATCGAGGGCCTGCGCGCCACACCGCAGGCATACGGCCGCCTGTCGCGCGCCATCGAGACGATGCACCGGGACTACGCGCGCCGACTCAGCGCGCGCCGGCTCGCGTCCGAGGCCGGCGTGTCGCACAGCCAGTTCGACCGTCGCTTCCGGAGGCTGTTCGGCACGACGCCTCGCGAATACCTGCTGCGCGTCCGCGTGAACGCCGCGTGCCGGTTCCTCGAGGACACCGACCGGACCGTGACGGACATCGCGCTGGCGGTCGGCTTCTATGACCACAGCCATTTCTCGCGCACGTTCCGCCGGCTCATGGGCGTCTCGCCAAAACGGTACCGGAGACTGCACGGGGGGGCAGGCATGACCTGAAACTTGAAACCACGGATTTCGCGGATCTCGCGGATGACGGAGATACTCCATTGTATTCTGGTTCGTTGTGAATCCGGTGGTAGCCGCCGGGGTCAGGAGGCGGCCCGATTTTGGACTGCGGTGGCAGAGCGCAGCGCCGACACCGCTTTGGCTCCCGGCGGAGCCGGGACCCGCGGCCCGGGGCCAACGCCCGCACTCCGATCGGCCGAGGCGTTCGGACTGCGTATCCAAAGCGGTGCCGCCACCCC
>CAZYWZ010000130.1:0-17014 GCA_964651705.1 uncultured Verrucomicrobiales bacterium
GGCGGGGTTCTGCCACCGCAGTCCAAACGGCCCCTCGGGCGCATCCGAAGTTTCCACATGAATGATGCGGCGCGTCCGCGCGCCGGCGGCGGCGCTAGCCAGAAACTTCCGCGCCAAATGCGCGACGGTTTTCTCTGCAACAAATTGGTTGAAAGCTTCTTGCATGAATCCATAGCCCAGGCCTCACCGAGACGCATCCTTGGACTGCGCAAGTCCGACTTGCGCCTTCCAAGACGGCCTGAGACGAGCGGTGGACGGCAGACCTTGCCCCTCGCCCGGAACGCTTCGAAGGCGGCAGTCACATCACCTCGAGAAACACGTCTATCAGCCAATGCATCATCCCCTCCCAGAACAGGGATCGTGGCGGGCTGGCCCGATGTCAGGCGCATCGCAGCAATCCGGCGAGCCTGCGCATGCATCGTAGCCGCCGACGCGAGGAGGCAGGGCCCAAAGCATGACGCTTCCCGCTAGATCTGCGAATACCCCGTCGGCTTCACCACGGTGTTGGCGATCGCCCGGATGATTCGGGAGTCCTCGAATTCCGGCATCGCCTTGAGCTTCTGCCAGCCGGGATGCTTCCCGAATTTGCCCCACGCCTCTTTCAGCGCCGCCTGATTCTCGAAACCCAGCATATAGGTCAGGTTCGGCATCCGGGTGCCGAAGAGCGTCTGCCCGAAGAAGACGGGCGCCAGCCCGGCCTCCCGGAAGATCTCCAACTCGCCGGCCTCCTCGAACATCTCGACCTTCTTGGCCGCGGTCTGGATGCTCGGGCTCTCGTAGACCCGCAACTGGAATATCCGGTCCGGCGAGCTGACCGGACGCTCCACCCGCGGCACCTTCTTGAAAGACCGCATCAGCCACGCCTCGACCGTCTGGTACGGCGGCGCGGACTTCGGGGCGTCGATGAAGGGCGCCGCCTTCGGGGCATAGCCCGCATCCGCCAACAGGTTCGCCACCAGATTCAGCGCGCTGTCCGCGCTCGGGTGGGGCAGGAAAAGGTGGACCGGGGAAAAAGCACCCTCCTGGCAAAAGACACCCACGGGATTGATGCCCATCCGGTTGAAGGCCGCGATCCCCGATCCCCCCATCATCTCGTCAAAACCGGCCCGCTGCGCCTCCGTCTCAAACGTGAAACTCCGCAGTTCCAGATACGGTTGCGCGCCGCCGCCCTCCGCCGCCGCCGCCGAACCCGCCAGCGGCAGCAGCCCCGCCGCCCCCGACATGCCGATGAACGTCCGCCGGGCCATGCGTTTCATGCGCAGCTCCTCTCCCGCTCCAACCTATTTCAACGCCGCCCGTATCACCGCGGCAACCCGCTCCGCCAATTTCTGGCTCCCGGCCTCGCTGTAGTGCACGTTCGCCGGCTTGGAGAACATCTCGGGCGCGAAGCCCTTGGTCAGCGCGTGCAAATCATTCACCGGGACGCCCTGTTTCTGCATCACCTCCAGCGCGGCCGCGTTGTACCTGGCGTCATCTCCGGCGACGCGCCCGGGCTCGCCCTCCGGGACGACGGTCGTCGTCGCGAATATCAATTTTGCCCCCGTGGCCTTCAGGCGCGTGACGAGTTCATCCAGGTTCTTGGCGTAATCCTCGACGGACCGCACCTGCTTGCCCTTCGTCTTGTCCAGCGCCCCCTTGCCCTTTGCGTCGGCGAGCAGGTACTTCAGGTCGTGCAGCCCCCAGTTGAAATGGATCACGGCCCACTTCCTGTCCCCGAGCCATTCGCCGAGTTCCTCCAACCCCTTGGCCGTGTCCCCGCAGTTGATGAACCGCTTCCCGTCCGGCGTGCACGGGCGAAACACGTTCGCCTCGCCCTTGAGCAACTCCCTCACCGCCATCGTGTACCCGATCGAGATCGAGTCCCCGATCAGCATCACGTTGGGCAACTTCTCATCTGCGGAGGGGAGCCAGTTCTTCTCCGCCGGGGCCCCCAGGGCCAATCCCGGCCACGCAACCATCGCCGCGACGCACGACCACCAACCGATCTTCGTTTTTGCCATGGGGCCCAACCTATGCCCCCGCACCCGCCAATCCCAGAAAAATGCCGCATCTATCCCCGCATCCGACCGGCAAATGTAGCCCATCTGGTAACAGATGGGCCCGCGCGCCCGGCCAGCGCATCCACGGTCTGACGACCGTGGGCTACGCCCGATATTCCCGATCCAGCCTTCGCGTTCCTCCTTGCACGGCGCCCGCCCGTCTCACAAAATTTGCTGATGGCACATCCCGCCTCGCGGTTGCTGGCGCCATGGCTCGCGGCATCTCTCGGCATCCTCGCCCCAGCCCATGCCGGCGCTCCCGACGACTCCCGCGCCCGGATCACGATCCTCTACGACAACACCCCCGGCCTCGCGGCAGCACGGGCCGCCTGGGGCTTCTCCTGCCTCGCCGAGGCGCACGGTAAGACAGTCCTGTTCGATGCCGGGGGGAGCCCGCCCCTGATGCGCCACAACCTTTCTCTCCTGCGGATCGACACGTCCAAGATCGATGCCGTCATCTTCTCCCACCAGCACGGAGACCACACCGCCGGCATCCCCGCAGTCCCCGTGCCGCCCGGCACCCTCGCTTATATCCCGGAGGACTTCCAACCGCCGAAGGGCCTGCCCCCGCTATCGGATCTCGGCCTGCGCCCCATCGCGGTCACCAACTCCACCGAAATTTTTCCCGGCATCCGCATCGGCGACACCCTCCACGGCCCGCCCCCCGAGATCTCCCTGGCGATCGACTCCCCCGAAGGTCTGGTCGTCATCACCGGATGCGCCCACCCCGGCATCGTCGCCATACTGACGCACCTCTCCGAGAAGGCCGCCCGCCCCATCCATGCGGTCATCGGCGGCTTCCACCTCCTCAAAACCCCCGACGCCGACGTGCGCGCCATCATCGCCGAGTTCCGGAAGTTGGGCGTGCGCCGCGTCGGCGCGACGCACTGCACCGGCGAACCCGCCATCCGCCTCTTCCGCGAGGCGTACGGGAACGATTTCATCGCCTGTGGCCCGGGGGCCGTCATCATCCTGCCCGATTTATGAGAAAATACCTGACCCTGCCTCTATGCCTCGCGCACCTTGCCCTGTCGGGCGCCCTGCCGCCGATGCCCCCCACCCTGAACCAGCAGGACTCCGGCTATCGCGGGATCTGGTACATGAACCAGCCCACCAAGGACGAATACCATTACAAGTACAGCGGTGGCCTCGGCACCTATTGCGCGCACCACCAGCCCTTCGCGGTCTATAGCCCCGAGGCGAACAAGACCTTCTTCTGCTACGGTGGCACCTCCACGAACTCCCACACCCGCCTCTGGCACATGGTCTCCTGCTTCGATCATGCCACCGGCAAGGTCCCCCGCCCCACGCTCCTCCTCGACAAGGCCACCGACGACGCCCACGACAACCCCGTGATCTCGATCGACAAGGCCGGTCACGTCTGGATCTTCTCCACGGCCCACGGGACCTCGCGCCCCTCCGCCATCCACCGGACCAAGAAACCGTACGATGTCTCGGAATTCGAGCGCATCGAACCCCGCTGGACATGGCAGGGAACCGAGCGGCCCCTGGATAACTTCTCCTATTTCCAGATCTGGCCCGCGCCCTCTGGCGGCTTCCGCGCCTTCTTCACCATCTACAAGGCCCCCGTCGCCCGCACCACGTTCTTCATGTCGAGCGACGATGGCATCCGATGGAATGAGCCCGCCTGCCTCGGCGCCATCCACGAGGGCCACTACCAGTGCAGCGCGGTCTCGCCCAAGAAATCCGCCACCGCCTTCAATTACCACCCGAAGAAGAAGGGCCTGAACTGGCGCACCAACCTCTACTACCTCGAGACCCGCGACGGTGGCCGCTCCTGGCAAAATGCCGCGGGACAACCCGTCCAGACCCCGCTCACCGAGCCCGACAACGCCGCCCTCGCCGCCGACTACGCGTCGCAGGGCCTCAACGTCTACCTCGCCGACCTCGTCCTCGATCCCACCGACCGGCCCGTCATCGTCTACGTCACCAGCCGCGGATTCGAGCCCGGCCCCAAGAATGGCCCCCGCCTCACCCGGACCACCCGATGGACCGGCGAGCGCTGGGAGACCCGCGACATCGCCCCCGCCGACCACAACTACGACATGGGTTCCCTATTCATCGAGGCCACGGACAACGGCGAACTCTGGCGGTTCATCGGGCCAACCGACCCAGGCCCACAGCCCTGGGGTTGCGGCGGCGAGATCGCCCTCTGGGAAAGCAAGGACCGAGGCGCCTCCTGGAAACACGCACGCCCCGTCACCGCCGCCAGCGCCCGAAACCACAACTATGTCCGCAGGCCCATCAACGCCCACCCCGCCTTCTACGCCCTCTGGGCCGACGGCAACCCATTCGAACCTTCCGAATCCCGCCTCTACTTCTGCGACCGCGACGGCAACGCCTTCGCCCTGCCGACAGTCATGGCCTCCGACCATCAGGCCCCGGACCCCCTGGCCCGTTAGCTCGAAAATACGATGTAACTCTCTAGTAGCGAAGGGCCTTCGCCCTTCGGCGGGGGATAGGCCGCAGCCGGAATGTCGGAATAATCGCCTTTGGCGATCGGCTTCGCTACCATTTTCCGCCCCGGTGGTGCCCCGCGGGCGGGGCACGGGATCTGACTCGAAAATTCCCGTAGCCGAACGCCCCAAGGCGTTCGGCCCGTGCCACCAGCGCCCACGCGCCAGGGCCTACGCCCCAACTCCGATCGCCAGAGGCGATCGGACTGCGGATCCAAAGCGGTGTCGCCACCCCTCGCGGGGTTCTGCCACCGCACTCCAAAAGGCCCCTCAGCCCTTGCCCTCGACCCCGGCCAGCCGGACGTGGATCTCTTTCAACTGCTTCGCGTCGACCGCAGACGGCGCGTCGCACATCAGGTCCTGGCCGCGGTTGTTCTTCGGGAACGCCATGACATCGCGGATGCTCTCCGCGCCGCAGATGAGCATCACGACCCGAT
The DNA here is from genome assembly GCA_964651705.1 of uncultured Verrucomicrobiales bacterium. Taxonomy (GTDB): domain Bacteria; phylum Verrucomicrobiota; class Verrucomicrobiia; order JADLBR01; family JADLBR01; genus JADLBR01. The sequence continues at coordinate 4,954 of CAZYWZ010000130.1, forward strand.
CCAGCCCCAGCGCGATGCCACCGTGCGGCGGCGCGCCAAACCCCAGCGCCTTGATGATGTGCCCGAACATCGCCCCCTGCTGCTCGGGGCCGACGCCCAGGATGCCGAACATCTTCTGCTGCAGGTCCGGCTCGTGAATCCGCAGGCTCCCGCCCCCGATCTCCACCCCGTTGAGCACGATGTCGTACGCCTCCGCACGGACCTCGCCGTACTCACCTTTCTCCAGCACTGGAACGTCCTCGGCCTTCGGGCGGGTGAACGGATGATGCACCGCATTCCACTTCCGCTCCTCCGCGCTGAAATCCAACAGCGGAAAATCCAGCACCCAGAGGAAATTCCACGCCCCGCTCCCCTCCGTCAGCTTCTGCATCGCGGCGACCTCCAGCCGGATCCGCCCCAGCACCTCGCAGACCCCAGACCACTTGTCGGCACCAAACAGGACCAGGTCCCCCTCCTCGATGCCCAGCCGCTCCGACAGCGCCGCCTTCTCCGCCCCGGAAAAGAACTTCACGATCGGCGACTTCCACTCCCCGCCCTCGACCTTGATGAACGCGAGGCCCTTGGCCCCGTGCCTCTTGGCCAGCTCCGTCAACCGCTCGATCTGGCCCGTCGTCACGCAGGCGAACCCCTTGGCGTTGATCGCCTTCACCACCCCACCCTTGTCCAGGGCATCGCGGAACACCTTGAAACCGCTCTCGCGGAAGATGTCGCCCACGTCCCGCAGCTCCATGCCAAAGCGGGTGTCCGGCTTGTCCGAGCCAAACCGGTCCATCGCCTCCCGGTAGCTCATCCGCGGGAACGGCGTCGGCACGTCGATCCCCAGCCCCGCGAGGAACATCGCCTTCACAACGCCCTCGGTCCACGCGATGATGTCGTCCCGCTCCAGGAATGACGCCTCCACGTCCACCTGCGTGAACTCCGGCTGCCGGTCCGCCCTCAGGTCCTCGTCGCGAAAACACTTCGCGATCTGAAAATATCGCTCCACCCCGGCGACCATCAGCAGCTGCTTGAATTGCTGCGGCGCCTGCGGCAGCGCGTAAAACCTGCCGGGGTTCAGGCGGCTCGGCACCAGGAAATCCCGCGCCCCCTCCGGGGTGCTCTTCGCCAATATCGGGGTCTCCACCTCGAGAAATCCCTGCGAGTCAAAGTAATCGCGCACGGCCTTCACCACGCGGTGCCGGACCAGGAGATTCCGGAACATCTCCGCGCGCCGCAAATCCAGATATCGGTGCTCGAGCCGCAGGTCCTCGTTGGCGATCGCCTCGTCCAGCGGGAATGGCGGCACCTCCGAGCGGTTCAACACCGCCAGATCCTTGACCACCACCTCGATCTCGCCCGTCGGGAGCTTCGGGTTCACGGTCTCCGGGGTCCGCCGCACCACCTCCCCGCTCACCCGGATCACGAATTCCCCCCTCAGGGCCCCCGCCGCCTCGGCCGCCTCCGGCGCCAGCGCCGGATTGAACACCACCTGCGTGATGCCCTCCCGATCCCGCAGGTCCACGAAAAGCACCCCGCCGTGATCCCGGCAGGAGTGCACCCAGCCGCACAGGGTCACGGTCTCGCCGACATCCGACGCGCGCAGCGCCGCGCAATGTTGTGTCCGAAGCATCCAGCCCGTTTAGCCCCCCGGCCGCCCGCAGTCAAAGGGATAGGGATCAAGATTTTTAGAACCGGCTCGCGCCCTTCAGGTTCTTCGCGTGGAACCCCATGATATCGAGCCCGCCCTTGGCGTAGACGTCTGCCGCGCTGTGCGGCGCCCCCTCCACGATCACCTTCTGATGCGGGATCCCCAACGACTCCAGATGTCTCATGAACTCCAGATTCCCCTCGTAATTGAAGTCCTTTGTCCCGACATGGATCAGGATCGGGATTGCCGGCGCCTGGCCCGCCTTCCGCCGCCCCGCGTATTCCCTCGCGAGATCCCAGGCGTTGTACCCCGGCGCGAATACCAGGCTCTCGCTCTCCGCGCCATTGTTCTCGCTGATCCGCTTCTCGGTCGCGTACCCGGACCCCCCCGGCGAGGCCGAGCCAAAGAGTTCCGGATACTTGAACATGATGCGCGTCGTCCCCCGCCCCCCCTGCGAGAATCCCTCGATCCCGCGCCCCTCGCGCCTGGCGATCGTGCGCCACGTCGCGTCGATGTGCGGGATAAGCTCCTTCACGATCACGTCCTCTCCCATCGAATCGCTGGGCGGGTGATTGTAGTGGCTCACCTTCCCCCCGTTCGGAAAGACATAGATCATCGGGGGAACTTTCTTAGATCGGATCGCCGGATCGATCAGCTTGGCCATCGACGCGCTCTTGGCCTCGCTGCCGGGGCGCCCCCCGTGGAGATAGTAGACCACCGGGTAGCGCTTGCCCGAGTTCGCCGCCTTGTCGTAATCCGGCGGCAGATAGATGCAGTACCCCACCTCGATCCCCATCGACGGGCTCTTGAAGGTCGCGTGCCGCACCCCGGGCAACTGGCCCTCGGCAACCGGATTTACCCACCGGAACGCCTCCGCCTGTCCTTTCCCCTTGCCCTTCTCCTGCGCCACCGCCACCCCGCACCCGGAAATCCACAGCCCGAGCGCCACCAGAATCCCTTGGATAACCCACCCGGTCCTCATGCCACGCCAACCCCGTCAACCACTCGGCTTGAACATCGCCGCATCCAGAATCGACCACAGGTGGATGATCCAGCCCAACAGAAACCACCAGAGCACCGCGGCCAGCACGAACATGATCAGGGCCATGATCGGCCTCCCCTGCACCAGTTGCCCCAGCCCTGGGATGAAAAAACTCGCCAGCGCCGCGATGACGTTGCCCGTCGATCCTTGTCCCGCCATGCCATCATCTTGCCCACACCCACGCCCGGATGCAACCACCTTGGGACACTTGCTGGGGCCGGGCACCGCCGGGGAGAAACATTTGTAGCGAAGCCGCTTCCGGCTTCGGCCCTATCCCCCGCCGAAGGGCGAAGGCCCTTCGCTACTCGATCGTTGCGTCGATTTCTCGATCTAGAGTCCGCCCAGCGCCTCTTCGAGCCGAGACACCGGCACCCGCTCCTGCCGCCGCTCCCCCAGCCACTTCACATCCACCTCGCCGCGCGCCAAATCATCCCCCACGATCACCGCGCACGCCGCGCCAGAATTCTCCGCCGCCTCCAGCTGCTTGCCCAAGCCCTGCGCCCTGAGCGGATACTCCGCGCTGAATCCCGCCTCGCGCAACCGCCGCACCAGCCCGAGCCCCGCTCCCCGAAAACCCTCCCCCGGCCACGCCACGAAAACCCGGCGCCTCCCGTCCCCGTCCCCCAGAAGCCCCTTCTCCTCCAGCAACTGGCCCAGCACCACGTCGCCCATACCAAAACCCACCGCCGGCAAATCCACCCCCGCCAGATTCTTCAACAGCGCGTCATACCGACCGCCCCCGGCGATCGCCCGCCCGTCATACGCCCCGCCCTCCGCCAGCCCGAACGCCTCGAACACCACCCCCGTGTAATATGCCAACCCCCGAACAATCCCGAGGTCCACCGCCACGAACTCCCCCGCGCCAAGGGCCTCCAGAGCGCCCATCACCTGCCCGAGCCATTCCCCCGCCTCGCCCAGCCCCCCGACCGCCGCCGACGCCGCCCCCAGATCCCTCGCCACGCTCACGGCTCGCACCTTCGCAATCTCCGCCGCGCCCAAACCCAGCGCCCCAAGCCTCGCCTCCGTCTCCTCCGGCTTGACCCGCTCCATCTTGTCCACCGCCTCGAATACCCCGCCGTGCGCCTCCGCCGGCACCCCGATCGCGCCCAGCGCCGCGTGCCACACCGCCCGGCTGCTCAGCCGCACCCGAAAATCCCTCGCCCCCAAACCCAGATCCCTCAGCGATGACACCAGCAGCGCCACCACCTCAGCGTCCTCCGCCGGTGTCCCGAACCCCACCAGATCCGCGTTGAATTGAAAATGCTCCCGCAGCCTCCCCTTCTGCGGCCGCTCGTACCGCAGCAACTGCGGTATCGCAAACCACTTGATCGGCTTCCGAAAATCCCGGTGCCGCGCCCCCACCATCCGCGCAAACGTCGGCGTCATCTCCGCCCGAAACGCCACCTCCCGCTCCCCCTTGTCGACAAAATTATAAAGCTGCTTGACGATCTCGGGACCCGATTTCCGCGTGAATAGCTCCAGGCTCTCCAGCGGCGGACCGTCGTACTCGGCAAACCCAAACCGCGCCGCCGTCCCCCGCCATGATTGGAACAGACGCTGCCGCCGCGCGCACGCGTCAGGAAAAAAATCGCGAAAGCCCGTGAGCGCCTGCATCCGCACACCCCGGGCAAGACCCCTCAGGCGTCCAACGGCGAGGGCTTGTCCTTCAATTGCCCCGAAAGGCGCATCACCCGCGCCTTCATCTCCTTGCCCGCCTTGAACTTGACCACCGCGCGAGGCGGGATCGGCACATCCGTCTCGGGCCGATTCGGGTTCCGCCCCACCCGCGCCTTGCGCAGCTTCACCTCGAAAACACCAAAATTGCGCAACTCCACATTCCGTTCGCTGGCAAGCGCTTCGATGATGTAATCCAGAGTCTTCTGGATGATTTGATGCACCTCTTGCTGCACCTTGCCGGTCTCTTGGGCGATGCGCACCACAAGATCGCGCTTTGTGAGATTTGGCATACTGATTGGAATTTAGCAAATATACCTATTCCATTGCAAGTCAATTTCTTGCAAAATTTGTCGCCCCCTCACGCAACCGCCCGACCGCAAACTCACCCTTTACATGCGCCCCGAAACCGCAAACGATACGCCGTCGGAGGAATTGCGATGCAACCGTGGCTTCGTTCCGCGCTGGCCGTCCTGATCCTCATGCCGGGGATCGCCCCGGCATCCGAGACGAAGATCGTCTTCCTGCCGGGCAAGGGCAGCCATGGCTACGGCTCGCATGCTTTCGTCGCCGGCAGCCATCTGCTCGCGGGCCAGCTCAACCGAAATCTCCCCGGCGTTCGCGCCGTGGTCCAGGAGGGGGGGTGGCCCGACGATCCCGCCCCGCTCCACGGCGCCTCCGCCATCGTGGTCTTCTGCGACGCCAACTCCGTGATGGGCAACCATTACCCCGCCGCCGATGCCCTCGCCCAAAAGGGCGTCGGCTTCGCTTTCCTCCACTATGCCCTGGACGTCGGGAACAAGGAGCGGGGGGAATACCTCCTCCGTTGGATCGGCGGCTATTACGAGCAACACTGGTCGGTAAACCCCAGCTGGAAGGCGGATTTCACCGCCCTGCCCACGCATCCCATCACCCGCGGCGTGCGGCCATTCGCCATCCACGATGAATGGTATTATCACATGCGCTTCGCCGATGGCATGTCGGGCGTCACGCCTCTCCTGACCGCCATCCCGCCCGACAAGACCCGCGAGCGCCCCGACGGTCCCCACAGCAACAATCCCACCGTGCGCTCCCGCCGCGGCATGCCGGAACACGTCGCCTGGGCCTTCCAAAGACCCGGCGGCGGACGCGGCTTCGGCTTCACCGGCGGCCACCTCCACTGGAACTGGGCCAACGACGACTACCGCACGCTCGTCCTCAACGCCATCGCCTGGGTCGCCGGCATCGAGGTGCCCGAGGCCGGCCTCCGCACGCCCTCGCCCTCGCCCGAGGAACTCACCGCCCACCTCCATGGCGACCCGCCCAAGGACTGGTCCCCCGACAGACTCGCCAAAACGATCGAAGCGATCCGCTCCGGGAAGTGACCCTACCGCCATCCCGGGTGCCCCATGCCAGACCCCTTCGAGAACGCCATGCGGGTGGTCGCCGAAAGCGCGGAAATCCTCCGCATCGCCGACCGCCACCCCGGCAAGGCCATCCTCGAACGCCTCCGGATCCCCGATAAGATCATCCGATTCCGCGGCTCGCTCCAGCGCGACGATGGCACCATCGCCGTCTACGAGTGCTACCGCATCCAGCACAATGACCTGCTCGGCCCCTACAAGGGCGGGATCCGCTTCCACCCCTCCGTCGACATGGCCGAGATCATGGCCCTAGCCCTCTGGATGACCCTCAAGACATCGCTGGTCGACCTCCCCTTCGGCGGCGCCAAGGGAGGCGTCGCCGTCGACCCGACCGGGCTCTCCGAGGCCGAGGCCGAACGCCTCGTCCGCAAATACACCTACCGGCTGGTCAACGACATCGGCCCCAACATCGATATCCCCGCGCCCGACATGGGCACCGGCGAGCGCGAGATGTCCTGGATCTACGACGAATACCGCAAGCACCGGGATCTCGCCCGCGCCGTCGTCACCGGAAAACCCATCTTCATCGGCGGCTCCCTCGGTCGCCGCGAGGCCACCGGCCGTGGCCTGATCGCGGTGCTCGCCGAGGCCTTCAACGACCTCGGATGGTCCAACTGCACGGTGGCCATCCAGGGATTCGGGAAGGTCGGTGCCCACGCCGCGCTCGACCTCCACGCCCGCGGCATCCGCGTCGTCGCCGTCGGCGATGCCTCCGGCGCCATCCGTGCCCCCGCCGGCCTCGACATCCCCGCCCTCGTCCGATACGCCACCGCCGCCGGAGGGGTCGCCGGCTTCCCAGGCGCCCAACCCCTCGACGACCTCCTCGCCTGCGAATGCGACGCGCTCCTCCCCTGCGCCCTAGGCAACGTCATCACCGCAGACACCGCCCCGCGCCTCCGGGCCCGGCTCGTCGCCGAGGGCGCCAACGGCCCCACCTCCCCAGAGGCCGACGCCATCCTCGCGCGCCGCGGCATCCACGTCCTGCCAGATATCCTCGCCAACGCCGGCGGCGTCATCGTCTCCTACTTCGAATGGGTCCAGAACCGCGAGGGCCTCTACTGGGACGAGGACGAGGTCAACGAGAAATTGCTCAAGAAGATCATCCGGGCATATCGCCGCGTGCGCGACTTCGCCCGCGAAAAAGGCGTCTCGTACCGCCACGCCGCAAACTGCATCGCCCTCGAAAAGGTCGTCGCCGCCATGATCGCCCGCGGCGTCCAGTGACCCCGCCGCCCCCGATGGGCCCGCCGCCGCGGGCACCACCGGCACGGAAAATGTAGCGAAGCCGCTTCCGGCTTCGGCCTATCCCCCGCCGAAGGGCGCAGGCCCTTCGCCACTAGCGAGTCACGGCGTATTTTCGAGTCATCTCACCGCGCGAAGAGCCGCGGCAGCAGCGTCGTCATCGCGGGCACGTAGGTGATCAGCAGCACACCGACCGTGAACACCACCAGCATCGGGATCACCGACCGGATCACCTCCGGCATCGGCTTTCCAAACCGGTACGACGCCATGAAGAGGTTCATCCCGACCGGCGGCGTCAGGTAGCCCAGCTGCATGTTCGCCATGAAGACGATCCCCAGGTGCACCGGGTCGATGCCGAAAGCCAGCCCCACCCGCACGATCAGCGGCACCACCACGATGATCGCGGAATAGATATCCATCAGGCAGCCGACCAGGATGAGGAACAGGTTCAGCCCCAGCAGGAACACCAGCGGCGATTGGATCGATCCCTTGGCCCAATCGACGATCTGGTCGGGCACCCGCGCGTCGACCAGATAGTTGGTGAAGCCCATCGCGACCCCCAGGATCAGCAGCACGCCGCCCACCAGCAGCCCGCACTCCGCCATCACCCTCGGCGCGTCCTTGCGCAGCCCGAGGTCACGATAGAAGACCGACTCGGCCAAGAAGGCGTAAAGCGCGGTCAGCGCCGCCGCCTCCACCGGAGTCGCCAACCCGCTGAACATCGCCACCAGCGCGATCGCCGGCAGCAGCAGCTCCCACTTGCACTCCCAGACCGCCGCCCGCGCCTCCGCCCAGGAAAACTTCGCCGCCGCGGCCACCCCGCGCGGCTGCTGGAACACACCCCAGACAATCGTCATCCCCACCAGCAGGAGCCCCGGCAATATCCCCCCGAGAAACATCTCCTGGATGCTCAGGGTCACCCCATCCCTCGCGCAGATGTTGTTCGCCACGATCGCGTACAGGATCAGCGGCAGGCACGGCGGGAAAAGCAGGCCCACCGACCCCGCGCTCGTCAGCAGCCCCAGCGCCGACCGCTCCGAATACTTCTCCGCCACCAGCACCGGCATCAGCAAACCACCCAGCGCCAGGATCGTCACCCCCGACGCCCCCGTGAACGACGTGAAAAACGCGCACACCAGCACCGCCGCGATCGCCGAGCCCCCGCGCAATTGCCCCACCAGCGCCCGAAACACCCGCACCAGACGCTTGGATGCGCCCCCCTCCGCCAAAAAATATCCCGCCAGCGTGAAGAGCGGCACCGCCGGGAGCGAGGGGTTCACCACCATCTCGTAGTGGCTGACCGCGATCGCCGCGATCGGCTCGCCCTTGCCCCAGAACAGCACCAGCGCCGCCCCGCCCAACACCGCGAACAGCGGCATCCCCAGCAGCGTCGCCAGCACCAGCAGCGCCCCGCAGGGCCCCACCAGCCGCTCTGGCGCCACGGGACAGAATACCGCCCCCAGCACAAGCGCCAGGGCCAGCCCCGCCCCCACCCCGCGGCCAACCCAGCGCCCCGAGCAGCGGAACAACACCCGCACCGCGATCAACCCGAACCCCAGCGGCATCAGCGCCAGCACCGCCGGCAGCGGGATCCCCATCGCGATCGTCGAGCCCGTCTCGATCGCCAGATAATCGATGCTCCCCTTCGCCAAGAAGACGCAGGCCGCCGCACCGCAGGCCGCCGCCGTGACGCGCGCCGCCGCGTGCCACCGGCCCTTCAGGAACGAGGTCAAAGTCGAGAGCGACAGCAGCCGGTCCTCGCGCGCCGCGACCGCACCCCCGAGCATCGCCACCACCAGAACCAGGTGCTGCGTCATCGCGCTCGCCCCCGGTATGCCCGTCTGCCAGAAGCGCCGCAGCAGCGCCTCCGCCAGCGGCAGCAGCATCATCGCCGCCAGCGCCAGCGCCAGCAGCACGTTCTCCAAGCCGTGCAGGAATCGCAGCACCCGCGGCCTCCCGGGGGCCGCCGCCTCGGCTTCGGCATCCATCGGCGACCTACTTCTTCCCCGCCCGGTACTCCTCGAGCCAACCCACCACGCTGTCCCAGATCTTCTCCGGCACGACCTTGCCCCGGATCTCCGGATACACCGCCTCGCAGGTCTTCCGCCACGCCTCCACCTCCGCCCCCGTCGGCCGGTACACTTTCAATCCCCACTTCTCCTTCATCGTCGCCACCGCGTCGTCGCTCTCCTTCCGCGACGTCCCCTTGATCTGCTTGCCCGCCTCCAGCGCCGCCCCGCGCATCGCCTCCCGCGCCTCCGCCGAGACCTTCTCCCAGACATCCCGCTTCACCACGAGCGCGCCCACCAGCGGCGCCCAGTTCAGCTCCACCATGTGCGGCGCCACCGTATAGACCTGCGTGCTCAGCGCGTAGAATGGCGGCATCGCCACCACGTCGATCAATCCCGTCTGCAGCCCCGGCAGGATGTCCGCCGTCTCCAGCGCCACCGGGTTGAACCCCGCGCGCTTCACGATCATGTCCGATTCGTCCCCCTTCGACCAAGAGAACATCTTCATCCGCTTCATGTCGTCCGGCACCCGCACCGGCGACTTGGAGAAATACTGCACCCAGCCCGCGTCCGACCAGAAGAGCACCACGAACCCCTTCTCCAGCAACATCTCCTCCAGCTGCGGCTGCAGCTTGCCGCCGATGTGATCCACCTCGTCGAAATCCCGGAACATCATCGGCATGCTCTGCAGGCCCGTGACCGACGGCTCGATGTCCGAGAGCCCCACCGCAGTGATCATCGCCGCCTGGATCTGGCCGATCCGCATCCGCTTGATCATCGCCGACTCCCCGCCCTGGATGCCCCCCGGATAGATCACCAGATCCACCTCGCCCTTCGAGGCCTTCGCCCACTGCTGCCCCATCTTCTGCAACGCCTGATGGTACGACGAATCCTTCGGCGCCAGCGTCGTCAGCTTGATGGTGGTCCTCGCCCACGCCGCGCCCGACACCGCCACCCAGACCGCCAGCCCCAGCGCCCAGCGGCCAATACACACGTCCCTGCTCATGATGTCGCTCGACCTCCTTGCCCGCCGATCCGGCGGGGATCTCATTCTAAGAAGAGCCTGTCCTTGCGCGAAAGCAACCAGCGGGCCCGCCGCTGGAAAACCGTGTTGGATAACTTCAGCTCCGGCCTCGCCCCGATGTCGATCTCCAGCGCCTTGCCCAGCAATTCCTCGAACGCCTTCTTGTCCTGCCCCGGGATCGCCACCGCCTCGGCCAGTGACAGGTAGGGCGCGGCGTCCATCCCGTCGCTCAGCTCCACCGCCCGGTCGAAGTGCTCCCGCGCCCGCTTCTCGGCCTCGGCGGCGTCGCCCGGTTTCGCCATCTCGTACGCGATGAAAAACCCGTGCGCCGCCCCGTTGTCGTACGCCTCGTCCAGCGCCAGGACCCGCTCCATCAGCGCCTCCACGATCGGCAGGTCCCCGATCAGCCCCGCGTCGTCCTTGGCCAGCGAGATCGCCGCCCCCCAGGACGCCCCCGTCCAATAGAGCCTGTCGATGTCCCGCTTGCCCACCGCCCCCGCCGCCTTGATCGGATCCTTCCGCAGCAGCGCCCCGAACCCGCGATGGTCCACCTCCAGCGCCCGCAGCCCGTAGTCCCTCGCCCGCAACAGAAGCCGCTTCGCCTCGCCCCGGATCTCCAGCGCCCGATCGATATCCTCGTCCTCCAGCTCGTCGGCGTCCTGCTTCACAAACGCGTAGGCGTACTGCGTGAATCCCCGCGACGAGGCCAGCAGCAACTTCCGGTGCCCGGGGTTCTCCGCCAGCAGGCTCTCCATCAGCTTCAGGCTGAATGGCGTCGCCGCCCGTATCAGCTCCGGGGAATCGTCGCCGCTGAAAACCGTCCCCCCGCCCCCGCCCGCCAGCGCGTCGCCAAGCTGATTCACCGCCAGCCGCTTGATCCCACAACCCCCCATCAGCAGCGAGGCCAACAATAGCCCCGCCGCCCGGGTCCAGGGCGCGCCAACCCCCAGGCAATCTCGCGTCGTCATGGGATAAAAACTCTCTCAAATGGAATGCCGCATCCCCACCCCCCAGTCGAGTATTTTCCGCCCCGCGCAAAAAGCTGTTGACACCCCGGCACACCCCACCCGCAAATATCCCCATTCGCATTATGAAAAATATCCCCGTCCTCCACGTCGCCGCCAATGGCCTCGCCGAAACCTACGAGCGCGCCCTGGTCGCCCTGCACGACCACGGCATACCGTTCCAGACGCAGTACGACCGCCCCGGCGACCCGCCCAGCCTCGATTGCACCATGAACATGACCGTGCTCGACCCCCTCGCGGAACCCATGATCCACAAGGCGTTCCCGGGCGGCATCGAGGACCTCCGCGAGTACGTCATGGAGGTCGGCGGCGCCAAGGACCACTGGGTCAAGAACATGAACGACCCGGGGGACACACGCTGGGAGTACACCTACCACGGCCGCCTGGCGGCCTACGGCACCTGGCGCGAGAAACGCGATGGGCAATCGGTCCGCGCCGGCGCGTTCTCCATCGACCAGATCGAGGCCGTCATCGAGAAACTCGCCAAACAGCCCTTCACCCGGCAGGCCCAGATGATCACCTGGATGCCCAACATCGACCTCGAGTGCTACGACCCCCCCTGCCTCCAGTCCCTCTGGTACCGGCTGCTCGAGGACGAGGGAGGCACCCGCTGGCTGAATTGCAACATCCGCTTCCGCAGCAACGACGCCTGGGGCGCCAACTTCATGAACATGTTCGGCTTCGTCATGTTCAACCGCGACGTCATAGCCGCGGAACTCTCCCGCCGCTCCGGAAAGGCCGTCGCCCTCGGGCGCCTCAACTGGCAGGCCGATTCCTTCCACATCTATGGCAAAGACATCGCCGACGCCAACGCCCGCCTCTTCGACCGCATCCCCACCACCGCCTTCGAGGACCGCGTCTATCGCCTCTCCGACGAGATGATCCGCGATATCTATGACGAGGCCGAGGCCACCGTCCGCGCCAAGATCGCCGAGTACGACCGCACGCACTGAGCGCGGCGGCCCAATTTTGGACTGCGGTGGCAGAGCGCAGCGGCGACACCGCTTTGGCTCCC
>CAZYWZ010000131.1:0-16902 GCA_964651705.1 uncultured Verrucomicrobiales bacterium
CAACGCCGCGCTGCTCGACGGCTACGAGGACGCGGGCGTGATTTGTGGGGGAATCCGCGATCCGCGGTTTGCGGAGAACAAACCGCCGCTCCAGGTCAATGCCGCGTCGGAGGTGCTTGCCGCCGTCCGCGCAAGGCCGGGCCAAGCCGACGCGCCGGTGGTCATCCATCTCGTGGGCGCGAAGAACAACCAGACCGGCCCGATACGCGTGACCTTCGATCCGCGGCGATTCTTCGGCGGACGCCCGTTGAAGTTGCGCTTCCTCGCGCCTACGCCCTACGACGCCGCCGCGCACGAGAAAGCCGAATTGTCGCGCGACTTCGCGCCGCTCACCACAGCCACGGAACTGCCCGGCGGGCGCGTCTGCGTCGCCGAATTGCCCGGAGTTGACCCGTGGGGCATTCTTGTCATCGAACCCGCCGGCGACAAGGCGACGACTCCGTGGCAGCCCGCCGTCTGGTGCGATGAACGGAGCCGCTTCGGCGAGACCCTGCAAGTGCGGCTCGGTTGCCCGACGTCCGATACGCAGATCCGCTACACGCTCGACGGCTCCGAGCCTTCAAAGACCGCCCCACTCTACCAGAAACCGTTTCAGTTCAATGGCTCGACGACGCTCAAGGCGATAGCCTTTGGCGCGGACGGCGCGGCCAGCCCGGTGCTTTCCGCCCGATTCGAGCGTGCCGAGGCCCGTCCCCGGCTTGGGCCCGATGCCGATGCTCTCAAGGCGAATCTCAAACTGTGGCTCAGCGCCGCCACCCTCGCCACGACGCTCAAGGACGGCGCCCCCGTCTCGAAGTGGCCCGCCGTCGTGGGACCGGCCGCCACCGTTCCGGCGCTCAAACTTCTCACCGGCGCAACCCCCGCTGCCCCGACGTTTGGGGCCACGCTCATCAACGGCCGACCGGGCGTCCGGTTCGATGGCGTGGACGACCAGTTGGCGGTCGCCGGTTTCGCGAACGCCTGTCTCGCGGGTAAGCCATTTACGGTGTTCCTCGTCACGCAGTCCGACGACACACAGTTCGGCGTCTGCGGCAACGCCGCCAACGGCTCCGGCGGCATCCCGCGCCTGTATCTGACGCGCGGCGCGTTTAACTACGACCGAATTGCCGACTCCGTTGCCGTGGGGGCAAGCCCCGGCGTTGCGGCCGTCACCGTTTACCGGCACGACGGCGTCAGAACCGCCTCCGCGCGCAGTGGCGGACGCGACACAGGAAAGCGCGACGACCTGCCCGTGGTCAAACAATTCGGCGGCGGCAACCTCGCCATTCCCCTCTGGAGCGGCCTTACCAACCACGCCGGCAACCTCGGCGAGATCATCGCCTACGACCGCCAGTTCACCGCCGCCGAAGTCGAGGCCATCGAGGAAGACCTCGCTCAACGCTACGGCATCGCCGCCCATCCGCGCTGGCGATGACAGATGGCAGGGTTCCCCTCGGCCGCCCAACAGATGACAACACTAACATGAAACCCGCCCTCGCTCTCCTCACCACCCTGCTGCTGGCCGCGCCGCTGGCCGGGCCGCATGCCGCCGATGCGCCGAAGCCCAACATCATCTACATCCTCGCGGACGATTTTGGCCTGCCCGACATCGGCTGCTATGGTTCGGTTTACAAGACACCGCATCTCGATGCGCTGGCCGCGGGCGGCACGCGCTTCGAGTATTGTTTCGCGGCGCCGCTGTGCGCTCCGACGCGGGCGATGGGCATGTTCGGCCGCTACGGTTTTCGCACGGGTGTGACCGACAACGGCCTGGGCGCCGCCGCCACGCCGCAGGGCGAGGTGTGCATCGCCAAGGTGCTCAAGCGGGCCGGGTATGCCACGGCCGTGGCCGGGAAGTGGTCGGACTTGGAATACCTCGTCACGCCGGAGGACGCCGCGAAGTGGGGTTTCGACAAGTTCATGATCTGGGGCGAGAAGTGGGAAGAAGGCGGCGGACAGACCGGACGGGCACGGTATTGGGGACCGGACTACAACCACAACGGCAAGATCCTAAGCGGCGACAAAGAGACATTCGGCCCCGACCTGCTGCACGATTTCGTCGTGGATTTCATCCGCCTCCACCAGGGGGGGCCATTCTTCATTTATTATCCCACGCCGCTGATCCACTACAAACTGCAGCGCACGCCCGACAGTGTCGGGAAGAAACCCGACCTTCACGCCGACAACATCGCCTATCTGGACAAGCTCGTTGGCAAGCTCGTCGCCGAACTCGACAGCTTGGGGCTTCGCGACAAGACGCTCATCGTGTTCGTCGGCGACAACGGCTCCACCAAAGGGGCGCATACCGTCCATGGCCGCCCGATTCACGGGAAAAAGGGAGAACTCAACGAAGGCGGCTGCCGCGTGCCCCTGATCGTCAATTGGCCCGGAACGACACCCGCCGGAAAGGTCTCCGGGGACCTGGTGAGCATCACCGATTTCTTCCCAACCTTCACCGAGTTGGCGGGGGCCACCCTGCCTTCCGGCGTGACGATCGACGGTCACAGCTTCGCCCCGCAAGCACTGGGCCGTACCGGTCGGCCGCGCGAATGGGTCTATGTGCAGTTGCGGGGCGACTGCTACGTGCGTGACGCCCGATGGAAACTCACCAACGCGGGAGGCTTCTTCGACATGAGGGACGCCCCCTGGCAGGAGATTCCTGTTTCCGCCGACACGTCCGACCCCGAAGCCAAGGCCGCCCGCGCCAGGCTGCAGACGGCACTCGACGGCATGTTGGGGCAGGATCCCAACAAGGAACCCACGGTCAAACCAGGCACCCAGCCGGCGAGCGAGGAACCGGCCAAGAAAAGGAAAGAGAAAGCGCAATGAAGCCCACCCTCACCCTCCTCGCCGCGCTGCTGCTCGCGCCGTTGGCCGCATCGAACGCCGCCGAAGCGCGGGCGGGCTATCCCAAACCGGTGGCCTTCCGAGGCGATACACCGGCCATGCTGGAGGCGGACGGCGACATCAAACGGCGATACATCGAGTATCGGAAAGGGCATGAGGAAGTGCTCGCCGAAGACTTCCTCCCCATGCCCGGCTTCCTGGGCTACTGGGTGTACGAGGCGGGCGTCCGGTCCGCGCGCGCAATCGAAGCCGCACCGATCGTGAAGGTCGCCGTTCCCGACACCCGGCGCTTCGAACCCCGGTTCATCACGCCGCCCCCTTCGCGGGGTGAACTGAAGCGCCTGACCGGCGATGACCGGGTCCCGCGCATCGTCGTGATCTGTCCACGGGATGCGCGGGCCGAGCTGAACTGGGCCATGGCCGAACTGGCCGACGTGATCCGCACCGATGATGGCGCCGGGACGATCACGGTCCGCCGATTCGACACAGGCAAAGGGTTCCCGCCGCTTCCTGCCGGTTGCCATGTGGCCGCGACGGCTCCCGTCTGGGACCGGATCGGAATCTGGGGTCGCCGCAACCTGCCGGCCGCGCATCCGCTTCACTATCCCGTTTGGCAGTTTCTCATGCCCAATTTCACCCCGCACTGCCCCGTGGACCCCGAGACCGGGCTGAATGCGGCGCAGTGGTTCGCCCGCCATTTCATTCAAAGGAAGGTGAAGTACTATCCGCACAGCGGGGGCTATGCGCTCGACGTGACGTCCGGCACTTTTTTTCCCGACGCCCGTCATGTGGCCTTTGCCGACTTCAACAACGACGGCGTGGCGGATCGCGGGTTTATCGACGGTGTCAGCTGGTGGGGGCTGGGCATGCACGACTTCGTCCATGCCTTGCGGGAAGGCGTCCCCGGCGTCTTTTCCGGCATGGGGAGCGGCCTGCTGCTGACCTGGGATGCCACGGACAATGGCGATCAACGATTCTTTCACCTGCTAAACGGGGCCGAGTTTGAACACACGATGATCCATGGTCTGGGATGGGGCCCCACGGGACATCTTTTCTCCAGCAATCTCGACCGTCTGCTGCTCTGGGGCGAGCGGGCTCTTTCGCCCAACATCACCTTCGTCAGCAACAAGTTTCCCGACGAGGCCTACCATGGCGGGACCGCCGATGCCCTGCGCGAGGCCCAGGCGTCGCGCCCCTCCCAATCGCTCCGGCAGACGCGCCTTGATCTGGCATCCGCGTGCATGGCAGCGGGCTATTTCAACAAATATGCCGGGCGCGGGTCTCCGTCCGGGCTTGACAATTACCCGGGCAAGAGAGAAGAGACCGCAAAGTTTGGCGTCGCGCTGCTCCAAGACTATGATGAATATCACCGGGGCGGCGATGGGATTCGCAACTGGCTGGGACAACCACTGTCCCCGCCGACGCGGGTTCGTCGGCATCTCGGCCCATCCGAGTATTTCTTTTCGGAGGCCTCGTCGTTGCCGGAGATTGTGTCTTCGGATCCGGCATGGGGCGCCGCCGCGCCGCGCCGGATCACAGGACCC
Organism: uncultured Verrucomicrobiales bacterium; assembly: GCA_964651705.1. Classification (GTDB taxonomy): domain Bacteria; phylum Verrucomicrobiota; class Verrucomicrobiia; order JADLBR01; family JADLBR01; genus JADLBR01. Next base: position 4,371 of record CAZYWZ010000131.1, read on the forward strand.
GGTTTCCGCTTGGACGTCGAGCGGATCGGACCCTACACGTCGGTCGATCAACGCTTCACCCTGATCGCCCGGCTGCCGCTCGGAGGGATGCATCTGGAACCCATGGCCGAATATGCGGTCAGCTTCACGGCGCGCGGTGACAGCCCGTACAAGACGATCGCGCCGCGCTATCGGCCGATCCCCCGAAACCTCGGCCTGCGATTCCGGGCAGGAGAGTCCATCGTCCCGTCGTCCGCGCCCGGGTATTATACGAAGAGGGGATACGATCAGGAATGTCTGGTGTTCGAGGAGGAGCGCACGATGCATCTCACGCTCCAAGCTCCCGGCGCCGGCAAGGGCGCGCTGGAATTCTGCATTTCCGAGGCGCCCGGCGCCATCGAGATCTCCAGTCTCGAGATCCGCAAGGGCAGCGCCGACGTGCTGTGGCGCGCCTTCGAGAATGGCGTGGTGTTGCTCAACGGTTCCGCCCGATCCGCCGTCGAGTTCCCGATGGAATCGCTGTTTCCCGGCCAGCGATATCGCCGCTTGCAAGGGAAGCAAGATCCCGCCCACAACAGCGGCGAACCCGCCGTCCCGAGCGTGACGCTCGGCCCATTGGACGGTCTGTTCCTCGCGCGCGAACATGGAGGCACGTGAACACGGCACTCACCCACACCCTTCTCACCGCCCTGCTGCTGGCACCGCTGGCCGCGTCGCACGCCGCCGATGCGGCAACGTCCGGGGATGAATGGCTCCGCCTGACTGCGGAGAGCCGGACGCTGCTCCAGCGCGACCCAAGTCTCCTGACGCTCGAACCGGTGCGGTTGCCATGCGGGCGGCATCTGCTCGGTGCCAACGATCATCTGGGATGGCCGGTGGCTACGCTCTCGGGCCAGGCCATCGTGGTGGTGTTCCATCGCAAGCCCCAGCATTGGAGTGGCAAGGACGAGCCGGACGCCCACACGTCCACCGCCGTGGTCAGTCGGTCGACCGATGGTGGAGAATCGTGGTCGGAGCCGGTCGACCTGCGGCAGTTCGTGCTGACGCCTACCAAAGGTTGCCGGCTCGGCTTTGGCAACACCATCGGCACGGATGCGGGCGGTGCGGTGGTGGTGGTCACTGGCTACGGCGTGTTTCGTTGCGAGGATGAGGGCGCGAGCTGGCAGCACCTGCCGGGGGCCTTCGGCGAGGACCAGCTCAAGGGTCCAAAGACGAACAACGGTCCGAGGTTGGCGCTTCATCCGGAATACGGTCTGGTTGCACCGGGTCACAAAACGAGCGAGGGAATCGTCCCTAGGCGACGCAACCCTGACGGCACACCCTATATCGCTCCCGAGCTCTGGATGCGATGGTCGAAGGACGGCGGGCGCACCTGGCAGGAGGCGACGCAGGATTTGCCGGCATTTGCCACGGCCATCGAGCCCAGCGCGCTGGCGCATGACGGCGCCCTGTTCATCGTCGCGCGCTGCCACGGCCCGCAGAGCTACGAGCCAGCGACCAAGACGTGGCGCTACGTGCAACTCTGGTCCGCCACCGGCTGGCTGCCGTTCCAGGCGGCGTTGACGGACATCCGCGCCTCCGACGTGCGCGATCTCAGTCGCGGCAATTATCACGGCCCGTGGACTCAGGATACGGTGGATCTCGGATTCAACCCCGTGAGCCGCCGCATCGAGTGCGTTGCCACCGACCGCAATGGCGACGCTGGGGCGGGCGCGAACAACCTGCGGGACTGCCAGACGCTCAACCTCTGGAGCATCGATCCGGCGGCCTTCCGGCGTGGCGAAAGTCAGTGGCGTTTCGAGTGCACGCTGCTGAAACGGAGCGGCCTGATGGGCAAGGGCGAGATTGACGGTCTGCACCCGGGCGCCGCCGTGATCGACACGACCGCCGGGGTCCAGCACATCTTCATCTACGCGGGAGCGCCCGCGGGACCCGCCGGGATTTTCCGCCTCACCCGGACGCTCGATACCGCCCGGCTCCGAACACTCCTGCACCAATCCCAATGAAACGCGCCCTCACGCTCCTCACCTCGCTGCTGCTCGCGCCGCTGTCCGCGCTGCACGCCGCCGATGTTATCCAACAACTCCGCACCGAAAGCGCGCAGCGGTGCGATGCGTTTTTCCGAAAGCAGTCGGGGCAGCCCTTTACTCCGGCGCCAATCAAGAAAGACTGGAACAATCGCGGTGATTTCACACGCCATTATGTGCACTCGACGATCCTCTTTGCCTGGAGGGCGTTTTACTTGAATGAGCAGCTCGCCGAAGCCAACCGGGCCCTGAGTGAGATGTGCCAGTACCATCTCGACCGGCCTCAGACTTTGCTGGAAATCCACAGCTTTCCCGAGGCGATCCGGTATCTGGCCCAGCTTGCGCAATTCTATGGACCCGATGGCACGCGGGCCGAGGGACGGCTTTCCGACGCAACGTATCGAATCATGCTCACGACCATGTGGGAGTGGGCCAAGGTGAAGTCGAAAATGGCCGAGTGCGTAGTGGACGGGTCGCGCACGTGGGCGGTGACGGATTCGGAGAACCACCATGCGAACCACATCGCGTCCTGCTGGGCGGGGACGGCCTTTCTGGCGCGCGCGCCCGAGTATCGCGACCGCAAGTTCGATGACGGCCACACGGCGACAGAGCACCAGGCGGCCTGGACCACTTACTTGCGCGAGTATCTCAGCGAGCGCGGGCGCAAAGGGATGACCGTCGAGATCGAGTCCCCGTCGTATGCCAGCTTGACCTTGAGCGCGGCCTATTGGCTCTACGAGCTGAGCGATGATCCCGCGCTGAAGCGTCGCGCCAGCGACTACATCACGCTCTACTGGGCGCTGTGGGCGCAGCAGCAGATCGATGGAATCTCCGGCGGGGCAAAGGCGCGGTGCTATCCCGATTCAGCAAAGAACGCGGAGAGCTTTGTCGGCCGTGCGGCGTGGTATGCGCTTGGTGTCGGTTCGCCGGAGTTCGTGCATCTGAGCATGCTGCCCTTCGTCACCTCCTCATGGAGGATGCCCGACGTGGTGATGGATCTGGCACTCGATGTGAAAGGCAGGGGCAGCTACGAGGTGATGGAGCGCCGTCCGGGACTCGCCCAGCCGGGTGCCGAAAGGCGGAAGGGGGCGCATTTCATTGCGCCCGAGGGCGGCGGTCTGGTGCGTTACACCTACTGCACGCCGGAGTTTGTCATGGGCTCCTTGTTTTGCGCTGCACGGCCGAATACGGACTGGACGGCCATCAGCTCTCAGAACCGCTGGCATGGAGTCATCTTTCGCGGGGCGATGAGCGCACGCATCTATCCCTATTGCGAGACGGATCACAGCTCCTACAACCAGCAGTGGGCGGTGCAGCGCAAGGGCACGCTCATCGCGCAGAAACTCAAGACCAGCCTGCATGCCGACGGCCTACGCGTGTGGTTGTCCCAGGCAGGTCTTACTGCGCCAGTCGAGCAAAACGGCTGGTTTTTCACGGAGGCGGCGGGAGCGTGGGCAGCGGTGCGTGTGACCTCGGGCGACTCCAAGCTCATTCCTCCCGAGGCACCGGTCAAAAAGAAGAAGGCGCCCCCAAAGACAAACACGAGCGAAGATGCAGGGACGCTGGGGAGCCGCGCGAGCGGATGGGTTCTTCAATGCTCCGATTCATTCTCTCCCGTTATCATCGAGGCCGCGACCAAAGCCGAGTTTCCGGCGAGCGAGGCATTCCGCAAAGCCGTCCTCGCCCTGCCGGTAAAAACCGAAGGCAGCCGGCTCACGTACACCGGCCTCGGTGGCGACCGGTTCAACTTCTTCACCGACCAAACAGGGCTGCCGCGCGTGAATGACCAACCCGTCAACCTTGCGCCCTCCAAGGTTTACGACAGCCCGTTCGTGCAATCGGATTGGAACAGTGGCGTGGTCACTATCCGGAAGGCTGACCGCACGCTCGTGTTGAACTTCAACGAATGAAACGACTCAGCAAGCCATGAAACCCGCCCTCGCACTCCTCACCGCCCTGCTGCTCGCGCCGCTGGCCGCTCTGCACGCTGCCGACACACCGAAGCCCGCCGTCAGAGTCACGCAGGAGCTTCTCAACAGCATCCACGTCACGCCGAAGCTCATCTTCGATCCGTTTCCCGCCTACGCGCAGAAGTATCTCCCCTTCGCGATGGCGTCGAGCATGGAGTCCACGAAGAAAGGTCGGCTCTGGACCTGCTGGGCGGGCGGGCAGGACGGGCCGAACGCGTATCTGCTGGCGAGCTACAGCGACGACCAGGGCAAGTCGTGGCGCGATCCGGTTTTCGTGATCGACCCGCAGGCGCAAGGGCTGAAGATGGGCACACGGTTGGGGTCCTTCTGGTGCGATCCGAAGGGACGGCTCTGGCTGTTCTTCCATCAATCGGTCGGGATGTTCGACGGCAGTTGCAGCAACTGGTATGTCCGCTGCGACGATCCCGATGCGGAAAAGCCCGTGTGGACGCAGCCGGTTTACATCGGCTTCGGCGCCTCGCTGAACAAACCCATCGTGCGCAAGAACGGCGAATGGATCCTGCCCGTGTCGCTGTGGGAGCGCTGGCACATCGACAAGCCCTTCGCGGATTGCTACCGCGAGCTCGACGCCGTGCGCGGCGCGAATGTCTTCGTCTCCGACGACGAGGGCGGTCACTGGCGCTACCGCGGCGGCGCGGCGGAGATTCTCTTCGCCCGCTTCCGCGAGGAGGACGTGCAGGCGGGCAAGCTCGTCAGCAAGGACGCCGCGCCCAAGAATCTCGTCAAAAGCAAGGCACACGGCATGATCCGCGGCGGAGCGAATGCTCCGACGACGTCCAACGAATGAACCCAAACACCTTTGACCAAGGCACTGAAGCTATGAAACATACCATCACACTCATTACCGCTCTGCTGCTCGCGCCGCTGGCCGCGCAGGCACAACAAGCCGCGCCCAACTCCGTCCGTGATCGTCTCTGGGTCTTCGCGCCTCCCGCCGATGGACCACGGTTGTATTATGAGAGCGCCGGTTACCGCGGTGGCTCGCGCATGACGCCGGTCGAGGGCGCGTTCTGGCTGGGCGTTCCTAATCTGCTCTTCATCACCCAGGATTGGAATCGACCTCCCTCCATGTGGACGGAGAAAACCTGGAAGGCCAAGACCACCAAGGAGCAGTATGCCATTTCCTTCGAGCCTCTGAAACGCGTCCAATGGGCCGCCGTCGGCTCAAGTGGACGCGGTGGCCTCAAGGAAGTGCCCGACATCATTACGCTGGCGAAGAGCTATCCCAACTTCACCGGCATCTATCTGGACGACTTCGTCAAGGATCCCGTCAAACAACCCGACGGCCGCAAAGTGGGCAAACCCGCCATGACCGAGGCCGAACTCAAATCCATGCGCGAGCACCTCAGGCAGGTGGGCCGCCCCATGGAGGTGTGGACGACGATCTACAGCCGCGAGTTTGATCCCCAAAACCCGGATTTCCATGATTGTGAACCTCCCTTGGTCGAATCGCTGAAGCACTTCGACGTTCTGGTGTTCTGGACCTGGAAGAGCGAGGAACTGGAGGACCTTGAAAAGAGCCTGGCCCTGCTGGAGGGCATGAAGCCGAAGCACTGCCGCATCGCGCTGGGAATCTACCTTTGGGACTACACCGGCATCGATCCGGCCAAGAAAGACGATCCCACTTACAAATGGGGCAAACCCGTGCCGCTCGACCTCATGGAGCACCAGTGCAACCTCGGCCTAAAGTGGCTCAAGGAAGGACGCGTCTCCGATCTAGTCATCCTCGGCGTCGCCGGCATTGACCAAGGCATACCCAGCGCTCCGTGGATGCGCGACTGGATCAAGAAACACGGAGACGAAAAGCTGAACAGGTAAACGAAGGAACCTCCCTCACCATGAAAGCCACCTTTGCCGTCGCCTGCTCTCCTATGAAACCAGTTTGGCAGGTAGTCTCGGTTCGCTCGGCTCTCACCGCCCTGTTGCTCGCGCCGCTGGCCGCGCATGCCGCCGATGCCACGGCCAAGGCGGAGAAGCCCAGGGCACCTGCCCCCTTCGTTTACGACGGCGATCCTGAGCGGCTGAAGTATGAACTGCCCATCAAGCCCGACGAGAACGTCGCGTATGGCCCGCACCGCATGCAGGTGATTTACTTCTGGCGGGCGAAGTCCGCCCAGCCCACGCCCCTGCTCGTTTACATCCATGGCGGCGGCTGGAGCGCCGGCGACCGTTCGGTCGTTCGCAGCATGCTCCAGCCGGCCCTCGACGCCGGCATCTCGGTGGCGTCCGTGGAATACCGAACCATCAAGGATTCCACCGCCGACGGACTCGTGCCGCCAGTGAAGGGGCCGATGCTCGATTGCGCCCGCGCCCTCCAGTTCTGCCGCAGCAAGGCCAAGGAGTGGAACCTCGACAAGACCAAGGTCGCCCTGGCCGGCGGCTCCGCCGGTGCCTGCACGAGCCTCTGGCTGGCCTTCCATGACGACCTGGCCGACCCCAAAAGCGCCGATCCGATCGCACGCGAATCCACCCGGGTGACCTGCGCTGCGGTCTCCGGTGCCCAGACCACGCTCGACCCCCACCAGATGCGCGAATGGACGCCGAATAGCAAATACGGTGCGCACGCTTTCGGCATCTCCTGGGATGCGAAGAAGAAGATCTCCTCCTTCCAGATGTTCTACGACGCCCGAGAGCGCATCCTGCCGTGGATCAAGGCATACTCGCCTTACGAGCTGGTCAGCCGCGGCGATCCGCCGGTGGGCCTCTTTTACAGCACGCCGCCCAACCTCGGTCGGGAGGAAAAGGACCCGACCCATACGGCGAACTTCGGCGTGAAGCTCAAGGAACACCTAGACGCCAACCAAGTTTCTTGTGAACTCGTCTATCCTGGCGCCCCGAACGTGAAGCACGCCACCGACAGCGCCTACATCAAGGCGTATTTGCGGCCCGATCTTAAGTGAGGCGCGCGGCGCAATCTGATTCCCCCAAGAGAACAACCATGAAACCCACCCTCACACTCCTGACCGCCCGACTCCTCGTGCCGCTGGCCGTTGCCGCTCTCGGCATGGGCGTGATGTGCACCGACGCACGTCGCGCGGCCCACGCCACCCCCGCGCCCCGGCTGGACCAACCCGCCGCCGGCGCGGCGAGCGTCTCGCCCTTCCCCCGCTTCCATTGGGAGCGGCTGCCCGGCACGCTCGACCACCGCGCTCCCCTAGCCTACGATATCGAGATCGCCCGCGACGCGGAGTTCCGCGACGTCATGGACCGCGACCGGATGAATCTGGCGCGCTACATCGCGGACAAACCCCTCGGTCCCGGCGACTATCACTGGCGCGTGCGTGCGGTGAGCCCCGCGGGCGAGCCTGGGAAATGGAGCCAGGCCTCCTCATTTACGATTGCTCCGTGTGACGAGACCGTTCGCGCCGATCTGAACGGGTCGGGCGAGGCGCTGCCCGCGCTGCGGGAGGCCTTTGCCAGAGCCGCCGCCTTGTGCCGCACCGGACGCTCGGTGCGCATCGTCGTCCCCAAGGGCAGCTATACCCTGACCCCCGGCAAACCCGCCGAGAGGGACCTCACCGAACGCGAATGCTTGAAACTGCGGGACGTGTCGGATGTCATCGTGGACTTCGGCGGCTCCTCGTTCGCCATCCCGCGCTGGGGGTGCGCCTTCACGCGCGTGTCCGGTTGCCGCGATGTGGCCTTCCTCGACGCCACGGTGGACTGGGACCGCGAGTTGGCCTTCACCCAGGGCATCGTCACCGCCACGGATGCCGCATCCGCAAAAATCACCGTGCGCCTCGAACCCGGTTTCCCGGAATTCGACGCGCCCCACTTCCTCAAGGGCGCTGGCTTCGGGCTCCTGCTGCACCCCACGATCCCGGGGCGCATGAAGGCGGGGGCGCCGATTCACTTCGGCTTCAGGGCCCATGCCGAGGTCAAGATCGGCGACCGGCTCTGGGAGCTTCCCGTTCCCGGCAAGGGCAACGGCAAATACTTCGACATCGGCGACCGCTTCGTCAAATTCGCACGCGACAACGGCGGCACCAGCCTCTGCGACAGCCGCGAATCGGAGCGCCTGACCTATTACGGCATCACCAGTTACAGCACGCCCGGCGGCGGGCACTACACCTCGTTTTACGACAACGAACTGGCCATTCTGCACTGCCGGGAGCTGATCAAGGAGGGCCGCTGGTTCGGCGGCAACGCCGATGGCGTCCATGCCAAGGTCCACCCCACCGGCCCCTGGGTGGAAGGACTGGTGGTGGACGGCGTCGGGGACGACAGCATCGCCTTCTACACCCGCCCGTCCAAGATCCACGCCGCCCATGTGAACGGCAACCCCCGGGTCTTCCTCTTCCACCGCGACTCGTTCAATCTCGAACCCGGCGACCAGGTGACGTTCTTCAATCCCCGCCGGGGCCTGTATTACGCCCACGCGGTCGTCGAGGCGTCTGCGGTGGAAGGCGGCCACCACCGCGTCGTCTTCGACCGCGACCTGCCGGTGCCGGAGAAAATGGGGCCGGACCCCCTGATGACCGACCAGGTGTGGAACCGCAGCAAGACCTGCGGCGATTTCATGATCCGCCACTGCCGCCTCACCAATGTGCGGCGCTACGGGGCGGTCTTCCGCGCCCTGGGCGGCGTGATCGAGAACAACCACATCGAGGCCACCAGCTCCACCGGCATCCTCTCGATGAACGAACCCCCGTGGCCCAACGGCCCCATGTCCTCGGAGATCCTCATCCAGAACAACACGCTCGAAAACAACGGACTGGACCTGACCCGCGGCAGCGCCATCGCCCTCATGACCCGCAAACTCCGCTACGAACCCGCCGAGGGACGCGGGCCCTACAACATCCTGATCCGCGGCAACACCATCGTCGACTGGCAGGCACACGCCATCCACCTCTCCGGCGCGGAGAACGTGATCGTAACCGACAACACCATCCTCTCGGAGAAAGAGCCGTTCGTCCATGGCACTAACATCGCATTCCGCGCCCACAACGCGAAGGACATCACGTTCCGAAACAACACCGTGCGCGACCAGCGTCCCGGCTACCAACTGCGTTCGATCGAGAGAACCGAAGGGCTGTGGGACTAGCTCCGGGTGCGGGAACTCACGACGCATATCACAACGAAGGAACAACCATGAAGCACGCCCCAACATTTCTCCTCACCGCCCTGCTGCTCGCGCCGCTGGCCGCGCTGCTTGCAGCCGATGCTCCGAAGCAGAAGCCCAACATCATTGTCATCCTCGCCGACGACCTCGGCTGGGCGGATCTGTCGTGCTACGGCAGCAAGTTCCATGAGTCACCGAACCTCGACCGGCTCGCGGCTGAGGGAATGCGCTTCACGCAGGCGTATTCTTCGAGCCCGTATTGCTCGCCTTCGCGCGCGGCGATCATGACAGGACGATGCCCGGCGCGGTTGAAGATCACCGACTACATCCCGAGCAATGGCAAGAGCGGCAAGCTGCTTCCCGCCGAGATGAAAATGGAGCTGCCGCTGGACGAAGTGACCATCGCCGAGGTGCTGCGCGAGGCGGGCTATGCGACCTGGCACGTCGGCAAGTGGCATCTCGGCGATCTGGGCTACTATCCCGGGGACCAAGGCTTTCAGGTGAACATCGCCGGCAATCACAGCGGCGCGCCCCCGAGCTTCTTCTGGCCTTATGGCGATAAAGAGGGCGTGACGGTGGCGCGTCCGCGCGCGAGGGATCAGGGGAAGGGCTACCACGGCACTCCGGTGCCAGGACTTCGCGAGGGCGGCAAAGAGGGCGAGCACCTCTGCGATCGCCTCACCAGCGAGGCGATGGAACTCATCGGGCGACGCAAGACGGGCCAGCCCTTCTTCCTCTACCTGGCTTTCTACGACGTGCATACGCCGATCATGGCCAAGCCGGAACTGGTGAAGAAATACGAGGCGAAAGCCGCACGCCTCGGTCTGCCACCCGTGCCGAAAACACCCCGCTTCACCGAGGACAACCGCGCCCACGGCGGCGGCACACCGCAGATGCCTGAGCAGCAGGTCAATCCCATTTACGCGGCGATGATCGAGACGATGGACACCAACGTCGGTCGTCTCATGGCCAGGCTTGCCGAACTCGGCATCGGCGACGACACGCTGATCCTCTTCACGAGCGACAACGGCGGACACAGCGTGACCAGCAACCGCCCGTTGCGCGGCGGCAAAGGCTGGCTCTACGAGGGCGGCGTGCGCGAACCGTGGATCGTCAAATGGCCGGGCGTCACCAAGCCCGGCAGCACCTGCGACGTGCCGGTGATGAACACGGACATCTTGCCTACCGTGCTAGAAGCCTGCGGATTGCCGGCAAAACCAGACCTCCACAAAGATGGCGTCAGCTTTGCCTCGCTGCTCCGCGGCGACACCCAGCCGGTGCATGACGCCCTCTTCTGGCACTTCCCGCACTACGGCAACCACGGCAGCGGCCCCTGCAGCAGCGTGCGTGTCGGCGACTGGAAGCTCATCCACTGGATCGAGGACGACAGCGTCGAGTTGTTCAACCTCGCCACTGATCTCTCGGAGAAAACCGACCTCGCCGCACAGCAGCCCGACCGCGCCAAAGACCTCCGCGCCCGCCTCGACGCCTGGCGCAAAGAAACCGATGCCAACATGCCGCGCCCGAAGCCTGCCGGTCAGGCTGTCGTGCCCGCCACTGCGGACGCTCAAGCCGACTTCGCTGTCGTTGCCAACGCCCGCGTCGAGAAGCTCGACACTGGCTATCGTCTTCGTGCCGAGCCGAAGCAAGCCGGCTTTGCGCTTAAGCGGCTCGAACAGCCGCTTACCGGCGCCATGACCTTCAAAGTCCGTTGCGCCAGCGCGCCCGGCCATGCCTTCCCCAAACATCACGAAAACGGCTTCCTCGTCCTAAGCGACGGCCCAGCAGCGAAAGACCAAATCCACGTTGGCGCCTTTTTCGGCGGCCAGAAGAACCTCGCCATCATCGAAGGCCCGTTGGAAGTCGCCGGTCGCACCGCGCAGCCTTTCACCGCCGCCGAGCAACCGCTGGAGTTGACCATCCATGTGGACCTCGCCAGCGGCCAGATCGTCCTCGAAGCCGTCGGCCAGCGCCTCGTAACGAAGCTGAAGCGCCGGCTACAACAAATCACGCATGTCGGCTACAGCAGCCTCAACGCCGTCACCGATTTCAGCAAATGGGAGCAGCAATGAAACCCATCCTCACACTCCTCACCCCCCTGCTGCTCGCGCCGCTGGCCGCTTTCGCCCAAGCCAAGCCTGAAGTCGCCAATGCCACCAAGGCCGCGAAGCGCGCCTGGGAATCCGCGCCCGCCGAAAAGAAGGCGCTGTGGGAGCAGCAGCGCGACGCGTTGAAGCATATTGACCTCTCCGACGACACGCAGCGGCAGATCGTCATCGCGCGCGGTTCGCCGGAGCCGGGCGGGTATCACGCGCATCCCACGACGGCGACGCTGGCGGACAACAAGACGATCTTCTGCGTCTGGAACATCGGCCACGGCGGGCACGCCGGACCGATGGCGCGCAGCGATGACGCGGGGCTGACGTGGTCGCGCATGGACGATTCGCTGCCGCCAAACTATGTGAACTTTCGCAACTGTCCCAGCATCTACCGCCTCACCGATCCGCGGGGCAAAGAGCGGCTCTGGGTCTTCGCCGCGCGCACGGCGACGGACAAGGAGGTCCTCAAGGAGATCCCCGACCGCCTGCAAGGCTACATGCCGCGCATCGTCAGCGACGACGACGGCAAAACGTGGCGCGAGCTGCCTCCCATCGGCGGACGCATTTCCAAGGACGATCCCTTTCGCTGCATCATGAGCTTCTCCAGCATCGTGCGGCTGAAAGACGGCTCGCATCTCGGGATGTTCCATCGCGGCGTAGGCGGCAAGGACGCGAGCCTGCAAGTGCTCCAATCCATCACCCGCGACGGCGGCTTCACGTGGTCGGAGCCGGTGATGGCCTGCGACGGCACCAAGCTCGACGGCAAAGATCCCTGCGAGCCCTATGTCTTCCGCTCGCCGGATGGCGACGAACTCTGCTGCCTCATGCGCGAGAACCGCCGCAGCGGCACCAGCCTCGTCATGTTCAGCCACGACGAAGGAAAAACGTGGTCGCGGGCCGCGGACGCGCCGTGGGGACTCACGGGGGATCGGCACCACGGCATCCGTCTCCCCGACGGCCGGCTCGTCATCGTCTTCCGCAACGCCTCGCCGAACGCCAAGGACAAGGGCTTCATCGCATGGATCGGCACCTACGACGACATCAAGCAAGGCAAGCCCGGCCAATATCGCGTCAGCCTGCTGAAGACCTTCAAAGACGGCTTCTACCCCGGGATCCACCTCCTGCCCGACGGCACCATCGTCGCCACCACCTACACCACCTACCGCCAAGAGGACGTGGGGTGTTCCATCATCAGCGTGCGGTTCAAGATGAGCGAGATCGAAGCCATGGCAGCGAAACTTGAAATATAGCTAAGAGATCCGAATCCCATGAAGCACATCCTCACACTCCTCGTCGCATTGATGCTTGCGACGCTGGTCGCCGTGACTGCGGATTCGAATGCCCATCCCACGATAGCGCCGTTCCGATTCCTTT
>CAZYWZ010000132.1:0-16762 GCA_964651705.1 uncultured Verrucomicrobiales bacterium
CGCCGCGGCGGGCACCACCGGGGCGGAAAATGGTAGGCTGCGCCTTGGCGCACGCGGACCGTCGATTCGGCGGCGTGCGCCAAGGCGCAGCCTACATCGCGACCCAATTTACGAGTCAGCGCCGGGCCGCGTCGAAGAGGGCGACGATATTTTCTGGGGGGACGTTGGCCTGGATGTTGTGGACGGAGGCGAGGACGTGGCCACCGTCGGGGGTGCGGAAGGCGTCGAGGTTGCGTCGGACATCGGCGGCGACATCGGCGGGCGTGCCGGTGGTGAGGGTGCCCTGGCAGTCGCAAGAGCCGCCCCAGAAGGCGAGGTCGCGGCCGAACTCGGCGACGAGGCGGGCGGGGTCCATACCGGCGGCGGTGGTCTGGACGGGGTTGAGGATATCGACGCCCATTTCAATGATCGAGGGGATGAGTGGGACGAGGGCGCCGTCGGAGTGGAGGAGGACTTTCCATGGGGTGTTGGCGTGGATCCAGTCGAGGCCGCGCTTGTAGGCGGGCATGACGAGATCGCGGAACATCGCGGGGGACAGGAACGGTGCATTCTGCGTGCCGAAGTCATCGGCGATCTGGAGGATCTGGATGCGGTCGCCGACGGCGCGGCGGAGCGCGGCGAGATTCTCGAGCCAGGCGTCGGTGAGTTTGGCGTAGAGGCGCTCGACGTATTCGGGCTCGGTGGCGAATGTGATCATCCACGCCTCGAAATCGCCCTGGCCGATGCCGTTGAACAGCTCGTAGGGGGGGCCGAGGGCGGCGATGACGGCCTTGTCGGTCTGCTCGAAGGCGCGGCGGGCCTCGGTGGCGTAGTGCTGGAGATCGTAATCGGAGAGGCGGGGCGGTTCCCAGGAATCGAGGTCGGGGTGCAGGGCGCCGGGGAATTTTTCCAGGCGGTCGAAATAGAAACCGTTTTTCGGCATGCGGGCGATGATCTCATCGCCGCGGCGGAGGATGAGATCGCCGCGGGCATCGGTCTCTGGGTTGAATCCGCCCGGGACGAGGACCGCGGTGCCATCGAAGAGCGCGAAGGGTTTCCAGCCGGTGTTCTCGATGCCGAAGGCCACCGCGGGGCGGTTGAGGAAGACGCAGTCGGAGCCGAAGCGATCGGCGACCGCGGGTTCGATCTCGGCGAGCATCTGGAAGAGATCGAAGACCTTGGGTGGCGGGCCGGGGATCCCGAGGTGATGCCGGAGTTTCGCGTAGGCGATGGCGGCGATGCCGCTCTGGCGTGTGCCGCCGAAGTCGATGGGGACACGGTCGACGGGCCGGTGGTGGATAGCGGCGAGGATGCGTTCGCGGGAGGTCATGGCGGGCGGGTCCAAGGTGAAAGGTCAAAGGGCGGGGCCACAAGGGAAAAGTGGGAACCGGATGTTGAATTGGATGTCATTGTTGGCGGGGATGCGGGTGCCCTCGGCGTGGAGCCAGCCCTCGGGTTGGGTGTAGGTGGTGGTGGTTAGCAGGGAGGAGGCGCGCCGACCGTCTGGGAACTCGATCTCGATGCGCGCGTTGCGGATCTTGAAGCAATCGCCCTTGGGGTTGTGGATGCGGATCTGGGTGAACTCATCTAGGGCGGCGGTGGCTTCGGGGGTGAGGGGGATGCGGGCCTCTTTGCCCCAGTTGCCCGTGGATTCGCTGGATCCCGGGCCGGGCGCGAGTCGTCCGATGTGGCATCCCGCGACGAAGACCTCGGAGGGATGGGAGGGCGCGGAGATCCCGATGGCCTCGTAGCATAACCAAGCCATCTTCGCGGAACGAAACTGATCGGGGGCGAGGGGCGCGGCATCCGGGCCGGGGCGATATCGCAAGGAGGGGCGGTCGTCGTGGAGCGACAGGACGATCGCGGGCCTGCGGGAGACGATCTCGGCGTCGGCCCAGGCGGCCCAGTCGCCGGAGTTATTGTCTTTGGGTCCGGGGTCGGCGATGAGCTTGATGCGGATGCGCTGGCCGGACCACGGGGACAGATCGGCCGCGATATCGGACCACGCGTGGTCGGTCTGGCATTTTTCGGCGGCGATTTTTTCTTTGCCCTGTTCGTCGGCGATGGCGATGCGGAACAGGATGCCATCGCCGGGGTCGCTGCCGTTGCGCTTGCCGATGCGGGCGCGGGCGTTGGCGGCGGCGGGCGGCAGTTCGATGGGGCCGTACTCGGCGAAGGCATAGCCGGTGCCCCCGACGTAGGGCGGGTGCATGGCGAGTCCGGAGAGCACGTCCCTGCCACAATCCAGTGCGGGGCTGGGCGCGACGCTGGCGCGGTTTTCGGCCCGGATGGGTTCCTCGGCCTTGCCGCGCAGGCGCATGCCGGTGCGGGAGGGGCGCTCGGGATCGAGCGAGGCGATGCGGAAGTCCTCGAACTCCGCCATGAGCCAGCCCGGCGCGACATGGGTTCGCCCGGCGACGCGCGCGTGGAGGCTGGCGTCGCGGATGCCGGGTTCGCGTGGGGCGGGAATCTCGAACCGTGCCGTGGTTTCCTTGCCCGGCGAGAGCGGGATGCGCCGTTTCTCCCCGAGGCATTCGATCTCGGCCTCCGCGGCATCTGGAAACTCGGTGGAGAGCGTCGCCACCAGTGCGCCGGGGCCGCCGGGGCGGTGCTCGACCTGTCGCCGGACGACGGCGACGGGCAGCACATCGAAGTCGATGTGCCCGCCCTCCCTCTCGATCCAGAGGCGGGTGCCGGGGCGCGCGGCGGGGGGGATGGCCACTTTGTGATCTTCTTTGCCGCGGATCGTGACGGTGTCACCGGGGAAGACGCGAGCGGTCGCGCAGGTCAATGGGGCGGCGGGGGCATCGGCGGGCCTGAGGCGATAGCTGAAGGCGTCCTTCCGTGGTCCGACGTGTATCAGGCCCCGCGACCAGCGGGAGGGCACCGCGCCGATGGCCTTGCGGTCCCTGTCGAGCGCGATGACCTCCGCGGTCTGGCCGCCGACGGACACCGCGAACTCGCGCGCGCCATCGAGGGGGATCGCCTCGAACGAGCCGTCCTTTTCGGGCAGGACGATCAGGGGGCCGTCGGTGGCGGCGCGCGCGAACCGGGTGAACTCGCCCCGGCCATCGGCGTAGGTGTATTCGGGCGTCTCGGCGTAGTCCGCTCGGTGGCCATCGCGCCATTCGCTGGCGACGGAGAGGCGCGGCGGCGCGCCGGCCTTGTCCGGCGGGAGGACGGCGGCGAAGCCATTGGGGGGTAGCGCGTGCGCGGCGCCGGCGAGTTCCACATTCCAGGTGTCCTCCGGGTGGCCGTTGGCGGCGACGAGCAATCCGTTGGCGTATCGGGTGAGGACCTGGGAGCGGCGGAACGCGCCGGTGGCCACGGCCGCGGAGGTGTCCAGGAGGCGCCCGCCCGCGTCGGCGTAGCGGATCGCGTCGGCGGTCTCGCGGGCGTAGTTGGCGTGGACCTGCTGCGCCATGAAGTAGCTGCGCGCCATGCCGGCGGTGCCCGTCTCGCGGACGAGGAATCCGGTGTGGCCAAAGGCGAGGGTGGCCGCGAGGAAGCGGTCCAGCCGGGCGCTCTTTTCCTCTGGCGAGTCGCCGAAGTTCTCCTTTTTGCCGTAGAGCATCCCGCCGTTGCCCATGCCGAAATTGCAGTTGAGGGGATGGATTTTCCGGAGGTCGAAATCGACGAGCCAGGGTTCGATGTCGAGGCGGGCGTGCTGGTCCTGCCCGTAGTTGCCATCGGTGAGGCCGCTGTAGTACCAGTGGTTGTTGCCCTCGCTGTAGACGGGGCCGCCCCACGCCGCTTTCTGGAGCAGCATGATCTCCCCGTAGCAATAGAAGGTGGCGGCGAAGGTTCCGGCCCCCGGCGAACGCGGGTCGTAATCGACCGTGGCCCATGGCGTCAGCGCGGTGTGCACGTCGCAGTAGGCGGTGTTGAGCCCAAACTTCTTCTGGATCAGGGGCGGGAGCAGTTCCCCGTACTCGACGGCGCGGACGGGTTTCGGGCGATGGCAGCGGGGCCACGCGGGCTGCCAGTCGCCGTCCGGCGTGCGGCAGATCATGTCGGGGTGCCAGAATTCATTCACGGCCCCGAGGTCGCAGAATTGGTTATAGATGCCATAGCGGATGCCGAGGGCGATCATCTCGCGGGCATAGCGGGCCTGGCCCTCGTCGCCGCCCTTGCCTGGCGCGGCGCGGGTGCGGAAGGTGAAGCTCTCGCCGCCATCGCGCCATCCGCTCTCGTGGTCGGTGACCAGGAGGTGGCGCATGCCGAGGCGGACGGTGTCCCGCCAGAGTTGAAGGTCCCTGTCGCGGTCGGACGCGCCGTGGGCGCGCCACACCACGTCACCGGTGACATGCATCCATGGGGATTTCGGGTTGGGGATATTCGGCAGGACGTCCTCGAATCGCGGCGAGACCGTGAGGAAGAGGCGCTCGAAGCAATCGTTCCGCCGGCCATCGGTTTTCGGGAGGTACTCGCTGCCGCCGCTGTACGTGGCGCCGGCGGGGGAGAGATCATTTTCGAACCAGAGCCCGGAGGCGCCGCTGCGGCAGTGGTCCACGAGGCCCATGAGGAACAGCGGTTGGTCGGGTGGGCCCATGACGAGGGCCGCGGGGCGCGCCTTCGATGCGCCGGTGAGATAGGGGACCGTGACGAGGCGCGGCTGGCGCGCGCCGGTGGCGCGCCCGAAGGCCACGCGGCCGACCTGGCCGCCGGGGCAGGCGACATCGATGACGAGGGATCGGCCCCACAGGCGGAGGGCGTAGGTGACGTCGGCGGCGCGACCGGGGGCCCCAAGCCGCCATCTGGCGCGGAGGACATCCCCGTCGCGCGTGATCGACAGGGGCGCGGCTTGCGCGGGCGGGAGGAAGGCGCCGGGCGCATCGCCGTGGAACAGGATGCCGCCGCCCTCCATGGGGCGGAAGGGTCCGCCGCGGCCAATCCATTGGGCCGTGATATCGCCGAGCGTGCCGGATCTGGGCGCGTAGCGGTATTCCAGCGTCCCGTCCTCGCCCTGGTATCGGAACAGGTGCGCGCCGCCGTCCTCCCCGAGGGTTGATCTCGCGCCCGGGGCCGGCGCATCGGGCAGGATGGTTTCCTCCCGCGTGGGGAAGGGGAGCCGGCCGGGGCCGTCGTGGGGCGAGACGTCTTGGCCGGGGAACGCGGCGATGCCACGCATGGCGCGGGGCCGGAACGCGAGGGGCGGCATGGGCTCCGGGTAGCACGCGAGGTTGTCCAGAAATATGACGCGGTCCTCGTGGTTGCGGATGTTGGCGATCTCGATGCCGGTCAGGCGGGCGCCATCGCGGGCGCGTTCCCGCTCGGCGGGGCGCAGCTTGCGTTGCATGCACCACCATTCTCTCCAGCGGACCGTGCCGAGATCCACGGGCATCGGCTTTCCTGCATCGTCCTCAACCAGCAGGCGTATCGACACGGGCGGCGTGCCCGGGTCGGGGGCAAAGGCCCAATTGTTTCCGTAAACCCACAGGTGGGCGCAGTCGGCGGAGCGTGGGATCGCGAGGGGTTGCGGCGGGCGTAGCGTCACCTTCCCGGAGCCGCCGTCGGCGCGATAGGTCAGCCTTGCGGCTTTGGGTCCCCAGATCGGGCGCTCCGAAGACGAGGCGAAAGCGGCGACCGCGCGCGCGGTCTCGATCTTCCAGCCGGAGACATCCTCGAAATCGAACAGCGGCGGCACGAAGTCGGCGGTCCGGTTTGCCCAGACCATCTCATAGGGGCGCTCGCCGGGTGTGGGTTCGCATCGTGCCGGGGCGGGGGCGAAGGCGAGCGCCAGCGCGACGGGGAGGGGCGGGTAGCGAAACGTGCAATGCCGCATGCACATTTTGTGGCAGGGCGGGTGGGGTTTGTCGAGCGGGGGACGCCCGGCTGCCAAGCGCGTGCACGTTAGCGGAGCGGTCCGCGGGTCCCGGCTCCGCCGGGAGCCAAAGCGGTGTCGGCGCTGCGCTCTGTCACCGCAGTCCAAAATCGGGCCGCGTCATTCAGGGGGAACTTTGCGTGCGTCGTAGCCGCCGACGTGAGGAGGCGGTGGTACCAAGTGGCTCGAATCCGCCTCCTCACCCGCCGCGCGGGCGGGCAGGCTGTCGGCGGCCACCAAAGCGGGCGCAAGTGTTTTATTTGCAGATTATTATCCGAACCATGCCCTTTATCCGCGGTTTGTAGTTTCAGGCCGGGTCCGACGCCGCGGCATCGAGGTGTTCGAGGAGGGCCCGGGCCTGCGCGGCGAAGGGGGTGGCGAGGTCGGAGTCACGGGCGATGAGGTCGCGCGCGATATCGCGGGCGCGGAGGAGGAGGGGGGCATCGGTGAGGAGGTTGCCCATGCGGAAAGGGGCGTGGCCGGTCTGTGCGATCCCGAGGAGATCGCCCGCGCCGCGGGCCTGGAAGTCGATTTCCGCGATGCGGAAGCCGTCGTGGTGGCGCGCGAGGGCCCCGAGTCTGCGGCGGGCGGGGTCGGAGTTGGTGCGGCAGAGGAGCACGCACCAGGACGGTTCGGTGCCGCGGCCGACGCGGCCGCGCATCTGGTGCAACTGGGCGAGGCCGAAGCGCTCGGCGTGCTCCACGATCATGACGGCGGCACCCGGAACATCGATGCCGACCTCGACGAGGGTGGTGGCGAGCAGGACGGGGGTTTGGCCGGAGGCGAATGCGGCCATCGCGGCATCGCGCTCGTCGGGTCCCATGCGGCCGTGGGCGATGGCGACTCGGTGTGGCGCGAACCGGGAACGGAGGAAGGCCGCCTCGGATTCGAGGGATTTCAGGGATCCCGAGGGGCCGGCGATCGTCGGGAAGACGACGAAGACCTGCCTTCCCTCGTCGGCCTTGGCTTTGGCGAAGGCCCAGACGGCCTCGGCCTCGGCCGGGGTGCGGACCCAGGTGGCGGGCGGGCGCCGGCCCGGGGGTCGCTCGTCGAGGAGGGAAACATCGAGATCGCCGTAGAGGGTCAGGGCGAGGGTGCGGGGGATCGGCGTGGCGCTCATGACGAGCACGTGGGGGGCCTCGCCCTTGCCCCGGAGCCTCGCCCGCTGGGCCACGCCGAAACGGTGTTGCTCGTCGATCACGATCAGGCCGAGTCCCGGCAGGGTCGCCCGTTCCTGAAAGAGGGCGTGGGTTCCGATCCAGATCGCCGGAGGCTTGTGGGACGCGCGGGACCGCACCTCCCCGGCGACGACGTGGATCGGGGCTGGGGCGCCGGCGAGCAGGCGCCGCAGGGTTTCGGCGTGCTGGCGCGCGAGGAGAGCGGTCGGTGCCATGAGGGCGCACGACCGTCCCGCGGCGACCGCCTGTGCCATCGCGGCGGCGGCGACGAGCGTCTTGCCGGAGCCCACGTCGCCCTGCAGGAGCCGATTCATGGGCTCGGTTCTCGCGAGGTCCTCGGCGATCTGGGAGATGGCGCGGCGCTGGGCGGCGGTGGGCTCGAATCCGGCGTTGGCCATGACCCGGGCGATGGCCGCCGGAGCGTGTGGAAGCCGGACCCCCCTGAGGCATCGGGTCCCGGCGCGCCGCAGCATCAGGGCGGCCTGCCAGACGGCGAATTCCTCCAGGGCGAGACGTTTCCGGGCGACCTCCGCCTCCGAGAGGGATTCGGGGAAGTGGAGGGCCCGGATTGCCCAGGGCCAGGTTCCTCCGTGATCGAGGCGCGGGTCCGCCACCGCCAACGATCGGGGCGCCCAGTCCAGCGCGCGCGCGATGGCGGAGCGAAAGACGCGCTGGGGTATCTTTCCCGAAAGGCCGTAGATAGGGACGATCCTGTCGCGATGGGCGGACTCCCCGTCGTCGGCTTCGATCTCGAACTCCGGCCCATCCATCGACCACGCGCCGCCGGTCTCTTTGAGCTTGCCGAAGACCCAGAGCCGGGTGCCGGGCGCGATGCGCTGCGCCAGATATGGCATGTTGAACCAGCGCAGGTGGAGCGGCGCGCCATCGCCCGCCTCCGTCCCGGCGTCGAGCACGCAGCGCCGCCAGCCCCAGCGCCTGAGTTTCGCCGATCGGACCAGGGCCCGGAGGGCGCGGCTCTCCCCCGCCACCCATGGCTCGGCGGGGCGCCCCCGGCGATCCTCGTAGCGTCGCGGGCGCGACAGCAGCAGGTCGGCGACCGTGCACAGCCCCAGGGCGCGCAATTGGCGGGCGCGGGCCGACCCGATGCCCGGGAGTCGCGTCACGGGTGCCGCGAGGGGATCCCCCTCCCCGGGCCCGTCAGCCTGTCCGGGGACCGCCGTCATCTTTGGATGGCCATGTTGCAAAGATTTTGGATACCAGATAGACTTCCGGTCAACCTAACAACAGCCGGTAACCCCCGCACAAGACGAGAAACCGACCCATGCCGAAACGATTCGCCAATCGCCTCGCGGGCGCCGTCGCGCGCCTGCTGGCGGTCTCGCTGCCGATCGCTTTGGCGCAGCTGCCGGCGACCGGCGATGACAAGGGGGAGGGGCAGAAGCGATCCCGCCCCGAGCAGAAGGGTGCCGACAAGGACGAGCCGGGGAAGCTCCCGCCCTTCGCCCAGCCGGGCTCGGTGATCAAGGGGTTCTCGGCCCCGCAGTTCGACTCCGACGGCAACCTCATGGGGCGGATCCACAGCGAGCGCGCCATCGTCCAGGCCGACGGGCATTACCGCGTCGAGGGCATCCAGGTGCAGGGTTACAAGGCCGGCCAGCCCGACTACGAGCTGAGGCTCAATTCGTGCGTCTACAATCAGGAGACCGGCCTCGTCACCTCCGACGATGTCGTCCGCCTGGTCCGGACGAATGTCTCGATCACCGGCCAGGGCGCCGTCTGGGACGTCGCCAATTTCCGGGGCAGGCTGTTGTCCAATGTCGTCATGGTCGTCGGCGACATCGAGAAAGGGATACCGCGATGATCTCTAGCCGCCTCGCCATTCTCCTGCTGGCCGCCGGGTCTTTGGGCCTGCCGCCCGCGCGGGGGCAGTTCACGCCCCTGCCGGCACCGCCGCCCGCCGCGACCGCGACCAACCGCCCCCCGACCGTGATCAAATCCGATTCGCTCGATGCCGACCTGTTCAAGCGGACGGCGATCTTCCGCGGCAATGTGGTGGTCGTGGACGCGGCGTTCCGGATGACGGCGATGCAGATGGACGTGTCCTTCAACGACCAGGCCAACGGCGTCGACAAGATCGTGGCCAGGGGCAAGGTCCGCATCGAGCAGGCCGACAAGATCGCGCTGGCGGACGAGGCGACCTACTTCGTGGCGGATGCCCGGATCGAATTGATCGGCTCGCCGCGGGCGTTCTCCGGCAAGAACGAGCTCTCGGGAGAGAAGATCACCTTTTTCCGCAACGAGAACAAGCTGCTGGTCAGCGGCGGCACCACCTTGAACCTGGAAAGCATGCAGGGGCTAGAGTTTACCCCGAAGCCCCAGGCGCCCCCGGGCGCGGGCGACGGGCTGATGCCCCCCGGACTGAACCCATGAATGGCGAACTGACCGAGATCGATCCGTCGCAATGCGTGATGCAGGCGGTGGGCCTGTGCAAGAGCTACGGCGGTCGCGCGGTCGTGCGCGGGGTGAGCCTGTACGTCCAGCCGGGGGAGATCGTCGGCCTCCTCGGGCCCAACGGGGCGGGCAAGACGACGAGTTTCTACATGATCGTCGGGCTGGTGCGCCCCAGCGCCGGCCAGATCTTTTTTGCCGGGCGGGATGTCTCGGGCGACCCGATGCACCGCCGGGCGCGCATGGGGATGGGCTATCTGGCGCAGGAGCCCTCCATCTTCCGCAAGCTCACGGTCGAGGAGAACATGATGGCCATCGCCGAGACCATCGACGTGCCCCGCGCCGAGCGGCGCGAGATCGTCGGGGCCCTCCTGGAGGAGCTGGGGCTGGCCGCCCTCCGCAAGAACAAGGCCTACACGCTCTCCGGCGGCGAGCGCCGGAGGCTGGAGATCGCCCGGGCGCTGATCACGCAGCCCAGCTTCCTGATGCTCGACGAGCCATTCAGCGGCGTGGACCCGAAGGCGGTCAATGATGTGCAGGATATTGTCCGCGCGCTCCAGGCCCGTGGTCTCGGGATCCTGGTGACCGACCACAACGTCCGCGAGACCCTCTCGGTCTGCCATCGCGCCTACCTGATCTGCGAGGGGCGCGTCGAGCGCGAGGGCACCAGCGATTTCCTCATCAACGACCCCGTCAGCCGCGACCTGTACCTCGGGCCGCGATTCTCGATGTGACGCCATGGCCGAGTCGCGCATCGCCACGGTGACGGTCGGCCAGTTTTTCACCGGCCACGCGCGCGAGCTCAAGCTCACCCTCATCGCCGGCGTCTCCGGCCTCAAGCGCCGCATCCGCCAGGGCGCGGTTAACCGGCCCGGCCTGGCCCTGACCGGTTTCTTCAAATCCTTCGCGGAGAAGCGGGTGCAGATCCTGGGCAGCCACGAGAACGCCTATCTGCACAGCCTGGAGCCCGAGGAGCAGCGGAGGCGGGTGCGGCAGTTTTTTGGCACGGGCATCCCCTGTGTGATTTTCGCGAGGAACATCCGGCCGCCGCGGACCTTTCTCCACGAGGCCGAGCGGCACGCCATACCGGTCTTCAAGTCGCCGCTGATCACGATGCGGCTGGTGAATTCGGCGACGATCTGTCTGGAGATGGATTTCGCCCCCTCGACGTCGGTGCATGGGAGCATGGTGGACATCCAGGGCATCGGGGTGCTGATCCGGGGCAAGAGCGGCGTCGGCAAGAGCGAGGCGGTGCTCGGGCTCATCGAGCGGGGCTACTCGCTGGTGGCCGACGATGTCACGAGGTTCACCTGCATCGAGGGCCGCGACCTGCGGGGGACCTCCAGCGACTTGACCCGCCACCACATGGAGGTCCGCGGGCTGGGCATCATCAACGTGGGCGCCATGTTCGGGGTCGGCAGCATCCGGCTCGCCAAGCGGCTGGACTTGGTCGCGACCCTGAAAGACTGGGCGGAGATGGGGGACATCGACCGCACCGGCCTCGAGGGAGCCCACTACGAAATCCTTGGCATCCGGATTCCGCATGTCATAGTTCCGGTCAGGCCGGGCCGAGATGTGGCGCGCCTCATCGAGGTGGCGGCGCTCGACGCGAAGCTCAAGGCCATGGGTCACCATTCGGCCGCGGATTTCAACGAGCGGCTGAAGGCGGCGATGAGTTCGAAATTGCAATAGGGAAAGATGGCAGAGACCGTTCAGAAGGGCGACAGGCTGATCCGCGAGCTGATGATCAACAACAAGCTCGGGATGCACGCCCGTCCGGCCGCGATGTTCGTGAAGCTGGCCAACCGGTTTCCCTGCGAGGTGTGGGTCGAGAAGGACGGCGAGGAGGTCAACGGCAAGAGCATCATGGGGCTGATGATGCTGGCGGCGGGCTGCGGCTCGAAGATCCGGGTGTCCGCCACGGGGGATCGCTCGGACGAGGCGCTGTCGGAGATCCAGGCCCTGGTGGACCGCAAATTCGACGAGGATTGATCGGCGGGGAGCTATGACCGGGACGGCCAATGGGGGGGAGATCCGGCATTCCGGCTTGCCCGTATCGCCGGGTTTTGCGCACGGGCCGCTGATGGTCCTGGAGCGGGGCGAGGCGCCGGTGCCGGTGTACGCGATCTCCGCCGAGCAGGTGCCGCACGAGGCGGGGCGTTTCGAGCGGGCGATCGAGGCGACGAAGGGGGAGTTGCTCCAGATCAAGGAGCGGGTCGCGGGCCGCTTGGGCGAGGGGGACGCGAACATTTTCGAGGCGCACCTCCTGTTGCTGGAGGATGCCACCATCGTGGCGGCGACCCTCAAGCAACTCGAGGCGAGGAAGCTCAACATCGAGGCGGTCTACAACCACGTGATCGGCCGATACGTGGATGTGCTCGGGGCCCTGGAGGACCCCTACCTGCGGGAGCGGGTGGCCGACGTGCGGGACGTGGCGCGCCGGGTGCTGCAGAACCTCGCGGGCGAGGCGGGCGCGCTGGGGGACAGCATCACGGAGCCCTGCATTCTGGTGGCGCACGATCTGACGCCCAGCGACACCGCCCAGCTGCCGGCGGACAAGGTCCTCGGCTTTGTCACCTGCATCGGCAGCGCGACGTCGCACACCGCGATCATGGCCCGTTCCCTGGCGATCCCGGCCATCGTTGGCATCGAGGCGCCGCTGCACGAGCTCAAGGCCATGGAGGGGACCGTGGCGGTCCTGGATGGCTACAAGGGGCAGCTGGTGATCCGGCCTTCGGAGGCGACCCTGGCGGAGTCGGGTGCGGCCGAGACGCGCCACGCGCACGTGACCCAAGAATTGGTCCGCCTCCGGGACACGCGGGCGGTGACGACCGACGGGCGGCCGATCGTGCTGTCGGTGAACATCGGGAGGATCGAGGATCTGGCGAGCGTGGCGGGGTGCGGGGCGGAGGGCATCGGCCTGTTCCGCACGGAGTTTCTCTTTTCCGATCGGGACGATTTTCCATCGGAGGACGAGCAGGCCGAGATGTATTGCCGGGCGGCCGATGCGGTCAAGCCGCACCACGTGATCCTCAGGACGCTGGACCTCGGGGGAGACAAGCTGTTGCCCGGGGTGCACGTGGCGACGGAGACCAATCCGTTCCTCGGCATGCGGGCCATCCGTTTCTGCCTGGCGCACCCGGAGATCCTCCGGGTGCAGCTGCGGGCGATGCTGCGGGCGGCGGCGCACGCGGGCGGGCACGTGAAGATCATGTACCCGATGGTCTGCTGCGTGCAGGAGGTGCGCCAGGCGAACGCGATGCTCGCGGAGGAGCGGGCGCGGCTGGAGGCCGGCGGCCTGAGGATCCCGGAGATCGAGGTGGGGTGCATGATCGAGGTCCCCTCGGCGGCGCTGACGGCGGAGACGCTGGCGACCGAGGTGAAGTTCTTCAGCATAGGCAGCAACGACCTGATCCAGTACACGATCGCGATCGACCGTGGCAACCAGGAGCTGGCCCACCTGTACGACCCGACGCATCCGGGGATATTGCGGCTGATCGAGCACGTGATCAACGCGGCGCATCAGGCGGGCATCTGGGTGGGGTTGTGCGGCGAGATGGCGGGCGAATTCATGATCGCGCCGCTGCTGGTGGGGATGGGCATCGACGAGCTGAGCACCGGCCCGGCGCAGGTGCCGCGGGTCAAGCGCGCCATCCAGTCGGTCTCCTTGGCCGAGATGAAGGTGTTCGCCGACCGGCTGCTGAACCTGCATTCGGGGGAAGAGATCCGCGCCCGGCTGGAGGCCATCGCCCGGGAGCGATTCCCGGAGCTATTCGACTGATGGAACCGAGCCTGATCCGGGCCGCGCTGGCCGAAGACATTGGGACCGGGGATCTCACCTCGATGTATTTCATTCCCGCCGACCAGCGCGGGCGCGCGAGGGTGGTGGCGAGGCAACGGCTGGTGGTCTCGGGCGCGGGGGTCGCGGAGGAGGTCTTTCGGGCGGTGGATCCCGGGGTGGGGGTGTCGCGCCTCGCGGCGGACGGCGGCCTCTTGGAGCGCGACGGCGTCATCCTGGAACTGGAGGGCCCGGTGCGGTCCCTCCTCTCCGCCGAGAGGACGGCACTCAACTTCATGCAGCATCTCAGCGGCATCGCGACGCTGGCGCGGCGCTTCGTGGATGCGGTGGCGGGGACGCGGGCGACCATCCTCGACACCCGGAAGACCTTGCCGGGCTGGCGGGCGCTAGAGAAGCAGGCCGTGCGCCACGGGGGCGGGCAGAATCATCGCGCGGGGCTTTTCGATGCGGTGCTGGTCAAGGACAACCACATCGCGGCGGCGCGCGCCGCGGGACTGGATCTTGCCGCGGTCGTCGGCCGCCTGCGGGCGGAGCATCCCGGGGTGCGGGTACAGTTCGAGGCCGATACGCTCGATCAGGTGCGGGAGTTCTCCGCCCTTGGCATCGACGCCATCCTCCTGGACAACATGTCGCTGGACGAATTGCGCCGGGCGGTGGCCATGGTCGCGGGGCGGTGCCTCACCGAGGCCTCCGGCGGCGTGACCCTCGATACGGTCCGCCCCATCGCCGAGACCGGCGTGGACCTCATCTCCGTCGGCGCCCTCACCCACTCCGCGCCAGCGGCGGATATCAGCATGGAGCTGGGGTGACCCGAGGATTCAGGACGTGGATGTGGCGAAGGGCCTTCGCCCTTCGGCCGGGGGGATAGGCCGAAGCCGGAAGCGGCTTCGCTACAGCCTCCGCTACCTTACGCCATCCAGTCGCCCGAGCCGCTCGGCCAGGGGCGGGTGGCTGTAGTGATACAGGCTGTAGGCCGGGTGGGGCCAGAGGTTGGTCAGGTTCTTCTCCGCGAGTTTGAGAAGCGCGCCGCGGAGCGGGCGGGCGCCGCCGGTGAGCCTCGCGGCGTAGGCGTCGGCCTCGTACTCGAAGCGGCGCAGCATGGCGTTGAAGAGGGGTTTGAGCCAGAAGGTGAACGCGGCGGCGACCTGGGTGAGGAGGAACAGGCCGGCCGGCGCCCAGGGTTCCGGGAACCCGAAGGCGCGGTAGAAGGCGCGCCAGCCGAGGAGGTGGTCGGCGACGGCGAAACCGGCGAAGATCAGTGCGGCGGAGATCGCGAGCATCACGGGGACGTGGCGTCGCTTGTAGTGGCCGATCTCGTGGGCCAGCACGGCGGTCAACTCCTCGGCCGGAAGCTGGTTGACCAGGGTGTCGTAGAGCACGATGCGGCGCGACTTGCCGAAGCCGGTGAAGTAGGCGTTGGAGTGGGTGGACCGCCGGGAGCCATCCATGACGAAGATGCCCCGGGCCGCGAAGTTCGCCCGTTCCGCCAGCGCGAAGAGTTTGTCGCGCAAGGGCCCCTCGGCCAGCGGGGTGAACTTGTTGAACAGGGGGGCGATCCAGAGCGGGTAGAGGATCATCATGAGCGTCTGGAAGCCGATGACGAGGCCGGCGCCCCAGAGCCACCAGGAATCGCCCGCCGCCCCGACGAGCCAGAGGACCGCCAGGAGGAGCGGCGCCCCGAGCAGGGCCGACACGAACCAACCCTTCAGGACGTCAATCCAGAAGAGCCTCGGGGTGGTCTTGTTGAAACCGAAGCGCGCCTCGATGCGGAAGGTGTCGTACCAGGCCAACGGCAATCCTGCCGCGCTGATGGCCCAGAGCGCGGCGAGCCAGAAGGTGACGCCGAGGGGCAACCCCGAGAGGCCAGAGCCCTCGAGCGCGGCCTTGAGCCATGGGAGGAACCCGGAGAAGAGCACGACCAGCAGGAGGCCCAGGTCGAACGTCGCCGCGAGATGGCCGAACCTCGTGCGCGCCAGGGTGTAGTCCGCGCTGCGGCGCCCGGTGGCGCCGTCGATGCTGTCCGCGAGCACCTCGGGCACGCGGCCGCCGCACGCGGCGACGTGCCGCCCATTGAGCCACGCCAGCGCCCGCTCCAACAGAAATTCTCCACCGCAGCATGCGGCGAAGGCCGCGATGATCCAGAGTTCCACCGGCATCCCCCCTTTGGTGGCGGCGGAGTGGGCGGGTGTCAACCGTTGTCAGGAAATCGCCCAAAACCGGCGCTTGCGTCCGTGGGGTAGTTCGGCTAAAGAATCTCGGTTCGATAGAATCGGGAGCGCAAGCAGCGACCCGAACGGCCCAATGTAACTCATTTCCGCCGTTTGTGTTAGGAACCAGGAAGCGTCTTTCCCAACCGATTCGGGAAAGGCGCCGACGGCATGTATGCAGGTATCGGGAAGACAGATGGCCGCAGTTGGCACCCGCCCGGGGAAGGGCGGGGGTGCCCACGGTTCGCCCCATGAGGGAGCGCGCGGCTCGGGTGACTTCTCGGCTGGCGACCGTGCCGTCCTGGCATTCCCCGCCACGATTCGGCTGCCCGGTTTTGGCAGTCAACCGCAGAGTGGATATCCGGGGTCAGGGATTTCAGGGACTTGGAGTTCCGCGAAGCCCACACGCGCTTGTCTCCCGCCAGTAGGTAAGAGCAATGCAAGAGTACCGTCCAGGAACAGGAAATCGCCGGCGTCGTCGGCGTGGTTCGCACCATCGTCACGGTGCGGCCGAAGGCCATAGCAAGAAGAAATCCAATCCGCTCCAGGCCCTGGTGGCCGGCATCGCGAATCTCTTCGGAAAGAAGAAGAAGAGCGTTCCGTCCCGACCGGAGGCTGCGGGGGGGGATCGCGGTCGTGGGCCGCGCCGGGATCGGCGCGACCGCCGGGACCGCGGCGAGCGGGGCGATCGCGATTCGCAGGCGCATCGCAGCATCCGAGAGGCGGCCGAGGGTCCGGTGGAGGAAGGCGGGGTGTTCAAGACTGCCGCCGCCGCGCCGTCGGAGGCCCCGTCTATCCCCAGGGAGCAGACGGAGGTCACGACGCCCCGTCTGTACGTGGGCAACCTCAGCTACGACTCGAGCGAGAGCGACCTGTTCGACCTGTTCAGTCAGGTGGGCGGCGTGCGCAACGTCGAGATCGCGATGGACAAGCAGACGCACAAGTCCAAGGGGTTCGGGTTCGTCGAGATGGACTCGGTCACGGCGGCCGAGGCCGCCCAGAAGAAGTTCAACGGTTACCAGCTCATGGGCCGCGAGCTTCTAGTCATGGGCGCCAAGAGCCAGCGTTCGGGCGGGGATCGCGATGATCGCCGCGGCGGGCGCCGTGGCGACCGTCGTCGCTGAGCATCCGGGATGCATTCGTTGGGCCCCGGGGTTCGCCCCGGGGCCTTCTTTTTTGCGTGGTGCCTTTCGTGAGGCAAAGGTCTGACGCGCGCGCGCCGGATGATTCATGGGGAAACTTCATTCCCGCTGCCGCCTGGCACAGGCGGCCTACAAAATTTGTAGGGCGTCTCTGCGACGCCACCGGGGGGAAGTTTCAGGTCAGCCCCGCCCCCGGCGCGCGGGGGCGGGGCTGATCCAGTTCG
>CAZYWZ010000133.1:0-16725 GCA_964651705.1 uncultured Verrucomicrobiales bacterium
GGTAGGCTGCGCCTTGGCGCACGCGGACGTTCGATTCGGCAGCGTGCGCCAAGGCGCAGCCTACCATTTTCCGCCCTGGTGGTGCGCTGCGTGCGGGGCGCGGGATCTAGCCCGAAAATACGCCGCAACTCACTAGCAGCGAAGGGCCTTCGCCCTTCGGCCCGGGGGGGGATAGGCCGAAGCCGGAAGCGGCTTCGCTACAATTTTCGCTCCGGTGGTGCCCCGCACGCGGGGCCTTTCACTCCCCCGCGAGCGCCTTGTCGTAGAATTCGAGGATGTCGCCGCGGACCTCGGCCTCGTTGAACTTCATGGCCGAGCGCGGGTGGCGATTCAGGAGGCCGGTGATGAGGTACGAGAGGTCGAAGCCCCATTTGAGTGACTTGCGCATCGGCTCGATGTGGTTCTCGACGCAATCCAGCACGGGGCGGAGCTTGTACTTGGGGTTGTGGAGGAAACCGATGAGCAACTCCATCGGGCAGTTGCCCGCGCCGCGGCCGAGGCCGGCCATGGTGGCGTCGACCATGTTGGCGCCGAGCACGATGGCCTCGATGGTGTTGGCGTAGGCGAGCTGGAGGTTGTTGTGCGCGTGGATGCCGACCTCCTTGCCCGCCGGGCGCATGTAGTTCATGTACTTGATGATCAGGTAGCGGATCTGCTCGCTGTAGAAGTGGCCGAAGCTGTCGACCAGGTACACGCCCCTGGTCTCGGAACTCGCAACGAGCGCCAGGGCCTCGTCGAGCTCGCGCTCCTGGATGACCGAGGCGGCCATGATGTTGACCGTGGTCTCGTAGCCCTTGTCGTGGGCATCCTTGACCATGTCCAGGGCCAGCGGGATCTGGTGGATGTAGCAGGCCACGCGGACGAGGTCCACGACGCTCTCGGATTTCGGCGGGATCTCGTTCCGGTAGTCGCTCTTCTCGGCGTCGGCCATGACCGCGAGCTTCAGGCTGGTCGGGTTGTCGCCCACGATCCGGCGGATGTCGTCCTCGTGCGAGTACCTCCAGACCCCGTATTGGTCCGGGGAGAATATCTTCCGGGAATTCCGGTAGCCGATCTCCATGTAGTCGATGCCGGCGTCGACGCAGGCGCGGTAGACCGCGCCCACGGTGCGGTCCTCGAAATGGCTGTTGTTCATGAGGCCGCCGTCGCGGATCGTGCAGTCCAGCACCTTGATCTTTGGCCGGTAGCCCACCCACCCGCTGTCCGAAGGATTCTCTCTGATGTCCATGGGGCTCCTTTAATGAGGCGGGAAAGTTGAACGAACCTTCCAAAAAATGCCAGCCTTACTTCGGCGTCGCGCGTCCCGCGGGGCGGTGATTTCGCGGTCCGATAGCCGTTGACTCGCCCGCGTGGATCGAGCAATCTTCCCCGCACAGGTCCGAGCATGAGGCGCGCTGGAATGTTGCTGTTGCGGTGGGTCGGCTTGGCCGCGGCGCTCTTGGCTTCGGGGCGCGGCGCCCGGGCGCAGGAGGCCCCGCCTCCCCCGGACTTTTCCCAGACCAACACCAGCCAGATCGAGGCGCAGGCCGAGATGATGGTCCGGGCCCAGAATTTCGTGCCGGCGCTGCCCTACCTCGAGGAGCTGATCAACCGCCTGACCGCCACCGAGAGCGAGCAGGTGAAGGCCAAGCTCGGCTCCCTCCAGTATTACCTGGGCATCTCGCGCATGTCGAACCGCCTATTCGCCGAGGCGGCCGAGGCGTTCAAGACGTTTCTGGAGAAATACCCCCAGCACGATTTCGCGAGGGAGGCGCTCGAGTACCAGGCCGACTGCCTGCGCGCCAGCCAGAATTATCAGCCCGCCGCCGAGGCGTACGCGGAGCTGCTGAAGAACACCGACATCCGTGGCGCGGACCGGATCTTCGTCCAGGCGCGCATCGCGGATTGCTACGTGAAGCTCCGGGACTGGCAGAACGCGGTCCCGGCGCTCGAGGCGGTCATCCTCGGCACGACCGACCCGGAGCTGCGGGGCGACGCCGCCAAGTCGCTCACCCAGGGCTATGTCGAGACCGGCGCCCCGGAGAAGATATTCCGCCTGCTCAAGATCCTCTCGGCCAAGGGTTCGCGGGCGCGGACCGACGTGGAGTTCAACCTCAACCTCCTCTCCTCGGCCGACAAGATGATGTCGGAGGGCAAGCACGGCCTGGCGCTGTACATGTACCAGCTGGTGCTGCCGACCGACGCGCTGCTCGAGAAGTGCAAGGAGGCCCGCGAGGAGATGCTGGCGGTGCGCGATCGGATGATCAAGGAGCGGGCGCCGTTCAAGAAGATCCTTGCGGTGACCGAGCGCATCGACGCCCTGGAGGCGCAGGAGAAGACGATCGCCGAGGCCGAGCCCTACACCGTCGAGCTGAAGCTGCGCATCGCCAAGGCCTTTTTCGAGATGAGTTGCCGGTGGGAGGCGCTGTGGGCCTACGCGCGCATCTGGGAGGAGCATTCGGACAACCCGCTGTCGGAGCAGGCGCTCTCGAGCGCGTTCTCGCTGGCCGGGGAGCTGGTGATGCTGGACCGGGCGATCGCGTTTGGCGAGGCGTACCTGGAGAAGTTCCCCGAGGGGGAGAGCAAGGACGTGATCGGGCTGGAGCTGGGCAAGGCCTACACCGCCGCGGGGCAGTCGCAGAAGGCGATCGACCACTATATCAAGCTGGTGGACGCCAACCCGCAGCACACCTACGCGGACCAGATGCTCTTCCTGGCCGGGTATAACTACTTCATGACGGAGCAGTTCCCGAAGGCGATCGAGTGCTTCGACCGGCTGAAGGCCGACTTCGCGGACAAGGAGCCCGCCAAGGACGGCGCCTACTGGCGCGCGATGTGCTTCCTGTTCAGCGAGAAGTACGCCGAGGGCAAGCAGGCCTTCGCGGAATTTGTCGAGAAGCACCCCGACAGCGGCTACGCGGAGGACGCGCGGTTCCGGGTCGCGGCCTGCGCGTACGGGCTGCTGGATTTCAACGGGGCGCAGCAGATCCTCCTGAAGTATATCGAGGATTATCCCGCGAGCCACCTGCGGGCGGAGGCCCTGGTGCTGCTGGGCGACATCGCCGGCGCGCAGGGCCGGCTGGCCGACTCGATCAATTATTTCAAGCAGGTGCACCGGTACACCAACAACATGTCGCACATCAACTACGCGGCGTTCCAGGTGGGCAAGATCCAGGAGATGGAGGGCAGCTACGCGGACATGGAGCGCTGGTTCCAGGAGTACCTGGACACCTACGGGCTGAAGGGGCAGTACACCGAGGCGGTCTGGCGGATCGGCTTCGCCCGGAAGAACCTCGGCAACCCGAAGGGCATGCTGGACATCTACCTCGACGCGCTCAAGCGGTTCGGCAACGACCCGCAGGCGGTGGGCGTCGACTATATCCTGGCGGAGTGGCCCGACGAGTTCATGATGCAGAACAACGGGCGCCTCCCCGAAAAGGAGATGCGCGAGGAGCTTTCCTCGGCCCGCGTCCTCAAGCAGCGGACGCGGGAGCTGCGCTGGATGATGGCGCTCCAGAAGCGCGGCCTGCTTAAGGAGGAGGTCAAGTTCGCCCTCGAGGATGTCGCGAGCTCCAGCCCCGCGGTGCTGGTCTGGGCGGCGGCGCTCGTGAGCGAGAAGCAGCCCGAGCTGGCGGAGCTGGCCTACCAGCGGGTCGCCGACGAATTCGGCTACTCGGAGTGGGTGGAACCCGCCCTGCTGGCGTTGGCCGAGATGCGCGTGAAGCAGGGGAAGATCGACGAGGCGATGGTCATGTTCGACAGGGTTTTCCGGACGGTGCCGACCTCGGCGGGGGCGGGCCTCGCGGTCAAGCGCACGGCCGACCTGCTCGTGGAGAAAGGCCTGCACGCGGAGGCCATGAAGCGCTACCAGGAGGTGCTCGAGGTCAAGGAGTGGCGCGGCGAGCTCTGGCCGGAGAGCCTCCTGAAGATCGGGGACTGCCTCATGGCGCAGGGCAACCTGCGGGAGGCCTTCGCGTACTACCAGCGCGTCTATGTCCTCTACCAGCACTACGCGCGGTGGACGGCCCTGGCCTACCTGCGGGCAGCCACGGTCTCCGAGAAGCTCGGCGTCAAGGCCGACGCCATCACCCAACTCAAGGAGCTGCTGGCGATCGAGGATCTCAAGGAGACGCCCGAGTATCAGGAGGCCCGGGCCCGGCTGGAGAAGCTGCAATGAGGTTCCCCGCGCTGCTGCTGGTCGCCGCCGCCGCTCTCTCGCCGTGGTCCTCCGCGGCGGACGGGGTGCGGGCGAGGGTGGCCTTCGGCACCCAGAAGGCGAGCGGCTACGACCTCCTCGGGCGCCGGGACGACAAGATCTCGATGACGCCGATCGGCGTGGGCGGCCTCATCTCGATCGGGATGGCCTCGATCACCTCGCTGGAGATCGATCGGCCCAAGGCGCTCAACGAAGCGACGTTCCTGATGGGCCAGGGCAAGGAGGCCGACGCCATCGCCCGGCTCAAGCAGATGGCGAAGGAGATTGCCCCGTACACGGAGGTGCCGAATAACAACGCGGTGGACCTGATATGCGACGCGGTCGACTTGCTGCGGAGCGCCGAGCGATGGGCGGACGCCATGGAGATGCTCCGCGCCATCACCAGGCCCGGCGAGGGCTCGAACGTGGCCCGCGTGGATCTGCTGCGCGCGTACTGCCTGACGGCGACGGGCAAGATCGTGGAGGCGCAGGTGGCCCTCAAGAAGGCCGAGGCCCCCGAGCGGGGCGACGCCCTCTATCCGGTGGCTAAGATCGTCCAGAGCCGGGCCCAGCTCGCCGTGAGCAACATCAATCAGGCGCTCGATATCATCGCGCAGGCGGTCGTCGATACCCCGATCGACAGCGAGTACTATCCGGAATGCCTCTTCGTCTCTGGCAGCTGCTATCATTCGCTGATCGGGCAGGCCGGCGCGATGCCCCAGCAGCCTGGGGGGCCCGCGGGCAAGGCCGATTCCGACCGGATCATGGCGGAGTCCGGCGGCCCGCGCGCCGCCGCCACGGAGACCTTCGGCCTGCTCATCCAGATGGCGCCAGAGAGCCGCTGGGCGCAACTGGCCAAGGATCGGCTCGCGCAGATCGGCGCCGAGGCCCCGGCGGTGCCCGCCGAGCCCGGCGCGGCGCCCGCGGGAGACGCGCCGGCGCCGGCGGCCCCGGCCGCGGAAGGCGCGATGGCGCCGGCGGAGAGTTCTCCGGCGGGGGGCGATGGCGCCCCCGCGCCGAAACAGGAAGAATCCAAAGAGCAATAGTAGACCAAGGAGCATGACCATGATGAAGCAACCCGAAGCTTGGAAGACCCGGGCGGGCGCAGTCCTTTTCGCGGCCCTGTTTTTAGCGACGGTGGTTCCGCCCATCCTCTGCGCGCAAGAGGCCCAGCCCGCCCCCAAGGCCGCCCCGGCCGCCCCGGCCGCGCCCGCCAAGGCCGCCCCGGCGGAACCCGCGCCCGAGGTGGAAGAGATGACCTTCTGGGGCCTCATCCAGGCGGGCGGATGGTCCATGATCCCGCTGGGCATCTGCTCGGTGGCGCTGGTCGGGCTGGCGATCTATAACGCGGTCGTCATCCAGCCGGGCCGGCTGCTGCAGCCGGCGGTCGCCACGCGCATCAACGACGCGCTGTCGAATCTCGACGTCGAGGGCGCCAAGACCCTGTGCCGCTCGAATCCCTCGCTGGTGAGCAACGTCGCCGCCGGGGGACTCGACCGCATCAAGGATGGCCATCTCGAGATGACCGCGGTCGAAAAGGGCATGGAGGAGGCCTCCAGCGGCGAGGTCGCCATCTACCTAGTGCCGATCAACTACCTCTCGGTGGTGGCGGTCATCTCGCCGATGCTGGGCCTCCTGGGCACGGTCAGCGGCATGATCAAGGCCTTTAAGACGATGTCGGTCGCGGGCATGGGCCGTCCCGAGATGCTCTCGGCGAACATCTCCGAGGCGCTGATCACCACCGCCGCGGGCCTCATCATCGGCATCCCGGCGATGGTGGCCTACTTCTTCTTCAAGTATCGCTACATGGGCATCGTCTCGAGCCTGAGCCGCATCTGCGGCGGCATGATGCAGACGATGCGGGATGCGGTGCGCCGGGTGGAGACGGGCATGATGGTCCCGCCCGTGCCCGAGATGCCGCAGATGCCGGAGGGCGCGCCCGAGGCCTGATCCCCCGATGAAACCGAGCATGCCCATTGGCGGGGATGACGAGATCGGGTTCCAGATGGCCCCGATGATCGACTGCGTCTTCCTGCTGATCATCTTTTTCATGATCGTCGCCAAGGACAAGCTGGGCGAGCGCGTGAAGCTCGATCTCGCGGTGGCCGAGGAGTCGCAGGTCGCCAAGGATCCGAGCGGCCGGGCCACGCTGTCGGTGGCCGCCGACGGCACCGTCCTGGTGGGCTCCACGCCGATCGAGTTGGGCGAGATCGGGAAGATCATCCGCGAGGGATTCCGCCTGAACCCGCGGCTCAAGGTCCTGCTGCGCGTGGACCGCGAGGCGAAGCACCGCGAGGTGCGCAAGGTCCTCAAGGCCTGCGCCGACGCCGGCGTGACGGACATCATCTTCGCGACGTACCAGTCCCCCAAATGACCCGGAGCCCGAAGTCATGAAAATGAGTCTCGAGGATCTCCTGGGCAACCCCCAGGACAGCGAGTTCCAGATGGCGCCGCTCATCGACTGCGTCTTCCTGCTGATGGTCTACTTCCTGATGACCACGGAGCTGACGAAGTCCGAGGCCGACCTGGGCATCCAGCTGCCGGGCCTGGTCAAGCAGTTCCAGGTGGTCAAGATGCCCGATGAGCAGATCATCGAGATCACGGGCGCCGGGCTGGTGATCCTGAACGGCCGGGCGTTCGACCCCCCCGCGTCGCGCGCCATGCCGCAGCTGGTGGGCACGCTGGTGCGGTTCCGGCAGGCCTCGCAGATGGCCAACACCAAGGCGCTCATCACGATCCAGTGCGACGACGAGGCGCCGCACCAGCGGGTGGTGGACGTGCTCAACGCGTGCGCGGCGGCGGGCATCTCGGGGGTCACGTTTGGGATGGGGGAGGAGTAAGGGGCCATGAGGCGAGTCAAGGGCGAGCACGAGGAGTGGTTCCCGCAGTTCGGGGGGCGGCTAAAGAGGGTACTCTGGGGGGTGCTGCTGATCAGCGCGGTGGTGCACGCGGCGGCGCTCTTCCTTTTCGGCTCGTGGGTGGTGTTCCAGCATTTCTTCCACAACGAGGCGCGGTTCGTGGTGCCGCCGGAGCTGATGAAGACGATCGAGCCGCGGAACCTGAAGTACAAGGTGCAGCTCCAGGAGCAGCAGCGGCGCAGCGGGCGGCCCAAGATCCAGCCGCGGCTGAGCGCGCGGCGGGTCTCGGAGTTCTCGCTGCCGGACGTGCCGGTGGAGATGGCCACCGTCGAGCGGATACAGAGCCAGATGAAGTCCTTCGGAAGGGCCGGGGTCGGCGCGGGCCTGGGCGGGGGCATGGGCTCCGGCGGGCTGGGGCTCTCGGCCTCGACGGTGAAGTTCTTCGGGATCACCGACCGCGGCGAGCGGATCGCGTTCCTGATCGATATCTCGCTCTCGATGGTCGAGGACGACAAGGGCGGGGAGACCGGCTTCGAGAAGCTCAAGCTCGAGATCGGCGACATGGTCGCGGGGCTGAATCCCGGGACGTTCTTCAACCTGATCCTCTTCGGGGACAAGGTGGACCTGTTCGAGCAGCAGATGGTCTTGGCCAGCGACGAGAACAAGAAAAAGACCCGGGAGTTCCTGGACCCGTACCTCAAGGGGATCGCCGAGAGCCAGGAGCGCAGCGGCAACATCCTGAAGAACTACGAGCCGGGCATCGAGGGCATCAAGTCGTCCGAGGAGCACCCCGGGCGCACGCGGATGGACCTGGCCGTCACCGCGGCGTTCGAGCAGACGGCCGACGTGATATTCCTGATCAGCGACGGGCGACCCGATATCGTGAAGCAGCTCGAGGGCGAGGAGCTGGAGAAGTTCCAGGAGCGGCGCGCGAAGTGGATCGAGAAGAATCCAAACTACCAGGATGAGTTCAGGGCGCAGCGGGACAAGGAGAACGCGGACCGCGCCAAGAAGGGGCTGCCGCCGAAGGTCATCGAGTTGCCGCCGGGGGCGCCGCGTCCGCCGATCTGGACCGACAAGGAGATCCTCGAGCACATCGAGACGGTCGGGAAGGTGACGTACAAGGAGAAGGGCCGGCCGCTGCCGAGGGTGAATTGCGTGGCCTACGACTGCACGACCCCGGAGGAAGAGAATTTCATGAAGATGATGTCGCGGGAGTTCCGTGGTAAATTCAAGAGGGCGAAGTCGTTGGCGCCGCCGATCAAGGAATGAGGCCGGGATAGCGCCGGCGGCTCGCCGCGGGGTCGATGCGTGAAGAGGATCCGGGGCGAGCACGAGGAGTGGTTCCCGCAGTTCGCGGGGCGCCTGAAGCGCGTTCTCTGGGGGGTGCTGCTGATCAGCGCGGCGGTGCACGCCGCGGCGCTGCTGCTGTTCGGCTCGTGGGTGGTGTTCCGGCATTTCTTCCACAACGAGGCGCGGTTCGTGGTGCCGCCGGAGCTGGTCAAGACGATCGAGCCGCGGAACCTGAAGTACAAGGTGCAGCTCCAGGAGCAGCAGCGGCGCAGCGGGCGGCCCAAGATCCAGCCGCGGCTGAGCGCGCGGCGGGTCTCGGAGTTCTCGCTGCCGGACGTGCCGGTGGAGATGGCCACCGTCGAGCGGATACAGAGCCAGATGAAGTCCTTCGGAAGGGCCGGGGTCGGCGCGGGCCTGGGCGGGGGCATGGGCTCCGGCGGGCTGGGGCTCTCGGCCTCGACGGTGAAGTTCTTCGGGATCACCGACCGCGGCGAGCGGATCGCGTTCCTGATCGACATCTCGCTCTCGATGGTCGAGGACGACAAGGGCGGGGAGGCCGGCTTCGAGAAGCTCAAGCTCGAGATCGGCGACATGATCGAGGGCCTGAACCCCGGGACGTTCTTCAACCTGATCCTGTTCGGGGACAAGGTGGACCTGTTCGAGCAGCAGATGGTCTTGGCCAGCGACGAGAACAAGAAGAAGACCCGCGAGTTCCTGGACCCGTACCTCAAGGGGATCGCGGAGAGCCAGGAGCGCAGCGGCAACATCCTGAAGAACTATGAACCGGGCATCGAGGGCATCGCGGCCTCGGCCGAGCACCCCGGTCGGACGCGGATGGATCTGGCCGTCACCGCCGCGTTCGAGCAGGCCGCGGACGTGATCTTTCTCATCAGCGACGGGAGGCCGGATGTCGTCCGCCAGCTGGAGGGGAAGGAATTGGAGAGATTTCTCGAGCGCCGCAGGAAGTGGGAGGAGGAGAATGACCCGGCGGAGTTCCGGGCGAATTTTCAGAAGCAGTGGGACGCGATGAACGCGGCGCGCGCCAAGAAGGGCCTGCCGCCGAAAGTGAAGGAGCTGTTGCCCGGGGGACCGAGGCCGCCGATCTGGACCGACAAAGAGATCCTCGAGCACATGGAGAAGGTGGGCGACGCCGCCTACAAGGAGAAGGGGCGCCGCCTGCCTCGGGTCAACTGCGTGGCCTATGACTGCACGACCCCGGAGGAGGAGAATTTCATGAAACTCCTGACGCGGGAGTTCCGTGGCAAGTTCAAGCGGGCGAAGGCGCTGATGGCGGCGATCGAGGAGTGAAGCGGAGGCGGATTCGATGAAGAGGCTCAAGGGCGTGCATGAGGAGTGGTTCCCGCGGTTCGCGGGGCGGCTGAAGCATGTCCTCTGGGGGGTGCTGCTGGTGAGCGCGGCGGTGCACGCGGCGGCACTGTTCCTGTTCGGCTCGTGGGTGGTGTTCCGGCATTTCTTCCACAACGAGGCGCGTTTCGTGGTGCCGCCGGAGCTGGTCAAGACGATCGAGCCGCGGAACCTGAAATACAAGGTGCAGCTCCAGGAGCAGCAGCGGCGCAGCGGGCGGCCCAAGATCCAGCCGCGGCTGAGCGCGCGGCGGGTCTCGGAGTTCTCGCTGCCGGACGTGCCGGTGGAGATGGCCACCGTCGAGCGGATACAGAGCCAGATGAAGTCCTTCGGAAGGGCCGGGGTCGGCGCGGGCCTGGGCGGGGGCATGGGCTCCGGCGGGCTGGGGCTCTCGGCCTCGACGGTGAAGTTCTTCGGGATCACCGACCGCGGCGAGCGGATCGCGTTCCTGATCGACATCTCGCTCTCGATGGTCGAGGACGACAAGGGGGGCGAGGATGGCTTCCGCCAGCTCAAGATCGAGATCGCCGACATGATCGGGGGCCTGAACCCCGGGACCTTCTTCAACCTGATCCTGTTCGGCAACCAGGTCGATCTCTTCGAGCAGCAGATGGTCCTGGCCAGCGACGACAACAAGCGGAAGGCCCGAGAATTCCTCGAGCCGTACCTCGAGGGCATCGCCGAGAGCCAGGAGCGCAGCGGCAACATACTCAAGAATTACGACGCGTCGCTGGAGGGGTTGGCGGCGGTGGGCGGCGCAACCCGGATGGACCTGGGCATCACCGCGGGCTTCGAGCAGAACGCCGACGTGTTTTTCATCATCAGCGATGGGCGACCGCACGTCTACAAGCAACTGGAGGGAGACGAGCTGGAGAACCTCCAGAAGCGGCAGGCGAAGTGGGACGAGGAGCACGACGCGGAGGCCGAGCGCGCGGCGCGGGACAAGGCCTGGGAGGCGATGAACAGGGCGCGGCGCAAGAAGGGCCTGCCGCCGAAGGTCCAGGAACTGCGCGGGGGCACGAGGCCGACGCCCCCCATCTGGACCGACAAGGAGATCGTCGCCCACATGGAGACCGTCGGCAAGCTGGCTTACAAGGAGAAGGGCCGCCGCATGCCGCGCATCAAC
Organism: uncultured Verrucomicrobiales bacterium; assembly: GCA_964651705.1. Classification (GTDB taxonomy): domain Bacteria; phylum Verrucomicrobiota; class Verrucomicrobiia; order JADLBR01; family JADLBR01; genus JADLBR01. The sequence goes on from CAZYWZ010000133.1 coordinate 10,817, forward strand.
TGCGTGGCCTTTGTCTGCAACCCGGAAGAGGAGAACTTCATGAAACTCCTGACCCGGGAGTTCCGCGGCAAGTTCAAGCGGGCCGCGGCGCGGATCAGGCCCATCGAGGAGTGAATTGGTCTTTTCGGGGGTTTGGTGGGGGGTATATTCTAGCGCCGATGGCGGAGTCAAAACAGGTTTCCCGGGCGGATGGCGAGGCGACTGACGATCCGGTCTGGGCGCGGGTGCGGGCGGAGGCGGAGCGGATGGCGCGTTCCGAGCCGACGATGTCGAGTTTTCTGTACAACACCGTGCTGCGCCACCGGGCGCTGGAGAGCGTGCTGGCGTATCATCTGGCGAGCAAGCTGGAGTGTGACGCCTTCGACGACAAGCTGCTGATGGAGCTGATCGGCGACGCGATGGCCGAGGATCCGGGGATCGGGGCGGCGGCGCGTGCGGACATCGTCGCGGTGAGCGACCGGGATCCCGCGGCGGAGGGATACGCGCCCACGCTGCTGTTCTTCAAGGGCTTCCAGGCGATCCAGGCCTACCGGGTGGCGAACTGGTACTGGAATCAGGGGCGCCGTTCGCTGGCGATGTTTTTCCAGAGCCGGGTATCGGAGGTTTTCGGGGTGGACATCCATCCGGCGGCGCGGATCGGGCGGGGCATATTGCTGGATCACGCGTCGAGTTTCGTGGCGGGCGAGACGGCGGTGATCGAGGACGACGTGTCGATCCTGCACGAGGTGACGCTCGGCGGCACGGGCAAGGAGCATGGGGACCGGCACCCGAAGGTCCGGCGGGGCGTCCTCATCGGGGCCGGGGCCAAGATCTTGGGGAACGTGGAGATCGGCGCGTGCGCCAAGGTGGGGGCGGGGAGCGTGGTGCTGGCGGACGTGCCGCCCCACTGCACGGTGGTCGGTGTCCCGGCGAAGGTCGTGGGCGAACCCTGCGAGCAGGAGCCGGCGCTCGCGATGGATCACAAGATCCAGACGGACGAGGGACGGTGAAACGCGCGTGTCCGGCGATCTGGACCCGGGGGAGATCGGCCCCGTGAGAGAACCCTATTGGGCGCGCGGGGACATCGACGGATTCTTCGGGCTGTTCGTCGACAACTTGGTGCAGCTGATGCTGATCGCGGCGCTGTGCGGGGCGGTGTGCGGGTTTCCGGGCGATCTGGTGACGGGCACGATACTTCCGGGCGCCGCCGTTTCGATCCTGTTCGGCAATGCCTTCTATACGTGGCAGGCGCGGCGTCTGGCCCGGAAGGAGGGCCGCGCCGACGTGACCGCGCTGCCGTACGGGATCAACACGCCGACGGTGGTGGCCTACGTCTTCTTCATCATGGGTCCGGTGTATCGCGAGACGGGCGACGCGGGCCTGGCGTGGCAGGCCGGGCTGTTCGCCTGTTTTTTGAGCGGGATCATGGAGACGGTCGGGGCCTTCGTGGCGGAGCCGCTGCGGCGGGCGACGCCACGGGCGGCGCTGCTCTCGGCGCTGGCGGGGGTGGCGATCACGTTCATCGCCATGGGCTTCGTGTTTCAGATCTTCGCGTCTCCGGCGGTGGCGCTGGTGCCGGCGGTTTTCGTGCTGATGACGTACGCGGGGCGGCTGCGGTTGCCGTTTGGCCTACCGGGCGGGCTCGTGGCCGTGGCGCTCGGGACCGCGATCGCGTGGGCGATGGGCCCGGCCCCGGCCGGCGGCGCGGAATCGTTCCGTTTCTGTCCCCCCCGGGCGTGCGCCGGCGACCTGTTTGGTTACCTATTCAGCGACAGGGGCTGGCGCTACCTGTCGGTGATCTTCCCGATGGGGCTGTTTAACATCATCGGCTCGCTGCAGAATCTGGAGAGCGCGGAGGCCGCCGGCGACCGTTTCGAGACGCGGCCCTCGCTGTTGGCCAATGGTCTCGGCAGTCTTTTGGCGGCCTTGCTCGGCAGCGCCTTTCCCACGACGATCTACATCGGTCATCCGGGCTGGAAGGCGATGGGGGCGCGGTCGGGCTATTCGCTTGCCAATGGCCTAGTCATAACGGCGCTGTGTTTCCTGGGTGGCATCGGGCTGGTGATGCGGCTGGTGCCGCTGGAGGCGGCCATCGGGATATTGCTCTGGATCGGGCTGATCATCACGGGGCAGGCCTTTGCGGAGGTGCCGCGGCGCCATGCGATCGCGGTGGCGCTGGGCCTGGTGCCTGCGCTGGCCGCGTGGGCGGTGTTCCTCATCGAGGCGGCGTTGCGCGCCGCCGGCGTCGGCCTTCTCGACGCCGTGCCCAAGTTCGGATCCTCGCTGTTCGTCCATGGCGCGATAGCGCTCGGCCAAGGATTCTTGCTCACCTCGATGCTGTTGGCCGCGATGCTCGTTTTCGTGATCGATGGGCGGTTGCTGACGGCGGCCGCATGGGCCTTGGCGTGCGCGGCGCTCTCGGCCTTCGGCCTGATCCATGCCTACGAGATGACGCCGCGGGGCATCGAGAACGTCTTTGGGCTCTGGTGCGCCCCGGCCTTTTCGGTCGCCTACCTCGGTTGCGCCGCCGCCATGGTCGCGCTGCATTTCCTCAAGTCCCATCCCGGGTGTCCTGATGAGAGCGGCTAGCGTGAAAATTCCAGTAGCGAAGGGCCTTCGCCCTTCGGCGGGGGATAGGCCGAAGCCGGAAGCGGCTTCGCTACCCGGTTCCGCGCCGGTGGTGCCCACCGATTTGGTCCCTTCGGCCGAGGGCCTGGCCGAAGACGGGATGTCGAGAGAGCCACCTCGGGTCATCGGCTTCGCGACACACTGCCATCCCGTGCTGGGCGTCGCCCTCGCCGTCGCGTTGCTCGGGGGTTGCGCGAAGCGAGAGGAGGGGCCCCCGCCGCCGCCCCCGCCTCCCGAGCAGTCTTTTGAATCGGGGGGTCAGATCTCCCGGTGGATGCTTTGCGGGCCGTGGCCGGTTTCGGGGGCCACCGCCCTGGCCCGGGCGGCGCTGGATGTCGATTTTTTGTCTCAGGTCGGGGGCGAGGCCGGCGCGGACCCGATCCCCGGCGATCATTGCACGTGGGGCCGCGGGGAGAGATCCTTCCGGCAGATCGACGGCGAGGTGGAGGGCGTCGATCTGGGCCTTCACGCCGCCGGCACCGAGGGCGTCATCTATCTGGCGACGCGCATCCGGAGCGATGCGCCAAGGCGCGCGTTTTTTCACGTCGAGGCGTCCGGCCCCATGCGTGCGTGGTGCAACGGGAAGGAGGTGTTCACCTCGGCGCGAGGCGGCGATGAGATCCGCTTCCAGGCATTTGACGCAATGCTGGTCTCCGGCACCAATCGGCTGTTGGTCAAGATCGTCGCGGGCAGTCCGCCCGGGACGGTCCGGGTGCGCATGGCGGACGAGGCGGCGCACCGCCACGCGCTCGCCGCGGCGGCGATCCGGAAGACCGACCCGGACATCCTGCGGGTGGTCGTCGGTCAGGCCGGCGACGCGGGCGAGGTGGTCACGGCGAGGGCCAGGTTTGAACTCGAGACGCTGGGGGCCTTCGACGATCTGGTGGGGAACTGGAGCATCACCGCGCCCGGCGGGGCCGTCGAGTGGGAGGATCAGGTCACGCTCCGCGATGCGGCCGAGGCGAAGCTGCCCCCGGAGGAGGGCTTCCACCGCCTGCGTCTGGAGGTGTCCGGCCTTCGGGCGGAAGCCCTCGTGATCGAGCGGACCCTGATCACGTCGAAAGATCCCGCGGCCCTGCGGGAACGGACCATCGCGAGGGCCGAGGCATTGATGGCCGACCCGGCGCGCTCGGCCTACGCCGGGCGAATCGCGGCGGCGCTCGAGGCGCTCCGGCGGGCGGAACCCGACGACGCATCCCCGCTGGAATTGCTGGTCGGGCGCCTTGGGGAGGCGGCGGCCGACGGGCTGCGGTCGCTGCGCGGGCCGGTCTCTTGGTCGGCACAGTCGATGGCTGGCGGCGGCCAGGATTTTCGGATGCGCGTGCCGGAGGGGTACCGCGAAGATTTTCGCCATCCCCTGCACATCCGTTTCGCGGAAGATGCGTCGGAGCCGGATGATGCGGCATTGGCGGCGATGTGGAGCGATGCCTTCGTGATGTGGCCGGGGCGGCGGGCGATGGATTCGTTGGCGCGAGGCATCGGGGAACGGGACGTGCTCGACGCGGTCAAATATGTGACCTCCCACTGGTCGATCGACGAGAGGCGCATTTATATAAGTGGCGAGGGGTGGCCGGGTGCCGCGGCGTGGCGCCTCGCGGCGCGCTGGCCCGACCGCTTCAGCGCCCTGCGCGTGGCGGGGTCGCCCGGCCCGCAGGCCCCCGTGGAGAACCTCTCTCGAGTGCCGGTTTTTTCGACGCATGCGGAGGACGACGCCCGGGTCCCCTGGTGGCTGAGCCGGGTGCCCCTCCGGCAGCTCAGCCGGAGCGGGGGTTTCGCGGTCGCCCATGATATCGTGGGGGCGGATGAGGGCGGGGCGAGGATCAGGCAGGAACTTGGCACGGGAATCCACTGGGAGCGCGCGCAGCGCTCCCCGATCCCGGTCGACCGGGTCGAGTTCGTCGCGACCGATGGTGCGTCCGCCGGGGCCTATTGGATCGAGGTGCTGGAATGGCACGACGGCGCCGAGCCCGCCAGGGTCCTGGCGCGCTGCAGCCGCGACAACGGGCTATTCCTCGACGCGGATAATGCGGCCGTGTTGCGAGTCGACATGAAGCGGGCACCGCTCGATACGCAGCGACCGGTCCGGATAACGGTCAATGGCCGGCGCCAGGGGATCGGGGATCCCCCTTTTGGCGAGGGGCTTTATCTCTCGCTGAGCGGCGAGTTTTTACGCGTCACGAGCCGGGCGCCGTCCCCGGCCAAGGGCCGTCATTATCGGCCCTCGGATCCGGCGGTTTCCACCGGGGCGAGGCCGCTGATCATTGTTCGGGGGACGCGCGGTGCCCCGGAGGTGAAAGCGGCGATCCGGCTTGCCGCGGAACGCCTGTGCCGGATGGCCGTGCCGTCGCTCGGTCCGGCATCCCGCTTGGGTGACGACCCGATCTGGGACGTCAAGGATGACACGGAGGTTTCCGATGAGGATCACGTGCGGGCCGACCTCCTCCTCCTCGGTGGCCCAGAGCAGAACGGCCTTGTTGCGAGCCTGGCGCCGAAGTTGCCCGTCGCTTTCGAGGGCGACCAGATCGTGCTCCCGGATGGCCGCGAATTGGCGGACACCGCCCGCGCGTGGTGGCTGCACCATCCGAACCCGCTCGCCCCAGCCCGCGAGATCTTTGTCGTGGCCGCGAAGAATCCTGCCTTCTTTACGTCGGGGATGCCCGCGGCGGTTGCGGTGCGGGGGCGTGCCCCGTTGCCGGACTTCATGCTCTGGGCCGATGATGGCACCACGCTGGCGGCAGCGGGGTTCTTTGGGGCGGGGTGGGAGTGGGTTCCGCCGCCCCGGAGCGGCACTCTGCCCGAAGGTCTCTGCTCGGCGCGGGGATGGCTGGAGTTCGAGGCGGGTGCCCTGGCGCGGGCCGGCGCGGCTGATTTCACTGTCTTGCCGCGTGACGAGGCGGAGCAACCGGCACCATTTTTCGCGCCCGGAGAGTCCACGTGGGGCGATGCCTTGGCCTGCGCGGCGAGCTCGCCGATCTGGAGGTTCACTTTCGCCTACCGGGAGATCGGTCGCCTGGGCGATCGATTGCGCACCGCCGCCGATGACGGGACGGGATCCGATATCCGGTTGCACCCGGAGATCGATGGGATGCCCGATGGACGGGGACGGTTCCGCGTCGTCGCCCGCGATGCCCCTCTGGCCGCCCGTCTCCTGCGGCTCGCCGGGCCACGGGCCCAAGAGGCGGACTTCGCGGGCGGGGATGCGCGCGCCGCCATCCGTTGGGCCATCGACGCGGCGGGGACCAACGGTCCGCGCTGACTCGAAAATTGGGTCGCGATGTAGGCTGCGCCTTGGCGCACGCGGA
>CAZYWZ010000134.1:0-16090 GCA_964651705.1 uncultured Verrucomicrobiales bacterium
TTCCCACTTTCGGCCTCCTCAGTAGTCGGACTTGCCCAGGCGATTCCCGCCAGGCCTAATCTCGGGTCGCGCGGTAAAATGGAAGGTGTGATCATCCATCTTCTCACCGCATCGATCCCACCAAATCTCGATGACATGCGATTCTTGCTGAACAGATATGGAGCCACTGTGCCCATACCCGCCTGGCATCCACGGCTTGTGCCCGATCTCATTTCCAAACCATCCGCCCCCGCCGGGATTCGTTGGATTGAATCCTCCTGGCCAGTCGAGGTACGGATCGGCGTAGACGGAATAGCTCCAGAACAGCCGAATCTTTCCTCTGGTGCAGGAGGGAAAAGCCGGAACCCCTACTCCGGTATTCGCCAGAACGTAATAGAGAGCATTCCCAACATGATTTCCGGAACCACTCTGGATCGGGAATAGTCCATCGTCGCCGTCTCCGGGGGAATAACCCGGTGAAAACTTGCCGGATGAAAACCGGTCCAAGAATGTGTGCGGCCCTGGTGGCGCAACGCTGCGATCTTTGCCATTACAATCGGTCAAGTACACGAACTGAACGTCAGCGCGTGAAACAACGTAACCCTCCTCCGGCGGATCGGTTGGCCAAAGATGGGGTCCAACCCAAAGTTCGCCCCTATCCATCCTAACACCTTGGCCGGTCCATCGCGGCTCGAAGGGCTCAAGTCCCAGGATGTCCACGGCTTGGATTGGATTATTCCTGGAAACCAAATACAAGCCGCTTCCCGCTCTTTCACCGAGGGGATCCCTGTTGAGCCACCTCCCCGTCTGGGGGTTGTACCATGCGTGCGCGTGGATGGAAATCAGTGCGAGCGCACACGCGAAGCCGAGGACCGCGCGACGGTATCGGCTTGGCGCATGGATCTCGGGCGTGCCGCTGGGTCGCGTTCGCCTCGTTGGCCCTGAGAGGATCGGGACGTGAAATGCGCCCGCGCTGGTGATGGAATCTCCTTTCCCGCGCGCTGCGGGCGCGGACCCCAATTGGCGCGGCTTCATCGCCAATCTCGCTGGAACTAGAGTGCTCTTCGTTACGCGGCTGTCAAGTGTCAGCGCACGAGGATGCGAGCATCCGCCGCGTCGGATTGGTTCGAAACTCGGCGGGCGGGGCTGTTCCTGTCGTGCGGGCTGCGGTGAAATGGGCCCAGGTGTTCATGGAGCGTTCAGTTGGTCAGCCGTCACTGTAGCAGCCCCATCGATGCGGTTAACCCTCAACCGCAATTTGCCGCCCTGGATCGTCAAATCGACTTCCTCCTCTGTTTCCGTCCCATCTCGACGGCTGCCGGCGCTCTCAGTAATCACACACTCTGAAAGACGCCCAGATGCGAAGACGACCCGACCCCGTGGCGATTCAGGGATCATGCACAAAAGAACGGGTACCGCGTCAACATCTCGGGGCCTCAAAACCTGCCATCGTTGGCCCCGATCATCCCAGTGTGCGAGAACACGCTGGACGGCAGCACCCCCAAAACTGATAGAGAGCTTTCTCGCGGACGCCTGGATTTCATCGGGGAGGTCCGCCGCGTTTTCGCCATCGCGAGGGAAACGTGAGCCGAGTTCGACGCCCAGGCGTTTCAATTCTCCCAGGTCAGCCCGCAGCCTGTTCTCAATCTGTCTGCCGCGGACAAGCGGCCCCAGAAGGTCCGTGACTGTGTAGGCCACCCCAGCCATCAGCAGGATGATCAGCAATATCCGCGAAGGGGGAATTCTCATGGCCTCGGTGGCACGACCTGGGTCCGTGGAAATGGGGCGTTCCAAAACCACACGGGTCCAGGGTATCCGAGAAAGACCCCACCAGGAGCGACATGTTTCCTCCAAGATTCAGCGGGCGAATAGACCGGGTGCCCGCCGTCATCAAAACCAACGTCGTGTTGCTCCCCGGAAGAGAAACAGGCGAACATTGCAACGGACATCAACTTGTGGCGTGGGCTCACCTCGTTCGGCGAAACAGGCGTCCCTACGTCGGGGCCCAGGGGCCTCAGCGTCCACGAAATCACGCCATGACCTCCAAAAACAAAAACCCCGAGACCTTCCTCTCGCCATCCGCCAATGAAATCCGCCTTCGAGGTGCTTGTGATGCGCTTCACGCCGTAGCCCTGTGACTCCAGGACGTCGCCCATTATTATGGCCGCTTGCCGCATGTAGTTCGCGCCAGTTGCTCCCCACGAATCGAATGGTGTGGTGAAAACGACCATGCGGTTTGGGACCTGATAAGTTGTCCCTTGCTTTGGGGTTGCGTCGTGATTCCGGACCCACTGGCTGGCCTCTCGCGGATCGAGCTTGATTTTCTTGGCGAGGCTCTCCCATGTGTCGTTCTCAGAATCGGCGCACACCTGCGCCCACGGTTCCTTCAGGCGGTAGACTTGTGTCCAAAGGCCGAGCGCATCGCCCTTGTTCACGGGGTCGTTCTCGGCAGCGGCATAGATGTTGGCGCCACCCTCATGGCCGATCGGGTCCCTGTTGAGCCACCTCCCGGTCTGGGGCATATACCAGCCGGGTGCGTGCGTGGAGCCGAGTGCCAGCGCAAACGCGAAGGCGAGGAAAGGTGGCTGGCATGCTCTCGGCGCAGGGAAACGGGGCTTTTTCATGGTTTCCGTTCATCCGGTTGGTGGCGACCAGGACGGGGGATGCGCCGGATGTGCATGTGGCATGTTCCTCCGCGTTGCGCGGCCGGCGGGAACACGCGACGCGTCGCGATGGCCCATCCTCTTCCCCTGCCTCACGCCATCCAGCGTGCTCTGCTGGGCGCGCCTGTCAAGCGCCCGCGTACGAGGATGCAAGCATCCACCCCATTTGCTCAAAAGCGTGACCTTAACGGTCACGTGAGCCAATCTTGCTCGCGGGAATTAGATCGTCGCCCGCACCAAACTCGTTGCGCCCATTCCGGCCCACGGACCACAAGATCCACGTTGCATCAGGCCCAGCTCGTTCCTTCAACACGCCGGGCACTTGACCATTCTCGGCCGGAAACACCATCAGACGCCGGCCCCAGTAGTCTCTTAAGAATTTATTAGAGAAGTACTCGTCCGACATCTCAACAATCCCCGCCTCGCGCACAACGTCCGTGATTCGGCCAGCAAATCCCTCGGAGCCGCAATGGACGCCGGCGAGATGTGTGAGCAGATTCGTGCCGGTGTCTGATAGCATCACAGCGTCCACTTGGGCAATCATTGCGGCTTGTTGATCCATGACCTGCTCCGGATTCAAACGTGTTTTGCGTTGCCACCAAAGCGGAACAAGCGCCAACAGAACGGCCAGAGGTGGCAATATTATCGATGCGATCCGCTGAACTTTTTCAGGCGTCATTGCCATGACACAGCCGGTTGGCTATGGACCATTATGGGCCCGCCCTTGCGGTAGACTGGTGTGCCAGGTTTCAGATCGCCGACCGACTCGAATCCCACGAACTCCCCGCCTGGCCACACGTTCCCCTCCCACAGACGAAGACCGGTCTTCTTAAATCGGATATCCTGAGCCGAATAACATGCGTACAACCGCATGGTGGCTATGCCAAACGGCGTGTAGCGAGACTTGGCTGGAAATAGAATTCCATCCTGCGTGACCAGCCCGCTCCCGTCGGTCCCGTGACCTGCAAAAATATATCCCCAAATCGCCGGATCCTCCAAGTGTGCAATAACGGCGCCAGAACTGACTCGATCCACGGTGCTAACCCAGTAGCCAGAACGGGCGAAATCCCTGCCTTGAGCAACTGCGAGGTCCCGCAAATACCAAAACGTTGTTGGAAATGGGTACAGTATGTCCCAGAACCAAGCGGCAGGACCGATGTCAGCGAAAACTTTGTTTGGAACTTGGTAGACTGTCCCTTGCTGGGGAGTGCCATCGTAGTTCCGTACCCACTTCGGCGCCTCATTGGGATCCAACAGGACCTTCTGAGAGAGAGTTTCCCAAGTGTCGTTCGCTGAGTCCGCGCAGACATCGGCCCACGGTTCCTTCAGGCGGTAGACTTGTGTCCAAAGGCCGAGCGCATCGCCCTTGTTCACGGGGTCGTTCTCGGCAGCGGCATAGATGTTGGCGCCACCCTCATGGCCGATCGGGTCCCTGTTGAGCCACCTCCCGGTCTGGGGCATATACCAGCCGGGTGCGTGCGTGGAGCCGAGTGCCAGCGCAAACGCGAAGGCGAGGAAAGGTGGCTGGCATGCTCTCGGCGCAGGGAAACGGGGCTTTTTCATGGTTTCCGTTCATCCGGTTGGTGGCGACCAGGACGGGGGATGCGCCGGATGTGCATGTGGCATGTTCCTCCGCGTTGCGCGGCCGGCGGGAACACGCGACGCGATGCATTGCGATTGCCCATCGTCTTCCCCTGCCTCACGCCATCTAGCGTGCTCGTCCAGGGGTGCGTGTCAAGCGCATCAGGGTGGATTGCCCAGTCCGCTGGGGCGAGGTGGGATTCGCGACGCCCTCAACCTCTGACGCGTGGGAGCCGGAGGACATTCGTGCGGGCCATCAGCCCCAGAAGATCCCCGTCGGGTCGGCCTGGACTTCCTCAAACACACCCGAGAAGTCACGTTGCGGCTCCAGCCCCTCGTACAGGCGCCATTTCCCGCCCCTGTGGTGCCTGTACAGGGTCCAACGGTCGGTTGTCTTGCTGTACCGGAATCGCGCGACCGAGAGCGTCGTCCACCGCGCCGGGTCTTGGAAATACGGCCGGCTCTCGAAGAGCGTGATCGCCATCCCCCGCACGAGGTAGCCGAGCCGGACCTTGTGCCGGGCGTGCCCCGGGATGGCGCGGGAGCAGTACGCGTCCAGCTGCGTCTCGGCCCTTGTGAGGATCTCGGGTGGTATGGGCAACGTCTTTCCTCTCTCCGAAATCGACCGAGCGGGTCGCGCGGGCACCGCTGAGGACCCGGTGGGGGATGTTCGTCTCTCCCCTGGGTTCGGTCAAGTCGAGGGTGGGGATGGCGTGCGGCCCCCATGCCTGATACGGTGGCTTGGCGGGGGCAAGATTCAACTGCGGGAGGCTGGGGCGCTCGCGGGGGGATTCTCGGCCGGGCCGTGAGGGCATCGTTCGATGGCGGGGAGCACGGGCGGTGACGTGGGCGAATAACCGTGAAATAGAAAAAGCGTTTCTGATAGATGTTCTGAAAAATTAAAATGACATTAGTTGAAATTACATATCATATTTAGGGTGAAGTATTAGCGTAGTTTTATAGACTGAATTTTCGAGTCAGGGGGTATCGGCGATGCGGATATTTCGGAAGCGGCACTCGGCGGGACCGTGGCCTTCGTTGATGAGGATGAGCCGGGGTTTGGCGACGACGTCCTGGATATAGCGGAGGTAGAGGCCGAGGGGGATGCGGTAGTGTTCCCAGCCGTCGGGGTCGGTGTGGGTCGGTTGCCAGATGGAGCCGGTCGTCCGTTTCGTATTGGCGGGAGGCGGTTTGGCGGCATCGCGAGCGAGGAAAATGGCGGCGCGGTGGAGGGATGCGTCGGCGCCGATGCCGATGCCTTGGATGGCGTCTCGGGCGGCGCCCTTGAACTCGAATTCCAACGTGGTGAGGGGGGTGTAGCGGTAGTCGAAATCGAAGCCCTTCCAGCCGTTCCCGGAGAGGTGGAGTGCCCTCCCGCCGGCCTCGGCGGTCGCGACGGATCGAGTTTTCGGGGGGATCGGATAGAGGATGGCTCCGCCCTCGTTCTTGGTGATGTCCCCGGGGGCCCGGCTCAGGTCGATAACGGCGGGTTCCGGGACGGGGCTGTGCCATGGGCTCGCGGGGACAACGATGACGGTATCGACATAGACTTTTTCTGGGTTGGTGGCAGTGGCGCCGGCGAAGACATCGGCGGCAACGTTCGAGGGGCCGGTGGTGAATCGGAGCGCGCCCATGGTCCAGTGCCCGCCGCCGTGCTGCGCCTCCAGAAAATCGGCGGGCATCGGCAGGAGGATGTCCTTGTGCCGCTTTTCTCCCCCGTAGTTTTCGACGCCGAGATAGAGTGACTGATTTTCCAGTCCTGGGCGGACGCCGGCGATGAGGATGTACTCGGTCGCGGGTTTGAGTCCCCGGACGGTCTGGCGGACCTCGCCGGGGGATCCGGAGATCTGGATGGTGAAGCGGCCGTTTCGTCCGATGACATCGGTCAAGATATTGGCCCTGTCGTGAGAGGGGCCGGAGACGCGTTTTGCGGAACCCGAGAGCGCCCATCCGGTCGGGGGCGTGGCGACCTTTGCCGGCGGGAGCTCGAAGCTGTAATTCTCGGTGTACGTCCGGTAGCCGAGGTCGGGATAGCGGTATTCGGGCCGGGGCGGGTTGCCGAAATCGTGGCCGACCGTGCGGGTCCAATCTGGCGCGCCGAACTCGAGTGCGCCTATGTCGGGCTTCCCGTCGGGGACACCATCGCCGACGCCCGCGACGGGGATGCCGGAGTCGCGGGCGGGGGAGTCCCGGCGGAGCCGGTAATCGCCGTTGGCCACGTCGACGAATCGAGGGTCCTCCCCCATGAGGTTCGCGCGCACGGCGAGGCCGCGGATGCCGATCCGGCGCGCCTGGATGGGGACGCCGGTGAGGATGTTGTTTGCCAGGACGGAGGAGTAGCGTTCGACGGCCATCTTCTGGCGATTGCTCCCGCAGAGGACCGCGGACTCCTCGCATCTGCCGATGGTGTTGTGGAACATCCTGTGGAGCGTGGAGCTCGAGTTGAGCTGGATGCCGAAGGCGACATCCCAGACGATGTTGTGGTGAACGATGGCCTGAGCGCCGCCGTCCTCGAGGTAGATGGCGCTGCTGCCATGGCCGGTGTGATTGGGGGAATCGCCGCCGTGCCAGAGGTTGTAGCGCAGGCAGTAGTTGCCGATGAAATTGTCGTATTTTAGGCCGAGGTCGGTGCAGAGTCTCGCGCCGTCGGCGATGTCGCAATACTCGACGATGGCGCCCTCGGCGTCGTGCATGGCGAGGATCATGGCGCCGCTGTCCTTGAGGGTGCAGTGGCTGACGAGCACGTTTTCGGCGCCGCGCCAGAGGAGGAGGCCGCCGCGGTAGGTGGAGTAGTTGGCGCCGCGCACGAGGTTGTTGATGAAGCGGTGGCCCCTGCCGGAGCGGAAGGTCACCAGATTGCCCGCGCTCCACTCGATCGCGCAGTCGCGGATGAGGTGGTCGCCCCCATCGATGAAGATGCCCTCGCCGCCCGGGGTCCGCTGGTGGTCGACGTAGGACATCTTCATGCCCTCGAGGCGGATGTCGCGGGAGGCCGGGCCGAAGACGGGGCGGCAGCCGAGGAGTTGGAGGCCGGAGACGCGGAGGTGCCGGGCGGTGGCGAAATCGAGGCCGACATCGCGCAGGCGCAAGGACACGTTTTTCGGCGTGCCGCCGGCGGTCTTGAAGTAGAGGCGTCCCTTGGCGGGATCCCCCTCGATCGGCAGGTAGGCCCATTCGTTTGGCGCGTCGCACTCGTTCCGGATCCAGTTCGCGGGGTCGGGCAATCTGGCGAGATCTGGCACGATGAAGTACTCGTTGCCCTCGAATGGTCCGCGGCCCATGGCATTTTTGGGTATCGGGCCGCGCAGGGTGGCGTTGCCCGGGGCGCCGGGCTTGTTGTTCTCGAAGTCCGTGACGATTTTCTTTTCGGCGGCGACATAGCGGAGGATGGGCAGGTCGCGCCCCTGCCAGCCGTGGCCGGCGAGGATGATCAGCCGGCAGCCCTCCCAATACCCGTCGGGGCGATCGGGCAGGTCGGTGTCGGCGATCCATCCGTTCTTTCCGTCTTTGTCGTAACCTGCGGCGGAGCAATAGGCGTAGGTTGGCCAGGGGTAGGAGCCGTTGTCATTGGGCCAGCGCGCCTCCGGGGCGATCTTTTCACCGACGAAGACGGCGATCTGGCCCTTGGCGCTGAGGGGGTTTGCCGGCACCTCGGCGAAATAGAGGTCCTTGGCGCGCGGTCCGGTCGGTCCGGGGTCGTCGGTGCTGTGTATCCATCGGGTGAGGGGCTCGGAGGCGCTCAGGAGCGCCCCGGGCTCCGCCTGGAAAAGCAGGGGCCTGTCGGGATCGCCCGAGTTCGGGAAGCGGACGGTCTCGCGGTACACCCCCGCCCGGATCGTGCAGATCGATCCGGGTTCGCGCATGGCGTCCGCGGCCTTCTGGATCGTGCGGAAGGGGCGGTCGGCGCTCCCGTCGTTGGCGTCGTCGCCCTTGGTCGCGTCGACGTAGCAGGAGGCGGGTTCGATCGGGGCCGGCGGCACCGGATCGATCGAGGCCTTGTCGGTGCGGGCACCGGTCGCCGCGCAGAGCGCCGCGATGCCGAGGGTGGTGATGGGAATCATGGGCGGCACCGGAGGATCAGGGAGCGGCGGAGATCGGGTAGGACGACGTCCGCGCCCTCGCGTCTTGCGGGTGCCCACCGGTCTTCCCAGGGATCGTAGGCATCGATATTCGCGGGTGCCGCGGATGCCGTCGGGGCGAGGTCGCCGATGGGGATGCGGACGTTGGAGAGCGTACGAGGGGCGACGCCTTGTTCCAGTTCGGAGCGCCAGTCATTTTGGGAGTCGCGGCACCAGGCGAGGACGGTGCGCTTCCCGCGGAGGGCATAGATGCGGAGCTGGGGGTGATCGATCTGGATGGGTTCGAAACCCTCGGCGGGCGGATCGGTCGCTTCGATGGCGCGGCGGAAGCGCCGGAAATGGTGCCAGTGGTTGGGGGTATCGATGGCTTGGCGCCAGAACCAGACGTGGCCGGTGCCTGCGGCGCCGGCGAAGAAGGGGGCGAAGAGCATGTCGTGGAGGAGCATGCCGTGCTTATCCTTCTCGTAGCACTCGGAGGCGCCGGTGTGCTTCGGTTTCACGAAGCCGGTCTCGGTCAGGATGATGGGTTTGCGGATGCCGAAGGCACGGAGTTCGGCCACCGCGTCGGCGGCGAGGATGTCGGCCGGACCATGGCAGACGGGGAGTTCAGCGCCGAGATCGATGTATCGGTGGACTTGGAGTACGTCGTTGTCGGGGATCTCGCACAGGAGGCGATAGCCGTCACGGGCGCGGGCGCGGTCGAAGCTGCCGAGGCTTTGGACCGCGAGGTTCCTGGGGAAAAGGCGATGTAGCTCGGGCAACATCTCTTGGGTCCAGGGGTGCCATTCTCCCTGGACGGCGTTCATTTCGTTCCAGAGCTCCCAGGCGAAAACGGCGGGTTCGTCGCCATAGCGATCGGCGTGCCATCTCAGTTTCCCCTTGAATTGCGCGCGGCCGCGCTCGCTGGTGAGGAAATCTTTCATGTCCTGGTAGAAGCCCCCGTTGGCGACGTGGTGCAGGGGTTTTGGGAAAGAGCCTTTCGTCGGGGGCTTGGGCGGGTCGGCCGCGATAGAGCGAAACCACTCGATGCACATTTTCACGCGGATGCCGCGTGGCCGGCACAGGGCGAGGAAGCGGTCGAGCTGTTTTGCCCTCTCGGGATCGTACTCGCCGCTGCGGGCGTGCTCGATCGCCCAGGGGGGTTGATCGAGCCAGATCCGGCAGTAGTTCACGCCGTGGTCGGCCATGGTGGCGACGACGCGCTCGACGTCGTTGGAATCGGGAGGCCCGACCAGGTTGAAGCCGATGGGGACGTAGGGGGTTCCGTCGGTCAGTTCGAAGTAGCGGGTGTCGCGGGGGCTGACCCGGACGAAGGTGGGGGGGTGAGCCGGGGGAGGCGGGCTCTCTTCGGCCTGGATGCGCGGCGCGCCAGACAAGATGCCGAGGGCTAGCAGTGTGGCGCGGGCCAGGCCTCCGCGGCCGGATGGGATCGGCCCATCATTCATGGGGGAGCTCCGGGTGGGTCGCAGAGTGCCTAGAGGCACCACCACGAACATTCCCGCAACCTTGGGCTCGTAGTGCCGCCTTCGGGCGGCATTCGCGCATCGGTCTCATCGTGATTGGGTTGGGCATTGCTCGATGAGGAGGGCGCTCAATCGCGCGGCGCGCTCCGGGTGCTCGGTGGCGAGGTTGGTGGTTTCCTTGGGGTCCTCGGCGAGGTTGAAGAGGAAACCCGTCGCGGGGATGGCGATGTTTTCCCACGGGCCGAGCTTGTCCCGGATCTTGCCTCCCGGGGGGATAAATTTCCATTCGGCCTGGCGGATGGCGAGGCCGCCCGCGTGCTGTATGATATGGTCGCGGCCGACTTTGGATTCACCGAGGAGTGCGGGGAGGATGTTGATGCTGTCGGGCGCGGCGCCGTCGGGCAAGGCCTGGCCCGTCAATGCCGCGAACGAGGCGATGAGGTCGACCTGGCCGATGATGGCGTCGGATACGCCGGGACGGATGCGTTTCGGCCAGCGCGCGATGAATGGCATGCGGGTGCCGCCCTCGAAGAGGGAGTACTTTCCTCCCCGCAGTCCCCCGGCGGGGTCGTGGTCGCCGAGTCTTTCGTTGGCGTCGTCCTTATAGCCGTCGTCGAGGACGGGCCCGTTGTCGCTGGAGAGGATGACGAGGGTGTCTTTGGCGAGATCCATGGCATCGAGTTTTTCGAGGATGCGCCTGACGGAATCATCGAATTCGGCCACGGCGTCGCCGCGTGGGCCATGGGGCGTCTTGCCGGCGAACCTGGTGTGGGGGACGCGTGGCACGTGGATGTCGTGCGTGGAAAAGAAGAGGAAGAAGGGATTTTTGGCGCTGCGGTCGATGAAGGCGAGGGCCTTGTCGGTGAAGGTGTCGGCCATGGTCTCGTCGGTCCATCGGGCCTTGTGGCCTCCGGTCATGAAGCCGATGCGGCTGACGCCATTGACGATCGTGCAGTTATGCCCGTGGGACCAATCCATCTTGAGGGTATCCCGATGTGTCTCGCCGGTGGGCTGGCCGTCGGGATTCTTGGTGAAGACGTCGATCGGGTCGGCGGGGTCGAGGTTCACGACGCGGTGGTTCTCGACGTAGACGCAGGGGACGCGATCGCCGGTGGTGGGCATGAGGAAGCAATAGTCAAAGCCGATCTCCAACGGCCCGGGCCTGATCTCGCCGGACCAGTTTGGCTTTGGGGGATCGCCGAGCCCGAGGTGCCATTTGCCGACGACGGCGGTGGCATAGCCGGCCTGTTTCAGGAGGGAGGCCAGCGTGAGGCGTCCCGGCTGGATCAGGGCCGTCGCGTTCGGGGGGGCGATCCCCGTGCCCGGCTGGCGGAATGCGTACTGGCCCGTGAGCATGCTATAGCGGCTGGGGGTGCAGGTGGCCGACGAGGCATAGCCGGAGGTGAATCGGATGCCCTCGCTGGCGAGGCGATCGATGGCTGGGGTGGGGATCGTCTTGGCCCCGTAGCATCCGAGGTCGCCGTAGCCGATGTCATCGGCGTAGATCAGGATGATGTTTGGGGTTTCTGCCGGCGTCCGGTGGCCTGGGCCCAGGACAAGGAGTGCGGCGACGGGGAGGAGGGATATCAGTTTCATGGGAACGGGCGTCTCTGGTCCAGAGCCTATGCGGCGTCATGGGAATTGGCCACGATAAACCCGAATCCTCTCGCAAGGGTTGCATGCCAAAGCGGTGTCGCCACCCCTGGCGGGGTTCTGCCACCGCAGTCCAAAAGCCGTCTCGCGCAATCCGAAACGCCCGATGACGCCCCTGCCGGATCCCAATCCAGCGCGATCAGGCAATCTGCGGAACCGGCGCGGGCTCGTGTGCTGCGGTATTGCGGCGGCGGGGCGACGGGCCCAGACTGGAGCCATGAGGACGAGGCGCGAGTTTCTGGCGGGGTTCGGGGGTGCGGCGGCGCTTGGTGCCTCCATCGGTTGCGTGCGCCGGCGGACGGGCCTGAGGTGCGGGGTGGCGTCATACACGACCGTTGACCCATTGGCCGACATTGAGAAATTGGCTGAGGCGGGCGCGGACTATGCGGAGCCTTCGCTCTCGAAGACGATGACCTTGTCGGATGAGGCATTCGAGGCGGCGCGTCGTCGTGTGGAGGCGTCGGCGATTCGGGTGGAATCGATGAACTGGTTCGTGCCGCCCGAGGTGAGGCTGACGGGGCCCGAGGCCGATGGGGCGAAGATCCGGGATTACGTGGGGCGGGCGCTCGCCCGGGCCGAGGCACTCGGCGCGAAGCGGATCGTTTTTGGTAGCCCCGGCGCCCGGAATGTGCCGGAGGGGTTTTCCATGGACAAGGCGCTCGCGCAGCTGAGGGCCTTTCTAGTGACCTGCGGCTCGGAGATCGAATCCAAGGGCCACGGGATGCACATCTGCGTCGAGCCGCTGAATCGGGGCAATTCCAACATCATCAATACCACGGCGGAAGGGGCCGACATCGTGCGCGAGGTCGCCCATCCCAAGGTCCGGCTCATGGTGGATTTCTATCATTGGGCCATCGAGAAGGAGGGGCCCGACGCGATTGTCGACGCGGCCCCCCTGATCGAGCACATGCACATCTCCCGGACCGACGAGATGCGCACCTATCCCGCCGACCCCGATGAGGACCCGCGATACCGTGTCTTTTTCGATGCGGTGCGACAGATCGGATACTCGGGGCGCATCAGCCTGGAGGGCAACGTCAAGGATCTGGTGGCAGAGGCGAGGTCGGGACTGCGGTGCGTGCGGGCGATGGCGGGGGGGTAGGGGATGGAAGATGGAAGATGGAAGATGGAAGATAGTGGCCTTGTTTTTGGCGGTTTTTGGGGGCGCTGGGGTGTGGGGCGGGCCGGTGCCGGGTCGTGGGATCTATGTGATCTGGTATGGGGAGGGCGAGGATCTGCTGAAGGTGCCGTATGTTGTCGGGGGTCAGGTGGTGACCCAGTGGGGCTCGGTCGAACCGAAAGAGGGGCGATATGATTTCGCCTCGATCGGGGAAGAATTGGCGAAGCTGAAGGCCGCGGGGCGCCGGGCGACGGTGCAGATCAATGGGAATCGAAAACCGGGCTGGCTCTTTGACGTGGTGCCATCGCACCCGAAGCCCCTGAGCGTTCAGGTGAATGATGCGCGCGGGACGCTGATGTACTGGCACCCGGCACACGTTGGGGCGTACACGAACATGCTGTGGGCTTTTTCTCGATATCTGACGGCCTCCGCGGACCGGGAGGCGGTGGTCGGGATCCGTCTAAACTTCAACGCGATTGGCACGGAGCATCACGCCGTGCCGCCGGGAGAGAGGGATCTGTCGCGCTGGGCGGTCCCGCGCGGGGCGGCGCAGGGGCCGGTCTGGTCGAAGGAGCAGGCCGAGGCATATGACGCGGCGGTGGTGGAGACGTTTGTGTCGGGTTTCTGCGGGAAGGTGAGGGTCTTCGTCCGGAACAACGTGGGTCCCGAGATCGCGGGGAAGTACCGGTCGCTATTCGAGTCGGGCAAGCTCGGGTGGTTCCACACGTCGTCGGAGGCGGAGCCCCGGTCATCGGGAACGGAGATCCAATATCGGAGGTTCTTCGAGGATTGCCGGGGCGGGAAGACGACGGCGTACGCTGAGCCGTGGGCCTCGGCCTGGGGGGATCATGGGGGGCTGGCGGACGATCGGTGGTGCAGCCCGCCCCAGTGGAACTATTGGCGGCTGCTGCTGGATCTCCACTGCGGGGTATCATTCATCGCGCTCTACGCCTCGGACTTTTCGGTGGCGGTGAACGGGACGTACCGGGGCAAGGGCGGGAGGTATGATGAGGCGCGCGACGCGCTCGGGTATCGGGGCGAGTTCGAGGAGGCATTCCGATTCGCCTCGAGATATGCCGGGTACCATGCCGCGCCGGAGGAGTCGCCCGGGGCCTGGGTGGCGCTCCGCGAGAACGCGGTGATCCGGGCCGCCAACGGCATGCCGGAGGCGCGCCGGCGGCTGTCGTTCTTCACGGGCGATTACACGTTTCTGATGGAGCGGTTGCCGGACAAGACGGCGGGGGCTGGCGAGCGGCCGATCGGGCCGGGGGGGCAGCGTTTCGGGGCATGGGCGCGGGTCCTGCCGGCGGGGGAGATCATGCGCCTGGCGTTGGACGAGCGTTTTGTCAGGAGCCTAGGAACGGGGGGTGAGGTGCGGGTTATTTATCTGGACGGTCCCGGGGATGCCGGGGCGGGGTTTTCGGTTGAAGTCGGCGGGTCGGCGGTCGCCGTGGTGCTGCGTGGATCGGGGCGTTGGGAGACCGCGCGGGTCCCGCTCGACGGGAAGGCCCTTCGGAGGGACCACGATGGGGCCCATGTGCGAGTCGTGGCGGGAAGCAAGCCCGTGTCCCTGCACATGGTCGAGGTGGTGCGACAGGGGGGGTAGCAGGCATCCCTGCCCGCGTCTGAAATCCTGGGACGATCGGGGCGGAAAATGGTAGGCTGCGCCTTGGCGCACGCCGCCGAATCGAATGTCCGCGTGCGCCAAGGCGCAGCCTACATCGCGACCCAATTTTCGAGTCAGCGCTCGGGCGTTTCCGCCTCGATGGCGACGCCCTGGTGCTTGGCGAGGATGTCGGCGCAGCGGCCCTGATAATCGATGAGGTAGACGCGGGGCTTTCTCGTGCTGCGCGTGGGCATGGAGCGGAACACGCCCCGGAGGGTTTCGGAACGCCTCGTGGCGCTCATGCTGTATTCATCAGTGAACCGATCGACTTCGGATGCCGGCACCGCGACCAGTATGACGCCCGCGAGGGCATTGCGCTTCTTGTCCTCGGTAAACGCGTGGAAGAAACGGATGGCCTCGATCGGGCTTGTCCACGGAACGGGCCGGACGACGCGCACGTCGAGCTTGACCTGCTTTCCCTCGTATTTTCCGGGGTCGGCGAGGTAATGATTGGCGCTCTCCGCGGGGGCGAGTGGCGCGGCGCCGAGTGAGACGGCCAAGATCAGGGTCAACGTTCGGGTGGTTCTCATGATAGTTGAGACGCGCGAACCGGGAATTGGTTTCTTGGTAAAAGGCGGTCTTGGCGCCTTGGGGCTGCGGGTCGGCCGGCCGTGGCCCATCTTCCGGGGACTGGCATCGGCGGGGCCCATGATGGGGCGGGGAGCCTTCGCAAGAAATTATAAATGAGCGACTTGTGAGGAAAATGCGCCTTCGCGGGGAGGCGTTTGAGGGTGGTGTGATGGGTGGAGTAGGAAAAATCGCGGTCTGGGCGTGACTGCGGCGGATGATTGGGCATTCTATCGCGCATGGCGGCGAGAGCGCGTGGCGCGAGGGCGGCTTCGGTGGTGGTGCGGATTCCTGCGACGACGGCGAATCTGGGGCCGGGTTTTGATTGTTTGGGGGTGGCCCTGAAGGTCTACAACAAGGTGACGGTGCAGCGGTTGCGCTCCCGTCCGGTCGTCGAGCCATTGCCGATGATGGAGGAGGCGGCGGAGAGATTGTTCTGGCGGGCGCGGAAGCGGGCGTGGTGGACGGCGAGCGTATCGGGTGAGGTGCCGCCGGCGAGGGGATTGGGGAGCAGCGTGACGCTGCGCGCTGGGGTGCTGGTGGGGCTGAACCGGTTGCTGGGGCGCCCGCTGACGCAAGAGGAGTGCATGCGTTTGGTGGTGGATCTCGAGGGGCATCCGGACAATGCGGTCCCGGCATTTCTCGGGGGATTTTGCGCCTGCGCGGGCGATGCGGTCCTCAGGCAACCGGTGGCGCCGAAGGTCAAGTTTGTGGCGGTGGTGCCGGAGATCGAGGTGGAGACCGCCGCGGCGCGGGCGGTGCTGCCGGTGCACGTGCCATTCGAGGACGCGGCGCACAATGGCAGGCACGCGGCGATGGTGGCGGCGGCGTTTGCGGCGGGGCGCTATGATCTCCTGCGCGGGGCGTTCCGGGACCGGTTGCACGAGCCGTACCGGAGGCATCTCCTGCCGGGGTTCGAGGCGGCGGTGCCCGCGGCGGAGAAGGCGGGTGCGCTCGGGGCATTTTTGAGCGGTTCCGGTTCGACGATCATGGCGGTGGTCGTCGGCGGTCCGGCGGTCTGCGGCAGGGTCATGCGGGCGATGGTGGCGGCGCTGAAGGCGGCGGGGATCGGGTCACGCGGGATGGTGACCTCGGCGGATAACGATGGGCTCCGTTAATTCCTGGCAGCCATCATGCCCCGCGCGGCGGGGCACCGCGGGGTTAAAAATGTAGCCCCTCCGGTCACGGAGGGGCCAGGCGGTGGGGGTCCACGGCCTCACGGCTGTGGCTACATCTGGAATTTTTAAGTCAGATCCCGTGCCCCGCACGCGGGGCACCACCGGGGCGGAAAATGGTAGGCTGCGCCTTGGCGCACGCTG
>CAZYWZ010000135.1:0-15662 GCA_964651705.1 uncultured Verrucomicrobiales bacterium
AAGACGTGGCAGAGGGCCTTGCCGTTTTTCTCCTCGTAGATGCCCCCGATCCAGATCTGGAGGCCCGCGGGGCTCTGTTTCCAGAGCCGCTGGCCGGCGTCGTCGTAGCCGAAGGAGACCGTATTGCTGCCGGTGGCGACCCAGGCCAGGCGGTTCTGCTCGTCGTAGGCGAGGGTCTGGCCGCCGCGGGCGATCATGTTGCCGCAGGCGTCGTAGGCGTAGGACATCCCGTTGGCGGAGGCGACGGCGTGGGGCTTGGTCGCATGGTAGGTGTAAGTCCCGGCGCCCTCGCCGTTGGCGGTGATGTTGCCGATGGTGTCGTAGGCGAAGGACATGCCGCCCTGGCCGGCGGAGGTGAGGCCGGTGAGCCGGTGGAGGTCGTCGTAACCGATGTCCGACATCGAGGCGGAGGCGACGCCGGATCGCGCCGCGTCGGCGATCGACTTGACGTTCGAGGCGGCGTCATAGGTGTAGGAGAGGTCTTGAATGACGCCGGAGCCGGTGGTGGCCAGGCGGCTCAGGCGTTTGGAGTTCGGGTAGTATTCCCATGTGGTGCCCAGGCCGTTGCCGAGCAGGGCGGCGACGGGCTGGTCGAGGGCGTTGAAGCCCGCGGCGGTGTAGAAGATCTCCCCGGCGCCGGTGCCCGAGAGGCCGCGGACCTCGGCCAGGTGCCCGGCGGTGTCGTAGGTGTAGCCTACGGAGGCGACTGCGCCTGGGTAAATAAGGGTCGCGGGCCGGTCGGCGTCGTCGTAGGAGGTTTCGGTGGCGTAGCTGGTCTGGTTGACCGCGAGGTACCGGGTGGTCTTGAGCACGCGGCCGCGCACGTCGTGGGAGTATTTGGTCCAGCCCTCGGAGTCCTCGACCATGTACAGCTGTCCGGGGAAGACGGTGTGGGCGCCGTCGCCAGAATCGTAGTGGTAGAGGTGGGAGGCGACCACGCCGCCCCCGGCGGCGCGGATGTTCTTCTGGCTCAGGCGCCCGAGGGGGTCCTGGTAGAAGAACTCGACCCGCTGGCCCCTGGCGTCCTGTTGCCAGATCATGCGGCCGGCGTCGTCGTAGGCGTAGGACCAAGTCCCCATGTTGGGCTCGGTCATCGAGGTCTTTCGCCCGAGGCTGTCGTAGGCCATCGAGGTGGTGTGGTTGGCGCTGTCGATGACCGCCAGGAGGTTGCCCAGCGGGTCGTAGTTGAAGGTGGTGGTGACGTTGCCGCCGGATGCGACCTCGACGATCTCCGCGGTGCGGCCATAGGCGTCGAGGTAGGTCTTCTTCACTTTGCCGAGGGGATCGGCCGTCACGCGGGCCCAGGGGTCCGTGCCGTCCACATACGAGGTGGTGGCGGGGGCGGTGGACGAGCCGGGGTCCCCGGCGGGCGGAGTCACGCGCCAGGGACGCCCGATCGCGTCGTGGTCGGTGGCGGTGCCGGGTGCCGAGGGGCTCCAGGCGGTGAAGGCGCTTCCCGACGAGAAATAGGGCAGTGTCTCGAAATTCACGTTCCCGCGCTCGTCGTAGAGGGTATCGGCGACGCGGAATTGGCCGCCGGTCTCGGTCTCGGCGCGGGTCTGGATGGTGCGGCCGAGGCCATCGGTGTAGGTCCATGTCTCGTGGCCATTGGCGGTATCGACCGCGTCGTTGACGCGCCGCCGGACCCAGTTGTGGGAGAGGCCCCCGCCGTCGATGCCCCCGAGGTTGTAATCCACCCGCACTTTCCAGAGGGTGGCGGCCCCGCCGGGGCTGGTGCCGATGCGGCTCTCGGTGAGCCGGAAGAAGGCGTCGTAGACGTTGAGCGCGCGCTGGTTCTTGGCGTCGGTGGCGTCGGCGATCTGGCCCGAGCGCACGTCATAAGTCGTCGAACTGGTGAGGCCAGCGGTCGTCTGGGTGGCCGGGAAGGTCGAGGTGGCCGTATCGTAGGTGATGGACGTCGTGATGCCGACGGGGTTGAGCTTTGAGGTGGGGTTGCCGTAGCCGTCGTAGCCGATCGTCGAACTGACCCAGCCGCCGGTGGTGTCGAGCCAGACCGATTGGGAGGTGACGTTGCCGCGGGCGTCGTAGCCGAATTGCGTCTCGCGCAGGCGGGAGTTGCCTGCGGGGTCGGGGGTGACCCTGACCGATTGCGGGCGGTTGAGGATATCGGGGTCCGGCAGCGTCGCGTAGGTCGTGTGGGTGTACACCTCGTCGCCGGGCACGTCCGAGAAACTCTGCGCGGCCGCGTCCACGGCGGTCACCTCCCCGAGGCTCGATTCGGACAGCAGGTTGCCGGTGGCGGTGTCGTAGGCGAATTGTTTTGCGGTGGCCCGGTAGTGGCCGTGGCCGTCGAAGTCCATGGCGATCGTCTGGGCGACGTAGGGGAAGGTCCAGCCGTTGGTGTTGGATAGTGGCGCGACCTCGACGACCTTCGAGAGGGTCTGGCGGTAGAGCCGTCCGTCGGAGCCCCAGAGTTCGGTGCGGTACGGGATGCCGGCCTTGGCCAGGGCGCCCGCGTCCTGGTGCTCGCCGTTGGCCGATTCGTCCCGGCCGCCGCCCTGGTGGAACCAGGTCACGGTCTTTTCGCCGCCGGGGCCGGTGACCTCGGCGCGGGCGAAGCCGCGGAACTCCCTCAGCCCGAAGTGGAACATCCCGCCGAGGTAGGAATACGCCGTGGTGTCGGCGTTGCCCATGCCGTCGTCGGTGGTGACGCTCGCCACCGTCCAGACCGGGAACGGCAGCAGCGATCGGGCCCGCT
Organism: uncultured Verrucomicrobiales bacterium; assembly: GCA_964651705.1. GTDB lineage: Bacteria > Verrucomicrobiota > Verrucomicrobiia > JADLBR01 > JADLBR01 > JADLBR01. The sequence continues at coordinate 2,720 of CAZYWZ010000135.1, forward strand.
CCTCCCACGGGTCCGCGGCGACATCCCGGTCGCGGTTGTTGTACTGGGTCGAGGGGCGATAGGTGACCGAGACCGAGCCGCCGATGCCGTTGGCGACGCCCGAGAGGAGGTCGGGGGCGGGGCCGAGGTTCCGCTGGACCTTGAACCGGTTGTAGGGCGAGTTGGCGCGCCTCGAGACGCGGTCGATCAGGCCGTCGCCATCGATGTCGGTCAGGTCGGTCCGCCCGACGCCATCGGACTTGGTGCTGCGTGGGCTCTGCCAGTCCGCCGCGGGCGACTCGGCCTGGAGGTTGGTCCAGGCCACCTCCGGGCCGAGGCCCGAGCCGGTGTTGAGCTGGACCACGAAGCGGTCGTAGGGGCTATTGAGCTTGCGCATGACGCGGTCGGGCAGCCCATCGCCGTTGATGTCGGCGAGGTCGGTGAAGACCCCGTTGTCATCGGAGCAGAGCGGGCTGTTCCACTTGTCGTTCCCCTGGCCCTGGCTGGAGAGCGGCCCCCAGTTCTCCGCCGGCTCGAAACCCGCGCCGTTGTTGAGTTGCACCACGAGGTTGGCGTGCGGGGCGGCGAAGGTCCGCATGACGCGGTCGGGCAGCCCATCGCCGTTGATGTCGAGCATCTCGACCTTGCTGACGTCCATGGAATTCTCGGTGCGGCGCAGGTAGAGGCTGTTCCAGTCCGCCACCCCGCCGGCGCCGGGCGTGTTGACGCCGGCCCAATCCAGCAGCGGCCCGAATCCGGCGCCGGTGTTGCGCTGGACCAGGAAATGGTCGTACGGGCTCGCCGCCGGGCGCATGACTCGGTCGGGAAGCCCGTCGCCATCCATGTCGATCAGGTCCGCTTTGCCGTTCTGCGGCCCGTCGCGCAGGGCTGTGTAGGCGCCGAGCAGGGGCCCCCAGGCAACCGCCGGCCCGTAGCCGCTCGCGCCCCCGGCGTCGGGGAGCCCGGCGTTGATCTGGACCACGTAGTTGGTGTAGGGGCTGTTGGCCCGGCGCATGACCCGGTCGGCGAGCCCATCCCCGTCGATATCGAAGAGATCGGCAAGGTGGGAACCATCGTCATCGATCGACCGGGGAGAGCACCACTTCTCGTTGCCAGCGCCCTGGCCCTGGTGATCGATCGGCGACCACCGATAGAAAGACTGGGAGGGGGCGAACCCCGAGCCCGTGTTGCGCTGGACCGCGAAGTAGAGGTACTGCGGCTCGCGCTTGCGCATCAGTCGGTCGGGCAATCCGTCGGCGTCCATGTCCAAGAGATCGACGCGGGTGTCGATGCGGCCCCTGGGGTAGTTTCGCGAGCGCGGCGCGTTCCAGTCCGACCCCCCCTCGCCCTGGCTGTGGACATCCGCCCAGTCGGACAGGTCCCCGAAGGCGAACGGCTTGTCCTGATACGCGAAGGTGAGCGGCGGCAGCGAGGAGGTGTTGTCGGCGCCGTACTGCACGACAGAGACCAGCCGGGACCGATAGGTCGAGGGCGAGGGGGCGTAGGAGAGCGCGTAGCGCCGCGCCAGGCCGCCGGAGGCGGCGACGACGATCTCCCGCAGCCGCTTGCGGGTCTCGACCCGGAAGCCCGCGTTGAGCGCGACGGCCTTGTCGGGCCGGTCCTCGAGCACGAAGTCCACCGTGTTGCACGGGGCGATCGCGGGGCTGCTGGCGCTGCCGTTGTAGGCGATCCGGGAGAGGTAGAGCTGGCCGCCGTCCTTGGTGTAAGTGATTTCGGTGAGGTTGCCATTGGCGTCCACCACCCGCGACAGGGTCCACCGGAACGTGCTGGCCCCGAGGCCCGCGGGGAACTTCGGGTTCTCCACCCGGCCCGCCGCGGTCTCCCCGAAGTAGAATCGGTTTCCGCCCTTGTCGGTCGCCACCCAGTGGGGGTCGGCGTACTCGAAGCGCAGGAAGGCCGAATCGGTCGCCGCCCGATACTGGCCCGGGGCCACCTGCACCAGACGGGAACTGGCGCCGCCCAGGGAAAAGACGAAACCCCTGGTGTCGTCGTACTCTGCCAGGGCCTGCCCACCGGACCACCCGATCGGCACCCCCTTGCGGGTCTCGCGCTGGATGTGCCCGAGCTCGAGGTTCCACCCCACGCCGCACCAGCCGTTGCCGCCAGAGGAGCTGTAGGCCAGCGCCAGATTCGGTTGTGCCCCCTGCCGCCCAGGCGGCACCGCGATGGGCACGCTATAGGTGAAACTCCCGGTGAACAGGTCCGTCTGAAAACTCAGCCCCTGGCTGCCCGAGGCGCTCGTCGAGCCCGTCGGGTAGCCCGTGATCGTCCTGCTGTCGCCCGCCGCCCCGAGCCGCGCGACCGGCGCGCAGCACAGCGCGCACGCCAGCGCTCCGGCAGCGGCAAAAATCCCCGCACCTCGCCTCCCCATGTCGGCCTCCATACCCCGATGTCCTTTGGCCCGGGCGCGGTGGCCCGACATCCCAGACCCGAAGCGCCCACCTGTATCCCGCACGGGCAGGAACCTATTCATCCCGACGCGACGGTCAACAGAAACTTATCCGGAAAATCGCCAACTCTAAGCTGCGCTTATGTTGCGGTGCCCGCCGCCGGCCAATCCCGCGCCGCGTTTGCCCCATGGAGGATTCCATGCGGGCACTATTTCGCCCGGGTCCGCCGATCGGTTGGAGGGGCGGGGGCTCTTGAGGTGGCATTTGGGACACCGTCGCGGCAGGAAGTTCCTAACGCGGATGGGCTCTGAATTTTCGGGCGTCGGCCGTGGCGCCGCACCCATTCCGCGTAGGTCTGGGAGGGGTTATCGCCCAATTCATCCACGGGCATCCGCTGGCGCCTGTCGTCGCCGAAGTCGATCTGGAACAGGCCGAAGCGCGGGGCGAATGAGCCCCATTCGTAGTTGTCGGTGAGGGACCAGTGGAAATAGCCGGAGACGGGGATGCCGTCTTTCTTCAAGACCTCGATTTCGGCGAGGTGGAGTTTGAGGAAGTTGCTGCGGCGCATCCGATCGCGGCGCCAGGGGAGTTCGAGGTGGCGGCGCTTGCGGTAGGCCATGCCATTCTCGGCGATGACGATGGGTTTGTCGGGGAAGTCGGCGTGGAGCATCCTGGCGAAGAGGCCGAGGCCCTCGGGGAGGGCGACCCAGTCCCACCATTTCGAGGTCCAGTGGTGGACCAGCCAATCGGGGAAGGGATGGCGGCGGTCCCAGATCTCGTCGAGGCGCGGGAGGCGGAGCATGTGTGCGACGAAGGGGTCGTAGTAATCCATCCCGATGAAATCCAGCGCGGGCTCATCGGGGCGCTCGTAGAGGAGGTCCAGGAGGGGGGCGAATCGCCCGATGCGGCAACCCGCGTGGGCGGCGGCGCCGTAGGCGCGGCGGACGAGCGCGCCGATCCAGTACCGCAGGCCGTGGTGCCTCGGGAGCCCGGCGCGCCGGATGGCGGCATCGAAGGCGCGGGCGCGGGAGTCGAGCCATCCTGCGACCTCGGCGCGCGGCACCGCGGCAGGGGCGGAGAGGAGGTCGACGATGAACTTGTCGTTCCAGTAGACGTCGCTGGTGTAGGTGTTGGTGGTGAGCATGGGGCGGCCCCAGGCGGGGTGGCGGGCATACAGGTCGCGGATGGCGCGCGCGGCCTGCACGTGGGCCTCCAGTAGCCGGCAGCACGCCGCCGCCATGGCCGTTGGGCCGCGGCGCCGGGAGGCCGGGAAGTTGCGCCCGCTGTAGGTGTTAAGGACGAGCATGTTGGGCTCGTTGACGGTGATGAGCCATCGCAGGGGGCTCAGCCCGGCGCGGACCAAGGCCTCATTTGCCTCGCCCACCGCACGCGCCGCAAATGCCGCGAAGAGGGCGGGCGTCGCTGGCTCGAGCCAGGGGTCGTTGCCGAGCCAGGCGGGGTGGGTGAAGTGGTGGAGGGTGACGACGGGTTCCAGCCCGCGGCGGCGGGCGGCGACGACCATGTCGCCGTAACGGGCCATCGCCGCGTCGTCCCAGGGCGGCGGGTCCGAGCGCCCCTCTGCGCGCGAGGGCTGCACGCGCGACCACTCGATGCCGAAGCGGAAGGCATTGAGCCCGAGCGAGGCGGCCAGCGCAAAATCCTCGTCGTATCGTTCCCAGAAACCGACGGAGGCACCGCTGCGCTCGGCGTGCCGCGAGCGCTCCCACCGGTGCCAGTTGTTCAGGGGTTGGCCGGGGCCATTGTATCCCCCCTCGTGCTGGAATGCCGAGGTGGCCACACCCCACATGAAATCCGCCTCGCCCGCCATGCTCTCACCGCTTCCGGGCCATTTTCGCCATCTGCTCTTGCTCCTCCTCTTCGACGGTCACCGGGCTGTCGTCGCCATCGCCGCGCAAGAGCGTCCTGACGATCGTCCTGGCCGCGTGGGGGCGCGCCAGCCGTATCGCGCTGAGCCGCATCGCTTCCATGCGGCGGGGGTCCTGCAAGAGGCCGTCGAGCTTGAACGGCATCGTGGTCAACTCGTTGCACCGGATGGCCACGCCCTTTTCCAGGAGGTGGTCGCTGTTGCGCTCCTCCTGGCCGGGGATCGGCGAGATCACCACGAAGGGAAGCCCACAGGCCAGCGCCTCTGCGGTGGTCAGGCCGCCCGGCTTGCCGACGAAGACGTCCGCCACCCGCATCCAGCGGTGCATCTCCGTCGTGAAGCCGATGGTCTGGAAACTGAGGTGGGGCTTCGGCTCGGCCCCCTTGAGCCGGGCCTCGACGCGCCCGATGAGGCCCTCGCGCTTGCCGCAGACGATCACCACCTGGCACGGCGTGCGCAGCATGGCGAGAAACCGGGCGACATGTTCCGCCGGCCCGACGCCCAGCGCGCCGGCCGACACCAGCACGATCGGGCGATCGGGGCGGAGCCCGTGGGTCTCCCGGAAGGCCCCCTCGTCGAACGGGTCGCCGAAGGCAGGATCAATCGGTATGCCCGAGACCGTGATGCGGCTCTCGGGCAGCCCCATCATGCGCAGGTGCTCGCGGGTCTCGTCGATCGCCACGAAATACCGGTGGAAGGAACGCGAGAGCCACATCGCGTGGAAATCCATGTCCGTCACGACGATCGACAGCCGGGTGGACACCTTCCCCTGCATCATCAGCCACGAGATGATCTCCGCCGGCAGGAAGTGGGTGCAGATCGTGATGTCCGGCCGGAGCCTCCCGATCATCCGCACCAGGGGCTGGGTGTTCATCCGGTCGAACATCAGGCGCATCTTGTCGGTGAGCCACGGCTCGTCGCTGGTGTCATACCACCAGCCCAGCAGCGTCGGGGCGTCCTGCACCAGCCTGATGTAGAACTTGGAATAGAAATCCCGGAAGAGCTTGTTGGTGAAGGTGAGGGCGTCGAAGTGGGTGGTCTCCGCGATGCCGTCGGTGACGCGGCAGACCTTCTCGAGCGCCTCCGCGGCGCGGACGTGGCCTGTCCCGGCGCTGGCCGAGAGGATCAGGACCCGTTTTGGTTCGCCCGCCACAGACATGTCGACACCCCAATCTACCATAGGACCCGCGCCCGGCACTCGCGAAATAACGCATTGCATGCCGCGGCGTGATGTTACAGTTAGGTGGGTTCTCGCCGGGCACGACCCCCGGCGGGGCAGACGGCCATGCTATCCCAGGACAGCTTTGAGTACGCGATCGAGAACACGAGGGTCATCGTGCCCCCGCGGCACCGTCTGGAGACCTTCGGGACCTCGATCGTCAATTATTACCTCATCACCGAGGAGATGGATTCTGCCAATCTCTCGCGGGTCCGCGAGGGGCAGATCCACGCCGAGCGCCCGCAGATCATCACGCCGCAGCACATGGCCCGGCTCCTGCTGGAGGGATTTGGCGACGAGGCCCACGAGTTCATGGACTCGGTCGCCGGGCGGCTCCGGAATCTCGCCGTGCTCAAGTATGGCTTCCGCATCCGCAAGTCTGACGCGCGGACGTACAATGTCGCGGAGCCCATCGACCGGACCATCGAGAACGTCCGGAAACGGGTGGCGGCCAAGGACGATCCCTTCAGCACTGTCCTGGCCGGCGTAGACGATGCCTGGGAGGTGTCGCTGCTCCGCTTCATGATCGACCTGATCGCGGCCTCCGCCCACGGCAACTTGGAGGATTTCCGAGGCAAGGGGATGATCTGAGGCATCGGGATTGACGCCGCGGGCCGGTCCGTCCCAAGATCGTAGTCAATGGTGGCCCCCAGAGATTTCGGCTTGCGTCGGGCCTTGGAGGCTGGACGGGCCCGGCGGGGGCGATCCGCGCTGGGGCGGGTGGTCGCGGCGCTGGTTTTCCTGTGCCTGGGGGGGATCGCTGGCGCTGCCGAGCCGTTGCCGGAAGGGGAGGCGCTACTGGCTGGCCCGATGCTCCAGAGATTTCTTGAAGGCCCGATGCGCGACACGGAGGAGATCGTGTTTGCGGTGCGCGTTCCGGGCCGGGATCACTGGTACGTGAATTTTGGCAACTACGCGGACCTGAGCGATTACCCGCGGAAGCTGGCGTACAAGGAGGCGGACGGCGTGCTCTGGGGCTACGGGGATGGGGCGCGGCTTTGCCGTCTGAACCTCAGGACCGGGGCGGTGAAGGTATTGCTGGAGGACCCGGCGGGGGGCATCCGCGACCCGCAGGTGCACTACGGGGGCCAGAAAGTGCTTTTCTCCTACCGGAAGGGCGGCGACCACGCCTATCACCTGTACGAGATCGGGACCGACGGCCTGGGGTTGCGGCAGCTCACGTCGGGGCCCGACGACGACGTGGAGCCCACGTATCTGCCGGATGGCGGCATCATGTTCGTGTCGAGCCGCTGCCGGCGATTCGTGAATTGCTGGTATTCGCGGGTGGGGACCCTCTACGCCTGCGACGGCGAGGGGCGCGATATCCGCATGGTCTCCAGCAGCATCGAGCACGACAACACGCCGTGGACCCTGCCCGACGGGCGGGTGCTGTACATGCGGTGGGAGTACGTGGACCGCAGCCAGTTGGATTACCACCACCTCTGGACCGTCAATCCCGATGGCACCGGACAGATGGTGCACTTCGGGAACATGAATCCGGGCACCGCGATGCTCGACGCGAAACCGATCCCCAACCCGCCGGGTGCCGGGGGGCCGTGGCGGGGCAAGGTCGTGTCCATCTTTTCCCCCGGGCACGGGAGGCCCGAGCATCGCGGCCATATCACCATCTTAGACACGCTCGCCGGGCCGGACGACGGCGCCCGCGCCCGCGCCATCACGAAAGGACGACCCGACTATCGCGACCCGTATCCGCTGGCGGAGGACGCGTTTCTGGCCGCCGACGAGCGCGGCATCATCCTGGTCGATGGCGCCGGCGAGACGGAGCTGATCTACCGCCTGGCCCCGCACAAGCGCGTGCAGCCGCTGCTGTTGCACGAGCCTCGGCCGCTGGCCGGGCGCCCGAGGGAGCGGGGCATCGCGCCCCGCTGGGAGCCGGCGCGGGAGGAGGGTCAGCTCATGCTGGCCGACGTCCGCGCCGGGCGGAACATGGCCGGCGTGGCGCCGGGCGAGGTGACCAAGCTGCTGGTCTTGGAGCAGTTGCCGAAGCCCGTGAATTTCTCCGGCGGGATGGAGCCCCTGACGATCGGCGGCTCGTTCACGCTCGCCCGGATCTTGGGCACCGTTCCCGTGGAGAAAGACGGCTCGGCCAACTTCATGGTGCCGGCGCTGCGCTCGGTGTTCTTCGTGGCGCTGGACGAGGACGAGCTGGCCGTGAAGCGCATGCACAGTTTTGTGACGATGCAGCCGGGGGAGGTCACCGGCTGCGTCGGTTGCCACGAATCGCGGACGCAGGCGCCGCTGGCCTCGTTCGGGGCGATGGCCGCGATGCGCCGGGCGCCGAGCCGCATCGAGCCGATTGCCGGCGTGCCTGACGTCATCGATTTCCCTCGGGACATCCAGCCGATCTTGGATCGCCACTGCGTCTCCTGCCACAATCCCGAGCGGTACGACGGCCGCCTGGACCTCTGCGGCGACCACACGCCGCAGCACTCGGCGGCATATTACGCGATGCGGCGCCACGCGCTCGTCGCCGACAACCGCAACCAGCCCAGGAGCAGTCTCCCGCCGCGGGCGATCGGGAGTTCCGCGAGCACGCTGATGCGCTATCTGGATGGCTCTCATTACGAGGCCAAGCTCTCCGCGGAGGAGGTGAGGCTGGTGCGTCTCTGGATCGAGACCAGCGCGACCTATCCCGGGACGTATGCGGCACTCGGCTGCGGGACGGCCTACGTCAATCTCCAGCCGCTGGGAAAGCGCTGCGCCTCGTGCCACCTCAAGGACGGGGGCATGCACCAGGGCAAGCCCGTCAAGCGCTGGGTCTTCGGCGGCGCGGGCGCGCCGGCGGCCACCGACCCGCAGTCACTCTGCAATCTGGATCGTCCGAAGCTCTCCGTCCTGCTCCGGGCCCCGCTCGCCAAGGAGGCCGGAGGGCTGGGCCTCTGTGGGGCACCCGTATTCGGGAATGGCGACGACCCCGATTACCGCGCCCTGCTGGCGCAGATCGAGGCCGCGGCCGCGGGCCTGAAGCAGCTTCGGCGCTTCGATATGGCGGGCTTTCAGCCGAACGCGCACTACCTCCGCGAGATGCGCCGCTTCGGCATCCTCGATCCGAACGTCGCCCCAGGCGCGCCCGTCGATCCCTACGCCACCGACCAGAAATACTGGCGCTCCTTCTGGTACCAGCCCCCGCGGCCGAGCACGGCGGGGTTGGCGCGGTGAAGGGCGGGAGGGTGGAGGACGTAGCCCCTCTGGTCACAGATGGGCCGCGCGGGTTCTGGTCCGGGCCATCGCGGTCGCCCATCTGTGACCAGATGGGCGACTTTTCCTGCTTGGGGCACTTGGTTTCAGTCCATCGGTCTGCTACGTTGGTCTTGGATCAGAATGCAACCGCGGAGGTAACCCATGAGCCCGATCTCCCGTGCCCTTGTCGCATCGCTATTTCTGGCGCCCGTCGCCCTTGCCGAGCGCGAGATGCCGGAATCCCTGAAGGCGTGGCGCGATTGGGCCACGTGGCAGGACATCCACCGGGATTGCCCGACGCCGTACAACGACGCCAAGGCCCACCTCTGTTTCTGGCCGTCTGAGTTGCAGGTCACCGCCGAGCCGAAGTCTGGCGCTTTCGCGCTCGATGTGATGGTGGCGCACGAGGCGTGGGTCCCGCTGCCGGGGAACAAGGACACCTGGCCGCTGGAGGTCCGGGCCGACGAGAATCCCGTGCCAGTCGTCGATCGGTCTGGCGTGCCCTCGGTGAAGCTGGAGGCGGGCGCGCGCAGGCTCGCCGGCGCCTTCCGCTGGGACGAGGTCCCGCAGCGGATCCCGATCCCGAAAACCATCGGGCTGCTGACGCTGACCTTGGACGGCAAGGCGGTCGAGATCCCGAACTGGGACCCGGAGGGATTCCTCTGGCTGAAGCGGACGCGCTCCGAGGCGGCGGACAAGGATTTTCTGGCGGTGCAGGTCTATCGGGTGATCGAGGATGGCATCCCGATGTGGTTGCGCACCGAGATCGAGATCAGTGTCTCGGGCAAGAGCCGCGAGGAGGAGATAGGGAATATCCTCCCGGAGGGGTGGAAGCTATCGATGGTTGACGGCCCGGTGCCGGTCGCGGTGGATGACGCGGGCCGCATGAAAGCGCAGGTGCGCGCGGGCAAGTGGGTCATCCGCGCCGACGCGTTCCGCACCACCCATGCCGACGAGTTCAAGTACCCGGCGGGCGTGGGCCCGGCGATCGACCAGGAACTCGTGGCCTTTCGGGCCAGGCCCGATTTTCGGATGGTGGAGGTGGCCGGGGTCCCGCAGGTGGACGTGTCGCAGACGACGTTTCCCGAAAAGTGGCGCGATCTTCCGGTCTACCAGTGGGCTACGGACAAAGCCTTCCGGCTCGAGGAGAAGATGCGCGGCATGGGGTTGCAGAAACCCGAGGGGCTCCGGATCCGGAGGGAGCTGTGGCTGGACGAAGATGGCGCGGCGATGACGTATCGCGACCAGATCAGCGGCGCCATGCAGCAGGTCTGGAGGCTGGACGCGGCGGCGGGCCAGGAGCTCGGCGCGGTGAAGATCCATGGGGCGGGCCAGCTCGTCACGAAGAACCCCGCGACCGGCGCGCCGGGCGTCGAGATCCGCACGCGCAACCTCGACCTCGACGCGGTGGGGCGCATGGACCGCGCCCCGGAGATCGCCGCGACCGGATGGCAGACCGACGCCGATGCCCTGACGATCAACCTCAATCTTCCCCCCGGCTGGCGCCTGATGGCCCTCTTCGGCGCGGAGTGGGTCAATGGCGACTGGCTGACCGCGTGGTCGCTGTTGGACCTCTTCCTGCTGCTGATTTTCGCGTTGGCGATCTGGCGCCTCTGGGGGCCGCGGCTCGGGATACTGGCGTTTTTTGCCTTTGGGCTCTCGTACCACGAGCCGCTGGCCCCGCGATACACCTGGCTTTTTCTCCTGATGCCGCTGGCGCTCCTCCGCGCCGTCCCGGGGGGCGTTGGCCGCCGGATCGTCGTCCTGTGGAAGTGGGTGGCGATCGCGGCGATCGTCGTCGCGCTGATCCCGTTCGTCGCCAGGCAGGTGCAGGGGGTGATCTATCCGCAGATGGAGATGATTCGGGACGACCGCGGCGGGCTCTTCTTGCCCGCGGCCGGCGGTATCGGGCAGACTTTTGCGTTGGGTGGGATGGCCGCGCCAGCCGCTCCCGTGGAGGCGCAGATGGACGCCCTGGATGTGCAGCAGCGACAGGCCCTTGGCGAGTTGAAGCTGCAGCGGGCCCCAGACCAGTTTGAGAAGGGCCCCCTGAAGTCGTTGCGGAAGGCGAAGGAGGCGAATCTCTATTACGACGCCAAGGCGCGGATCCAGACCGGTCCCGGGGTGCCCGAGTGGCGCTGGAGGCAGGTGTCCTGCGGGTGGAACGGTCCCGTCTCCGCCGACACGACGATCCGTCCCATCCTGATCCCGCTTCCCGTCCAGCGACTGCTGACGCTATTGCGCGTGGCGCTGGTGCTCGCGCTGGCGGCGGCGCTGCTCGGCGGGCGCCGCATCTGGAACCCATTTTCGAAACGTGCGGCGGTCGCGGTGGCGCTGCTGTGCCTCTGCGCGTTGCCGGGCCAAGTCCGCGCGGAGTTTCCCGATGCCGAGATGTTGAAAGCGTTGCGCGAGCGGGTGCTGGAGGTGCCGGATGCCTATCCCGGCGCGGCCGAGATCCCGAACGTGAGCCTGCAGCTCCGCGAGCGACGGATCACGATGGATGCGGAGATCCACACCGCGATCCGCGTGGCGGTCCCTCTTCCGGGGCGCCTGCCCGAGTGGTCGCCGCTCTCGGTGCAGGTCAACGGGGGTCGGCCAGAGGCGCTTCGCCGCGAGGGGGACTATCTCTGGGTGGTGCTGCCCAAGGGCGTCCACCGGCTCCGGATCGAGGGCCTCTTGCCCAACGCGACGGAGTGGGAATGGACCTTCCTGCTGAAACCGAGATATGTCAGCATCGACGCGCCGGGCTGGAACGTCACCGGCGTGCGCCCCAACGGCATCCCGGAGCCACAGGTTTTCTTCGCGATACAGAAGCGGGCCTCGGCCGCGGAGGCCGCCTACGACCGGAAGGATTTTAACCCGATCGTGTCGGTGGATCGGCACATCGAGGTCGGGCTGGTGTGGCAGGTGCGCACCGTTGTGACCCGCCTGTCGCCGAAGGGCAAGGCCGTCTCCCTCTCGCTCCCGCTGCTCGCGGGCGAGAAGGTGCTCACCTCGAATGTCCCGGTCGAGGGCGGACGCATCGAGGTCCGCCTCGGCGCGAACGAGACCGAGTCGGTCTGGGAGAGCGAGTTGCCGGTCAAGGATCGCATCGCGCTGGTTGCCGAGACAACCGATCGCTGGGTGGAGCGCTGGCACCTGGTGACCTCGCCGGTCTGGAACGTCGCGATCGCGGGGCTGGATCCCGTGTTCGAGGCTGGGCGGTCCGATCTGGTTCCGGTGTGGAGCCCCTGGCCCGGGGAGAAGGTGGATCTCGCGCTGAGCCGCCCCGAGGCCGTCAGCGGCGCGACCACCACCATCCGCCAGGTCGCGCGGCACATCAGCCTCGGCGGCAGGCAGCGCACTTCCTCCCTGCAGCTGCGCGTCCAGTGCAGCCTCGGCGATGATCTCGCGATCGGCCTGGAGGAGGATGCCGAGATCACGTCGCTGAAACACGACGGCAAGGCCATTCCCGTGCGGATGGATGCCGGGAAACTGGTGGTCCCCGTGAAACCGGGCGAGCAGACCATCGACGTGGAATGGAAGACCGCCCGGGAGCTGGGGTTCCGCGCCGCGGCCGACCGGGTGATCGCTCCGGCCGAGTGCGCGAATGTCACCGTGACGATGCGGGTGCCGGAGAATCGGTGGATCCTCTGGGCCGACGGCCCGCGGCTCGGTCCGGCGGTGCGCTTCTGGACGGTGCTGGCCTGCGCGCTGATCGCGGCGCAGTTGCTGGGCTCGTTGCATCTCACGCCGCTCAGGCGCCACCAGTGGGCGCTGCTCTCCCTCGGCCTCACGCAGGTGCATTTCATCCCTGCCCTGATCGTCGTCCTCTGGCTCTTTGCCCTCGCGTGGCGCGGCCGCGGGGCGGGCGATGGCATCGCGAGGCCCTGGCTCTTTAACCTGTTCCAGCTGGTGTTGCTCGGGCTCACCGCGATCGTCGTCGGGGTGCTGCTCGACGTGTTGCACACCGGCCTGCTCGGCGACCCGGAGATGTTCATCTCGGGCAACGGTTCCACGCGCTCGGTGCTCACGTGGTTCCAGGCCCGCACCGAAGGGGAGCTTCCGGAGCCATGGATCCTCTCGGTCTCGATCTGGTGGTATCGCTTCCTGATGCTCGCCTGGGCGCTCTGGCTCGCCAATGCCCTCCTCGGTTGGATTCGCTGGGGGTGGGAACAGTTCAGCCACGGCGGCGTCTTTCGGCGGCGCGCTAACCCGGATATTTCATCGTCGGGGCAAAAAAATTAGCGAAGTCCGCGGCACAAGCCG
>CAZYWZ010000136.1:0-15525 GCA_964651705.1 uncultured Verrucomicrobiales bacterium
TCCCACTGCGCCGATGCACCCTGCCAGAGGTCCGCACGGCCATAAGGTCTCGGCAAATCAGAATTGAGTCCGCGGGGTGCGGCTGGCAGGATTGCGAGCATGCCGAGGGTTTTTGAGAGGGATGGGTACAAATTCTTTTTCTACAGCAACGAGCACCGACCGATCCACGTCCACGTGCAGTATGGCGGGGGTGAGGCGGTGTTCGATGTCGAGGACCGCATCGAGCTTCGAGAATCGCAGGGGATGAAGGTCAGGGAGCTGGCGAGGGCGCAGGAGCTTGCGGAAGCGCACCGAGAGCTTATTATAAGGAAGTGGAATGAGCACGTTAACCGACAGGGCGCGTAGCGCAGCCTACGCGGATGGCGAGATCGTGATCCAGATGGAGAGCGGCGTGCAGTTGCGCTTTCCCGTCGCCCGGAGCCCGCGTCTGGCTACTGGCACCCCGAAGCAGCTTGCCCACATCGAGCTTTCGCCCTTCGGCATCCACTGGCCGGACCTGGATGAGGACCTCACCTTCCGAGGCATTGCCGAGGGCGACTACGGACAAGGCCGAACCAGCGCATCCAGCTGAACCCTCGCAAAGCTCGGGTCGCTGATGCGCGACGTTGGGCGAGATTATGAAACTGCGTCGTTCCGCTCTTGCAGCATTGATCGTCCTGATCCTAGTCGGTTCTGCTTGGCTCCTACTCTCGCGGGTGGAGTTGTCCTCATACCAAGACCCAGAAGTTTGGAACCTCAACAACGCACTCCAATTGGCAATCGTGTTCGAGGCGTTTGCCGAGGAGAATTCCGGCTGTTACCCTCCGTCCATCGATGCAGTCGTACCTGGGATGTGTTCGGCGGAAGAAATGGCAAGGATTCGATACTACCGCGACGGGAAATCCAAGCGAATGTATGACTACCTTTACTTTCCGGGCCTCGCCGTCACCAGCGATTCTAACCTGCCGTTGATCGCTGCGCCCGGTCCGGTCGACGGCAAGAGGATCGTTGTGCGAGTCGATGGGAAGCAGGGCCGATTCCCGGAGCAGTTGTACCAGGAAATGAAGAACCAATATTACGCCCAACCACACGGTGGAGTCGAACGGCCCTCCGCTGACGCTCCGGGCCGTCGCTCACCGTGAACGCGAATATAAAAATGAGCATAGCGGGCGCTGCCGAACCAGGACCGATCCGCCAAGGGATCGCGAAGACGTGCGGCGTCATAGCAGCCGTCTGCGCGGGCCTCTTTTTTCTTGTCCTAGCTCTCCACTTGATCGCCGCGCTCGCGGGTAAAGTTGATAATGAGCAGGAGAATGGGGCTCCATTATTGCTGTTTATCATTATCATGTTCACCTTTCCGCCTGTGGCCTTGTGCGCTGTTGTTGTTGTCGCTTGCGTTGGATTTCGCAGAGCGCGATTAGCATGGGCGTCTCTTGCGGCGTGCTACGGAGTCCCGTGCGTCATCTATGTAACGCTTTTGGGCCTAAGGTCTGTCGTGAACTGGAAATGAAATAGGTGACGCGAACCACGTGATGGACGTGAACCGCCAGAACCGCGATCGTTTCAGGCTGACGCGGGAGGGCGAACCCGACCGGGAGGCTGTTGACGGGGCGCTGAGGCGGTCACATCATCACGGACGTTCGCATCCATGAATTTCTCTAATTTCGCAAAGCTCGTGGCGGCGGTTCTTGGCTGGATCGCGATAAATCATCTGGCACACAGAGCATTGATTCCAGGGTACAGGGACCCCATTTGGTGGATACCGGTAATCCTCGCCGCCTATAGCCTACTGGTGCTTACGGTGGGCGATCCAGTGCTGCGCCTCACAGGCCTGACCTTGCTCTGTATTGCCTTGCTCCCATTACTGCCGTGGATCATGTCCTTCTGGATTTCCGCGCCAGAACCAGCGGATTGGCGCCATGCTCGCCAGACGCGATCCCTCATGGAGTCCATTCGCATGGGGACAGAGTTGTACGAGGATCACTTTGGTGTCCCAGCGCGTTGGGGCGAACCGAGCGCATTGCTTGCCCTCCTGAAGGGAGGCAACCCAGAACGGATCGAGTATATAATTCCCGCCCAGCGCCATTGCGGCCCTGGCGGGATCTTGCTGGATGGCTGGGGCGAACAGCTCCTGTTCAGCACTTCGGCCACTTCACGGACGATCCTATCGATGGGCATGGATCACAAACTCGGGACTCGGGACGATCTGATTCTTAGTTTTCCAAACTATGCGAACCAGGCGATGGAGGGAACCGCCAAATGAGCCGTCTTTTTGGGATGACGCGTGAGGGCGATCTGATCCACCATGATTTTGCGCTAGTTGAGGGGCGGTTCCCTCATCGCCCACGTTGAAATTTGGAAGTTGCGGAAATCGAGTGCCGAACCAAGCTTGCGTTATGGATGTGACGCTGCCACTCGCGGAGATGACTCTAGCCGAGAAACTGCGTGCGATGGAGGCATTGTGGGCGGACCTCTGCAGGAACGAGGGGGATGTGCCGATGGCCGAGTGGCACCAGGAGCTTCTGGACGAGCGCCGGCGGCAGATCGATGCGGGCGAGGCCCGGTTCACTGACTGGGAGACGGCGAAGAAGCGGATTCGAGACCAGGTGTCATGAGGATTGAGATCCTCGACAAGGCGGAGGGGGACCTCGTCGACGGTTTTCGATTCTACGAGAGTCACGAGCCTGGTTTAGGCGCCTATTTTTTAGACAGCCTGTATTCCGATATCGATTCTCTCACAGTTTACGCCGGAATCCATCGCGTCGTCTACCGCCACTATCACCGGTTGCTTTCGCACAGATTTCCGTTCGCGGTTTTCTACACCTTGGATCGCGATGTCGTCCGCGTCCACGCCGTCGTCGACTGCCGACGCGACCCGAGCTGGATCAGGAGACACCTCAAATGAACCCGAACCAGTCGATTCACCGAACCCCTCGCAAGCTCGGGTTCGGTGATCTCCATCGTTCGCATATTCACGAGGTATTCAAGACGATATGCCTTCTGAGGCCCGTGGCGACGGCAGGATGCGGTTGCGACCTCGGCGCCGATTGACGGAGTCCTATGGGTCCGGTAGGTTGATCGAGCAAGGGAACGGGATTGAGGACGGATCATGCAACCGCGAATCGGGTCGCCGGGACTGACCCGTGAGGATCAGCCCCGGCTCCCACACCACCGGACATGCGGGTCCGCGTCCGGCGGTTCCGACAGTGCGCCCTGAGTTGCCTCCTGACGCATTGCGTGATCCGAGGACCACGCACCGTGCATCCCATGCTTCCCATCAGGACGGCGCTCACCGGATGCCTCGCCCATTCGGGTGTCATCGGCTCCGGTGTCCTTCCTGCGGTCGGATGCTCACTAGTCGGTTCAGCCCTTCCCGGCATCGAGTCTTCCGGTCTTTGGGTGTCCGGCTCGCTGCCCGGTACTATGGCCTCTGCTGACTTCCCGGGGCATTTCCTCCCCGGGATCTCCCGGGGTAAGAGCGCGGTCCTCCGTCGCACAGCGGCTGCATTTACCGTACGGACTGGGTCGGACGGCTTCGCTGTGTGGTGCCAGCTCGCCTCGCCCGCTCGGCCTTCTATGCAGTTCTTGTTCATTCGCTCACGACTCTTGCCTAGTCTTCCTCCGGCCGGCCGGTTGCCCGGACGACCTTGACTTCGGCTGCTGCTTCCCATGTCGCTTTCGCTTCATGTTCGACTCTCGCACAGGGGACTTGAACCCCATCAGGACCGCGCCCATGCTGGGCGCACACCAGGCGTTCCAGCGAACCCTCGGGTCGCTGATGCGCGACGTTCGCCAGATTTGGCACTGCACCGATGACCTTGCCTGCGGGGCGGTTGGAGGTATTGTAGGATCATGGATCAGGCGATGCTGGAGAGAGAGGCGCTGCGACTGCCGCCAGGCGAGCGAGCCCTGCTGGCCGATGCGTTGCTGGGTAGTCTGGACGACGAGGCGAGCCGCGAGGCGGAGACGGCGTGGATCCAGGTGGCGGAGAAACGCCTCGCGGCGTATCGGCGCGGGGAGGAGGCTGCACTGGACGGCCCCCGAGTTCTGGAAGATCTGCGCGCCCGATACCGTCGATGACCTACCGATTCCTGTCCGGCGCCGAGCGCGATCTCGCCGGCGCGATGGAGTATTACGAGCGGGCGATGCCGGGTCTTGGTTTCGAGTTCTTGGAGGAGGTGGAGCGGGCTGTGGCCAGGATATTACTCCAGCCCGAGGCCTGGGGGCGCGTGTCCGAGAACCATCGCCGCTGCCGGTTGCGCCGGTTCCCGTACGGAATTATCTACTCGATCACGGAGGATTCAATTTTGATCTCTTCGGTCTTTCACCTCCATCGCCATCCCGATCGCTGGAAAGATCACGTATGATGGAGGCGAATCGGGTCGCCGGGACTGACCCGTGAGGATCAGCCCCGGCTCCCACACCACCGGACATGCGGGTCCGCGTCCGGCGGTTCCGACAGTGCGCCCTGAGTTGCCTCCTGACGCATTGCGTGATCCGAGGACCACGCACCGTGCATCCCATGCTTCCCATCAGGACGGCGCTCACCGGATGCCTCGCCCATTCGGGTGTCATCGGCTCCGGTGTCCTTCCTGCGGTCGGATGCTCACTAGTCGGTTCAGCCCTTCCCGGCATCGAGTCTTCCGGTCTTTGGGTGTCCGGCTCGCTGCCCGGTACTATGGCCTCTGCTGACTTCCCGGGGCATTTCCTCCCCGGGATCTCCCGGGGTAAGAGCGCGGTCCTCCGTCGCACAGCGGCTGCATTTACCGTACGGACTGGGTCGGACGGCTTCGCTGTGTGGTGCCAGCTCGCCTCGCCCGCTCGGCCTTCTATGCAGTTCTTGTTCATTCGCTCACGACTCTTGCCTAGTCTTCCTCCGGCCGGCCGGTTGCCCGGACGACCTTGACTTCGGCTGCTGCTTCCCATGTCGCTTTCGCTTCATGTTCGACTCTCGCACAGGGGACTTGAACCCCACCGACGAAGAAAATTGCACAGTGCGTTCTCCGCGCATAGCCTTGCGACGTGGATCAGTCGCGGGAGTTCCTGGAACTTGTCCGGCAACGTGCTGCGGAGAGGGTCCTGTTCCTCCCGCACGCCGTTCGCCAGATGTCGCGTCCGGACAGGATGATCGGCACGGAGGATGTCCGTGCCGTCATTGATCGGGGGGAGATTATCGAGGATTACCCCGACGATGCGAGGGGCCACAGTGCCCTGATGCTGGGTCCGGGGGCTGGCGGACGGCCGATTCACGTGGTATGCTCCCCGCAAGATGAGTACTTGGCTGTGATCACGGCGTACCTACCGGATCCGGCAGAGTGGTCAGACGACTATAGACAGAGGAAGAGGCGATGAAGTGCGTACATTGTCAGGGCCGGATGGAGCGGTCGCACGCGCCGTTTCACATTGACCGGGACGGCGTGCATTTGAGCTTTGACGCGGTTCCCGCATGGGTGTGCCGGCAGTGCGGAGAGTCGTATTTCGAGGAGCGGGAGGTTGAATCCATCCAGCAGATCATCCGCACCGTTGATGCGCAGACGAAGAGACTGGTTGCCACCGCCTGATCAGCCAAGAAGGGCGTCGAATCGGGTCCCCGTGACTGAGGGTTAGCCAGTCACGGGTCCCACACCACCGGACATGCGGGTCCGCGTCCGGCGGTTCCAATCAGACACGGGCGTTGGGCCCGTAGTGAAGAACAATCCACAACGTGCGCAGGTTGGGGACTCCGTGGGCGTGGAGCCAGCGGTTGGTCAGGGCGCGCTGGAGGATGCTGTTGGAGCTCATCCGCCAGTACCCTTTGCGGCTGCGCGTGGCCAGGTGCACCTCCTCGGGCGGGATGCCCAAGGCCAGCAGTTGGCGTCGGCGCGTCCGCGGCTGTTTCCATTGTTTCCAGTAGTACGGGCGCACTCTCCGTCGGACCCAGTCCCCCAGCACCTCCAACTCCGTGTAGGTATTGCTGATGCCGAAGTAATTGAGCCAGCCGATATTTTGCGAGGGGCATGGATCTCCAGCAGATGACCCGGGACGAGAAGGTTAAGGCGATGCACGCCATCTGGGAGGACCTCGCGAGGGACGAAGGAGAGGTTGAGTCGCCGACATGGCATGGGGACGCACTTCGCGAAACCGAGGCGCGGGTTCATGCGGGGACCGAGCGGACACATGATTGGGAACAGGCGAAGAAGGAATTGCGGCGACGGGCGCAATGAGAATGCGGATTCTGGATTCCGCGCTCGCGGATCTCGATCGTGGGAGGATTTTCTGCGAGGGACACTTGCGCGGCGCGCATTCCACATCTTGCCCTCTCTTTACCGACGAGGAGCTTACGGCGGCGCCACGAACCCACCGCGCGGGGTTTTGCGCCCGGGGCTACTCGATCTGGATGGGGACGGGGCGATTTTCCTCGGCGATGCGGATGGTGGCGGCCCATGCGGCGATGAGGGCGAGGAACGCGACGATGACGAGGAGCCAGGGGCGTTTGGCGAACGGGTTCATGGGGTGGCGGGTGGGGCGGGCCCGAGGAAGGGGACACGCCTGGTGGCGCGGAAGCGGCCGGAGGTCTCGCGGAACTCGATATCGACGGGGAATCCGCCCTGGAAGCTGGCGATGGGGAGGGTGACGATGAGGGGCTGGAGGTCTTCCTCGAGCGGGGGGATTTCGACGGGCTTCTCGAGGCCTTTCTGGGCGAGGGGGAGACCGGCGGCGGAGGCGGTGACGGCGAAGGTGCGGGGGCGGTTCTCCTTATTGACGATGCGGATGAGGAACTGGTTGCGGATTACGCCATCGGCGACGTAGAAGGGGGCGCCGGTCATGCGGAGGGCGCTGATGGTGGTGGAGCGGAAGCCGGAGAAGGCGATGGCGGCGGCGAGCGCGCCGACCAGGCCGAGGGCGGTGTAGAGGAAGAGGCGGGGCCGGATGACGCGGGAGGGGCGGCCGGCGAGGGCGTTCATCGAGCCGTATCGGACCAGGCCGGTGGGGCGGCCGATCTTGCGCATGACGTCGTCGCAGGCGTCGACGCAATTCGAGCAGCTGACGCACTCGAGCTGGAGGCCCTGGCGGATGTCGATGCCGGTGGGGCAGACGTGGATGCAGCGGAGGCAATCGATGCAGTCGCCGGCGCCGGCGGTGCCGAGCTTGCCGCGCGGCTCGCCGCGGCGGGTGTCGTAGCCGATGACGACGGAGTCGTCGTCGACGAGGACGGACTGGAGGCGTCCGTAGGGGCAGAGGATGATGCAGAACTGCTCGCGGAACCAGGCGAAGTTGAAGAAGAGGACACCGGTGAGGATGGCGGCGAAGAGGAAGAGGCCCCAGTGCCGGGTGGGGGCCGAGCGCATCATGTGGTACAGCTCGGGGAGGGAGACGAAGTAGGAGAGGAAGACGTGGGCGATCGCGAAGGAGATGGCGAGGAAGATGGCCCATTTGGCGCCGCGGCGGAGGGCCTTGTCGGCGTTCCAAGGGCCGCGGTCGAGGCGGCGGCGCGCGGTGGCATCGCCCTCGATCCAGCGCTCGATGCGGCGATAGATGTGCTCGAGGAAGACGGTCTGGGGGCAGGCCCAGCCGCACCAGACACGGCCCCAGAGCGCGGTGGCGAAGAACAGCGCGAAGCCCATGCCGGTGACGAGGAAGAAGGCGAGCCAGAGGTCCTGGGAGACGAAGGTCAGCCCGAAGAGATGGTACTGGCCCCGCCGGACGTCGAGGAAGACGGCGGGGTTGCCATTGATGGGGATCCAGGGCAGGAGGGCGTAGAGGGCGATCAGGGCCCAGCCGGTGATCGTGCGGAGCGTGGTGAATCGCCCGCGGACATCGGCGGGGTGGATAAAATTTCTTGAGCCGTCGGGGTTGATGGAGGCGAGTTGGTCCAGGGATGGGAGGTCGGCGGCCATGGGAGGGTGCGGCTCAGGGCGCCGCGGCCGCGGCGGGCGCCGTCGCCGACTGGGTGGGCGACGGGACGATGCGGATCTCCTCGCCCTCGGCGTGGTGGCTCAGGACGAAGGCGGCGACCTGGGCGACGCGCGCCTTGCCGAGGACGGGTCCCCAGGCGGGCATGCCCTTGTCGAGGACGCCCTTGGTGAGGGTGGCGACGATCTCGGTGGGCTTGCCGCCATGGATCCAGTCCTTGTCGGTGAGATTGACGCCGATGCCGCCCTTGAGGTCGGCGCCGTGGCAGGAGACGCATTGCGTCAGGAACGTCTTTCGGCCATCGGCGACGACCTTCTCGTCGCGGCTCATTTTCCAGAGCGCGGCGTCGTCGAGTTCGGCGCCGCCGGAGGCGGCGGCGGCGAGGGCGATCTCGCCCAGGCGGCGATCGAGGCGCTGGGCGGTGGACTCGGGGTTGCCGACCCAATGGAAGTAGAACCAATAGAAGAAGGAAAAGGCGATCGCGCCGTAGAGGGTCCAGAGCCACCAATTGGGCAGCTTCTTATCGTACTCCTCGATGCCGTCGAAGCTGTGCCCCTTGAGGGGGGCGTCGTCCTCAGCGCTGTTCCGGGCCGGTTGGCTCATCGTTCTTTTCCTTGTCTTCCTCGTCAAAGGGCAGGTGGGCCAGGTGCTTCACCTTCGTCTTCGGGAGGCGAGAGATCCGGATCACCAGGAGGATGAATATCCCGAAGAGCAGGAGGAAGCCCACGATCGGGAAAACGATCTGCCAGCTCTCGTATTGGACGCGGTCGAACATGCGGTGCTCCTTCCTGGGCTATGGGCCGACATTGCCGCCGGTGGCCTTGTCGGCCTTCGGGACCGGCTCGGATTTCCCGAGATGTTGGAGGTAGGCGATGAGGGCGACGATCTCGGAGTCGGGCTCGACGGGGGCGCCGGATTTGGCGAGGTCGTCGGCGATGGCCTTGGCCTCGGCGAGGGCCTCGGCGCGGAGCTGGTCCTGTGAGCGCTCGGGGTATGGGACGCCGAGGATGCGGAGGACGTCGAACTTAGGCTTGAGCGAATCGAGGTCGGCCTTGTCCTTGAGGAGCCAGGGGTAGTTGGGCATGTGGGAGCCGATGGAGACCGACCGGGGGTTCTCCATGTGGCGGAGGTGCCAGATGTGGGGGTATTTCCCGCCGACGCGATGGATGTCGGGACCGGTGCGCTTGCTGCCCCATTGGAAGGGGTAGTCGTAGATGGACTCGCCCAGTTTCGAGAAATCGCCGTAGCGGAGGACCTCGCCGACGAAGGGGCGGATCATCTGCGAGTGGCAATTGTAGCAGCCCTCGCGGATGTAGATATCGCGGCCGACGAGCTGGAGGGGGCTGTAGGGTATCTGGCGGACCCCCTCGACGTTGGAGGCGCGGTGCATGACGATGGTCGGGATGATCTCGACCAGGCCGCCGATGAGCACCGCGAAGATCGTGAGCACCGTGAAGGGCAACGAGTTGGCGAGCAGGCGGTCGTACCACTCGCCCCAGCTCTTGAGGCGCTGCTCGACGCGGTCGACGGCGACGACCACGGCGATGATCATGGCCAGCAGGGCGAGCATCTTGACGAAGTCCCAGCCGATCGCCCAGAGGAACACGCAGGCGAGGACCACGGCGGTGAACATGACGGGCGTGCTGGTGAAGGCCTCGATCAGCGTGAGGCGGCGGGCGGGTTTCTCGGCGACGAAGACCTCGGCGGTGCCGTTGACGGGTTTGCCGGAGGCGGCGGTGCGCCAGATGTTGTAGACGAGCAGGACCCAGCCGGCGAGGTAGAGCATGCCGCCGAGCATGCGGGTGTGCATCATGGCGCGGTTGGCGGCAACGGCGTCGAGGAAGTTGGGGTATTTCAGGACGGAGCCGCCCTCGACGGTGGCGCCGAGCATCAGGCCGTGGCTGATGCCGGAGATCCACATCGAGGCGATGTAGAGGAGGATGCCGACCAGGCCGATCCAGAAGTGGAAGTTGGCCATCGGGACCGAGTGGAGCTTCGTGTTCCAGAGGCGCGGCGCGAGCCAGTAGAACATGCCGGCGGCCATGAAGCCATTCCAGCCGAGGGTGCCGGAGTGGACGTGGCCGATGGTCCAGTCGGTATAATGGGAGAGGGCGTTGACCGATTTGATGGCGAGCAGCGGGCCCTCGAAGGTGGACATGCCGTAGAAGGTGACCCCGGCGGCGAAGAACTTGAGCACGGGGTCCTGGCGGACCTTGTCCCAGGCGCCCCGGAGGGTGAGGAGGCCGTTGAGCATGCCTCCCCAGGAGGGGGCCCAGAGCATGACGCTGAAGAGCATGCCGAGGGACTGGAGCCAGTCGGGGAGCGCGGTGTAGAGCAGGTGGTGGGGGCCGGCCCAGATGTAGATAAAGACCAGCGACCAGAAGTGGACCACCGAGAGGCGGTAGGAATAGACGGGCCTGCCGGCGGCCTTCGGCAGGTAGTAATACATGATCCCGAGGATCGGGGTGGTGAGGAAGAAGGCCACGGCGTTGTGGCCGTACCACCACTGGACGAGGGCGTCCTGCACCCCGCCGAAGATCGGGTAGCCGTGGAGCAGGCCGGTGGGGATCTGGAGGTGGTTGACGATATAGAGCACGGCCACCGTCACGATCGTGGCGATGTAGAACCAGATCGCCACGTAGAGCGAGGGCTCGTTGCGGCGCGCGAGGATCCAGAAGAAATTGACCGCGAAGAGCACCCAGGCGGCGGCGACGGCGATGTTGATGGGCCAGATGAGCTCGGCGTACTCCTTGCCGCGGGTCAGGCCGAGGGGGAGCGTGATGGCGGCGACCACGATGATGGCCTGCCAGAGCCAGAAGTGGACCCGCACGAGGAGGCGCGAGGGGATGGTGGCCTTGACCAGCCGCTGGGTGGAATAGTAGATGCCGGCGAACATCATGTTGCCGACGAAGGCGAATATGGCGGCGTTGGTGTGGAGGGGGCGGAGGCGGCCGAAGGTGAGCCACGACAGGTCGAGGTTCATCTGCCAGAAGGCCAGCTGCGACGCGACAAACACGCCCGCGGCCATGCCCACCGCGCCCCAGAGAATTCCCGCGATCAGGAACATCCGCGTGATCGCGTCGTCGTATTCAATCGTGACCTTGCTGCCGCCCGTTTCCATCGCTGCCTACCTGCCTTCCGCCCTGTTCAGTGCGCCGACCCGCCCCGGTCCGCCGGGGTGACGCCATCGTCCTCCTCGAGGGGCATCAGCGCGTCGCGGTCGTCCCCGGGGCCTCCGGGGCCGCGCGCCTGGTGCCAGAACAGGTACACGAACAGCCCCACGAGCACGAGCCCGACAAAGACCGTCATGCCAATCACGTTCATACACCGCGCGCCGCCGACCGCCGGGGAGTCTAATGATCCCGCCCCGCGCGCGCACACCCTTTTTTTCGCCGGAAAGGCGAGAATTTTTGGGCGGGTCGGGGGGCGCAGGATTAGGCCCGATACTTCACGCGGCACGCGACGTCGTGGGGAGATGGTGCCGGGACGCGGCGCCGCCGGGCACTCGGCCAGCGCGTCCACGGCCTCACGGCCGTGGCTACGTATGGAGTTGTTGAGTCAGCTACACCGCCTCGACGAAGGCGTCGTGGGCGCGGCCGTCGATGATGATGCGGTAGTGGCTGGAGCCGGCGGCGGGCGCGGCGACCGGGGCCGGGGCGGGTGCCGGTGCGGCGGCTTTGGCGGCGGCGGCGGGCGCAGGGGCCGGTGCGGCGGGCTTGGGTTTGTGGAGCGCCTCGAGCTGCTGCGGGAACATGGCGTAGAGCACGGCATTCTCGTCGTTGACGGGGAGGCCCTTGGCCTTGAGTTCCTCGCGGAGCTTGGGCATGCGGGGCTCGAGGAGGTCGGCGGGGCGGCAATCGACGGCCTTCTGCTTGGTGCGCTCCTCGGCGAGGGCGCGGAGTTCGGGGTCGATGGGCCCCGGGGTGCGGCCGTACTTGCCGAGGAGGATGTCGGCGGTGGGCTGGGCGATGTTTTTCCAGCGGCCGAATTTGACATTGAGCATGGCCTGGGTGCCGACGATCTGCGAGGTGGGGGTGACCAGCGGGATCCAGCCGAGTTTCTCGCGGACGTAGGGGATCTCGGCGACGACCTGGTCCCATTTGTCGGACATGCCCTGCTCCTTGAGCTGGTTGCGGAAGTTGCTGAGCATGCCGCCGGGGACCTGGAATCGGAGGATATCGACGTCGGTGCGCTCGTTGTTGCGGCTGGTGAACTCGGAGAGCTGGTCATAGACCTTGCGGAAGTGCTCGACGAGTTTGACGTGGCGGTCGGCGTCGTACTTCGGGCAGCGCGGGGTTCCCTCGAGCATCGCGTGCATCATGAGGGCGTCGGGCTGGCCGGTGCCGTTGGCGAAAGGGGCGATGGAGACGTCGATCATGTCGACGCCGGCCTCGACGGCGGCGAAATAGGAGGTGCCGGCGAGGCCGGCGGTGTTGTGGCTGTGGAGCACGACGGGGATCTTGACGTTCTCCTTGATCTTCTTGACCAGGGAGGCGGCGACGGGCGGGCTGATGAGGCCGGCCATGTCCTTGATGCAGATCGAGTCGCAGCCGAGGCGCTCGAATTCCTTGGCCATCTCGAGGAAGGCCTCGGGGGTGTGCACGGGGCTGGTGGTGTAGCTGATGGCGCCCTGCGCGTGCTTGCCCGCCTTCTTGACGGCCCTGACCGCGGTCTGGACGTTCCGGAGGTCGTTGAGGGCGTCGAAGATCCGGAAGATATCCACGCCGGCGGCCGCGGCGCTGGCGACGAAGGCCTCGACGACATCGTCGGGGAAGGAGGTGTACTGGACGATGTTCTGCCCGCGCAGGAGCATCATGTGCGGGGTCTTTGGGGCGAGCTTCTTCAGGGCGCGGAGGCGGTCGAAGGGATTCTCGTCGAGGAAGCGGAGGCACGAATCGATGGTGGCGCCGCCCCAGGTCTCGAGCGCGCCGAAGCCCATCTGATCCAGTTCGGGGGCGGCGGCGACCATCTGGTCGGTCTTCATGCGGGTGGCGGCGAGCGACTGGTGCCCATCGCGGAGCACGGTGTTGTTGAAGATAACATTTTTCATCTCTCTCACCTCTGTTTCGTAAGCCTAGTTAATACTACGGTCTCCGATTTCGGGAATCAATCCGAATGGTGCGGTGTCCATGGGGGCCGCCGCACGGGTCGCTCACGCTCCCCGCTATCCCGCGGGTTTCCGTCCCGAGGTGCTCATACGTTAAACCGGAACTCGACAACGTCGCCGTCCTGGACGACGTATTCGCGGCCCTCGAGGCGGAGTTTGCCGGCCTCGCGGGCCTTGGCCATGGAGCCGAGGGCGATGAGGTCGTCGTAATGGATGGTCTCGGCGGCGATGAAGCCCCGCTCGAAATCGGAGTGGATCTTGCCGGCGGCGACTGGGGCGGTATCGCCGGCGTGGATGGTCCAGGCGCGGCTCTCCTTCTCGCCGGTGGTGAGGTAGGTGCGGAGGCCGAGGAGATGGTAGGCGGCGCGGATGAGGGCACCGGCGCCGGACTCCTCGACGCCGAGCTCCTTGAGGTATTCGCGCTGCTCGTCGGGGGCGAGGTCGACGAGCTCGGACTCGATGCGCGCGGAGATGACGACGGCCTCGGTGTCGTGGTGCTCGCGGACGTAGGCGCGGACCTTTTCGACGAAGGGGTTGGAGTCGGCGGAGGCGAGGCCATCTTCGGCGACGTTGCAGGCGAAGAGGGTGGGCTTGGAGGTGAGCAGGAAGAAGGCGCGGGCGGTGGCGCGTTCCTCCGGGGCGAGCGGCAGGGTGCTGGCGGGCTTTCCGGCATCGAGGTGCGGGGCGAGTTTCTCGAGGACCTCATGCTCGGCCCTGGCCTGCTTGTCGCCGGCGCGGACGGCTTTGGAGCCCCGCTCGAGGCGTTTCTGGACCGCGGCGAGGTCGGCGAGGACCAGTTCGGTATTGATGATATCGATGTCGCGGACGGGGTCGACGCTCCCGGTGACGTGGTGGACGTTCTCGTCCTCGAAACAGCGGACGACCTGGATGATGGCGTCGGCCTCGCGGATGTGGGAGAGGAACTGGTTGCCGAGGCCCTCGCCCTGGCTGGCGCCGCGGACCAGGCCGGCGATATCGACGAACTCGATGGCGGCGTGGACGACCTTCTTGGATTTGGACATTTCCGCCAGGCGGTCGAGGCGGTGGTCCGGGACGTTCACGACACCGACGTTGGGGTCGATGGTGCAGAAGGGGTAATTCGCGGCCTCCGCCTTGCGCGTGCGGGTGACCGCGTTGAACAGCGTGCTCTTGCCGACGTTCGGCAGGCCAACGATACCGACCCGTAACATGGGGGCGGAGTGTCGCGGAATGGGGCGGCGGAGTCACGGCGAAACGTCGCGGACGCGCCGCATCAATCATGGGGAAACTCGACGCCCGCTGCCGCCTGGCGCAGGCGGCCTACAGATTTTGTAGCAGAGGGCGTCTCTGTGGCGCCACCGGGGGTGAAGTTTCCCCCGCGAGGAGTGGTGACGGCGCATTGGAACCGCGGCCGGATCGCCTCTGGCGATCGGGGCGCGGGCGCGGGCCCTGGCGGGGCATCCGGCCGAAATTCCCTTGCGCGGGGGTGGGGGGTGGGCAGTTTTGTGGGATGGGCATGCTGAAGAGGCGCGAGTTTTTGAAGGCGGCGGCGGCGGCCGGCGGGGTGGCGGCGGGGGTCTCGTCGGCGGAGGCGGCGGGCTTGCAGGACGCGGTGAATCAGGCGGTGACGATCCTGCGGCGGTTCCAGTCGATCCCGGAGCAGGCGATACCGGCGGAAGTGATCCGGGATGCGCAGGGGTTGGCGATCCTGCACGTGATCAAGGCGGGTTTCATCTTCAGCGGGCGCGGCGGGCAAGGCGTGGTGGTGGCGCGGACGCCGAAGGGCTGGTCGGGGCCAGCGGGCATCACGACGGGTGGCGCGGGATTTGGTTTCCAGATAGGGGCGCAGGTATCGGAGTTCGTGATCGTGCTGAACACGCCCGGCGCGGTGAAGGCGTTCAGCCAGGGGGGCAACGTCTCGCTCGGGGGCGACCTGAGCGTCGCGGCGGGTCCGGTGGGCCGGAGCCTCGGGGCGGACATCACCGCCGCGGCCGCCGTGTACACCTACAGCCGGAGCCAGGGGGTCTTTGCGGGCGTATCGCTGGAGGGGACGGTGCTCGTCGCCGAGCCGAAGCGCAACGCGGCGTATTACGGGGTGCACGTTTCACCGGCGGACATCCTGTCCGGGAAGGTCGTTCCCCCCGCCGGGGCCAAGATGCTCTTGGCCACGCTGGAGGAGATGGACCGGGCCTATGGCGTCAAGGCGCAGCAGTTGCCCGCGCCGACCAGCCCGACAAAACCCTGAGGCGAGGGGGAAGCGACATGGTCAAGCGGCTGTTACAATGGATCACGGGCCTGCTGCGGCCGAAAATCTCCGGGCCGCTGGGGGCCGTGCGGCTCGAGGTGACCAATGCCGAAGGCGTGGCGAAGGAGCATCGCTTCGTCGCGGGTCGCTCCAAGCGCGAGGCGGTGATCCCGGGCTACTGCGTGGCGGATCGGGGGGAGTAGCCCCTCCGGTCACGGCGGGGCCGCGCGGTGGAGGTCCACGGCCTCACGGCCGTGGCGAATTTTTGAGCTATACTGAGCGTCATAAATAATTGCGCATACTCGACGGTTGTGGCAGGTTT
>CAZYWZ010000137.1:0-15521 GCA_964651705.1 uncultured Verrucomicrobiales bacterium
GGCGCAGCCTACATCGCGACCCAATTTTCGAGTCAGGAAATAGGGAAAGGATGGGGGTCTCTCGTGTCGTACGTCCTGAGTTCCAGATTGAGCGCGGGCCTTGGGCGTTTTCGGTCGGAGGAGGACGCCACGATCGCTTACGACCCGATGCGGTTGGGCTACCGCCCCGACCGGACGAACTCCTCCCGATTCACGAAACCGTCCTTGTCCTTGTCGAACTGGATGAAGCGCGCGGGGGCGTCGTCGGGATCGGGCTGGTTGGCGAGGAACTCCTCTCGCGTCAGTTTGCCATCGTTGTCCTTGTCGCGCTTGGCGAACATGGCGTCGCGATCCTGCTTGGGCTTGGCGGGGGAGGACTTTGCCTTGCCACCGGATGTGCCGATCTGCGGTTTGGCCTCGGGGTGCTTGGCGAGCATCGCGCGGAGCTGCGCGACGATCTCCGACTGCTCGGCGGCGAGGTTTTTGGATTCCAGCGGGTCGGCCTCGTAGTCATAGAGCTCGAGGACGGCGGTGTCCGCGGCGTCGCCCGGGATCTTCCACTCGACGAGCCGGTGCCTCGCGGTGCGGATGGCGCGACCGATCAGCCCGCCGCCCCGCGGGTAGGCGTGGAGGACGTGGTCCTTGGTCGGGGCGGACGGATCCCGCAGCGCGGCGGCGAAGCTGGCCCCATCGAGGCCCGATGGCGCCGGCAATCCGGCGAGCTCGCACAGGGTCGGGTAGATATCCACGGTCTCGATCAGGGCCGACGTCTTGACGCCGGCCTTCATCCCGGGGGCGGCGACGAGGATCGGGATGCGGGCGGCCTGCTCGTAATTGGTGTGCTTGCACCACATGCCGTGGTCGCCGAGGTGCCAGCCGTGGTCGCCCCACAGCACGACGATGGTGTTCTTGGCCAAACCGGTCTCATCGAGGGCATCCAGTACGCGGCCGAGCTGGGCATCCATGAAGCTGACCGCGGCGTGGTAGCCATGGATCAGGTGCCGGGTCATCGCATCATCCAGCGGCCCAGTGGGCGGGATGTCGGTGTACGCGCGCAGCTCGCCCCAGGTGGTCGGCGCAAACTCGGGGGCCCCGGCCGGTGGATTCTTGATCGCGGGCAGGGGAAATGCCTCGGCCCTGTAGAGGTCCCAGTATTTCTTCGGCGCGCAGAAGGGGAGGTGCGGCTTGAGGAAGCCGACGCCCATGAAGAAGGGCTCGCCGCGCCTTTCCTTCGCCGCGCGCAGCCGCTTGATGGCCTCGTCGGCAATCATGCCATCGGCATAGGCGTTGTCCGCCACGTCGGCGCATTCGGTCGAGGGGCCCTTGACGAGGCTGGAACGCTTGCTCTCGGGCACGCCGTCGGCCTTGGCCTTCGCCGCCCTCTTCTTCGTGTCCTCGACGTTTTCGGGCAGGACATACCCGCCGCCGCCAGGTTTCCAGTGGGGCACGGTCCACGAGGCCTCGTCCTCGTGATTGCCGTGCCCGACGTGCATGATCTTGCCCATCGCCTCGGTGCGATAGCCGCGGGCGCGGAAATATTGCGCGACGGTCACGGCCTCTGGGACCGACTTCCGAAAATTCGTGGGGAGGTCGTAGATGCCAATGGCCTGCGGCCGCAGGCCGGTCATCAGCGCGTTGCGCGATGGGGCGCAGACGGCCTGGTTGCAGTAGGCGTGTTCGAAGGTCACGCCCCGCGCGGCAAGGCGGTCGATGTGGGGCGATTTCACCATCGCGTCCCCATAGCAGCCCAGCAGCGGCTTGAGGTCATCGACGCAGATGAGCAGGACGTTGGGCTTCTCCGGGGCGGCCGACGCCGCGTGGGACGCGCAGAGGATCGCCCCGATCAGGCACGGGATGCATGGCCTCATGGTCTATCTCCTTTTCAGGTGGGGAACGATCGCCTCGGCGACCCGGCCGCCGAGCAGATCGTATCCCCGCGAGTTGAAATGGCAGTCGTTCGGATTCTGGCATTCGGCCAAGTGCGGCGCAATGGATGAGTACAGGTCGTTGATGGGGATGCCCCGTTTCGTGGCCAATCCGGCGGCGATCTCGTTGCGCGCGATGATCGCGGCGGGATCGCCGTACTTGCTATCGGGGGGCAGCGGCGTGGAGCTGGCCCAGATCAATTGCGCCCCGGTCTTCTTCAGCCGGGCGATGATCTCGCCGAGGCGCTTTTCGTATTCGGCGGGTGGTGTCGCGCGATCGTGGATCCCGAAGTTGAAATGGATCACGTCCCACTTTCCGCCGCCGAGCCATATATCCAGCTTCTTGATCCCGTTGGCCGTCGGCCCGCAATTCTCGGGGGCGCGGTGGACGTTGGCCTTTCCCGAGAGCGCCTTCCGGACCGCCAGCGTGTAGCCGCGCGAGATCGAGTCCCCGATCAGCAGCACGCGGGGCAAACCCGGCTCGTCCTTCACGTAATCCCAGGCGGTCTCGGCACCCTTGACCTTGTCGCGCTTGTACAGCGGCAGGTAGAAAGCCCCGAGGTTCTCCTCCAGCACCGTCTCCCATGCCTGCTGATCCAGGGGGAGCGAGGCCTTCCACTTCTGGAACGCCTCATCCACCGCCCTGTCTGCGTCGGCCTTCTTCTCCGAGGCCTCCTTGGCGTTGGTGGGTTCCCCGCCTTGCGCGGCGGATGGCGGCAAGGGCTGGGCAATGAGCATCGCCAACCACGGCAGCAGGGCCGCGCGCAGCACGCGGGGTCTTCGGACAGAGCGCATCAGAGGGAAGGACGTGCGCGACATAGGGATTAGATGTTTGAAGGAGGCATCGGGATCCGTCAACAGGGAGATGGCATGGCCGCCGTCCCTCACGGCAACGATCGCAGCAACGCTTTCAGGGCCGCGGTCATGGCCGCGGGGTACGCCCCCGTGTCCCTAACGCGAAGCAGAAATCTGCCGGGCGACGCCGCGCCCGGCTCCCATCGCGTCACGCCATCCGGCGAGCATGTCACCCGGACAGGCACGAATTCGAATACCGGATCCGCTGCGCCGGCGAGCGGCACGATATCGCCGGCCTTCGTCACCGTTTGGCCAACCGCATGCAGGAAGCCCGCGGTGCACCACATGTTGCGATGCAATCGGCCCTGGGCATCGAGGAATGGCTCATCCCTGGGCCCCAGCAGATAGGCGAGCCAGGGCCGATCGGCGCCGACGGGGCGCACGCCCCCGATCTCGACGAACCGCCCGGCGGCGAACATGTGGGCAAAGAAGTTCTGCGCGCGCGTGGAGAGCGACGGGAGAAGATCTCCCTGCCTGAAACGGTAGAAGGAGCCGTATTCCGCAACCCGGAACAGCTCGGCGGGCCGCTCGCGCACGACCTCGAAGCACGGCAGCCAATAGACCGGGCACGGCGCGTCGAAAATCGCGGCATAGCTCCCGGGATCCAGCTTCACGTTCCATTCCAGCCGCCTCGCCAACTCCGGATCTGGCGTGCCCGAGCCGGCGTTCAGGTAGATGGCGCGGCACCTCGCCGCGAATAGAGCGGGCTCCGCGCGCAAGGCGATCGCCACGTCGCGGCACGATCCCAGCACATGGATCACGACGGGCGCCGTCGCCCGACGCATCCAATCCAAGAAAACCCGCACGCCCACGAGATCCGGATCGCCCGCGGCATCGCCCACCGCATCCACGGCCGGAATCTTGGGAGAGCCCACCGCGACGGGAACGGACAGCCCGGCAACCTGGTTCATCTGGGCCACCGCGATCACGTCGGGCGCGTTCGGGCGCTCCGGTTTCGGGAAGTCGATCAGCACGCCCCGAAGATCGACGCGGCCATGGTGCGCGAGTGCGTACTGCGTGGCGAGATCCCAGTGGTCATCCGGATCGTCGTGGGGGCGGAACAGGTCGCTGACGTGGAGGGTGGGGACGGGTGCCGCGATAACGAGAGCTCCGGCGGAGAGCCATATGAGCGCGATGGAGGCGCAGGGGAGGATTCGCATCGTCTCGAGTTTACGGAAACGATGGCACGGCCTCAATGCGATAGATGCGTCGTGTGGCGCGACCGATTGAAAGCGGTGCGGGGACGCACCGCACTCCAGAGCGCTTCGCGCGAAATGCCGCAACATCGTAGGATGACGCAGCCGCCCTGGCATGCCGCCACATTTCGGCCTCAGGCCTTTGGAGTGCGGTGCGTCCCCGCACCGCTTTGGTTGGGCGGAGGGATCTCCCGGGCACCCAGACGCCGCACGGCTCGCTCACGCTCGCCGCTACGACATGGAGGACCGATGCCCCATCACTTCCCACCCCTCCCCATCGTGATGAACTCCTCCGGGCTCAGGGAGCCGTCCTTGTCCGAGTCGAACGTCGGAAAGCGCCGCCGGCCCTCGGCCTCGTCGGGGAAGTTGTGAAGATATTCCTCCAGGCTCATCCGCCCATCGCCGTTGGTGTCCTTTTTCTTGAACATCTCGGCGCGGTCGGTCGCGGGCTTTGCCGCGCCCTTGGCGTCGCCCTTGCGCGGCGGGCGCGGCGCATCGACGGGCTTGCCGCTGGAGGCGGCCTCGTCCCGCGCCTTGCAGGGCGGCAGCGCGTCCTTCCAGGCAAGGGCCTTGGCGGTGAGGGCCTTCACCACGTCGGGGTTCTCGGCGGCCACGTCGTGTTTCTCGCCGATGTCGTTCGGGATGTCGTAGAGCTGCGCGCCGCCGCCATCGTGGTTCACGAAGAGTTTCCACTTCCCGTCGCGGATCGCGAGCATCGGCGGCATGTACTCGTCACCCCAGACGCGGAAGAGCCATTCCCAATGCAGCGGCCTGGTCCTTGGGCGCGAACCCCCCAGCCAGATGTCGCTGACGTCCTCGCCATCGGGGCGGACGCCGGCCGGCACCGGGACCCCCGCCAGCTTGCAGACCGTGGGCAGCCAATCGACGCCGCAGAGGACGCTGGTCTCATCGACGCGCCCGGCCGCCACGTGCCCCGGCCATCGGAGCAGGCCGAAGGTGCGGACGCCTCCCTCGTACATGCTCCGCTTGCGCGCCCGGAGGGGACCCGGGTTGCCCACCCCCGCGTTCGCCGCATTGCTTATATTATAATCCTCTGGGCCGTTGTCGCTGGAGAAGAGGACCACGGTATTGTCCGCGATCCCCAGCTCATCGAGCGTCTGCATCAGGCGGCCAAATTGCGTGTCCAGGTCGGTCAGGGAGGCACAGAACACCCGCATCTGGCTGCGCAGGTCCTTGGCGGCGGCCAGATACTTTTGCATCCATTCGCCGAAGGCCGGGTCGTCGGCACGCGGCACGAGATCGTCGTACACCGCCAGCTGCTCCGGGGTCGGGTCCAGTTTGGCGTGGGGCAGCAGGGTCCAGACATTGAGATAGAAGGGCTTGTCCTTGTTCTCTTTTAGGAAGTCGATGGCGTGATCCACGATGATGCCGGTGGATTTGCCCCACCAGTGCTCCTCGGGCGGGGCGCCCTTGTCCCTCAACTGCGGTCCGTTGGAAACGATCGTCACGTATTTATCGATACCGTAGGCACCGGGCTCGGGAGCCCCGTCGCCGCTACCGAGATGCCACTTGCCGAAGTGCCCCGTGGTGTAGCCCGCCTCCTTGAGTATTTTCGTGACGGTCATCGCGTCGGTGTCCAGCCAGTTTGGCATGGAGCGCGCCGCGTTCTGATCATGCGTGGCGAAATGGCCGTGGACGTGGTGCCTCGCCGGGAAGTGCGATGTCATGAACGCGGCCCGGCTCGGCGAGCAGACGGTGGCCGCCACGTAGAACTGCTTGAACCATGCCCCCTGACCCACGAATCGGTCGAGGTTCGGCGTCTTCACGTAGGGATGCCCGGCGAATTTCGCGTCGGCCCAGCCCTGGTCATCCGTGAAGAAGAAGAGGAAGTTGGGGCGTTGGGCGGGGGCGGCCGAGGCCAGCGAGGCGGCGAGGCTTGCGAGCACTACGGCAAATATCGGTCTCATGATACATCCACCTTTCGTGCGCAGATTGTGCTGCATGACGGGGTCGCGATGCAATGAAAACGCGCCGCCGGGCGGGGAGAGCGTGCCCTCCTCCCCGCGCGCGGGGCAACACCGGAGCGGGAAATCGTAGCGAAGCCGCCCGCCCGTAGCGAAGCCCCTTCGGGCTTCGGCGCCCGACCGGGCCCCCGCCGAAGGGCGAAGGCCCTTCGCTACTGGCATTTTCGGGTCAGCGTCACCGGCCCGAGCAGCCCCGACGGCACCAACGGCGAATCCTTCTTATAATGCCTGCACGTCGTGAAGGTATATCGCCCCGAGGGGCGGGGCTTTCCCTCGCGGAACCACGCGGGCCAATCGAGCAAGGTCTCGAAGTCTTTCCAATTGCCGTCTTCCGGCAGTTGCTCGTCGCCGATCATCCGGTTGATCCAGAGATTGACGACCTCGATCCGCAGGTCGTTCTTCCCCTCGCGGATGGCGCCGCCGATGGGCACCCGATACGGTGGCTTCCACGCGACGCCGCAGTCCGCGCCATTGACCTTGACCCGCGCCATCACCTCGACTTTGCCGAGGTCCAAGAACAACCCTGGCGCCGGATCGCCGCCGCATGAAAAGCTGGTCCGATAGACTGCGGTTCCCGAGTAGTACCGGATCGCGTCCTCTGCCCTCTGGCTCCAATCCTCCAGCGCATGGAACGCCACCGGCGCCGCGGGGCCGCCCCACCTCGGGTCGAACGTCACCTCCCAAGGCCCGGTCACTTCCGCCACGGGCAGGAACTCGGGGAAGTTCCTTCCCTGACCTCTCGCTCCCCCACCGTCGCGCCGGAATATCACGAACGCGCTCCCCACCGGCCCGAAGCGCAAGGGGACGCGCGTGCGCCCTCCCTCCTCCCCGTATTCGGGCAAATCGCGGATCTCGCCCGTCTCGGGGTCCCAGAATTCCGGCAGCTTCCCCGACACCCGGAACGCGCACTCGACATCCCGCGCCTGGTCTCGCGGGTTGGCCACGAAATACACGTCGGCCTCCCCGATGCGACGATGCAGATACGAGAGCCCCTCGCCCTCGAAATCTGGCGGGAGCCCATCCTTCTGGAACACCTCGGCGAGCGCCTGCCCGCTCGAGACGCGACCCGAGTCCCACAGGGCCTTTGCCACCCCTTCCACCTCCGCGTCGCACGCCGGGTAGTCCGTCAAGCCGGGCGCGCCCTTCGGCCTCGGGCCGGCGATCACCCGCGCGCCACCCTCCACTAGCTCCTGCACCTTCTTGGCCAGCGGGGCCGTCATGCGGTCGGCCTCTGGCAAGCGGAGGTACCGATAGCTCGCGCCCGACGGCAAAACGAGGCGCCCGTCGCTCACCCGCATCTGGAGCGCGGTCTCCGAGGCGCAGAGGTCGTAGTCGTGGCCCACGGGCAGCTCCAATCCCATGTGGTCCACCCCGAGCGGCGCGCCCTCGCCGAACCAATAGCAGACATCCGCCACGAACGTGCCCTGCTGCAGCAGATATTGGCAGCGGGAGAGGTAGTCATTCCACGCGCGAGAGTAACCCCACCAGGTGTTGAAGCGCTGGAAATGCTCGCCCCACTTCCGGTGCGTGAGGCCGGGGATCATGTTCTCGTAGGGCTGGTGCGCGTAGAGGTGGAATATCATGCGGTTCACGCCCTGGCAGAAGGCCCAGTCGCCCATCGATTTCAACAGATACGGGTGATCCCGCCACCCGCGATCGGAGGTGAATGCCTCGGCGCCGACGACCGGTTTGCCGCCGGTGTGCGCGGCGGAGGCCATCGCCTTGCTCGATGGGGCATAGCCGCCGCGCCCCGCCAGCAAATCGGGGAACCGCTCTTCCCCCCGCGCCCAGAATTCGCTCACGGGCATATCGCAGACACCCGCGTACGACAGGTTGTCGATGCAGAGGTGGCCGTAGGCCTCGATGGACAATTTCATGCCATGCGGGCGGACCAATTCCCGCAACCTCGCGGCGTAATTATCCCGGATCATCTCGCCCACGGTCGCCCGCATGTCCCACAGGAACCGGTCGGTCAATTCGGCGCTCCCGACGACGCGTCCCGTCAGCACGGGCAACCACGGGCGAATGTCGTACCCGCGCCTCGCGCGGAACTCCTCCGGGAAAGTCGCGGTCCAGTTCTGGCCACCCGCCTCCCAGCTATCGATGTGCGCGTGGGACAGCGCCCGGCCCGCCCTCTCGCCGGCGCCATCGATGATCTGCTTCAGGAACGCGCCGAAGTGCGTGTCGATCCCGGCGCGGCTCAGGCGATCGCATTCCAGCCCGACCGCCGCCTGCGGGCAGGGCCGCGTCATCTTGAAGTTCGAGGCGTGGCCCAGCCGGATGACCAGCCACTTACCCGGCGGCGCATCCCACGTCAGCCGCCCCCCTTTATCCATCCGATCGGTCAGGTCGATCACGCCCTCCGGGGGCGTCGCCGCGCCGGCGGGGATCCCGGCGTCGCCCCGCGGCGCGGGCCCAAAGCCCACGCCATTCTTTTTATCCAGGTCGGCGATGCGATAGCCGCGCGCCTCCCGCGTGCCCGGAACCGGGATCGCCACCACCGCGATGTCCCGGTACGAATCGACCGTCTCGATGGCATCGAGGACCTTCGGGTTCATCGCCATCCCGGGCCTCAGCCACGCGGACAACTTCTTCTCCACCTTCGGCCGATCCAGCACGAGATCGACCGCGCCGCCCCCGTCCACCAGGGCGTCGCTCCAATAGAGTTTCTGCATCGACAGATCCGGGGTGATGTGCGGCCCGCCGCTCCCGTAGCCGAAATCCAGCGTGGCGTCGAATTGCATGCCCAGGCGCCCGCACTCGCGGATCGCCCATTGGAACGCGTCATGCCACTCGGGGCTCAGCGGCACCACCTTCCC
Organism: uncultured Verrucomicrobiales bacterium; assembly: GCA_964651705.1. Lineage (GTDB taxonomy): Bacteria > Verrucomicrobiota > Verrucomicrobiia > JADLBR01 > JADLBR01 > JADLBR01. Next base: position 8,760 of record CAZYWZ010000137.1, read on the forward strand.
GTCCGGCGCCCACCACGGGCCGCTCACCTCCATCCACAGGACGCCCCCGATCCCGGCGCGATCCATCGCCTCGAGATCCGCGGTGATCCCCTCCTTGCTGATGTTCCCGTTGATCCAGAACCAGAAGACCCAAGGGCGCGCGGAGGGAGGCGGCGCCGAAAAGCCGGCGGCCAGCGCGTCAGGCGTTGCCGTGGCAGGCGCCCGCAGGAATGCCGCCGCCAGCGCCAATACGAGTAGGGGATATCGGGTCAAGGACCTACATCTCATGACCCCATGGTGCGCGCCCCGGCCCAGCAGGGCCAACCGAATTGGGTCCGCGTTTTGCGACAGGCGCGTGCGCCACGGCTCCGGCCAAAGCGGTGCGGGGACGCACCGCACTCCAAAGGCCTTTGGCCGAAATGCCGCGGCGCCGAGGGTGTCCGCGCGACCTTGGAATACGAGATCATTTCGCGCGCAGCGCTGTGGAGTGCGGTGCGTCCCCGCACCGCTTTAGCCACCTCACCGAAACTCGCTCTTCTCCAGCCTCACCTCTGCGCAATTCTCCATGGCGATCGGCGTTGCCGGCGCCTTCGTCGCCCGCGCCGGCTTCGCCTCGCCGATGATGCGGTTGCCCCGGACGATGGAATCGGCCACGTCGCGGAGCAGCATCGCGGGGAACGGGAACTCCCGGATCTCGTTGTTCTCGATCAGGAGATTGCGGTGCAGCCGGTCCCCGCCCGACTTGAATATCGTGGCCCAGATGGCGGCGTGCTCGCGATCGAGGCGCCCGCAGTTCAGGATGCGGTTGCCGCGCACGACGTAGTTCTCCGCGGCGAGCCCCTCGAAGGGCGAGTTCCAGAATTCCACCCCGCCGCCGCCCAGCCCCTCGAAGGTGTTGCGCTCGATGAGCCCGCCGTCGCCCTTCGCCAGCACGCCGATGCGGCGGCCGTTGCGCGCGACGTTGTTCCGAAACACGAACCCGTTGCACATCCGGCTGGCGTTGTAGACCTCGGTGACCTCCGCGTTGCCCTGCGCCGCGTAGCCCAACCCCTTCGCCGGAATGAGCCGCCCTGCCGCGATGCCCTTGACGTCGCGATCGACCGTGACCTCGATCGCCTTCTCTTGCGGCACCGCCGAGACGACCCTGGCCTCCGCCACCAGGCGGCCCGGGCGCCGCTGGAAGAACTGCAGCCGGTCGCCGGGCCGCATGTCCAGCTTCGCCTCTTTGCCAAATTGGTCGTAGGGCTGGTGCAGATTAATGATCAGCCTGTCCGGCGCGGGCTGTTCCGCCACGGCCATCGCGTAGCCGTTGACGTGGCACACGTCGTCGCCGCAGTTCTCGAACAGGCAGCCCTCGATCCACGGCCCGGTCCGCGCGTTGTGGTGGTTGTTGCCGCCGTTGTTCACGGAGAGCGCCCGGCCCGGCTTGCGCTCGAGGCGCACCCGGAGGATCGCGTGGCGATCGGAATAGAATGAGCCGAGGCATTCGTTCGCGGCGCCGCGGAGCGTCAGGTCGTAGAATATGATATCCTCGCCGCCGAAGACCCCCGCGCCGTGGCCCCCCGCCGCATCATACCACCGCGGGTCCAGGATATATATATCTCCTGCAGCGAACAGCGAGGCGGTCTTCGCCCTCTCGAAGCGGAAACGGAAGCGCCTCCCCTCCACCCGCTCGACTCCCTTGTGCTCCACCACGAGCGGGATGCCCCGCTTCATGGCGAAGCCGTCGGCCTCCGTGACGACCATGCCCTTCGTGTCGCGCGCGAACGCCGGATACGCATCGGGCAACGCGTGGCCGGGAAGGATCTCCGCGTCGATCGTCCCGCCCTTCGCGTCCACCGCCACCACCCGACCCGCGGTGTATGCCGGCGGATCAAAATCAAACACGAAGCCCTTCACCATCACGCGCCGGCAGCTCTCCAGACGCACGAGGCTCACCGGATGCGTGAAGGTCACGCCCGAGCCACCCCCGTCGATGATCAAATCGTCCGCCTTCGCGAATGCGATGAACTCGCGATCCTCTCCGGGATCGAGCCGGTACTCGGCCTTCTCAAACACCACCCGGCACGGGGTGTTGCTCGCCGCCTCGGCGAACGTCGCCTGGATCCGGGCCCAGTCCGAGCCCGCCGCCACCCGCAGCACGCGCTCCGGCAAACGCACCGTAAACTTCCGCGCCGCCGACCACGCCCCGCGCCGACCCCCCGCGTCCACCGCCGCCACGCGCCACCAGTAATCGCCGGGCGCCAGCTCCTTATCCGGCACGTACCACCGGATCACCGCCGCGATCCGGTCCTCATCCGCCACCTGGCGAAACGCCCCGTCCCGCGCGATCTGGATGTCGTACGACGACATGTTCCCCGGCGTCGCCGGACATTCCCCGACCCACCGGAAATTCGGGACGCCCAGCGCCAGCGCCGCCCCATCGTCGGGCCAGATCGGCTCCGGGGGTCCCGCCGCCCGCGCCGCAAGCGCCGGCGATAACACGATCGCAAGAAGGAGCTGGAGAATTCTGATCATGATCCGGAAATCTCCCCCCGGATCGCCTCCAGTTCCGCCCGCGGCTCGTCGTCGGCATGGGCGAGTTTCCCGGCCCGACGATACCAGTAACGGCTGTTGCCCAGATCCCCCTCGATCTTGTGCAGGACCGCGTGGACCCACGACGCCGTCGCATCCTCCTCGTGCTGCTGGACCAGCCGGTGCGCGGCGTCCCACTCGTCGGCGAGGGCCAAATCGATGGCTTTCAAGATATCGTCGTCCATGCGTCCCCTCTAGCAGCCCGTCGGAAAAAGTCCGACAGATTCCTAGCGGCCACGCATTCGGGATCCGGACGGCGCGGAAGGGTCAAGGCAGACGGCACCGATCTGATGGCGCTCGTCGCGGGCGCCGACCACATCCACCCGCAACTGGTATTGGCCGATGCGGGCGGGCCTCCAATAGAAGATGAGTCGGGCGGGGTTCTGGTGGAGTATGCGCCATTCGCGGTCGTCGGCATGCTTCTCGAGCACGGTGATGCGGCGGCTGTTGCGCGGCTCGCGCAGGAGGATCTGGACGCGGGTTGATCGGCCAAGGACGACGGAATGGTCGTCCATCATAAGCTGGACGCCGCCGTAGGCCGGAAAATCACCCATGACCAGAGAACTGCGTCCTTCCATGCGGACTGGCTCACGGCCGGTGCGGATGGTGAGACGGATCGTGTCCCGGACCTCGGGGGCATCGGGTGCGACGGCGTCGACCCGGAACTCGACATTGCCCGGCCGCGCGGGCGTCCACGAGATGGCCGTGGCGGCGGTCCGATGCTGGAGTACCGTCCAGCGGTCGTCGGCATCATACCGAACAAGGTAAGTGTAGCGGCGGCTGGATCGCGGGAGGTTGTCGCCAACCGAGAGGGTGATCGGTATATCGACGCGGGGGTAAGGGTTCGCGCGCGCCGTCAGCTTCAGCGGAGGGGCCGCGGCCAGGGCGGGCTCCGGAGACAGCGCTTGGCCGAGGAGGGTGAGGGCGGCTGCCAGAGCCCAGGGGGTGGATCGCGTCAGGTTAATAAACATGCGGCAGCATAGCGCGGCTGCGGCGGATTGCATCCTCCGCGGGTCATCCCGGACATCACTTGACCCGAAGCCGGGTCGCATTCGGCCAATCCAACGAGCGCAACCTTGCCCCCGATCGCCCCGGGTTGACGGATTAGGGCAAGTTATTTATACATTAGAAATGGCGATGGGTGTCACTCTTAAGGGACAGGGCTTTTCGCAGGGGGCAAGGGTCGCCTCGGACCCCGTTTGGGCCGTTGCACGATGCGGGCGGGCCACCGAACCCACGAGCCGGGATATCGCATGAGAACGGCTCGCCTTGCGACCATCGCCATCGCTTTGCTCGCGGCCACCATCCCTGTCGAGCGCCCTTGCGCCGAGGCACCGAAGGCCGGCCAGATCACCAATGGGGATTTCCTGCTATCCGCCAGCGGTGGGCTGCCCGATGGCTGGATCTTCGTCACGCCGATCTGGCTGGACGCCCGCCGCGAGACGTCGAAGATTCCAGAGGGAGTGACCGTCGCCACCATCCAGGAGGCCGGCAAATCCTTTGTCCGCATCACGTATTCTCTCAACCAGTCCGGCAAGCTGCTGCAGGTACTCGACGTGCCCCCAGGGGCAAAGGAGGCCCGCATGAGACTGTCGGTGCGCGGCACCTCGGTCGCCGGCGGCATGCCCGAGGCGGGCTTCCGATTCTTCAGCGCGGACGGCAAGTTCCTACCCGATCCGGCCCAGATGCACGGCGTGAAAGAGATCTCGAAAAAATCGTGGGAGCAGGTGGACTTCACCTGCAAGGTCCCGCCCGACGCCAGTTTTTGCAGCATCGTGTTTGGCGCCGGGCGGAACGGGAATGGGACATTCGACTTCCGCGGGGTGGATGTGAGATTCCGCTGACGGACGGGAGATGAGGAGGCGGTGGCCCAAATTGGCGCACCGCCGCCGCCTCACCCGCCGTGGCGTGACCCCACCGAGGAGGGAGATGTAGCCCATCAGGTCGCAGATGGGCCCATGCACGATCGGCCGACAGTGGCTTCGGATTAATCGGAGCGGGACCGTTGTGCGGGGCCGACCGGTTGTTGGTGCGCCGGCGGGGGCGGCGCGACGAAGGCGACGCCCTTCCAGTCCGCCAGGATTTTCAGGTACAGGTACGGGTCCGGCCACGAGGACGAGGGTTCGACCACGGTGGATTCCGGCCATTCGTTCCAGCTGGTGACCATGATGAAATCGGCGCCGGCGTCGGTGGCGGCGCGGAGGTAGTCGCGCAGGGTCTGGCCGTCGCGGCGGGGCATGACGTAGGGATCGTCCCGAAAGTGCGAGTTGTCGTGGCCCGGATGCACGGGCAGCAGCATCTTCTTCCCCGCGCCGTGAGCCAACTGCACCAGATAGCGATACTTCCCAAACAGTTCCTCGTACCGGTGGGCCCGGAAATTCGAGAAGGTGCTGTAGAACGCGAAGCTGTCGATGCCGGGCGTGGCGAGCCATTCCTTGGGGATGCACTTGACGCGGTCGGCATCACCCGCCCGCGCCGCCTTGGGGTCGTGCGCGATCTTGTCCACGATCCAGTACACCGGCCCGACCTCGGCCTCGACGTGTTTCTTCAGCTCGGTGAAGGTCTCTGGGCGCAGGCCCGGATCATTGGCCACCTGATACAGGTACACGGCCGGCCGGCCATCGAGCCTCAGGTAGACCGGGCTGTCCTTGTATCGGCGCAACGCGCGGGCGAGCATCGCGCGGTATTGCCCCTCGTCGTTGTGGAATTGGGCGCGCTCGTCGAGCAACGCGAACTTGAACCCCTGCCTCTCGCAGGCGGCGACAATCCCCTCGTCCACCATCTTGTCGAGCCCGTTGTGCGCGTCCCACCAATCGACCAGTAACGCGTCGATCCCGGCCGCCTTCGCGAGTTTCACGTGCCATTCGGCCACGACCGCATCGGAGCTGTCATAGAACCCGGCCAGCGGCCGAAACACGCTGGCCATCGGCGGTTCGCCGGGCCGCTGCGCCCTCAGCGCCACGGCGTTGGTCGCCGAGGACGGGTACGTCCAGTGCAGCCACGCCTTTGTCGGATGGTCGCCGGAGTGGTACCAGCAGTAGTACGCGGCAAGGAGCATGGGCTTTGCCCCGGGCGCAGCCACCGTGCACCGAACGGCGCAGAGCCCCGCCAGCGGCACCAAGAGCAGGAAGACCGCCAGCCTCATCGCGCGCCTCACGGGTTCGCCCCCACATCGTCCAGCACCGCCAGCAGCGCGTGGTAGTTGTCCACCAGCAGCCCCTCGTACCCGTGGCAGCCGCCTGCCCAATCGCGCCAGTCGCGCGACATGCCGTTCTCGCCGAAGCCCTGAAACTCGCCCCGGGCATACGCCCGCAACATCGGGTGGAAGATGCGCCGCGCGTCCTCGGCGCGGCCGAGCTGGTACAATGCCTTGACCGTGTAGTAGCTCCAGCAGCCGGTCGCCCCGCCATTCTCGTAGAACTGGAAGCCGTCCGAGCCGTCGTCGCGCTGCGGGACCCCGTGGCGCTCGGGGGGTCCCTCGTGATCCACATAGTCGCCCTTTTTCACCGGAACGAGATTGCCCGGCAGTCCAAGCTCAAACCGCGAATAGCCCACCTCCCGCATCTTCGCCAGCAGGCGATCCATGACGTCGTTGGCCATCTCCTCATCCAGCAGGCCGAAGGTCACCGCCATGCCCTGCACGAAAGTGAACCAGTAGTCGTGCAATTGCCCGTCCGCGCTCTTCCATCCCGCGATCACGCCGGTCGCGGGATTCCGCAGGGCCGGCGCGTAGGCGGCGCGCAGCCTATCGGCCTTTTCGGCGAAGAACCGCCCATCCTCCTCGCGCCCCAACCGCCGGGCGAGTTCGGCGAACATCGTCCCGGCCCGATAGACCAGCGCGTTGCCAAAGGCGTCCTCGTGGCCGAAGTTGATCGTGTCCCACCAATTGGAGGGACGCCGCTCGCGCGTCGGGCGCTCCCCGAAGTTGCCGGTGCCCGGGTATTCCACGAGGCCGTTGCCATCCCTGTCCGCGGCAAACATCTCCCTCCCCCATGCGGCCAGCTTCCCGTGATTGGCGCGCGCCCAGTCCGTGTCGCCCGAGCCCTCCACGTAATTGCAGGCCGAGATCAGGAATGAAGGCAGGGTATCGAGCGTGGTCCAGGGCGTCGGCCAGGAGATGAGGTCGGCGTCGGTCGGGTTGCAGGCATAGCCGATCTGGCCGTAGCCCAGCGCGCCGGAGATATAGCGGTCCAGCGTCATGCGGATCAA
>CAZYWZ010000138.1:0-15456 GCA_964651705.1 uncultured Verrucomicrobiales bacterium
CGAACTGGATCAGCCCCGCCCCCGCGCGCCGGGGGCGGGGCTGACCTGAAACTTCGCCCCCGCCGGCGTCTCCCAGAGACGCTCTACAAATTTTGTAGGCCGCCTGTGCCAGGCGGCGGCGGGAATGAAGTTCCCCATGAATGCTGCGGCCCTGCAACGCCGCTTTGGCTCATCCCCCGGAAAGCACCCACGCCGCAACGACGAGCCCCAAGACGCTCATCATCGTCATCGGCGCGCCGGGCATCGCCTTGCCCCGCGCCCACGCCGGACCAAAGCGCACCAGCAGCAGCGCCGACACCACCGCGGCGATCCAGTCCCCCGCGCGATTGCCGCCCGACGCCAGCCACCCCGCGCCGATCAGCAGCGCACCGCTCGCCAGACCCGCGACCAGCGACGCCGCCGACCTCGCCCGCACCCAACCCAGCACGCCACCCGCCACCGTCAGCGCGCCAAACACCATGTAATAGATCGCCGATGCCGCCACCTTCGCCTCCCTTCACTCCCCAGAACCGGAATCCCCGCCCGCAGCCCGCGCGCGGCGCCTCTTCCGCACCCGCAAAAATTCCCCCTCCTCCGTTCCCTCGAGCCTCTCCATCCTCCGGTACAGCGCCCCCCGGCTCAGGCCCAGGATGTGCGCCGCGCGCGACTGCTTCCCCTTGCACAGCCGCAGCACCTCCCGCACGAAATGCGACTCCACATCGTCGATCGTCATCTCCCCCAATCGGAAAATCAAATGGATGTGGCTCGTCGAATCCGTCAGCCGCCGCGCCTCGTCCTGCGTCGCCGGGAACAGCGCCTCCGTCAGCCACCGCCCGCCCATCAGGCTCTTCTGCACGAACCACTCCAGCTCCGCCACGTTGTTCATGAACGGCGCCGCAAGCAACCGCTGCTGCACCGCCGAATCCAGCGACAGCGCCTTCGCCCCCAGCAGACCCGAATCCCTCTCAAGAAAATAACGCGCCAAAAGCAGCACGTCATCGCCGCGCTGCGTCAGGGGCAATAGCTCCAGCCGACTCGTGCTCAGGATCGCCAGCAGCTTCGCGTCCAGAGAATTCGATGCCCGGAGGTTCTCGATCGAGATCGACGATGTCGCCACGAGGCGCCTCGGCTTCCCGGCCCCCCCTCGCCCCGCCTCGATCCATTCCACCAGCGCCGCCTGCCCCTCGCGTGCCAACTGCGATATCTCGTGTACGATCAGCGTCGTGCCCCCCACCCCACTCGCATCCACCACACCCCCCTCCCCAACCGCGATCGCCTGCAGCTCCGGCAACGACCCCCCCGTCCGAAACCACACCCCATTCACAAACCGGCATTCCGCCGAATTGCCGTGCGTCGCCTCGTGAATCGCCCGCGCCACCAGCCGCTTCCCCGTCCCAGGCTCCCCATAGATGAATACCGGCTGCGTCGGACTCGACGCCAAATAATTCACCTGATCGTTCAAAGATAGCATCGAGGGATGCGTTCCAATGATCTGCGTCGCACGAACTTGAACCATCGTTGTTGACTTTACCCCAAAAAGCCGCGATAATCTAGTCCGAAATCGGACAGCGGTAGCCCCCCTATGGCAAGACACCCCCAAGAGCGAACAGCCCTCATCGTCGATGATGAACCGGGCATCTGCTCCGTTCTTAAGCGCTTTTTGCGCACGTTGGGCCTCGGCTCCATCACCTGTAACTCTGCCGAAGAAGGCCTCCGTCTCCTCGACGGCGCCGATGCCGACTACGGCATCGTGATTCTCGACTATCGGCTCCTCGGCATGGACGGCGCCAACTGCTTCCGCGAAATCCGCAAACGCCGCAATGACCTCCCCGTCCTCTTCATCAGCGCCTATTCCGGCCAGCCCGGTCTCGACGAGGTCCTCCAGGAACCCAAGACCCATCTCCTGAGCAAGCCTTTCAGCATCACGCAGTTCCGCGAGGCTATCGCCACGCTCGCCCCGGAGCTCCTCTGACGCTAAAATTCCAGGCGTAGCCACGGCCGTGAGGCCGTGGATCTTCCCACGCGCGGCCCATCTGTTACCAGATGGGCTACATTTTTGCCGCCGTAGCCGCGGCCGTGAGGCCGTGGATCTTCCCACGCGCGGCCCATCTGTTACCAGATGGGCTACATTTTTGCCGCCGCAGCCACGGCCGCGAGGCCGTGGACCCCACCGCGCGGGCCCCTCCGTGACCGGAGGGGCTACATTTTCTGCCGCCCCGCGGACGGCATGGGATCTCGGCCCGAGACATGATCACCGGCGCAAGATCTCTCGGAGCGCCTCGGGGCATGCGACCGGGCGTTCACACTGACCGTCATGGCAGAGGTACGCGCTGGCCTCGCCGATGTCGGGCATGGCGGTCGCGGCGGGAAGGGGCGAGCGTTCGCCGGCCGGCGCGATAAAGAGGTCCGGCCAGAAGGCGCGCCTCGCCTCGGCATCGAGGGCGCGAAATCCTTCCGAACCCCTGTCGCCGCCGAGGACGAGATACGCGGGCAGGGAATGCCATTGGTCGAGGGCGGCGAGGAGATTCGGGACGGCCTCCGGGAGGCGCTCCATGTGCCGGGCGTAGAGGGCGAGCGCCCGGCCAGCCTCCTCCTCAAAGGCTTTCCGTCCGAGCGCGCGACCCATCGTGAGGAGCAGTTGCGCCGCGGCGGAATTGCCCGACGGCTCGGCGCCGTCGTAATCCTCTTTCATCCGGACGGGCAGGGCTCCGCCGGGCCCATCAGACGCCATGTAGAAACCCCCGCGAGATGCATCGGCGAAACGCGCCACGATCTCCTCGCAGAGGCGGGTCGCCCATTGGATCCACCTCGGATCGAACGTCGCCTGATAGAGGGAAACGAGCCCATTCCCCAGAAAGGCATAATCGTCCAGCAGCTCCGGGCCCTCGCCCGGCCCGCCGCGCCAAGTGTGCCGCAGGCGCCCGCTCCCCTCGTCAAACTGCCGCTCCCTCAGAAAGCCCGCCGCCCGGGCGGCGGCATCGATCCAGTCGTTCCTGCCGAGCGCGGCGCCGGCCCTCGCAAGCGCGCCGATCATGAGCCCGTTCCACGAGGTGAGGATCTTGTCATCGCGGTGCGGGCGCGGGCGCGACGCCCGCTCCTCGAATAAACGCTGCCTGATGCGATCCCAGAGGACCTCGGCCCCCTCCCCGGGGATGCCGCTCGCACGGGCCGCGTCGCGTGGTGCCATCGCCAGTCGCAGCACGTTCTCGCCGGGGGGCTGGGACCCCTCCGGCGCGCTGTGATCCACGAAGTTCCCCTCCCGCGTCACGCCCAGCAGCGCCACCGCAAAATCGGCGTCCCGCCCCGGGAGCGCCGCCCGCAGCTGCGCCTCGGTCCAGACATAGAAAGCGCCCTCGCGGCCCTCGCTGTCCGCGTCCTCGGCCGCGTAGAATGCCCCCTCCGGCGAGGTCATGTCGCGAAAGACATACCCGGCGGTCTCCGCGACGATGCGCCCGAATAAGGCTCCTCGCTCCGCCGCGGCGACCGCCGCCGCATCACAGCCCAGCGCCTGGATCCCGTCCACGTACGCGTCGATCAACTGCGCGTTATCGTAGAGCATCTTTTCAAAGTGCGGCACCAGCCACTCCTGATCCACCGAGTAGCGGGCGAAACCCCCGCCCAGCTGGTCGTACATGCCGCCCCGCGCCATCGCCTCCAGCGTCCGATACACCATCTCCCGCGCCTCCCCATCCCCCGAACGGCGCGCGTGCCGCAGCAGGAAACGGAGCGCCACCGGCCGCGGGAATTTCGGCGCCGCGCCAAAACCGCCGTGGCCCCAGTCGAAATCCCCCTTGAACGCCGCCGCCCCCAGCGCGATCTGATCCGCACCGGCCACGCCGCCCCCGGGCTGCGCCGCCCGCGCGATCTCCTCGAGTTGCGAGGCCACCTCCTTCGCCGACGCCATGATCCGCGCCCGGTCCTCCCGCCACAGCTGCGCGATGCGCCGCAGGAGTTCGATGAACCCCATCCGGCCAAAACGCCCCTCCGGCGGGAAATACGTTCCCCCATAAAACGGCTGCAGCTCCGGCGTCAGCCACATCGAGAGCGGCCAACCGCCCCCCACGCCCATCGCCTGCGCCGCGGTCATGTACACCTTGTCCACGTCCGGCCGCTCCTCCCGGTCCACCTTGATGCTCACGAAATGCCGGTTCAGCACCCCAGCCACCGCCTCGTTCTCAAAAGACTCCCGCTCCATCACGTGGCACCAGTGACACGTCGAATACCCCACGCTCAAAAAGATCGGCCTGTCCTCCGCCCGCGCCCGCGCGAAAGCCTCCTCGCCCCACGGGTACCAATCCACCGGATTGTTCGCGTGCTGCAAAAGATACGGGCTCCTCGCCCCCGCCAGGCGGTTCGGCCCCCGCTGCCTCTTCTCCTCCGACACGACCGCACCCTGACACAGCACCCCGTGATTGCAACAGACCCCGGCCAAGACCACGCCATGGTTCTCCACCCAGATGGGTCGCCTCATCCCCCGTCGGACACCCCCGCTTCGGGGTCTTTGCCTGAGGCCTATCGGCTGCGGCACCCCGCGCCATGACACTGACTCGAAAATTGGCCGCGATGTAGGCTGCGCCTTGGCGCACGCGGACATTCGATTCGGCGGCGTGCGCCAAGGCGCAGCCTACCATTTTCCGCCCCGGTGGTGCCCCGCAGGCGGGGCATGGGACGTTTCAGGTCAGGGCAACGAGGTCGCGCCCATCAGGTAGCGATCGCACTCGCGCGCGGCGGCGCGGCCCTCGTTGATCGCCCAGACCACCAGGCTCTGGCCGCGGCGCATGTCGCCCGCGGCAAAGATCCCCGGCACGCTGGTCGCAAATTTCCCGTGCTCTGCCCTGATGTTCGAGCGCGGGTCGCGCTCGAGGCCGAGCGCCGCCGGCAGCAGGTCCTCAGGACCGAGAAATCCCAGCGCCAGCAGCACGAGCTGCGCCGGCACCTCGCGCTCCGTTCCCCCGACCTCTTTGGGGACGAATCTCCCCTGCGCATCCTTGCCCCACTCGATATTCACCAGCTCCACGGCGCGGACGCCGCCCCCGGCGTCGCCCAGGATGCGCTTCGCGGTCGTGCAATAGATTCGCGGGTCTGCCCCAAACTTGGCCGCGGCCTCCTCCTGCCCGTAGTCCGTGCGGTAAACCTTCGGCCACTGCGGCCACGGGTTGTCCGCGGCGCGCTGCAGCGGCGGCCTCGGCAAGATCTCCACCTGCACGAGGCTGCGACAGCCGTGCCGCAGGGAGGTGCCCACGCAGTCGGTCCCCGTGTCGCCGCCCCCGAGCACGACCACATCCTTCCCCGTCGCCGAGATCTGGCCCGCGCCCTCGTTGCCGAGGAGCGCCTTGGTGTTGTCGGTCAGGAACTCCATCGCAAAATGCACCCCCGGCAACTCGCGCCCGGGAACCGCGAGATCGCGGGGCTTGGTCGCGCCGCAGCAGAGGATGGCCGCGTCGAAATCCTTCAGCAGCCGGTCGGCGGGCAGGTCCTTGCCCACCTCCGTGCCCGTCACGAAATGGATGCCCTCCTTGGCCAGGATGTCCACCCGGCGCTGCACGACCCCCCTCTTGTCGAGCTTCATGTTCGGGATGCCGTACATCAGCAACCCGCCGATCCGGTCCTCGCGCTCGTACACCGTCACCTCGTGCCCGGCGCGATTGAGCTGCGCCGCCGCCGAGAGGCCCGCCGGCCCGGAACCGACCACCGCGACCCGCTTGCCCGTGCGCTGCGCCGGGGGCTCCGGCACCACCCAGCCTTCACCAAACCCGCGGTCGATGATCTCACACTCGATGGCCTTGATTGTCACCGGGGGCTCGTTGATACCCAGCACGCACGACCCCTCGCAGGGCGCCGGACAGACCCGCCCCGTGAACTCCGGAAAATTGTTGGTCTTGTGCAGCCGGTTCAACGCCTCCCGCCAGTGCCCGCGATAGACCAGGTCGTTCCACTCCGGGATCAGGTTGTTGATCGGGCACCCCGACGCCATCCCGGCGAGCAGCGTCCCGGTGTGGCAGAACGGCACCCCGCAATCCATGCACCGCGCCCCCTGCTGCCGCAGCTTCTCCTCCGGAAGGTGGATGTGGAACTCGTCCCAGTGGCGCAACCGATCCAGCGCGTCGACCGAGCCGGGGACCTCCCGCACGAACTCCATGAATCCCGTTGGCTTGCCCATGACCGTCCCTCAGTTGCCGCTGACGCGCGTCAGGTCCCTCGCGTTCTCCTCGAACGCCGCCATGATCGCCTCGTCCCCGCTGAGACCCGTCTGCCGCACCCGCTCCAGCGCGTCCAGCACCCGCTTGTAATCCTTGGGCATCACCTTCACGAACTTTGGCAGCAGATCCTGCCAGAGATCGAGGACGTACTTGCCCCGAGCGCTCCCCGTGTACCGCACGTGCCGCTCGATCATCGCCCGGACCTCCTCGGCCTCGTCCTCCCGCTCGATCCGCTCCAGCCCGACCATCTGCATGTTCACCAGGGCGGGAAAATCCCCCCTCACGTCCAGGACGTAGGCGACGCCCCCCGACATCCCGGCCGCAAAGTTGCGCCCGGTCTGCCCCAGGATCACGACGCGCCCGCCCGTCATGTACTCGCAACCGTGGTCCCCCACGGCCTCGATCACCGCCCGGACCCCGCTGTTGCGCACGCAGAAACGCTCCCCCGCCATCCCCCGGATGTACGCCTCGCCGCCGGTCGCGCCGTAGAACGCCACGTTGCCGATGATGATGTTCTCCTCCGGGTGGAACGTCGACTCCCGCGGCGGAAACACCGCGATCTTCCCGCCCGAGAGACCCTTGCCCACGTAGTCGTTCGCGTCGCCCTCCAGGGTCAGCGTCATCCCCCTCGGGATAAATGCGCCAAAACTCTGCCCCGCCGAACCGCGGAACTTCAGCCGGATCGTGTCCTCCGGCAGGCCCGCCGCGCCCCACCGCCGGGAGACCTCGCTGCCCACGATGGTGCCGGCCACCCGGTTGACGTTCCGGATGCCCAACTCCGCCTCGACCCTCTCGCCGCGCTCGATCGCCGGCGCGCAGATCCCCAGCAGCTCGCGCACGTCCAGCGAGCGCTCGATGCCGTGATCCTGCGGGATCTGGCAGTGCTGCCCCACCGTCTCCGGCACGCGCGGGCGATAGAAGATCTTCGAGAAGTCCAGCCCCTTCGCCTTCCAGTGCTCCACCGCGCCACGCACGTCGAGCCGATCGGAGCGCCCCACCATCTCCTCCACCTTCCGGAATCCCAGCCGCGCCATCAGCTCGCGGACCTCCGTCGCGATGAACCGCATGAAATTCACCACGTGGTCCGGATCGCCGGCGAATTTCTTGCGCAGCTGCGGGTTCTGGGTGGCCACCCCCACCGGGCACGTGTTCAGGTGGCACGCCCGCATCATGATGCAGCCCATCACCACAAGCGGCGCGGTCGCAAACCCGAACTCCTCCGCCCCGAGCAGCGCCGCGATGACCACGTCGCGCCCCGTCTTCAACTGCCCGTCGGCCTCGACGACGATCCGGCTCCGCAGGTCATTGAGCACCAGCGTCTGGTGCGTCTCGGCCAACCCCAGCTCCCAGGGCGCCCCCGCGTGCTTGATGCTCGATAGCGGCGACGCCCCCGTTCCGCCATCGTAGCCGCTGATCAGCACCACGTCGGCGTGCGCCTTCGACACCCCCGCCGCGATCGTCCCCACCCCGATCTCCGAGACCAGCTTCACGCTGATCCGCGCGTGCCGGTTGCTGTTCTTCAGGTCGTGGATCAGCTCGGCCAGGTCCTCGATCGAATAGATGTCGTGGTGCGGCGGCGGCGAGATCAGCCCGACGCCGGGGGTCGAATGCCGCGTCTTGGCGATCCAGGGATAGACCTTGCCGCCGGGCAACTGCCCCCCCTCGCCCGGCTTCGCGCCCTGCGCCATCTTGATCTGCAACTCGCGCGCGTTCACCAGATAGTGGCTCGTGACGCCGAACCGCCCCGAGGCCACCTGCTTGATCGCGCTGTTCTTCGAGTCGCCATTCGGCATGGGCTCGTACCGCTCGGGGTCCTCGCCGCCCTCGCCCGTGTTGCTCTTGCCGCCGATGCGGTTCATCGCGATCGCCAGCGTCTCGTGCGCCTCCTTGCTGATCGACCCGTACGACATCGCCCCAGTCTTGAACCGGCGCATGATCGAATCGACCGGCTCCACCTCGTCGATCGGGATCGGCCGCTCCGGGAACCTGAACTCGAAAAGCCCGCGCAGCGTGTACAGCCTGCGGCCCTGGTCGTCGATCAGGCCAGAATACTCCCGGAACGCATCGAGGCTACCGCTGCGGCAGGCGTGCTGCAGCCGGTGGATGGTCTGCGGGTTGAACAGGTGCTGCTCCCCATCGCTGCGCCATTGGTACTCGCCCCCGGCATCGAGCACCGCCTCGTGCGCCCCGCGCGGCGGATAGGCCCGCTCGTGCCGCAGGAGCACCTCGCGCGCGATGATGTCCATGTCCACCCCCTCGACCCGCGACGGGGTCCAGGTGAAATACCTGTCGATCACGCGGCCCGCGATCCCCACCGCCTCGAAAATCTGCGCCCCCCGATAGCTCTGGATCGTCGAGATGCCCATCTTCGACATCGTCTTGACCACGCCCTTCACGCAGGCCTTGATGTAGTTCTTGACCGCGGTCTTGTGGTCCACGTCCCCGATGAACAGGCCCTCGCGCGCCATCCCGTCGATGGTCTCGAACGCGAGGTACGGGTTGACCGCCCCGCAGCCATAGCCGATCAGCAGCGAGATGTGGTGCACCTCCCGCGGTTCGCCGGACTCGAGGATCAGCCCGATCCGCGTCCGCGTCCCGTTCCGTATCAGGTGGTGGTGCAGGCCGGCGACCGCCAGCAGCGCCGGGATCGGCGCCCTCTCGCGGCAGGCATCCCGGTCGGACAGGATCACAAGCGTCACCCCGTCGGCGATCCGCCGGTCCACCTCCCGGCACAGATCCCCCATCGCGGCCTCGAGCCCCGCCCCGCCCCCGGCGGGATCGAACAGGATCGGAACCGTCGCGCTCCGGAAATCCGGGTCGGTGATGGCCCGGAGTTTCGATAGCTCCTCGTTGGAAATGACCGGGTTCTTGAGCTCGATCATCCGGCAGTTGCGCGGGCCGGGCTCCAGGAGGTTGCCCTCGGAACCGAGATTGGTCTCGGTGGCGGTGATGATCTCCTCCCGGATCGAATCGATCGGGGGGTTGGTGACCTGCGCGAAGAGCTGTTTGAAGTAATTGTACAACAGCTGGGGCCGATCCGAGAGCGCCGCCAGCGGGGCGTCGTTGCCCATAGAGCCCACGGGCTCGATGCCGTTCTTGGCCATCGGCGCCAGCAGCACCCGCTGGTCCTCGAAGGTGTAGCCGAACGCCAGCTGGCGCGTCAGGAGCGTCTCGTGGTCGGGCTCGGGGACCGGCAACCCGTCCGGCAACTCCTCCAGCTTGACCATGTTGTCGGCCAGCCACGACCCATAGGGACGCTCCCGCGCGAAGGAGCGCTTGATCTCCTCGTCGGATACGATGCGCCCCTCGCGGGTGTCGATGAGGAACATCCGGCCCGGCTGCAGCCGTCCCTTGCGCGCGACCCGCTCCGGCGGCACGTCCAGCACGCCAACCTCGGAGGCCATGATGACCTGGTCGTCCTTCGTCACGTAATATCGCGAGGGCCGCAGGCCGTTGCGGTCCAGCACCGCGCCGACCTGGAAACCGTCCGTGAAGACGATCGAGGCCGGGCCATCCCACGGCTCCATCAGGCAACCGTGGTACCGGTAGAACGCCTTCTTCTCGGCGTCCATGCTCTCGTGGTTCGACCAGGGCTCCGGGATCATCATCATCGCCGCGTGCGCGATGGGGCGTCCGGCGAGCGTCAGCAGCTCGAGGCAGTTGTCGAAAATCGCCGAATCGCTGCCGTCATCCTGGAGGATGGGCAACAGCTTGGGCAGATCCTCACCGAAAACCTCCGAGGCGAAAAGCCCCTGACGCGCGTGCATCCAGTTCACGTTGCCGCGCAGGGTGTTGATCTCGCCGTTGTGGCAAAGGAAGCGGTACGGGTGCGCCCGGTTCCACGAGGGAAAGGTGTTGGTGCTGAATCGCGAGTGGACCACCGCCAGCGCGCTCTCGATGTCCGGGTCATTCAATTCCGGGTAGAACGGATCGACCTGATCCGAGGTCAGCATGCCCTTGAAGACCATCGTCTTGTAGGAAAGGCTCGGCACGTAGAAATGGTTGCCGCCGGCCACCTCCCCCGAATAGCGGATCGCCCGCTCGGCCAGCCGCCGGATCACGTAGAGCTTGCGCTCGAAGTGCGCGTCGTCCCGGATCGCCGCGCCCCGGGCGATGAACGCCTGCCGCACCGCAGGCTCGTCGCGCCGCGCCGACGCACCGAGCATCGAGCCGTCCGTCGCCACCGTCCGCCAGCCCAGGAATCGTTGCCCCTCCGCCGCCACGATCCCCTCGAAAATCCGCTCGCACTCCGCCCGTTGCCCCGCATCCCGCGGCATGAAAAATATCCCCGCACCATATTGCAGCGGCCCCGGCAGCTCCAGCCCCTCCGCCGCGCAGGCCTTCCGCAGAAACTTGTCCGGCATCTGCATCAGGATGCCCGCCCCGTCACCCGTGTTGACCTCGCAGCCGCATGCCCCGCGATGCTCCAGATTCCGGAGAATCTGCAGACCCTGTTGCACGATCTGGTGCGACTTGCGCCCCTTCACGTCGACGACGAACCCGACCCCGCAGGAGTCGTGCTCGAACCCCGGCGCGTAAAGGCCCTGCGCGGCCGCCTCCGCCGCGGTGCTCCAACCCGGTTTGCTCATTGCGGAAAAAACGTTTAGAGGCTTCATCTCGCGCTGCAAACAAATTAGGGCCAAATGTTCAATTTTCGAGGGCGCGGACCCCGATTGGCCCGCCCCGGGACCGAAATCTGTCTAATTTTGCACGGAGGCCGGATGCCTGCCCCAGCTCCAGAAATTTCAACGCGGGTCCGTGAGGCAGACATTCCTGTCTGCCTCAAGTGCGACCTGCGCGTAGCGGCGAGCGTGAGCGAGCCGAGCGCCGGCCCCACCACGCCGCGCGGGGGGCTGGCATTTCTCTGGCGCCATGGCAAGAAGAGGGTCTCACGTACCCGATCATGAAGAAACCGACTCCCGGATGCTCTCTCGCAACGCGCGCCGTCCCAAGGCTGACGTTTCTCGCCTGTCTCGCGCTCGCCCCCGCCTCGCCCGCGGGCGAACCCTTCGCCCCTTCCAAGCAGGCCCCGCCACCGCTGGCGCGCGAGTTCCGCGGCGCCTGGGTCGCCACGGTCTACAACATCGACTGGCCCTCCAAGGCGGGCCTCCCCGCCAGCCGCCAACAGGCCGAACTCGTCGCGCTCATGGACCGGGCCGTCGACCTCAAACTCAACGCGATCATCTTTCAGGTCCGCCCCGGCTGCGACGCCCTCTACGAATCCGACCTCGAACCGTGGTCCCAGTGGCTCTCCGGCCGCATGGGGCGCGCCCCGGAGCCGGCCTACGACCCCCTCGCGCTCGCCGTGCGCCTCGCCCACGAGCGAGGCCTCGAGCTCCACGCCTGGTTCAACCCCTTCCGCGCGATGCCCAACCGAGACCACGCCGCCGCCCCCTCCCACGTCAGCAAAAAACACCCCGAATTCGTCCGACGCTACGGCCAATACCTATGGCTCGATCCCGGCGAATCCAAGGCCCGGGAATATTCCCTCCGCGTCATCCTCGACGTCGTCCGCCGCTACGACATCGATGGCGTCCACCTCGACGATTACTTCTACCCCTATCCCGTCAAGGGCGGCAGCGGCGGCCAGCTGCCGTTCCCCGATGACGCGACCTGGCAAAAATATCGCGCCATGGGCGGCAAACTCGGCCGCTCGGAATGGCGGCGCTCCAATGTCGACGATTTCGTGCGCCGCCTCCAGGCCGACATCCAGAAGGCGAAACCCTGGGTGAAATTCGGCATCAGCCCCTTCGGCATCTGGCGACCCGGGTACCCCTCCTCGGTCCATGCCGACATCGACGCCTTCGAGGACCTCGCCGCCGACGCCCGCCGCTGGCTCCAGGAAGGCTGGATCGATTATCTCGCGCCGCAGCTGTACTGGAATATCGACGCGCCAAAACAGAGTTTCCCCGCCCTGCTCGACTGGTGGCTGAAGCAGAATCCCCGCCACCGCCACCTCTGGCCCGGACTCGCCGTCGACCGCATCGGCAAATCCCGCACCGCCTCCGAGATCGCCCGGCAGATCCAGTTCGTCCGAGACAAATCCCCCGCCTCCTCCTCCCTCGGCCATATCCACTGGAGCATCAAACACCTCATCGAAGACCGCCGCGGCGTCGCAGGCCTCCTCAAGGAAAAGGTCTTCACCGACCGCGCCATCGTGCCAGAATCCCCCTGGCTCTCCGGCTCGCCCCCCGCCACACCCTCGCTCCAATCGGGGCAGGACGACTCCGGCACCCGCCTCGCCTGGAAACCCAACGGCGGCGGCACCCCCTGGCTCTGGGCCGTCCAGACCCTCCGCGACGGACGATGGGAAACCCGCATCCACCCCGCCGATAAAAACGTCGCCTTCTGGAAAAATGGCTCCCCGCTCCCCGACCGCATCGCCGTCACCGCCATCGACCGCACCGGCCGCGCCAGCAAACCCGCCGCCGCCCAACGCGCCGCCGCCGCCGCGTCCACCCCAGCGCAAACGGCCCCCCTGGCCCTCGCCCAATCCCCAAGCACCCCCGCCGATAACCCCACCCCGACAACCGCCCAGGCCATCGCCGCCCGTCCGCCCCAACGATAGCGCCTACCTGGGTCCAAGGTTTTTGAAGCGGGTTGGGGTGCGCCGGTCTGGCGGAGGCAAACGGCCAAGTGTCAAAGAACGGGCGACGACAACCAGATGGGACGCCATCGGGTCCGAGAATCTGCGTGGTCAGGCTTTTGCGCAAGCCCGCGTCCATGACATCGGAGGAGGCAGGTGCGGGACGCCGACGGGGCGGGAGACCTCAGCGGAAATGGCATTGCGTCAGCGCCGCGGCGGCCCAACATGGACCGGCATCCACGCGGGCAGGAATCATGCCGATGATCGAGGACATCGGACCATACAAGCTCTTCTTCTACTCCGCAGAGGGGGCGGAGGCACCGCATGTCCACATCCGGCGTGAGCGGGCCACGGCGAAGTTCTGGCTCGAACCCGTTCGACTGGCGCGGTCCCGGCGCTTCGGCGATCACGAGTTGCGCGCGATCCAAAAGATTGTAGAAGAGAGGCAGGAGAAGATTTTGGAGGTCTGGCATGAGCACTTTGGTCACTGACCGGGACGTGCGGGCGGATCAGGTCGCCTTCACCGAGGACGCGATGACGGTCCGATTGGACGATGGGCGCAGCCTCTCGGTGCCGTTGGCGTGGTACCCTCGACTGCTGCATGGCACGCCGAGCGAGCGCGGCCGCCACGAGTTGATTGGCGACGGCGAGGGCATCCATTGGCCGGATCTCGACGAGGACATCAGCGTCGAGGGACTCCTCGCCGGCCGACGCTCCGCCGAGAGCGCCGCGTCGCTCGCCAAATGGCTCCAGGGCAGAAAATGACCCCACGGAATCGATCTGGCGCTCCAGCCCGACATCGTGCGAGTGCGCTAAATTGCCGGTCCGGGGACGAATTCGTTCTTTGATAGCGGAATGACCTAGGCCTAGTCCCAGTGACCCTGGGCAGCGGCAACGCGCTCGGGGCCCTCCTTTGTTCAAAACCCTTGGGCCCAAGGTTGACCCAAAGGGCGGTGCGCCGTACGAATTTTTGAGTGCGCCGCGGCTTTTATCGGCGCACGCGGCGCCTTTCGATTCGCGGGGCGGGCCACGAACCCGCGCTGGCGGGGAGGCGGAATATGGCTACATTCCAGCCATGCGCCTGTCTGGTTTACGCCGGTTGGTCGCGGCGCTGCGCGCCGCGGCCATTTTCTCCTTGTGCCTCTCCCCCGCCTTCGGCCAGCAGACCTCGGAACTCTGGGGTCAGCGCGGCGAAAAGTGGCGCCCGGATGGGCCGCTCCCGGACTTCTCCTTCGCCGGGTACCAGCGCGGCGAGAAGCCGATCCCGACCGTGAAGCGGGTAGCCTCGGTCCGGGATTTCGGCGCGAAGGGCGACGGCAAGACCGACGACACCGAGGCGATCCGCAACGCGATCGATGGCTCTGCGGACGGCGCGATCCTATTTCCCTCCGGTCGTTACCTCGTATCCGACATCATCGAGATCCGAAAGGGCGGGATCGTTTTGCGCGGCGAGGGGCCGGAGAAGACCGTGATCGTCTTCACGCGCGGCCTGGAGGCGATCAAGCCTTCCCCGACGAAGAACGACGGCGGGCAACCGACCACGGCATGGTCCTGGGGCGGCGGGCTGATCTCGGTGTCGGGCAGGACGCTCACCTCCGGGACGGCCATCCCGGTCACCGGCCAGGCCTCGCGCGGCTCGACCACCCTGATGGCCGAGGGGCACTCCTTCGCGGAGGGAGACGAGATCCTTTTCACCATGGCGGACAAGGTCGGAACGCTCGTGGATTACCTGTATCGGGGCAAGGCGGGCAACGCCTCGGGCATCAAGGGGTCCTACACCAAGCGGGTCTCCCAAGTTTTCCGCGTGACCGCCGCGCGCCCCAACGCGATCGAGGTGGATCGGCCCCTGCGCTTCGATACCCGCAAGGAGTGGGAACCGACCGTCGCCACCTTCGCGCCCGACGTGACCGAGGTCGGCTTCGAGGAGATCGGCTTCGAGTGCCCCGAGGAGCCCTACGCGGGGCACTTCAAGGAGAAAGGCTTCAACCCGATCGAGATCAAGAACGCCGCCCACTGCTGGGTGAAGAATGTCAAGATGACCAACGCCGACAACGGCCCCTTCTTGCGCGGCGTATTCGGCACGGTGGATGGCATCGTCCTGACCGCCACGAAGAAGCGCACCGGCCCCGAGGGCATGACGGGCCACCACGGCGTTTCCCTCGAGGGCGCCGACTGCCTGTGCACCCGATTCACCATCGACACCATGTTCTACCACGACGTCACGGTCAGCGGCGCCTCGACCGGCAACGTCTTCTCCAAGGGCAGCGGCGTGAACTTCAACATGGACCATCACCGGTGGGGTCCCTACGAGAACCTCTTCACCGACATCGACGCGGGCAAGGGCACCCGACTGTTCGCCTCGGGCGGCGGCGGCAACCGCGGCAACCACACCGCCGCCGGCGCCACATTCTGGAACATCCGCACCAAGGAATCCCAGATGTGGCCATCGAGGCTCGGCCCCGACCGGATGAATGTCGTCGGGCTGAAGATCCCCGGCAAGGACATCAAGGATCCCCAGGGCCGCTGGCTCGAGACCATCGGCCCCGGCAAGATCGAGCCGCCCGATCTCCACGAGGCCATGCTCCAGCGGCGCCTCGCCGGGCGGCGCTGACTCGAAAATACGACGTAACTCGCTAGTAGCGAAGGGCCTTCGCCCTTCGGCGGGGGCTCGGTGGGGCGCCGAAGCCCGAA
>CAZYWZ010000139.1:0-14959 GCA_964651705.1 uncultured Verrucomicrobiales bacterium
CCGTGGCGCGAAAGGGATTTCGCGCCCTACATTCCCAAGTGTTGCGCCTCCGGGTAGTGCCTTACGCGAGGATTTGGGGCCCCACCTGAGCCATTGAAGCCCGCGGGCCTATATGGTAGCATGAAAAGTTTGGTCATGTCTGCACCCTATCGAGTCATCATTGTCGGCGGCGGCCCGGCCGGGCTGGCGGCCGCCTACCGCCTCCGGGACGCCGGCTGCCAGATCGATGTGGTGGAACAGGCACCGGTCTTCGGCGGACTCGCGCGGACGCTCTCGTGGCCATCGCGCGCCTGCCCGGGACTGACCTGGAAGGCCGATATCGGGGTGCATCGCCTCCATTCGGCGACGGCCCCCGAGGTCCTGGATGACCTTCGGGAGCTCTTGGGTGACGATCTGCTGGAGCGGCCCCGGCGCGGGCTGATTTTTCTTGAGGGGCGGCAACTCCGTTACCCGCTGAGCCTCGGCGGCCTCCTCCGGGGCATGTCCCCGGCCACGGCGCTCCGGTGCGCCGCGGACGCGTTTCGCGCGTCGCTGCGGCAAGATGGGAGCGCGCCGCGCTCGTATGACGAGGCCGTCGCGCGACGGTTTGGCCACACCCTGAACCGCATCTTCTATGCCCCGTACGCCGAGAAGGTGTGGGGCCGGCCGCCCGGGGAACTCTCCGCCATCCAGGCCACCAAGCGGATCACAACCCGAGGTTTTGGCTCCCTCCTGCTCAAGGCCATGGGCGGCCGCACGCCGAAATTCTATTACTACCCGCGGCGCGGTTACGGGCAGATGGCCGAGTCCCTGGAGAACGCCTTGCGGGATCACGGGGCCTGTCGCCTGCGCCCCGGCACGCGCGTGGCTTTTGTCGAGGCCGGGGGCAACCGGGCGCGGCGCATCGGCCTGGTTGGGCCCGATGGCGCCGCCGAGGAATTGGACTTCGATTACCTCCTGTGGACCGGTTCGTTCGAATCGCTCGCCGCGGCGGTGCGGGGGGCGCCCGCGCCGGCGCCGCAGACATCCCTGGAATGGCGCGCCGGCCACATCCTGCACATCTGCCTCGACACGCCCAGCGTCGGGGATGCGGACGCCTATTATTTCCCGACGACCGACGTGCCCTTCAACCGGGTCTCCGACCAGAAGAAGTTCAGCCCGGATATGGTGCCGGCCGACAAGACGGTGCTCTGTTTGGATTTCACCGACCGCGAGGGGAGCCGCCGGTCGGCGGAGGAACTCTTCGCCGAGGCGCGGCCCCACCTCGAGCGCCACGGATTGCTGGCGGCCCCGGTCCTGGACATCCATTCGGTCTCGGCCTCCTTCGTCTATCCGATCTATCGCATAGGCTACGAGAAGGACGTCCGCGCGCAGCGGGAGTGGGCCGGGCATTTCGACAATCTGCTGCTGCTGGGCAGGCAGGGACTTTTCCTCCACAACAACATCCATCACTCGCTGTTCATGGGGTACCGCGCCGCCGACCACGTGGTCGCGGGCGGGGACGCGCCTGCCTGGCGGGAGGCGATCGACGGGTTCGACAGCTATCAGGTGGAGGACTAGCCGGTGGCTCGGATGGCAGGTTGGTGGGCTCGCTGCGTCGATTTCTTCGGACGGCGCCCGGCGTTGCGCGATGCGCTGCTGTGGTCTCTCCCGGGCATCCTTCTGGGCCTGGCCGCCCGCGTCTGGCTGTTCTGCCTGTTCCCGCGGAACCTGATCGGCGCCGATTCCTTCTCGTATTTCGTGTTGGCGGCCAGCGCCCTGTTTGACTCGGAGATCGAATTCCCGGACAAGCGCCGCTGGATCTACCCGATCCTGCTGCTGGTGTTTTCCGCGTCGCCGTTCGATCCCCTGATCCTGATGGCGGTGGTGCAGAGGACCTTAGGATTCGCCTCGATCGCCGCGGTGGGCTACGCGATCCGCAAGAGTTGCCCGGCATGGCGCCTTGCGGTGCCTCTGGGCACGTCGGCCTATGCGGTGGTGCCGCTGCTCCTCAACGGCGAGATCCACAACCAGAGCGGCGTCCTGATGGCGCCGCTGGTGGCGTTCGCCATGGCGGGATGGGCGAGCTGGGCCGGCGGCATCGGGGGCCCGAGGTCGCGGCGGTGGTGGTCGTTTTTCGTGCCCATGGCCCTCGCGCTGCTGTCGCGGCCCGCGGTCTGGTTCGTCGTGCCCGGGCTGGGCCTGGGTTTCTTGGCCACGGGCCTGTGGCGCGGGCTCACCCTGCGCCGGATCATCGCCGCGGTCGCGATGCTGCCCCTGCTGATGGCCATGGGCTCGGAGGGCACCAAGCACGCCCACCTCATCGATGCGGTCTTCCCGATCATCCAGCTGGAACGTCCCGCCCACGCCGAGTACAAGGCCGAGATCGCGCACCTGATCCGGCGGGCGCGGGCCGGGATCGATCACGCCTATCTGGTCGAAGGCGACGAGGATTGGCATTTCATCAGCAAGCCGCAGAAGCAGGACACGTACCCCCTGTGGCGCGACCTCGGGAAGGCGGGGGACGAGACGCGGTTCCGCGTCTACTCGGAACTCGCCCGGGAGGCGATACTTGCCGAGCCCCACCTGTACGCCTACATGGTCCTCCAGCGGATCGCGGTCATGATGAGCCTCGGGATGCCCGCCCCGCACCTGGGCAGCGATGAGGTGGACCCGACGGATTTTCTCGGGCATTATGAGGCGGGCCTCACGGGCGAGAAACCGAGGCGCAAGATGATGGAGCGCCTGTTTGCGGTGGGGCCCGAAGGGAGGATGCTGGGCGCGGAAGAGGCGATGCGCCGCTACTATCCCGGGTTGCTGTCGCCGGCGCGCGAGACGCTTCGGGCCCTCATGGTGCCGCTGGGCGAAGCCTTTGCGATGCTATCCCCGAAAGATGCATCGGGGCGCCCCGTGCTGCTCTGGGAGTTCCGCCCCACGATCTTCGGCTGCCTGGTGGCGCTCGGGCTGCTGGTGGCGTGGATGCCTGCCCGCCGGCGGGTGGCCGGCCCTTGGGCGCTGTCGCTCGTGGTCTTTTTCGCCACCGCATTCCTGCTGGTGAGCGAGATCCGGGATCGCCACATGGTGCCCGTGGCCCCGATCCTGATATGGATGGCGGCGCTCGCCATCGGCGGTTGCGCCGCCGCGGTGGGTCGCGCCCTGGACGCGGTGAAGGAGAGAGCATGAGGGTGCTTGTTTTCGGGATGGGCAAGGCCGGCACCACCGCGCTGCTGTATAAGGTCGCGGCGGGATTGCCCGGCTGCCAGGTCTTCAGTGGCGGGACACCCAAACTGCGGCCCGGGATCTCGCCCCTGGTGTGCAAGCATACGATCAATTTTCGGAAGGGGCGCGATTTCGCGCTGATCGAAGCGCACATCCGGGAGGCGGGGTACGATCGGGTGGTCTGGATCACCCGGGACCCGCGGGACCTGCTGGTCAGCGAGACGCTTTTTCACTGGCACAAGGGCGTCGCGGAAGGTGATCCCATGTTTGCGGCCTATTGGGATCTGCTGATCGCCAAGGAGGCCAACCCTGGCGGCGTGGCCTTGCTGGATATCGCGCGCCACTGCGTCGCGGGGGGCGTCGCCCGCTCCCGCGGGGATGTGGCGGACGCGGAGCGCGAGCGATATCGGGCGGCAAGCGAGTTCCTGGAACGGTCGGGATCCGCCTGTTTCCGCTTCAAGTTCGAAGACATGGCGCAGGGCCGCTTCGAGGCGCTGGAGGGCTTTCTCGGCTTTCCGGTGGGGCGCGAGACCGAGATCGTGCACGAGGGCAGGTCCAAGGTGGTCCGCCACAAGTCCGCCGGCGACTGGCGCCATTGGTTTACGCCCGGCGACATCGAGTTGCTCGCGGACGCGTACAAGCCGTTCCTGCGCGCGGCGGGATACGGCGACGCGGACTGGATTCTGGCGGACCCCCAGGAGCTGGACCCCCGTTTCGGCACGGCGTACGTGACGACGCTCTTGGACCGCGCGCGGGCCAGGGCATCCGGCGCCGGCGATCCCCGCGGCCGGGGGGCCAGCCGATAGAGTTTTTGCATGGCGGCGCACGAATCCCCGCAAACCGGCCACCGCCGATGGGATCCCATGGCCCGGGCGAGGCCCGATTTCATCGTCCTGGGAGCCATGAAGGCGGGAACGACGACGCTCTTCGACTACCTCTCCCGCCACCCCCAAGTCGTGCCACCCAGCCGCAAGGAGGTCCACTATTTCAGCCGGCATTTCCGGCGGGGCGAGGGCTGGTACCTGTCCCACTTCCCGCGCCGCTGGCGCCTGTGGGGCAGGGCGATGCGGCGGCGCGCCCGCGCCGTCACGGGCGAGGGCACGCCATTCTATCTCTATCACCCGCTCGCCGCCCGGCGGATCGCGGGATTCGCCCCCGGGGTGCGGCTGATCGCCATCCTGCGCAACCCCGTGGATCGCGCCTACTCCCACTACCAGCACGAACTCGAGAAAGGGGGGCGGGAGGACCTCACGTTCGAGGAGGCGCTCGAGCGAGAGGAGCAGCGGCTCGCCCCCGACCTGGAGCGCCTGAGGCATGACGAGGCGCACGACCCCGTGGCGCTCCGACATTTTTCGTATCGGTCGCGCGGCCTGTACGCGGCGCAGATCGGCGAATACCTGCGCTGGTTCTCGCGGGATCAGTTGCTGGTCCTCTCCAGCGAGCGTTTCCGGAGCGACGCGGACGGCTGCTGCGACCGCATCTGCGACTTCCTGGGCATCGCCCGGTGGCACGGGGTCAGCCGGCAACCCCTGAACCCCGGGGTGTACCAGCCCATGCGCGCCGAGACCCGGCGTCGGCTCGCCGAGTTCTACGCGCCGCACAATCAGGAACTGGAGGCGCTGCTCGGGATGTCGTTCGGCTGGGACGCGGGGGCCTGACCGGGCGCCCCGCGTCGGGCCACGGCGGCGCCGACTACCCCGCGTCCCGCGCCGGCCCGGAGTCCGGCGCGGCGCCCGCGCGCCCGGCGCGAAACCGGGCCGATGCCTCGAGAGCGAAACGTTCGACCTCCCCGCTGCACGTCCCCTCCTCGGGATAATGGAAGTGCTCCCGGACCAGCCTCAGCCTGGCCCCGGCATCGGAGGCCGGGAGGCGCCCTTCCGCCGCGGCCACCAGCAGCTGTGTGAACTCTTCGGGCGACCGGACAAACGACACCGCCCGGGCCGCGTCGGGCGCGCCGGGGTCGATGAGCATCTCGGCGGGGTCGCGTGCCGCGTCGCCCCAGGCCGGGCAGCACACCGCCGCCGGGGTGAGCAGGCCCTCGAGGACCGCCAGAGAATTGAAACCCGCGATGACCCTCGAGCGCCGGAAAAGGGCCGCGATGTCCATGCCGTCGGTCACGATCAGCCGGTTGGGGATCTCGGACAGCATCCGGCGGACGTTGTCCGAGTCGGCGCGGTTCTTGCCCTTGACCACGCACCGGATGCCTCGGGCCTCGGGGCGCAACGAGAACCGCGCAAAGGCATCGAGCATCGACTCGAAGACACCCGTCGCCAGATAGATCTTGCGGGCGAACGAGAGGAGCGTGAGGGTGTCCTTTGGTTCCGCCCCCGGCCCGGTGCGCCAGACGTCCAGGCGAGGCGGCCCCGTGATCCAGATGCGGTCCGGCGGGCAGACGCCGCCAGAGGTCAGGGTCGCGAGCATCTTCGGCCCGAAAACCGCGACGCCGGCGCCCTCGAAGCGGAAGCCGCTCTCCTCGTAACGCTGCTGCTTCCATTCTACCTTGGCCTCGGTGTTGTAATACTCCCGGGACAGGACAAGAAAAGGCAGGCCGAGGCGGGCGCATGCCCGCTTCAGGCTCTCGTCTTGCCAGTAGTCCGTGTTTGCCGACATGACGGCGTCCAGCCGGTGCCGGCGGGCCATGTCCGCAAGGAGTTCCGCGACGAAGGCGCCGGCCGCAGAGAACGCGGCCTCGGCCTCCGGGACGCGGCAGGCGAAATAGTCGGTCTGCTTGCGGAATTCCTGCGGGATGAATGCCCACAGGGCTGGCCCGAGCACCCGCGAGCGCAGGCCAAGCCAGTTGCAGCGAGTCCGCATGCGGAGCTGTTCGATGTCGCGCTCGAAGTTCCGGCGCTCCAGGCAGAGGACGGTGAAACGATCGGGCCGAAAGCCGGTGAAGTCCACGGTGCGGCGTATCACGGCCCTCATGATGCGCCCGCCCAGCCACCGGTGCAGACGGGTGATCCATTGCCTCTCGCGGGCCAAGAAGTCCGCGAGGCGGACCGCCGCGGGCGTGTGATGTCGGGGCATTCAGGCACAATGGCACCGAGGCCCCATGGGTCAAGGTCCCCCCTGATCCTCGCGTAAGGCGTACTCCTCGACCGATGTGCCCTCGACAAACCGTATAGGATCCGCGCACCTCACCCTGTCGCGTCTTGTAGGGCGCGGATTCCCATCCGCGCCACGCGCGTCCCTGCCGGTTGCCCGTGGCGCGAAAGGGATTTCGCGCCCTACATCCCCAAGCGTTGCGCCCCTGGGTGCGGCCTTACGCGAGGAGTTGGGACCCCGCGCGCCCCTTGCTTGAACCGGGGGACTATGCCATCATCGGCCATGGTGTTTCCGAGGCAGATCGCCCCGCCGGTCCCGGGCTAGGGCGAATGTTGGCCTTGAGATGCCGCCGCCGCGCAAAACCCCTATGGAAGCCAACCCAAAGGCACCACCGATCGCGAAGCGAGACTACGGCGTATTCAAGGGCGCGGCGCGGCAGATCCCGGACGCCATGCGCGACCGCCTCTCGGCGCTGCTGCGGGCGGCGCCCGAGACCGCGGGCGTCCCTGACGAGGAACGCGGCGACATCCTGGGGCGCCTTCGCGCGGACCTGGCCGAGCTGCGGGTCTCCAGCAGCGTGCGGATGGACGAGTCGGCGCGCACCTTCACCCTCTCCGCCCAAGAGGTCGATTGGATGGAGCGGCAGCCGGATTCGCGGTGGATCGAGTACCTCGTGTACCGATATAAATTCAAGGTGTACCCCCGCCTTCGCAAGCTGGGGGCGTTCCCGCTGCACCTCGTGATCGAGCCCGCGTCCATGTGCAACCTCAGGTGTGTCATGTGCTTCCAGGTTGACGAGGCGTACAGGAAAGATCCCATGGGGATGATCCCGTGGGAGCTTTTCGTCAGCGTCGTGGATCAGGCCCGCGCGCACGGGTGCCACGCGATCACGATGGCCTCGCGAGGCGAGCCCACTCTCCACAAGCGCTTTGGGGACATGCTCCGCTACGTGGCCGATTCCGGGGCCATGGACATCAAGATCAACACCAACGCCACCCGCCTCCCGGAGAAACTGTGCCACGACATCCTCGCGGCCGGCGTCAACGAGGTGGTCTTCTCCGTGGATTCTGGCACGAAAGAGACCTACGAGGCGATCCGCGTGGGGGGCCGTTTTGAGGAGGTGGTGGCCAACATCGAGCGGTTCAATGCCATCCGCGCCCGCGATTACCCGAGATCCCCGACCGTGACCAGGGTCTCGGGAGTGCTCGTGCGCGAGGATCAGGACCCGGACCAGATGGCGAGTTTCTGGGGTGAGCGCGCGGATCAGGTGACCCTCAAGAAAGCCTTCCCTCGATGGGACAGCTACGCGAATCCGAAATCGGATGTCGCCCGGCCATGCTCGCTGTTCTGGGAGAGGATGTACGTGTGGTACGACGGGGTGGTCAACCCCTGCGATTTCGATTATCGCTCATTCCTGAGGGTCGGCGACGCGCGCGCGCAAACCCTGACGGATATCTGGCGGGGCGAGGGGTACGAGAAATTGAGACGCGATCATCTGGCCGGGCTGCGCGGCAGGCACGTGCCCTGCGACCGGTGCCCGCTCTGCTAGAAAGAGGGTCTTGGGGTGGCCGTTCTTCGAGTCGGTGTCATCGGGCGGCGCGGCCAGGCCGACCGGCATATCCGTCTGCTGATGGGCCGGCCCGACGCGCGGCTCGAATGCGTCTTTCTCCCCGGTCACGCCGAAGCCCCGGACCTGCCGCTCACGCGGGATTTCGGGAGGATCCTGGGCTGCGACGCGGTGATCATCGCCAGCCCGACCCCCACCCACGCCGAGTATCTGGAGCGCCTCGCGGCTTTTCCCGGCCACATCCTATTGGAGAAGCCCGCGGTGTCCACGCCCGGGCAGACCGAGGCGCTCCGGCGCTGGCCGGTGGAGCGCAAGAGGCGGACCCGCATCAACTTCAACTTCAGGTTTTCCCCGGTGGTGGACGCCATGCGCGAGGTGGTCGGCGCGCCGGCGACGGGCGACGTGATTTTCTGGGACGTGCACACCAGCCACGGTCTGGCCTTCACCCCGAAATACCGGGATTCCTGGCGGGGGCGCGAAGGCCAGTCGCTGGGCGTCCTCGAGACGGTGGGGGTGCACTTCGTGAATCTGGCGCTGCTGTTCTTTGGGCGCGTGCGGCGCAGCGAGGGGGAGTTCCTCTGGGTGGCGGGGCGGGACGGCCCCCCCGACACGGCCGTTCTTCGGCTGTGGATGGAATCGGGTGTCCGCGTGACGTTGCGCCATAGCTACGCCGGCCCCTTCCTGAACCACTGGACCCTCGTGGGCGAAAATGGGTATTGGCACTTCGATGGTCGGGCCGCCCGTTTGCGCTCGCCGCGCGAGACGTTTGACCCGGCCGGGCGCTTCACCGACCCGCCCCTCGTGCGGGAATGGACGCTGGACTACGCCGCCGCCATCCGCGAGAGCCTGGGTCGCGCGTTGGACGATTTTCTCCGGGTCGCGCAAGGGCGGGGCGCGTTCGATCCGGCGGAATTCGATCAGGGGCTCGACTCGATGGGGCCGATCTTCGCCGTCGCGCCGGCCTGAGACCTGGCCCGCCCCCGGCCCCGAATACGAGGGAATACCTGTTGACCAGTCGCAAATACCCGCTAAAAGTCCCCGTTATTCGGGTTGCATCGCATCGACCGCGGGAGTCCGCGGTTTTCCGGTGCCGCCAAAATTGCATACGAAACCCGTGCCCCGACCCATGCGCATCTTGAGCGGCAAGACCCTGGCCTGGCTCGTCATCGGGGCCGTCTGGACCGTGTTTGTCGCGGTCTTTGGCGCGGTCGCCGCGGAGCTGTGGCTGGGGTCGCAGAACCCCGACAAGCCCTGGAGTCTCAAGGAGAGCGAGCCCCCGATCATGCGTCACCTCAGGACGGCGTACCACCCGTTCATGGTCAAGCACCTGCACCCCCACTACCTCTTTTTCTTTCCGCTGGACCCCAAAGAGCAGGTCAAGATCGGCAATGAGGTGTGCAGCATTGTGCCGGGCGGGTTCCGCGCCGCGGGGCCGGAGCGGGCGGGCGACCGCAAGCTCTCCTTCATCATCGGCGGTTCCACGGCATTCGGGCTGTGGGCCTCCTCCAACGAGGTGACCATCGCCGGGCACCTCAACGCATCCCAGGGGGAGTTCTTCTACATCGACACCGGTGTCCCCTCGTGGAATTCGACGCAGAACCTCTTCCGCCTGACTAACGAATTGCTCGCGCACCGTCCCAAGAGGGTCATCGACTTCGAGTGGAGCAACGACCTCCGTCTGGCCCAGAAACACTACCTCAAGGGGTACGGATTCCCCCCCGGCACCCCGGAGTGCTTCGACCAGCTCAAGTCGGCCATGGACGAGATCGTCGAGCGCCCCGAGGACCTCAAGAGGCCGTCCTGGCACAGCGTGTTTTTCCCCAACCTGACCGCGATGGTGGCGCGCTGGCGGCTCGCCGCATCAAGGGACGAGGGGGGCGACGAGGGAAAGAAGGAGCGATTCAAGAAGGTCAAGCTCGCGGGGCGACCGCAGCCGGCGCTCCCCGAGCACGTGCTCGACGAGGTCGCCGAGCGGCTGGCCTGGAACTTCCGCATCATGCGCCAGGTGTGCCTTGCCAACGGGGCCGAGTTCTTCGCGGTGCTGCATCCCGTGGCGAGCATGCACAAGTCCTGCCCCGAGGACTGGGGCGAGCGCTTCGTCGAATACGACAGAAAGGACTTCCCCTACGTCCGGGACCGGCTTCTCGCCCTGTTGCCGGAGGATTTTCCGATCATCGATCTGAGCGCCTGTTTCGACGGGCATTTCGCGGCCCTACCGATCCGGGTCCGCGACGCGGATCCGGAAGACGACACGATCATGATGGACAGCGTCCACCTCAGCGACCGCGGCAACGCCATCGTCGCCGAAGAGATCGCCAGGGCGATCGACGCGTTGAAGGGGTCCCCCAAGCAGCCGTGAACATCCTGGGAATCTCCGCCTTTTACCATGACTCCGCCGCGGCGCTCGTCGTCGATGGCGCCATCGCGGCCGCCGCGCAGGAGGAGCGCTTCACGCGCATCAAGCACGACGCCGGCTTCCCGCGGAACGCCACGGACTACTGCCTCCGGGAGGCCGGCATCGCGCCCGCGGACATCGACTACGTGGTCT
This sequence comes from uncultured Verrucomicrobiales bacterium, assembly GCA_964651705.1. Taxonomy (GTDB): domain Bacteria; phylum Verrucomicrobiota; class Verrucomicrobiia; order JADLBR01; family JADLBR01; genus JADLBR01. Next base: position 10,338 of record CAZYWZ010000139.1, read on the forward strand.
TCTACGAGAAGCCCCTCCAGAAGTTCGACCGCCTGATCGAGACGTACCTCGCGTTCGCGCCGCGCGGCTTCGCCTCCTTCTCCAAGGCGATCCCCCTCTGGCTCAAGCGGAAGCTCAAGCTCAGGGGCGACCTGCGCTCCGGGGTCGGGCCCGGTTACGCCGGTCCCCTCGCGTACGTCGAGCACCACGAGGCGCACGCCGCCAGCGCGTTCTTTCCCTCCCCGTTTCCCGAGGCCGCGATCGTGACCATGGACGGCGTGGGCGAGTGGGCGACCGCCACGATCGGCCACGGCAAGGGCCGCGAGATCCGCCTGCTCCAGGAGATGCGGTTCCCCCATTCGCTCGGGCTGCTCTATTCCGCCTTCACGTACTATTGCGGTTTCCGCGTCAACTCCGGCGAGTACAAGCTCATGGGCCTGGCCCCCTACGGGCGCCCGGTCTACCGGGACCAGATCCTCTCGCAACTCATCGACCTGAAGGACGACGGCTCGCTCTGGATGGACATGTCGTTTTTCAATTACTGCGCCGGCCTGACGATGACCGGCCGCAAGTTTCACCGGCTCTTCGGCCGCGAGCCCCGCAATCCCGAGGAGCCGATCGAGCAGATCCACATGGACCTCGCCGCCTCGATCCAGGGCGTGACCGAGGAGGCCATGCTGCGCATGTGCCGCCACGCGCGGGAGCTCACGGGCTCGCGCAATCTTTGCCTCGCGGGCGGCGTCGCCCTGAATTGCGTCGGCAACGGCAAGATCCTCGCCTCGGGCGAATTCGACGGCATCTGGATACAGCCCGCGGCGGGGGATGCGGGCGGCGCGCTCGGCGCCGCGCTCTTCGCCTGGCACCAGCTCCTGGAAAATCCGCGGGCCCCCGTCGCCGGCGATTCGCAGCGCGGCAGCCTCCTCGGGCCGCGGCCCAGCGGCGCCGAGGTCCGCACCTTCCTGGACGCCGAGGGCGTCCCCTACCACGCCTTCGACGATGAATCGGCCCTGCTCGACGCGATCGCCGACCGCATGGCGCGGCAGCAGGTCGTCGGATGGTTCCACGGCCGGATGGAATTCGGCCCCCGCGCCCTCGGCGCCCGGAGCATCATCGGCGATGCCCGGAGCGAGACCATGCAGGCCACGATGAACCTGAAGATCAAGTATCGCGAGTCCTTCAGGCCCTTCGCGCCCTGCGTCCTCCGGGAGCACGCCGCCGACTACTTCCAGCTTGCGGCCGAGTCGCCCTACATGCTCATCGTCGCGCCCGTCAACGAATCGATCCGCGAGCGCCTGCCCGAGGACCTCCGCCGCACGATGGATACCGACCCGGACCTCAGGCGGCGGGTGAATATCAGGCGCTCGGCCGTCCCGGCGGTCACCCACGTCGATTATTCCGCGCGCGTCCAAACCGTGGACGCCGAGCGACACGGGCGATTCCACCGGCTGATGCGGCGCTTCCACGAGAAGACCGGTTGCCCGGTGATCATCAACACCAGCTTCAACGTCCGCGGCGAGCCGATCGTCTGCTCGCCGCGCGACGCCTTCCGCTGCTTCATGAACACCGAGATGGACGTCCTCGTGATAGAGGATTGTGTGCTCTACAAGTCCGAGATGCCCCGGCGGACGGATGACGAGCGCAGCCGGTACCGGGATTCGTTTTCCCTGGACTGAACCCTCAGGCGCCCGCCGCGGCGCGGACCCCAAGACCATGATCAACCCATTCGCCGAAGTCAACTGGAAGCCCGGTCGGCCGGAGCTGCGGAAGTTTGGCCGCGACCTCCTTGTCGTCGGGGGCGTGCTGGTGGCCATCCTCTGGGCCGTCTCGCGCTTCTCGGCCGGCCTGCGGCCGCACCTGGACGTGTGGCTCATCGCGTTCTCCGCGGTGTGCTGCGCCGGGCTGGGCGCGCTGGCGCTCCCCTCCGTCTTCAGGCCCGTCTATTTCATCTGGTACGGGGTGTCGTGCGCCATTGGCCTCGTGATATCGAACCTGATCCTCGCGGCCGTCTTCTATCTGGTATTCACTCCCATGGCGCTCCTCCGGCAACGGTTCGGCGGCGATCCCCTGCAGCTGAAATCCCGGGGCGCCCAAAGCATGTTCCACCCGCACCCCGGGCCGCCGGAGGCGCGGCGCTACTACAGGCAGTACTGAAACGACGGACGGCATCCTATGACCACAGAGGCAGACAAACAGGAACCCAAGTTCTCGCAAACCGCCCCGGAACCCGGGATCGCCGCGGAGCTGCTGGCCTTCCTCGTGCACAAGAAGAAGCTGTGGCTGCTGCCCCTGGTCCTGCTCCTGGGGCTGATCGGCCTATTGATCGCCCTGGGAGGCACCGCCGCGGCGCCGTTCATCTACACCCTGTTCTGATGACCTGGGGTTTTCTCCGCCGAGGGAAGTCGGCGCGGCCCCCCGCCGCGCGGGTCGCGGCACCCGAGGTGCCGAAGATCCCGGCCGGGTTTGACGGGGTTCGCTTCCGGACCGCCCGCCCGCGCCGGATCTTCTTCGTCGGTCTGGGATCGCAGGGGTTCAAGGTGGCCATCGCCCTTCACCGGTCCGGGCACCAGCTGGTGGGCATCTGCGACTTGAGCGAGGCGCGCCGGGAGATGGCCCGGGAGATGTTTCCCGGGGCCGAGACGACGGGCGAGTTGGGTGCCTTCGCGGGGCTCGCCCCCGACGTCAGCGTCATCGCGACCATGGCGGGCTCGCGCGTCGGGCTGATCCGCGCCCTCGCGGACGCCGGCTGCCGGCGGTTTTTTTGCGAGAAACCGATCGTCAATTCGGCGCGGGACGCCGCGGATCTCGAGCGTCTCGTGGCGGAACGTGGCCTGGCCGTGAGCGTGAATCACTTCCGGCACTGGTTGCCCGACTACGCCGACTGCCGCGAGATCATCCAGGGCGGCGGGCTCGGCGCGCTGCGGCACGTCGAGGCGCGGTTCAAGCCGAAGGGCCTTGGCCACATGGGCACCCATTTCGTGGCGGCGGTGCTTGCCCTCACGGGGGCCCGCGTGGTCCGCGTCGAGAGTGCGCTGATCGAGACCGCGGAGGCGGGTTTCGACAAGGGGGGGTATCAGGATTTCAACGGCCGGATGGAGTGCCGGCTATCGAACGGCGCGACGATGACGGCGGCCAGCGCCTCGCATCCCTTCGGCGGGCGCGCCGACTTCATCTCGCTTCATTTCGACTCGGGGGAACTCCATATCCTGGACCATCTGCAAACCATCGTGGTCCGCGACTACCGGACCGCGTCGGACTCGGAGCGCGCGCTGCGCGTGCCATGGATGGATCCCCCCGATTGGGCCGAGGCGTTCAGCCAGGTCCTGGAGACGGCGCTCGACGATCTGGTGGAGGGCCGGCGCGATCGGAATCTGGAGATCGCCCTGGAGAGCGTCCGCGCCGTCATCGCCGCGCAGGTCGCCTTCCAGCGGGGCGCCCCGGTGGACCTCCCGCTTCCGGAAGACACCCCCACGCCCTTCAATTTCAGCTGATGGACACGGCATTCGGCATCCTGGCACCGGAACTCCAGCGCGCGGCCCGCGTGGGCCCGAGCGGGGAGGCGTTCGAACCCCTCGCCCTCGACCGCGAGATGCGGATCGCGGTCATCGGTTCCGGCAAGGCCGCCGAGTACCACCTCAAGGCCCTCGGCGGCATCCGAGGCGCCACGGTGGCCTGCCTGGTGAACCGGGGGCGGTCGGACCCCGGCCCCCTCATGCGGGCGCACGGTATCGCCGAGCATTACACGGACCTCGGAGAGGCGATCCGGAAATGCCGCGTCGATGCCGCGATCGTCTGCGTCACGTGGACCTCCACCCGCGACGTCTCCATTCGCCTCATGGAGGCGGGAATCCACGCGCTGATCGAGAAGCCGCTGGGGACCTGTGTCGAGGAGGCCGAGGCCATCCGCGCGGCATCGGAGCAGTCCGGGGTGGTCGCCCGCACCGCCTACAACAGGCGGTTCTTCACGGCCAGCCTTGCGGCCTGCGACTTTGTCTCCTCCTATGGAAGGCCCTACGCGGTCACGGTCGAGGCGCCGGAGAGCCTCGCCAAGGTGCGCAGCGACAAGTACGAGGCCGGGGAGATCGGCGAGCGGCTCGTCAAGGTCACGACCCACGCGATCGATTTCTTCACGCTGTTCTGCGGCAGGCACCAGAGCATCTCCGGCCCCGCGGCCAGCCGATGCCTGGATGGCCAGCCCATCGATTTTACGAACCTCATCACTTTCGAGAACGGGACCACCGGTGTCTTCCTGTCGCACTGGCGCAGCCCGGGCGACAAGACCGTCACCCTGCACGGCCTCGAGTACCGCGTGGCGATCAACCTCTCCACCAACGAGGTCACCTTCCGCACGGGGAAGAAGGACAAGGGCCTCTCTAAGCCGGGCGCCTTTGACAAGAAGTTCAAGGCGGGCGTCTACCTGCAGGACTACGAGTTCCTCAGGGCCGTGGAATCGCGGGGCGCCGCCGCGCTCCCCGCCGCATCGATCGAGGCGGGATACGAAACGATGCGACTGGCGGAGGGCATCCAGGCGCGCGCGCTGGCCTCCCGGCCCGCTTAGGGATCTGTCGGGCTCGGTGAAGTCCGACAAGCATGACTCGAAAATCGGCCACGGGATCGGCCTGTAGGGCGCGGATTCCCATCCGCGC
>CAZYWZ010000140.1:0-14928 GCA_964651705.1 uncultured Verrucomicrobiales bacterium
TGCCGAATCGAACGTCCGCGTGCGCCAAGGCGCAGCCTACCATTTTCCGCCCCGGTGGTGCCCCGCGCGCGGGGCACGGGATCCAGCTCGAAAAGACGGCGTCACGACCGCGTGGGGCAGACAGGAATGTCTGCCCCACGCACCTTTCCCGTTCCGGCGGGGGGCCCCCGCGTTCGAAATCTTCCACTGGAGGATTACGGAAGACGGGGTGCGGCCGATCGGGTAGGATGGCAGGATCTGGATTCAGGCAGGAGGAGTGTCTATGAGAGCCACGCGGATTGACATCGCAACGACCATGCGTGCGGCCGGCGCCGCGGCCGCCCTCGCGGCCCCGCTCGCCGCGACCGCGGCCGACTTCTCATGGGACGGGGGCACGGATGCATTCAAGCACTGGAGCAGCAACGAGAACTGGGTCGGGGACACGGCACCGGTGAGCGACGCGGCCACGCGGATCTTCCTCACCGGTTTCGTCAACACGGGCTCCACGGGCGGGCCATTGACCAACGACATCGCCACGCCCCTGACGCTCAACTATCTTGGCATCATGACCGCGACGAACACGGGAAGCGAACCGCTCTTCGCCGTGGCCGGCGAACCCCTGCGATTCACCACCAACGGGTCCACGCAACCGATCTTCTACTCCTCGCGCAAGGCCACCTCCACCATCTATAACCCCATCGAGATCGCGGCCACTGCCCTGACCTTCCGCGCCACGACCTACGCGGTGAACTTAAACGGCGCGGTCTCGGGCGATGGCGCGCTGATCTATGATGGACCGGCGGGCGGCGCGGGCGGCCTGACGCTGAATGTGGCAAATACGTTCACGGGCGGACTCATCTACAAGAACCGGTCCGCCACGACGAATACCACGTGGAGCAAGCTGACGATTAATGCCAGCGGCGCGATGGGGACCGGGCCCGTGGAACTCTACGGCGGCAACCGGGAGACGCTGACTAACTACGGGGCCACCGGCAACTACGGCAACGAGCGGACCAGCGGGATCATCTTCCGCGGCAACACCCTCCACAGCAACGACTTCGAGGTCCGTCAGGACGCGCCGATTTTCGTCGGCGATCATGGCTCGCACACCACCGTGGCGAGCGTGAGGCTGCTGGGGTCCATTGACCTCAACACCAACGGCCTTTGGCTGCGCGGGCCGGCCGTGGCGACCGGCACCATCGAGAGCAATATCTTCAGCACCGGGGGCGGCGGGCGCCTCGTCAAGCTGGACCCCGGCACGTGGATCCTCAATGGCAGCAATTCCTACGAGGGCCCCACCGACGTGAGCATGGGCCGTCTCTTCATCAACGGCGACAACCGGTCCGCCACCGGGTTGGTCACGGTCGCCGGGGGCTCCCTCCTCGGGGGAGCCGGCATTATCGGCGGGAAGGCCGTGTTTCAGGCAGGCGCCACCAACGCGCCGGGCATGTCCCCGGGGATCCAGACCTTTGCCGGCGGGGTGACCTACTCCAATGATTCGGTCCTGGTCTGGGAGATCTACACCAACACCAGCGCCCTCGCCGACCGCGGGGCCGCCTTCGACGGCATCAACGTCACCGGAGGGCAACTGGATGTCATCGCCGGCGCCGACCTGCAGCTCGTCTTCAACGCGGGCGGCTCCTCGAACATCGTCGATTGGAGCGACGCGTTCTGGGCGCAGAACCAGCAGTGGCTGCTCTTCGATCTCAGCGGGACCGCGACCACCAACGCCGGCATCGCCAAGTTCGACATCGGAACCAATAACTTCCAGGACATCCAGGGCGACTGGCTGCAAAGCGTCCACGCGGGCGCATACTTCGACACCTACTACGACACCACCGGCGACATGTACCTCAGCTACGTCATCCCCGAACCCTCCAGCTGGGCCCTGCTCGCCTGCGGCGCCGGGTTGCTCGCCGCCGCGCGGCGGCGGCGCTGACTCGAAAATTGGGTCGCGATGTAGGCTGCGCCTTCGCGCACGCTGCCGAATCGAACGTCCGCGTGCGCCAAGGCGCAGCCTACCAATCTCCGCCCCGGTGGTGCGCCGCGTGCGGGGCACCGGATCTAGCCCGAAAATTCCAGATGTCGCCACGGCCGTCAGGCCGCCGACCCGCGCCGCACGGCCCCTCCATAGCCGGAGGGGCTACATTTTCACCCCCAGGTGCTGCCGAAAATGCCCGTTGCCAATCGCCGCTTTCGCGTCTATCCTTGCCTGCCGATGAAGGTTCTGGATCTGCTTCTGGCTCTGGAGGTGCTGCCGCTTAGCGGCGGGCCGGGGTCCGGGTCCTGAATCTTCCCCGAGTGGATTTCAGAAAGCCCCGCGATCCCGGAGGTCGCGGGGCTTTTTGTTTTCCGGCCAGACAGTGAAACAGAGGAGGGCCCGACCGTGCGAACGGCGGGCGATGAACGATGAGCGATAAAGTCAGGATATTTGATACGACGCTGCGCGACGGGGAGCAATGTCCCGGGGCGAGCATGAACATCCGCCAGAAGATGGAGGTCGCGCGCCAGCTGGAGCGGCTCGGCGTGGACATCATCGAGGCCGGCTTCCCGGTGATCAGCGAGGGGGATTTCGCCGCGGTGCGCCAGATCGCCGAGGAGATCCAGGGCCCGGTGATCGCGGGGCTGGCGCGGTGCCTGCCGAAGGATATCGATGCGGCCGGGGAGGCCGTGAAACCGGCCGGCAAGCGCGGGCGCATCCACGTGTTCCTCGGCACCTCGAAGATCCACAGGGAGTTTAAGTTCGGCAAGGCGCAGGACGAGATCCTCCGGCTGGCGGTGGAGGGCGTGAGGCGGGCCCGCGGTTTCGTGGAGGACGTGGAGTTCTCCCCGGAGGACGCCTCGCGCACCGAGCTGGATTTCCTGGCGAAGATCGTCGAGGCGGCGATCGCGGCGGGGGCGACCACGATCAACATGCCCGACACCGTCGGCTACGCGACGCCGGAGGAGTACGGCCGCATGTTCCGCCACGTGATCGAGAACGCGAAGGGCGCGCGCGACGTGATCTTCAGCGCGCACTGCCACAACGATCTGGGCCTGGCGGTGGCGAACTCGCTGGCGGCGGTGAGGAATGGCGCCCGGCAGGTCGAGTGCACGATCAACGGCATCGGCGAGCGGGCGGGCAACGCCGCCCTCGAGGAGGTGGTCCTGGCGCTCCGGACGCGGCGGGATTGCTTCCCGGACGTCGAGACCGGGGTGAACGCCCGCGAGATCGTGAAATCCTCGCGGCTGGTCTCCCGCATGTGCGGTTTCCTCGTGCAGCGCAACAAGGCCATCGTCGGCGCCAACGCCTTCGCGCACAGCGCCGGCATCCACCAGGACGGCATCCTCAAGGAGCGCTCCACCTACGAGATCATCGACCCGAAGGACATCGGCTGGGGCGAGACGGAACTCCCGCTGACCAAGCACAGCGGGCGCCACGCGATGGCCGTCCGCCTGAAATACCTCGGCTACCACCTGAGCGAGGAGGAGGTCGTCCAGGTCTTCGAGCGGTTCAAGCAGATCGGCGACCAGAAGAAATTCGTCTACGACGACGATCTGGCCGCGCTGGTCGAGGACCAGACCCTCCAGCCGAAGGAGTTCTACAGCCTAGATTACCTCAACGTGGTCTCCGGCACCAGCGCGGTGCCGACCGCCACGATCCGCCTCAAGGAGGGGGACGAGATCAAGCAGGACGCCCACACCGGCGACGGGCCCGTCGACGCCGCCCTCAAGGCCATCGACCGCATCACCGGCCGCCGCGGCTCGCTCCAGGAATACCAGCTCCGCAGCGTCACCGCCGGCAAGGACGCCATCGGCGAGGTCACCGTCAAGGTGGACTTCGGCGACGGGCAACTCGTCACGGGCAAGGGCGCCAGCACCGACATCGTCGTCGCCAGCGCCCGGGCCTATCTCGGCGCCGTGAATCGCCGCCTCGCCATGGACAGGATGCCCGCGCGCGCCCAGGCAGCCCCCGGCGCAACCGCCGAGGCCGGGCCCTGATCTGCCCTAGGATCCCGCCGGCGCCGCGGGGGCCTTCTTGGCCTCTTTCTGGCGGAGCACGACGAAGAGGAGGTCGAGCTTGGAGAGGTCGGCGCTGGGCTGGATGATGACCTCGCGATAGAGGCCGTGGCCACCGGTGTCGCGGAGGGGAACCAGCTGGGTGACCTCGCCGATCCGGAGGCCCTGCGGGAAGACTCCCCCGAGGCCCGAGGTGAAGGCCAGCTGGCCGACATCGATGGTGGCGGTGCGGGAGATGAACGTCATCCGGCACTGGACCGAACCCATCTCGGTGGGTTGGCCGATGATGATGCCCTGCTCGTTGGTGCCCTCGAGGGTGGCGGCCACGCGGCAATTCTCGTCGCCGAGCAACACGACCTTGGCGGTGGTGGCCGAGACGGAGGCGATCTTCCCGACCAGGCCCTGGGTGCTGACGACCGCCTGATTCATCTCGACACCGTCGCGCTCGCCGCGGTTGATCGTGACGTACTGCCACCAGGTCGAAGGCTCGCGCGCGATGACCTTGGCCGGCACCAGCTCGAAGCGGCTCACCTCTTTGTATTTCAGGGCCTGGCGCAGCTCCGCGTTCTCCCTCTCGAAGGAGCGCAGGGTGTTGTTCTCCGCGATCAGCTTGGCATTGGCCAGGCGCAGGTCCTCGTTCTCCCGCTCCAGGCGCTGGGCCCGCTTGAGCTTCTCCCCGACCAGGTCGACGCGCGATTCCAGCCCCGCCACCCCCTCGAAAACGGGCGCGAGTCTCTCGCGCACGCGGGCCTTGAGCCCGTCGGCATCCTCGCCCGGCACCATGACGACGGCGACGAGCCCAAGGACGATCAGGATGAAGGCGGCGATCTGTAGCTTCAGGCGCATCGTCGGGTGGGGTGCCTCGGTGCCGCGCGGCGGGCCATTCCGCCGGGGTCAATCCTCCGGTTCTTCCTTGGCCACGCGGCGCAGGAATCGGATGTCGTCGAGGAATTTCGCCGTGCCCTGGATGACGGCGCTGAGGGGATCCTCGGCGACGTGCACGGGCAGGCCGGTGTCCTCGGCGATGAGCTGGTCCATGCCGCGCACGAGCGCGCCGCCGCCGGCGAGGACGATCCCGCGCCCGATGAGATCGGCGGCGAGGTCCGGCGGGCAGCGGTCGAGGCAGATTCTCACGCACTCGAGGATCGACCGGGTCGGGCCGAGGAGCGCCTCGCGGACCTCCTGCGAGGTGATGGAGAGCGTCTTGGGCAGGGACGAGACGATGTCGCGCCCCTTGACCTCCATGGTCATCTCCTTGTCCATCGGGAAGACGGAACCGATCTTGATCTTGACCTCCTCGGCCGTGCGCTCGCCGATGACGAGGCCGTAGGCCCGCCGCATGTAGTCGGCGATGCTCTCGTCCATCTCGTCGCCGGCGATCGGGATGCCGCGGCTGAACACGATGCCCCCGATGGAGAGGATCGCCACCGTGGTGGTCCCGCCACCGATGTCGATGATCATGTGGCCGGCCGCCTCGTGGATCGGCAGCCCCACGCCAATGGCCGCCGCGATCGGTTCCTCGACGAGATACACCTCCCGCGCGCCCGCGTTGCGCGCCGAGGTCTTCACCTGCTTGCGCTCCGCCGGGGTGATGCCCGATGGCACCGCGATCACCATCACCGGAAAGTTGAATTTCTTGCCGCGGTGGACGCGCTTGATGAAGTGGCGCATCATGGCCTCGGCGACCTCGTGGTCGGCGATGACGCCATCGCGCAGGGGCCTCAGCGCCTTGAGGTTGGCGGGGGTGCGCCCGAGCATCCGCTTGGCCTCCTCGCCCACGGCGACCACGGCCCGGTTGCCGGTGTCCACCGCCACGACCGAGGGTTCCCGCAACACGATCCCACGGCCCTGGATGCACACGAGCGTGTTCGCCGTGCCCAGGTCGATGCCAATGTTCGTAGAGAACCAGCCAGCCAAGCGCTTAAACATATGCAAGTCGCGGGAAAATATATGCTTATGGATGGCCCCGCGACGGGGTCAACCCGATTTTCTGGGGGCGGGAGCACCCCGGCCCGCCCGGGGCAATCCAAAGCGGCGCTGCCACGCCGCACTCCAAAAATGGGGCTTTCGGCGCGAGCAATGGGAATTTTCGAGTCAGACATCATGCCCCGCGGGAGGGGCACCACCGGATCTGAAAATTTGTAGCGAAGCCGCTTCCGGCTTCGGCCTATCGCCCGCCGAAGGGCGAAGGCCCTTCGCTACCGCCGGCGCTCTCACCCGTAGCGAAGCCCCTTCGGGCTTCGGCGTGGGCCCAGGCCGCCGGCCGAAGGGCCGAAGGCCCTTCGCTACTAGAGAGAGTTGCGCCGTATTTTCGAGCTAGCCCGTCGGACTTGGCAAAGTCCGACAGGTTGGCAGCACCTCCCGCAAGAATCTGCCGGTGTGGGATCTGGCGCATCGGGCGATGATTTCGGGGGTGCCCTCGGCGACGATCTGGCCACCGGCGGCGCCGCCTTCGGGACCGAGGTCGATGACATGGTCGGCCTCGGCGATGACGTCGAGGTGGTGCTCGATGACCACGACCGTGTGGCCACCATCGACCAGCCGGTGCATCACGTCCAGGAGGCGCCGGACATCGGCGAGGTGGAGGCCGATGGTGGGCTCCTCCAACAGGTAAAGGAATCGGCCGGACTCGGATCGCGCGAGTTCCGTGACGAGTTTGAGCCTCTGGGCCTCGCCGCCGGAGAGCGTGGGGCTGCGCTGGCCCAGGGTGAGGTAGCCGAGCCCGGTCTCGTCGAGGAGTTTCAGGGCGCGGTGGACGCGGGGGTGCGCGGCAAAGAACTCGGCGGCCTGGGCGACATCCATGGCGAGGACGTCGGCGATGGTCTTGCCCTTGAACTGGATCTCGAGCACCTCGTCGGCATAGCGGCTGCCGCCGCAGGATTCGCAGGGGACGTACATCGAGGGCAGGAAATTCATCTCGACCTTGACGGCGCCCTGGCCCTCGCAGGTCTCGCAGCGGCCGCCCTTGCTGTTGAACGAGAACGTGCCGGCCGAATAGCCGCGCGCGCGGGACTCGGGCAACCCCGCGAAGAGCGCGCGGATGTCGTCGAGGATCTTGGTGTAGGTCGCCGGGGTGGAGCGCGAGGTCTTGCCGATGGGGCTCTGGTCCACCTCGTAGACCGCGGTGAGGCCCCCGGCGCCGGAGATGGATCGCCACGTGATCCCGCCGGGAGGCGCGGCGCCCCGACGGCGCCGGAAGGTGGACACGACCGCCGGCATCAGGACATCGCGCATGAGCGTGCTCTTGCCCGAGCCGCTGACGCCGGTGAGCACCACCAGCCGGCCGAGCGGCAGCCGGAAATCGAGGCCCCGGAGGTTATTGGCGCGGGCGCCGGCGATCTCGATCCACGCGGCGCCGGCAACGGCGCGCCGCGCGCCGCGGAGGGGGTGCGCCAGCGGCTGGCCGAGCAGGGTGCCGGTGATGGATCTCTCGTCGGCGGCGATCTTTCGCCACGCGCCCTGCGCGACCACGCGCCCGCCGTTGATCCCCGCGCCGGGCCCGAGGTCGATGATGTGGTCCGCGGCGCGCATCGTGGTCTCGTCGTGCTCGACCACCAGCAGGGAGTTGCCCTTGCCCTTGAGGCGACCGAGGATCTCGAGCAGGCGCTCGTTGTCGCGCGGGTGCAGGCCGATGGTGGGCTCATCCAAGACGTAGAGGACGCCCTCCAGATTGGAGCCCAGCTGCGCGGCGAGGCGGATGCGCTGGGACTCGCCACCGGAGAGGGTGCGCGCGCCGCGGCCGATCTGGAGGTAGCCCAGCCCGACCTCGCCGAGGAAGCGGAGGCGCTGGACGATCTCGGGGATGATATCGCGGGCGATCTCCGCCTCGCGGCCGCGCAGGCGGAGGCGGCCGAAGAAATCCATCGCCTCGGCGACGGACATGCGGCCGATGTCGCCCAGGGTCTTGCCCTGGAAGCGCACGGCGCGGGCGACGGGATTGAGCCGCTCGCCGCCGCACCCGGGGCAAGGCTGGATCTCGCTCTCCTCGGCGCGCTCGCGCTTGGCCTCGAGCTCCAGCTCGCGCTCCAGCGGGTCGTCGGCCTCGAGCGAGACCTCGGCGATGGTGCCGTAGCCCTGGCAGGCGGGGCACCAGCCGTGCGGGGAGTTGAACGAGAAGAGCCGGGGGTCGAGTTCCTCGAACGAGCGCCCGGTGCCGGGGCAATAGAGCTGCGTGCTGAAGACGCTCTCGCGCTCCTGCCGGTCGAGCGCGTACAGGGTGCCCTTGCCCAGCCCCAGCGTCTCGCGCACGAGCGCCGCCCGCTCGGCGGGTTTCATCCCGGCGCGGTATTCGCCGACGACGACATCGACGCGGTGCTCCCGGAAGCGATCCAGCCGCTGGAATTTCTTCGGCTCGACCCACCGGGAATCGACGCGGAGCAGGGCGTAGCCTTTCGCCTCGGCCCATTTCGCGACCTCGGTGTGAAATCCCTTGCGGCCTTTGACCAGCGGCGCGAGCAGGGTCAGCCAGCCTTTTCCCGCGAGCTTGGCCAGCGCGCGCCCGATGGCCTCGGGCGATTGGCGCACGGCGGGCTCGCCCGTATCGGGGTCGTGCTGCACCCCGGCCTTGGCGAAGAGAAGCCTCACGAAATGGTGGATCTCGGTGACGGTGCCCACGGTGCTCTTGCCGCCGCCGCGGGTGGTCTGCTGCTCGATCGCGACGGTCGGCGGGATGCCGCGGATCAGATCCACGTCGGGCTTCTCGAACTGCTGCACGAACTGCCGGGCGTAGGTGTTGAGGCTATCGAGGTAGCGGCGCTGGCCCTCGGCGAAGACGATGTCGAAGGCGAGCGTGCTCTTGCCCGAGCCACTGAGCCCGGTGAGCACCGTCATGCCATCGAGCGGGATGCCCACGGAAATGTCCTTGAGGTTGTGGTGGCGGGCGCCGCGGATCTCGATGCGCCCGGCGCGGCCGTCGCCCATCGGCTGGCCCTCCTCTTGCAGCGCCGCGGCGGGCGCCGCCCCACGGCGCGCGGCGCCGGGCAGGACATCGCGCAGGAATCGTCCCGTGTGACTCGACCGATGCCTCGCGACCTGCTCCGGGGTACCCTGGCACACGACCTCGCCGCCGCGGTCGCCGGCCTCCGGCCCGAGGTCCACGACCCAGTCCGCGCCCTTGATCACCTCGAGGTTGTGCTCGATCACCACGACGGTGTCGCCCCCGTCGACAAGACGCTGGAGCACCGCCATCAGCGCGCGCACGTCATCGAAGTGCAGCCCCGTGGTCGGCTCGTCCAGGATCAGCAGATCGCCGCGCCGCCCGGCCTCCCCCGGCGCCTTCCGCCCCTTCGGCCGCCGCGATTCGGCGAGGTGCCCGACCAATTTCGTCCGCTGCGACTCGCCGCCGGAGAGCTGGTTCAACGGCTGGCCGAGGGTCAGGTAGCCGAGACCCACTTCCGCCAGCAGGGCGAGGCCGCCCGCGACGGCCCCGGCATTCCCGGCCTCGCGCGGCGTCTCCGCGGCGCTCGCCCGATCGCGGAAGAACGCCACCCCCTCGTCGACGGTCATCTCCAGGATCTCGCCGACGGAGCGCCCCCCGTAGCGGACCGCGAGCACGTGGGCCTGGAAGCGCCTCCCCTCGCACTCGGGGCAACGCACGAACAGGTCGGTCAGAAATTGCATCTCGACCTTCTCGAAACCCATGCCCTTGCAGCGCTCGCAGCGGCCGGCGCCCGCGTTGAACGAGAATGCCGAGGCATTCAGGCCCTGGCGGCGCGCCTCCTCCGTGGTGGCGAAGAGTTCCCTGACGTGATCGTAGGCGCCGGTGTACAGGAGGGGATTCGAGCGGGGCGTCCGGGTCAGTGGAGACTGGTCGACCATGACGACCTGCCCGACGAGGCCATCGCCCTCGACCGAGTCCGCGGCCCCCGGCTCCTCGACGGCCTGCCCCCGCGCGCGCAGCAGGTTCTTGAACAGCACCTCGCGGACGAGGGTGCTCTTGCCCGAGCCGCTGACCCCGGTGAAGCAGACCAGCGCCCCGAGGGGCACGTCGAGGTCGATGCCCTTGAGGTTGTTCTGCCGCGCGCCGCGGACGCGCAGGGCGCGCGCGCGATCGATCCGCCGTCGGCCGGCGGGCACCGGCACCTCCCGATCGCCCCGGAGGTAGGCGGCGGTCAGCGAGCGCCGGTCGCGCTCCAGCCGCGCCGGCGGCCCCTGGAACACCACCTCGCCGCCGCCGCTCCCGCGCCCCGGCCCGAGGTCGATGACGTGATCGGCGGCGCGCATCATCTGCTCGTCGTGCTCGACCACGAGCACGGTATTCCCCATGTCGCGCAGGCGGCGCGTCGTGCCGAGCAACCGGCCGGTGTCGCGCGGGTGCAGGCCGATGCTCGGCTCGTCCAGGACAAAGAGGGTGTTCACCAGCGAGGTGCCGAGGCAGGTGGTGAGATTGACGCGCTGGATCTCGCCGCCGGAGAGGGTCCGCGTGGCGCGGTTGAGCGCGAGGTAACCCAGACCGACCTCGTCGAGATAGCTGAGCCGCGAGAGGATCTCGTCGCGCAGCAGGGCGCTGGCGTCGTCGCCCTTCGGAAGCGGCAGGCGGCGGAATAGCCCGACGGCGTCGCGGATGGGCAGGGCGTTGACCGCGGCGACCGTGAGCCCCGATGGCCCGATCAGGAAGTTGAGGGCCTCCGGCTGGAAGCGCCCCCCGCCGCAGTCGCGGCAGGTCCGGTACGCGCGATAGCGGGAGAGGAACACCCGCACGTGCATCTTGTAGGATTTCGATTCGAGCCACTCGAAGAAGCCGCGCACCCCGTACCAGTCCACGGACTTGTCGCCCTCGATGACGAAGCGCCGGTGTTTCGCCGCGAGGGAGCGGAACGGGGTATCCGTCGGCACGCCGCGCTTGCGGCACGCGCGCATCAGATCGTCCTGGCATTCGCGCGAGACGCCCGTCTGCCAGGGTTTGACGGCGCCCTCGCGCAATGTCTTGGCGGCGTCCGGGATCGCGAGGTCGTAGTCGATGTCCATCGTCCGACCGAAGCCGCGGCAGGTCGGGCACGCGCCCAGCGGGTTGTTGAAACTGAACATCCCCGGCACCGGCCGGCGGAAGGCGATCCCATCGCGCAGGCACTCCCACCGGTCCGAGAACAGCCGCTCTCCCCCGCGATCGAACGCGACGGCCACCCGGCCCTTCCCCAGGCGCTGCGCGGTCGCCAGCGACTCCGTCAGGCGCGCGCGCGACGACCCGCCGATCACGAGGCGATCCTGCGCCACCGCGATCCGATACCCGCCGCCATCGCCCGCCCGCCGCAGGCCATCGGGGCACTCCCCCGCCAGCAGGTCGTCTATGCGCCTCACCGCCGCGACCTCCAACACCCGCTGGTAGCCCTGCGCCCGGATGAACGATAGCGCCTCCGGCAACGCCGTCCCCTTCGGGAACGGCACCTCGAAAGAGATCGTCGCCTCGCGGCCCCCGTGCTCCCGCACCAGCGCCCCGGCGATCTCGTGCGCCCCGCGCGGGCGGATCTCGTCGCCGCACTTCGGGCAGACCAGGCGCGCCAGCCTCGGGAAAAGCATCTTCAGGTAGTCGGCGATCTCGGTCATCGTGCCGACGGTGCTCCGCGCGGTGCGGACGTTGTTCGCCTGCTCGATGGCCACCGCCGGGGGGATCCCCTCGATCGCGTCGGCGCGCGGCTTGTCCATCCGCTCCAGAAATTGCCTGGTGTACGGCGAGAACGTCTCGACATAGCGCCGCTGTCCCTCCGCGTACAGCGTGTCGAACGCCAGCGACGATTTCCCCGAGCCGCTCGGTCCCGTCACCACCGTCAGCGAGTGGTGCGGGATCGTCACGTCCACGCCCTTCAGGTTGTGCTGGCGCGCTCCGCGGACGATGATGGCTCCCGTTCCGGACATGGTGGAACGGGAGTCTATACCCGATGCCGCGCCGGGCAACTGTGACCCGAGCCCTCCGGATGTAGCCACGGTCGTCAGGCCGTGGCCGGCGCCCATCCGCCGGGGGCCCATCTGTCACCAGATGGGCTACGTTCTCATCGCCGCCCGAGGACCCATCTGTGACCAGATGGGCTACATTCTCGTCGCCGCCCGAGGACCCATCTGTGACCAGATGGGCTACGTTCTCGTCGCCGCCCGAGGGCCCATCTGTGACCAGATGGGCTACATTTTCGTCGCCACGCTCAAATCGCGTCGAACCCCATCTTCCGCCCGGCCTCGAGGCAGGCCTGCCACGGGCGGATCGAGCCCGAGCACGTCGGGTCCTCGAGGCTCGCGGCGGCGACGCAATTGCCCAGCTCCAGCGCCTGCTCCAGGGGCCATCCCTCGTGTATCCCAAACAGCAAGCCCGCCGCAAAGGCGTCCCCCGCGCCCGCCGCGCCAACGACCCGCTCCCGCGGCACCGCCACCGCCCCGAGCCGGATCACCTCCCCTTCACTCGGCACGATCACCGCCCCCGCCCGAAAATGCACGACCACCGCCCGCCGCACCCCGCGGCCCAGGACTTCCCTGGCCGCTCCGACAACCGCCGCCGTATCCGCGTGGCCGTCGCGCGCGCAGTCCCGGCCCGTCAGTCGCCCGATCTCGAATTCATTCGCGATGAGAAAGTCCAGATGCGGCAGGCTCGGGCCCACGATGGACGGAAAATCCGCCGTCTCGTTGCTGACCATGTCCCCCGAGGTGATGAACCCCAGCGCCGAGGCGCGCTCGAGCAATCGCGCGTGGCCGTTGCGGCCATCCGCGCCGACGCGATCCAGCGCATCCAAGAGGCAGAAATACCCGAGGTGAAAGAGCCGCGCCGCCGAGGACCCCAGGTCGAAATGCCCCTCGCCCAAGATCGCGTTGGTCCCGCGCTGGTGGAAGAAGGTGCGCCGCCCCGTGGCCGCGACCGTCATGACGTCGGTGTAGGATGTCGGCGCCTCGTCGGTCTGCCGAAGCCGCGTCCTATCGATGCCGCGCGCGTCGCAATCCCGCAGGATCGCCTCTCCGTCGGCATCCCTCCCGATGAGGCCCACCCCTTGCAGCGGAAAACGCGCCCGCATCAGCGACAGGTCCTTGAGCAGGTTGTAGGCGCAGCCGCCGTTGGCATTCCGCTCCGAGGCGATCGACGCCAGCGCGTCCTGGGGCGGCCACGCGTCGATCATCTTCACGTGGTCGATCACCCAGTGCCCGCCCGCCAATATCCCGCGCCGCGCCGACATCGCCACCTGTTTACCCACCGGGACCCCCGATGCAAGAGAACTGGGGGCGGGCGCCCAGGGCATGGGGTCCATACCCCGGTTGCAGGAAAGGCCGCCCGGGTCGATACCGATCCCATGAGACGTCTCTTCCTCGGGGCCGGGGTGGGCGCCGCGGCGCTTTTCGCCGTGGCCGTGCTATGGTTCACCGTTGCCAACTCCCGCGCCGTGACCGAGACACCAGAATACACCGTGGTCCAAAAAGATGGCGATTTTGAGCTGCGCGACTACCCGCGGCTCGGCCTGGTCTCCACCGGGATGTCCGCCGACGACCGCGGGATGGACGGCGCCTTCGGCCGCCTCTTCCGCTTCATTTCCGGATCCAACGAGGCGGGGCAGAAGATCGCGATGACGACGCCCGTCTTGGTCGAGGGCGCGCGCGGCGAAGGGGGGAAGATGAGCTTCATCGTGCCCGCGGCCGTCGCCGGCGAGCCGCCGCGCCCGGAGGACTCGGGCGTGCGCCTGGGCGAGCAGGCCGGCGGCCGATTCGCCGTCCTGCGATTCCGCGGCGGCCGGACGGCCGAGGTCGAGCGCGCGGCGATGGGGGCCCTGAGGGCCGAGGTCGCGAGGCGCCAGATCGCCACCGTGGGCGAGCCCTGCTTCGCCTTCTACGACCCGCCGTGGACGCCGACCTTCCTCCGCCGCAACGAGATCATGCTCCGCGTGGCGGATCCGGCGGCGCCGCGCCCCGATGTTGGGCGTTGAATTCGGGCCCACGAGACCCTTAACTGCGGTGATGGACCCCATCCTCCGCATCCTGGAAGAAAACGCCCACGCCAAGCCCGCCACCATCGCCCAGATGCTGAATCTCGCCGAGGCCGAGGTCGCCGCGCGGATCCGGAAGTTCGAGGACGAGAAGGTCATCCTCGCCTACAAGGCCATCATCGATGACGAGCGCGCCGGCTCGGAGCTGGTCAAGGGCGTGATCGAGGTGAAGCTGGCGCCGGAGCGCGGCGGCGGCTTCAATCGCCTCGCGGACCGGATCGCGAAGTTCTCCGAGGTGACCTCCTGCTTCCTCATGAGCGGCTCGTACGATCTCCTGCTCTTCGTCGAGGGCAAGACGCTGCGTCAGGTGGCGACTTTCGTCTCGGAGAAACTGGCCACCCTCGAGGGCGTCCTTTCCACCGCGACGCACTTCATGCTCAAGGCGTACAAGGAGCAGGGCGTCCTGATGGAGCCCGAGGGGCAGGACGAGAAGCTGAAGGTCTCGCCCTAGTTGACCGCCGGGGTCACGATGACGTTGGGCTGCTCGTGATCGGAGGCGCGGGGGCGGGAGGGGTCGCGGAGGAGACGATCCATTTGCTCGAACCGTTGGCGGGCCGTGGCGGCATCGGTGGCCTCGGCGAGGTGGAGGGCCGCGGCCGCCGCGATGGGATCCACGGGGGTGAGGTGCCGCGCCAATGCCTCGGAATCCTCCCGGACCCGGGCCAGGTTCCCGCGCTCGACGGCCCGGTCCAGTTCGCGGTGGAGGTGGACGAAGGCGATGGCCGAATCGTCGAGCATGGGGCGGCAATCGTCCGTGACGACGGTGGCCGGGCCGATGGCCTCCAGCCAATCGCGGCGCGTCTCCCTGTGGCGAGAGGCAAGCCAGAGCGCCCCCGCCGCGATCAGCAGCAACAGGAGGATCAGCCGCCTGGCCATACGGGATGCGCGCCTCATTGGGCAATGATAGCCCGATGCCGCCCCTCGGGCAATGGGGGAGGCGGATCCCCAGCACTGACGAATCGTTGGGGGGGATGGGGCCGGGTGCGGCGGGTGCGGCGGG
>CAZYWZ010000141.1:0-14928 GCA_964651705.1 uncultured Verrucomicrobiales bacterium
GATGTAGGCTGCGCCTTGGCGCACGCGGGCGTTCGATTCGGCGGCGTGCGCCAAGGCGCAGCCTACCATTTTCTGCCCCGGTGGTGGCGCCTCCGGCGGCATGGGATCTAGCTCAAAAATACGACGTAACTCGCTAGTAGCGAAGGGACTTCGCCCTTCGGCGGGGGCCCGGTGGGGCGCCGAAGCCCGAAGGGGCTTCGCTACGGGTGAGAGCGCCGGCGGTAGCGAAGGGCCTTCGCCCTTCGGCGGGGGATAGGATGCCTCTGGCGATCGGCTTCGCTACAATTTTCCCCTCCGGCATCGCCTCATCACCGACCGCTTTTGCCGAGACAGCCACCCCGCCTCATGGTATAAATTCCCCTCCCGATATAGGTCCCCATGACCCCAGAGACACCCCAGGCAACGCAGGGCCCCAACGGCAGGATCTTCGGCACCGATGGCGTCCGCGGCACCGCCAACGAGCACCCGATGACCGCCGAAATTGCCTTGCGGCTCGGGCAGGCCGCCGCCCACATCTTCCGCCGCGACGAAAGCCGCCACCAGATCGTCATCGGCAAAGACACCCGCCTCTCCGGCTACATGATCGAAAACGCCCTCGTCGCAGGCATCACCTCGATGGGCGTCGATGTCCTCCTCATCGGCCCACTGCCCACCCCAGGCGTTGCCTACATCACCCGATCCCTGCGCGCAGACGCCGGGATCGTCATCACGGCATCGCATAACCCATTCGAAGACAATGGGATAAAGTTTTTCCGCAACGATGGATACAAGCTGGACGACGAGGTTGAACGACAGATCGAGGATCTGGTCGCCAGCCGGGAATTGGAGCGATTCCACGCGAAGGCCAGTGAGGTGGGCAAGGCCTTTCGTATCGATGACGCCCTAGGCCGCTACGTCGAGTTCGTGAAGAAGGCCTTCCCGGGAGGCGCGGAACTCGAGGGCCTGAAAGTGGCCGTGGACGCCGCCAATGGGGCCGCCTACAAATCCACCCCCTGCGTGCTCCGGGAACTGGGCGCGAAAATCCACGTCTTCAACAACGCCCCCGACGGACTGAATATCAATCGGGATTGCGGCAGCATGCATCCCGAAGAGATCAGCCGCAGGGTCAAGGAGACCGGTGCCCATGTCGGCATCGCACACGACGGCGACGCCGACCGCCTAGTCCTCTGTGACGAGACCGGCGAGATCCTCGACGGCGACGAGATACTGGCCATCGCCGGCACCGACTGCCTCGCCCGCGGCCAGCTCCGCCAGAATACCCTCGTCGCCACCATCATGAGCAACCTTGGTCTCGACGAATGCATCGCCCAATGGGGGGGCCGCGTCGTCCGGACCAAGGTCGGGGACCGCTACGTCATCGAGGAGATGCGGCGCAACGGCTACAACCTCGGCGGGGAACAGTCCGGCCACATCATCTTCGGCGACTACACCACCACCGGCGATGGCATCATCAGCGCACTCCAGATCCTGCGCGCCATGATCGAGAGCGGCAAGCCCCTCAGCGAACTCCGCCGCGTCATGCACCGCTACCCGCAGAAACAGCTCAACGTCGTCGTGCGCGAACGGAAACCCCTGGAGAATCTCCCCCGCATCCAGGCCGCCCTCGGCGATGCCGAGCGCTTGCTCGGCAACACCGGGCGCGTCCTGCTGCGATATTCGGGCACCGAACCCAAGATCCGCCTCCTCCTCGAGAGCCGCGACGGCGCCCACCTCGAAGGCATCGCCGCCAACATAGCCGCGGCCATCGGAGAAGATCTCGGAATCTGATACCCCCGTATCGCCCATGAGCCATTTCGACAAGCCCACCGCGCCACTCCCCCCCGGCACCGTCCCCCGTTCGGTGCTGATGCCGAACTTCGACAAGCGCGGCGGGGTCTGCGTCGCCATCGCGCAGGATGCCGCCACCGGCCAGATCCTCATGCAGGGCTACGCCGACCGCGCCGCATACCTCGAGACCCTCGCCACCGCCGAGGCCGTCTATTTCTCCACCTCGCGAAAAAAGCGCTGGAAGAAAGGCGAGACGTCCGGGCACGTTCAGATCGTCAAGGACGTCCTGATCGACTGCGATGGCGATGCCATCATCTACGTCGTCGAGCAGCGCGGGCCCGGCGCGTGCCACACGAACGCAAGATCCTGCTTCTACCGGGACTTCCTCGGCCAGAAGCGAGAAGGGGTCGAGGACGGGGACTCCGAGAAAATCGAAACCCTCGACGCCCCCGTCGCCGAACGGTTGCTGCCTCCCTGATCCATACGCACCCGTTCGCGGGTCAATCCGCATGTTTCGTGGGAGAATCGTGGGAGGGACGCCGGCCTCGGCGTCCGTGCGCCACCAGCATGCGGAGACCTTGACCCGCCCGGCCCGCGAGGCCGCGGGCCCTCCCAAACATTGCTTAACTTAGCGCCATTCGGGTCAGACCCCGCGCCTGGCGGGGGGCCTTGTCCCGGTGGCGCAGGCATTCCTGCCTGCGTCGGCGGCCATGGGCCAGCGGGGGTAGACGCCCTGCCTGCCTCTGGCGGGAGAACGTCTGCCTCACGGGCCGCCGGCGCAACCCATTACCATCCAGGGAGATCTCCGCGGCATCCGAGCAACCGGATCTCAGTCAGCGCTTGGCCGTCGTGGTGGCCACGCGGCTCACCCGCTTGGGCGGCGGCTGATAATTCGGGTCGTAGACCAGGGCCTTGAAATCCTCCGCGGGGACCAGGTGCCTCCAGAGGAACGCCTGCATCCTGTCTTCGGCCGGCACCGCCATCCGCGCGATCTCTGTCGAACCGGCTTTCGCCTTGCCCACCAGTTGCAGGTTGACGGGCGCCTTGGTGTCCTTCAGGTCGGCCTTGATCGTGACCCGCGCCACCTGCTGGGTCCCGACCAGCGACACGGGCGACGCGACAAACCCTGCCGGAGGGTCTTTCAGCGTGATCGAAATCGGGTCCGTGAACCCATCCTTCCGGATGGCGTACACGCTCACGCTGGTGGAGGACTTGCTGCGGAGCGCGATGCTCGATGGCACGACGCGCAGCGCGAAATCCGGCCGCGGCGCGCTGATCCGAAGCCGATAGGCATATTCCGCCCCGCCGCTCCGCCCGGTGTCCGCCAGATGCACGAAATACGTCCCGTCGGCGGGCAGTTTCGTCATGATGTACGAATCCGCGTGGTGGGTGTTCACTCCGGAACCCAGATCCTCCACGTCGTCGCTGAACGCCAGGATCTTCCCCGCCGAATCCGCTATCTGCACCCGCGAATCCAGCGGCGACTCGAGCCGGCGCGCCATCACCTCCGCCACCACCATGTCCCCCGCCTTGCCAGAAAACTGAAATACGTCCGCGTCATCCTGCCGGTCGATCCGCCCGTTGACGATGATCGGCAATTGCACCCGCTGCGCCTTTGCCGCCGAGTTGTTGTCTTCCTTGTCCATGCACTCCGGCAGCGTGTCCACCGCAAATGGCAGGGGGTTGGAGTATAGGCCCGCCTTGTTCGCGGCGACCCGGTGGATCCCCGCCCCCGCGTCCTTTCCCGGGGGAACCAACCCGGCCTTGTCCAGATTCCATCCCTTCATGGTAAGCGCCGGGAGCGCCCCCGCCTTCCCCCCCAACGGAAACACGCTGGTGAGGTACGGCAGCTCGCCGATCGTCAACCGATAGACGAAGTCCTCCCTGCCCCGATAGATGCTGTCATAGATCTCCAGCACGTATTCCCCATCCTTCGGCACCTCCAGGAGCATCACCGGGTCGGGCTTGAACCGAAAATCATCGTTATAGGCAACCTCGTTGCCCTCCGCATCCCGGAGCATCAGCACGGGCTGAAACCACCCGGGCACCGCGTCGGCGATGTATTGGACCAGCTGCCGGGCGTAGGTTACGACCACCAGCTTCTGTCCCTTGCGCGCGCTGAAACGGTACTTGTTGACCTCGCCCGACGCGACCTGCCCATTCATCGTGCACGGCAGGGAAATGCGGCACTCCGCCTCCTCCGGCGGACGCTTCCGCTGCGCCAGCTCCTCTTTGCCCAAGACCTGAAAATGGCTGGTGGTCATGTACTTCCTCTGGACCTCGGGCAACTGCCCCACGTGGAACGGCAGCGGGTTCGACACCCCGCGCGGCGTCACCAGCCGCAGCTCCCGCTCCCCCGGTTCCGCGTTGGGCGCGATCTTCACCTCTAAGATCGCGATGTGGGCGATGGAGTCGCACGCCGGCCTCTGCACGTACTCGGCGATCCGGTTCTCAATCCTCGCGATCAGATGCAGCGTCGCCGCATCGCTTCCCGGCGCGGGCGCGCCCACGGCGGCGCCCCCGGACCCCATCATCATCTCCGACCCGGACGACATCATCGGCCCCGCGTCCGACGACATCATCATCTCGGCCCCGGCCGCCGACCCCTTCGACTTTGAGGCGAGGCCAGCCGCCTTCGCCTGCTTCTTCAGATCGGCCAACTGCTCACGCAACAGGGTGATCTCTTGCGGGCCGAGTTTCTGGCGGTACTCGAGCAGCCGCGCCGTCACGCCCTGGCCGGTCACGATCGCCCCCTCTAAGTCCGACAGGCCCTGGCCCCCGAGCCTCACCTGAAACGTCTTGCCCTGCTGGCCGCCGGCCGGATAGGCGAAACCGATATAGGGCCTCGATTGCCCCATGGCCAAACCGCCCATCGCCAATAGCCCTACGGCGCCCAACCCAAATGAAAGTCGCATCCTCTTCATAGGCCTCACCTCAACACTGCCCGCGCCCCTCGGCGACGCGAGACGATCACATTCACATGATCTCCGTCAAAAGCCCGCCCGACTTCGCCCCCTCCGAGGCGCCCGGCAGCACGTAGGCCGGCAGCCCCTCCGGGTGCGGCAGCTTGGCGCCGGCGTCGATCCCGGCCAGCTTGTAGATGCTGCCCAGGAGATCCACCGGATACACCGGCCGATCCTTGACCTCCTCGCCCTTGCTATCGGACGACCCGACGACGCGGCCGCCCTTGAAACCGCCTCCCGCCACGAGCACCGAAAACACGTTGCCGTAGTGGTTGCGCCCGCCATTCCACGGCGGCTGCCAGTCGATCTTCGGCCCGCGCCCAAACTCGCCGCAGCACCAGACGATGGTGCTCTCCAGGAGCCCCCGGTCGCTCAAGTCCTGAAGCAGGGTGGCCAATCCCTGATCCAGCTGCGGGCACTGCCGCTTCATCGTGGCAAAGTGGTTGCTGTGGGTGTCCCACCCGCCCGGATAATTGATGCAGATGTACGGGACACCCGTCTCCACCAGCCGCCGCGCCACCAGGCACTCCTGCCCGAAGGTGTGCCGCCCGTAGCGATCCCGCAACTCCTTGCTCTCCTTCGAGAGGTCGAACACCTCCTTGCCGGGACCCAGGATCAGCTCGTACGCGTGCTTCTTCGCCTGGTCGGCCTCCGCCAGCGCCGCGCTCGAGCGCATGGTGCTGCCCAGCGTGTCCATCTTCTCCAGCAGATCGCGCCGGGCCTTCTGCCGCTCGTCGGTGATGCCCCTGGCCACGACCCCCTCGACCTCGAACCGCTCCGCGTTCGGATCGCCCCCCGTCGCAAATGGCTTGTATTTCGCCCCCAGGAACCCCTCTTCGGAAAATCGCCCGGCCGGTTGCGTGAGCACCACGTAAGGGGGGATCATGCCCTTGTATCCCGGGCTCTTGAACAGCGCGAACACCGCGCCGATTCCCGGATAGGTGATCCGCTCCCCCGGCGCGTGCCCGGTCTGCATCAGATAGGCCGCCGTCTCGTGCCCGTTGTTCCGGTGCGTCATGCTCCGGATGATCGCGTACTTGTCCGCCACCTTCGCCAACTCGGGAAACAGCGACCCCAATTGGATCCCGTCCACATTCGTCGGGATCACCTTGTTGAACTCGCCCGTGTAATCGTTGCCCGCCTCGGGCTTCGGATCCCACGTGTCCGAATGCGACATCCCGCCCCACAGGAAGATCTGGATCACGGACTTCGCCTTCGCCGCCTCCGCCGGTTTCGCCGGCGCCGCCATCAGCGCCCCGGAACCCAGCCGGTCCGCCACCATGTAGCCGGCCGCGCCAAAAAGCCCGCGCCGCAATGCCTCGCGCCGCGAGATCCGCAACCCATTGAGCGATATATCGTTAGCCTTCATAACTCCGCGTTCCTTTCCGTCTGCTCCACCTCGGACGATTCCTTCCAAAAAATCTTACAGCAGCTTTGTGGCCTGTCATCCCAGAAATGCAACCGGTCAGTGGCGATATAAAAATTCCTTACTGTTAATCAGTGCCCAGCTTATATCTATCCAATCCTCGCGGCGCTTTTGGCCGCCGGCCTTCCCGTAGCCCTCCACGACCTTCACTTCCTCGGCCGTGGGAAAGCGCGAGAGGATCGTGAGGTAGAGTTCCTCGACGACCTCCGCGGGCTTGCGCTTGGAATCCAGGATCGCCCTGAGTTTCGACCCCGTCTCCAACTTCTGCCGGATGTGACTCGAGTTGAGCATGTGCATCCACTGCGCGGGGACGGGCTTGTTGAGGCGCTCGTTCTCCATCCCGGTGGCGCGCGCCGACCGCCCGAACAGGGTCAGGAAGGGGCTCGTGATGCTGCCATCCGCCAGCGCGATGGCGGGCTTGTCCCGCGGGATGTAGGTGTAGGGTTCCGGGATGGGACTGGTGTAGAGATCCGTGGTGCCCGTGATCTTGTTGACGGCGTCAATCAGCACCTCGGCCTCCAGCCGGCGCATCGGGTACACCCCGAAGCGGCTCTCCGCCAGCGGCACGTTCGCCCTCGGTGTCGAGGAGAACTGATAGGTCTTCGAGTTCAGGATGAGCCGATACATCCGCTTCATGTCGTACTTTCCCGCGATCATCTCCTTTTCGAGATACGCCAGGAGCGCGGGATTGCTCGGCGGGTTGTCGTCCCGGATGTCGTCGGGCTCGTGGATGATGCCGCGCCCCAGGAGCCACGCCCAGAGGCGATTGGCGATGTTCTTGGTGAACCAGGGATTCTTCGGGTTGATCAGCCAATCGGCGAAGACCTCCCTCGGGTCGCGGTCCGTGCCCAGCTTCACCTGTTTGCCATCGGGAAATACCCCGATGGTCGGCGGGAGTTCCACCACCGGCACCGGCGTCAGCGGGATCACCACCACGGGCGGCTTCGCCGGCGCGGCGGCCGGCTTGCCCGCAGGCGCCGCGGGCTTCGGCGCGGGCTTGCCCGCGGTCGCCGATGGCTTATTGGTCGTTGCGCTCGCCGGAGCCTTAGCCGCCGGCGCCGCGGGTTTCGCCGGGGCCGGGGCATTCGCCACCGCCTTGTTCGTCGATGTCGCTCCCACCGCTGGCTTCTGGGGCGGGGTGACGCCCTTGCCCGCCCCCGGCGCGGTGGCGCCCACCGCCGATGGCACCGGCGAGGCCACGTTGAACGATACACTCTGCGTCGCCGTCGCGGGCGGGCTGTTGGTCGCGGAAACGGGGACGTTGTTCGTGCCCGACACACCGAAGCCCAGCGGGTCCCAGAACACGATCTCCTCCTTCCACTCCCGCGTCGGCTTGTACCCGACCTGCGCGAAAAACGCCGACACCCCCTCCAGGCGTCCCTTCGGCCAATGATCCGTCCGCGACCCCATGAACGTCAGGGCCACCGCCATCGCGATGCCTTCGGGTGTCTTGCTCTGGACCGCCCGATAGAAATTGACCGGCCCCACCCGAAAATTGCTGCCGCTGGACGTCAGCATCTCCCGCACGAATTTGTCGTAGGGCTTGTTCTCCTTCAGCGAGGACACCACCCACCGGTGGTACGCCTGCGCCGCGTTCGGCCAGAGATTCACCGGGAACTCGGCCTTGATCCGCAGGATGTCGCCCCACTTCATCGCCCAGTACTCGGCGAACTCGGGCCGCTCCAACAGGCTGTCGATCAGGGCGCTGCGCTTGTTCTTGTCCTGGCTCTGGATGAATTCCCGCGCCTCCTGCGCCGTCGGCAGGGCCCCGATCACGTCCAGAAAAGCCCGCCGCACGAAAACCGCATCCGAACACAGCGCGGGCTGGAAGTTGAGGCCCGAAAGCCTCGAGTATACGAGCCGGTCCAGCTCGCTCTCCGGACGCGAGGATAACCCGCTCTCGTAGATGTTCCCCCCGATCTGTGCCCGCGGCACCGCCACACTCAGCGCAAAGGCCGCGGCGACCGCCAAGACCCGCCAACATCCCCGGGCGGCACCGCCCCCCAGGGTCACGCCCTGACCACACCAGTAGCCACCCTGCGACCGATTCACTCCAATCATTAACGCACTTTAATAAAATCGCCACCCCAGTTCCAGCCCAATCCTGCCAATCACGACTGGATTTCAGGCCCGCGCCAAGGCACTATTTCGATCCCGATGATCGGAATGGTCGACTACGGAATGGGCAATCTCCGCAGCGTGGAGAAGGCCCTGGAGCGCGCGGGCGGCCGCGTGACGCGGATTTTCTCCGCGGACGGCCTCGCGGGGATCGATCGCCTGGTCGTTCCCGGGCAGGGCGCCTTCCGCGATTTTGTCGCGCATCTGGAATCGAGCGGACTCAGAGAAGGCATCCTGGACTGGCTGCGCGCCGACCGGCCATTCCTGGGGATCTGCCTCGGCCAACAGGCGCTATTCGAGACGAGTTTCGAGAATGGCGAATTCCGGGGCCTTGGTTTCTTCCGCGGGACGGTGGATCGGCTCGATGCCCCCGGTCTCAAGATCCCGCAGATCGGCTGGAATCAGGTTCGCCACGCGAGGCCGGATTGCCCCCTGTTCGCCGACATAGCCGACGGCACGCATTTCTATTTCGACCACTCCTACCGGGCCAAGCCGGCGGACGCGGGCATTATCGCGGGGATCACCGAGTACGGGGAGGCGTTCGCCAGCGTCGTGTGGGGGGGCAATTGTTTCGCCGTGCAGTTCCACCCCGAAAAGAGCCAGCGGGCGGGAATCCAGATGCTCGCCAACTTCGTATCCCTGAAGCCATGATCCTGCTCCCAGCCATCGACATCATGGGCGGACGCGTCGTCCGCCTCCGCCAGGGCCGACGAGAGGACGTCACCGTCTACGGCGACGACCCCGCGGCGTTCGCCGCCCGATGGCGCGACGAGGGCGCATCCTGGCTCCACATCGTGGACCTCGACGGCGCCTTCGAGGGTTCCCCGAGGAACCTGGATTCGGTGCGCCGCATCGTGGCCACGGCGGGGGTCCCCTGCGAACTCGGCGGCGGCATGCGCGACGAGGCGGCCGTGGCGGATGCCTTGGATGCCGGGGTCGCCCGCGTCATCATCGGGTCAAAGGCCGTCGGCTCCCTGGATTTTCTCGCGGCGCTCGTCGCCCGCTTCGGCGGCGAACGGATCGCGGTCGGCATCGACGCGCGCGATGGCAAGGTCGCCCTGCGCGGGTGGACCGAGACCTCCGATGTCACCGCGCTCGATCTCGCCAGGCGGGTCACCGGCGCCGGCGCGCGCACCCTCATCTATACCGACATCGCCACCGACGGCATGCTCGGGGGACCGAACGTCCCGGCCATGCGCACCATGTGCGAGGCCACCGACGCCAATGTCATCGCCTCCGGCGGCGTCTCCACTCCCGCCGATGTCGCCGCGCTTCGTGCGATCCCACGGATCTCCGGCGCCATCGTCGGCAAGGCCCTCTACGATGGCCGGACCTCTCTCCCCGAAATGCTCGGCGCCGCCGCCTGACGCGAGCGCGCGGCTTTCCAAACCCCGATTGGCTGCTAACCCATTCCCATGGCGGCTCGCGGCAAAAAGCGTGGCGGGGTGACGGGCTGGATCTTCCGGCACCCGGTCCTCGCCGTCGTCCTGCTGGTCCTCCTGGCGCCGGTGGCCTACTATGGCCTATGGGCGCTGGCCTTCGACATGGGCCGGGTCTCCCGCATGCCCGCGACGTCCCTCATCCTGGACCGGAATGGCGTCGTGCTCCAGCGCTTCTACGAGGAACACCGCCTGCTGGTCGGCTCGAAGTTCATCCCCAAACGATTGAAGCAGGCCGTCGTGGCCACCGAGGACAAGCGCTTCTACCGCCATCTCGGGTTCGACCCTTTTGCCACCGCGCGCGCCGTCGCCTTTAACCTCACGGGCCGCGCCGCCACCTCGGGCGCGAGCACCATCACCCAGCAGCTCGCCCGCAACTCCGCCAACATGTTCGAGCGCACGCTCGATCGAAAGGCCAAGGAACTCGCGCTGGCCATCCGCATCGAGCTGGCGTTCTCGAAGGACGAGATCCTCACCTTCTACCTGAACCGGATTTTCCTCGGCCGCCATGTCTATGGCGTTGGCGCGGCCGCCGAGGCCTACTTCGGGAAGCGCCCCGCCGACCTGAACCTCGAGGAGTGCGCCCTGCTGGCGGGAATCATCTCCGCGCCGAACGCATTCTCCCCTTGGCGCAGCCCGGAGAAGGCGCGCGAATCCCGCGCCCGCGCCCTCGGGCGCATGGCGGAGCAGGGCTTCATCACCGCGGCCGAGGCCAAGGCGGCGAACGCCCAACCCCTCATCCTCCGGCCCCTGATGGATATTCCCGCATCCCACGCGGTCGATGCCGTGGGGGAGGAACTGCGCCGCATCGTCGGCCGCGATGCGGTGTTCCGCGGCGGCCTCAAGGTCCGCACCACCGTCGACCTGGCCCTCCAGCGCAAGGCCGAGGAAGAACTGGAGCGCTGGCTTTCCGAGGTCGAGCGCATGCCGGGCTACAGGCACCCGGCCCGCGCCTCGTGGGATCCCGACGCCCAGGGGAACGGCGATATCCTCAAGACGCCCTACCTCCAGGGCGCCTTCGTCGCGATCGACAATGCCGACGGCGGCATCGTCGCCATGGTCGGTGGCCGCAGTTTCGAGGAGAGCCCCTTCAACCGCGCCACCCGCGCCAGGCGCCAGGCCGGTTCGTCGCTCAAGCCCTTCATCTATGCCACCGCCTTCCGCGACCTCGGGATGGCCGCGTTCACCGAGATCGACAAGAGCCCATTCGATCTCAAGCGCGCCAAGGTCGGCCCCCCGCCCGCCTCCCAGAACCCGACTTACATCACCGCCCGCCAGGCCCTCGAGACGAGCGATAACTTCGCCGCCATGCGCGCCGGCCTCGCCGAAGGCCTGGAGCCATTCGCCGCCCTCGTCCGCGCCACGACGGGTGGGCCCGTCCCTCTCTACCCCTCATCCCTGCTCGGCGCGTGCGAGTTCACCCCCCTCCAGCTCGCCTCGGCCTTCACCGTGTTCCCGTGCCTCGGCTCGACGCCGGAACCGTTCATCGTCCGGTCGATCCACGATGCCGATGGCAAGGAAATCTACCGGCACACCCAGGTCAGGCGCCCCGTCCTGAGCCCACAGGTCGCCTACCAGATCCACGATATCCTCCGGGGCGTCGTCGACCGCGGCACCGCCGCACAATTGCGAAAGACCTTCGGCCTGAAGGGCGAACTCGGCGGCAAGACCGGCACGACCGACGACTATCGCGATGCCTGGTTCATCGGCTATTGCCCCAGCCTGACGGCCGCCGCGTGGGTCGGGCTCGACAAGCCCCAGACCGTCATCGCAGGCGGCTACGCGAGCCGCCTCGCCGTCCCCCTCTGGGGCCGGATCATGCGCCACGCCCTCGCCGGACCCAACGCCACCGCGTCCATCCCCCCGCCCCACGGACTCCACAGGGAGAAAGGCACCACCGCCAAAAAGGTCCTGCTCTTCTTCGAACGCCGCGAGGCCGCCGGCCCAGATGAATGGGTCCGCGACGGCCAGCGCCCCCTCGTTCGCCTCGATCACAAAACCCAGCACGTGGCGGATTCCACCACCCGCTCCACCGCCCGCTCCGTCTGGGACACCGTCAAAGGCTGGTTCTCCAAGGAAAAACGATAGGCCCGCCAACAAACCGGAAAATCGGGGCGAAACCCGCCGAAGGGCGAAGGCCCTTCGCTACCGTCGGCGCCCTCACCCGTAGCGAAGCCCCTTCGGGCTTCGGCGTGGGCCCGGGTCGCCGGCCGAAGGGCCGAAGGCCTCTCGCTACTAGGGAGTTACGTCGTATTCTCGAGTCAGCCCCGCGGCCTCCCGTCGCGGTTCCCTTCGTCATCCGCCCGCCGCTTGCCCACGAGGGCCAGATAGATCTGGAGACTGACCCAGGCATCCGTCGCCGCATAGCGGATCTGCGCCGGATGCAGGTGCCGCCGCCCCCAATTTGAGGTCTGATACCGCTTCGAGATCCGCCAGCCCAGCACCGCCGCCGCCAGGCTCCTTAGGCCCCCCGCGTCGATCCCGCGGCCGCGCGCCAGCGTCGCGACATCGACGACGCCCGCCTCCTCAAACGGCACCACCTCCTTGAGTTCTCTGATGTCGCGCTGTGGCGCCACCCCGACCTTCAAGATGTCCGGGGAGGCCAGCAGCCTGATGATCCCGTCCCCGAGCGGCAGCGTCGAGAGGCGGAACACATACGCGCAATCGGGGGAGGCGAGTTGCAGGAGCGCGGGGGGGTGATACTGCCCGCTGCGGAATGTCGGCCTGGTCTCCGTGTCAAAACCAAGCACGGGCTGCGACCCGAGTGTCTCCAGCGCCCGCCGCACCTCCTCCGGGCGGGTCACGAAATGCACCGGCCCTTCATACTGGACGAGGGGCAGCGCGTTGATCTGATCCTTGGTGAGGCGAACCCGGCGCTCTCCGCCACTCCCAGACGCCGCCGATGCCCTCTCGTCTGCCATACCCAATTCAATTCTCTCGGCGAGACCCTACATCACACCGGTAGAGTTTGAAATCCAGAAAGGCTGCGCCAGACTAGTTTCTCGCCGTTTCATTTGTTTATCAGTTCGCACGATGGATGCCAGGGTCAAGCCGTTCCGCCGGGTGCCGCCAGTCGCCATCGCCCTCCTTCTGGTGTCAGGAACCGCAGCGGCCGCCAAGAAAGCGCCCGCCCCGCCCCCGATCGATCCATTGCTCCCGGCCGCCCCCGCCGAAACCGCCCAGACCAATCTCTCTCTCCTCCCAGCCCCAAACACCCGCATGCTGCCCGCCCCGGGCGACCCCGAGTTCGAATTCGGCGGCCCACTCCGCAGACCCGAATCCGATATCTCCCCCCAGAACGACATACCCCCCACCACGAGCGCACCCGCAGGGCCGATTGCCGCACCCCAGACCCCCCAAATCCCACAGGCCCCCGTCGACCCAGAAACCGATTGGATCACCGCGGACGAGATCCTGGACGCGCCCCTGGTCACCCGGGCGATCCTGCCCCCGGATTCCGTCGTCGTCGCCGGCCTCTGCGTCCGCCAGATGAAGGTGGAACTCAAAAATCGTTCTCGGGATCGGGCGCTCGCCATCCGCGGCGTGCGCTGGACCCACGGCCTAGGTCGCACCGACTGGGTCAAGAGCCTCTCCGGCAACTCCCGGCATACACCCGCCGGCATGGTCGTCGTCGAACGCGGCCCCGGCGCCACGGAAATCTGGTTCGAGCACGGCCTCCTCCTCCCCGCCGAAACGCTGAAGATCCCCCTGCCCCTCACGCCCCAGCTCGCCGGCATCCACTCCCTCGAGGTCGACTTCGTCGCCGTCGGCTCCGCCGAAACGCCCTGGCGCCAGCAGGTCCTCATACCGGCTTCGCAGGGCAGCGCCACGGAGATCTTCGATGAACCCGGCGAGCGCTCTCTCCAAGCCCGCAACGGCCAGGGCGGCATCGGCCTCCTCCGCTCCTCGCTCCAGACGGACCAACCCGTCCCCGATGTCACCCGCCTGAACTATCGGGTCGGGCTCCCCCTTGCCCGCGGGGATTGGCTCGGTCAACTGACCGGGGGCCTCGTCGCGGAACAGGCCTTGGCCACCGCGGGCCTCAGGCCCAATGACGAGTACCTCGCCTATTTCGTCGACCCGCTCCGCGCCTGGATCCTCGTGCGCCCCGCCGACCGCGATGCCAGGATTCTGCTGGCCGACCGCGACACGTGGGAGACCCTCAAAGGATGCCGCATCGATGCCGCCGCGCCCGACCTCATGTGCGCCGCGCCCGACCGTTCGACCCCGGCCCTTCTGGACCCGGACGCCTTTGGCGAGATCACCTCCATCCAGACCCCGTGGGTCGGCCGCCTCTACAACCCCGGCAAAACTTACCTCAACCCCGACGCCCTCCGCGCCGCCCTCAAGGTGGCCGCCGAACGCGCCGTCCCCATCCGCGTCGCCGCCATAGACCCCAACGGCCTCGGCATCGAGGAGGTCCTCACCTTCGGGGTCACCGTCGATGCCGCCGGCCGCTGGTTGAAACCCAACCTCGCCCCGGCCGCCAGAGAAATGCCAAAGCGCGCCCCGCAGTCCGCCCTCGTCCCGCCCCCAAAATCCAAGCCGTCCCCATAGCCACACCCGTCATTCCCTGGCCTCGCCGGCCCGGCACCCCACATCGCTTGCGACGATGGCCCTCTGGAAAAACACCCTTAACTACTGTAGGCTTCACGCGATGCGTCCCATTGCCAAAATCGTGACCCTCGGCATCGCCGCCTTCGCCCTCTCGGGTTGCGCCTCCACCCGCATCGAGCCCGCCGGCCTCCGCGGCGACCCCGCCCTGCCGCGCGCCGAGATCTTCTTCGTCCGCGAATTCGAGGAGGGCAATGACTGGCTCTCCGCCACCGGCTCGCCCGCCGAGCGGCCCGAGATCTTGGCAAACCTCAATTCCCTTACCGGAAAGATGCAGGAGCAGCTCTCGCGCCTCGGGCCCACCCGGGTGCTGATGACCTCTATCCCCAAACGCGGACTTCTCGTCACCGGGCAGATCCTTCGCCTCCGCGACGGCAGCACCCCCCTGGTCGACGCCCGCATCCTCATCTTCGACCTCGGCCGCTCTTACCATTACCCGGTCACCCTCTTCGAGATCCCCGCCGACCCCGCCACCCGATCGCTCGACGATGCCTGGGACCGCATCGCCCGGACCACCCGCGACTTTCTCCGACAGAGGATGCGGGACAGAAAATGGTAGGCTGCGCCTTGGCGCACGCTGCCGAATCGAACGCCCGCGTGC
>CAZYWZ010000142.1:0-14924 GCA_964651705.1 uncultured Verrucomicrobiales bacterium
CTGGCTGGTTTTGAATCGACCGCCCGTGGCGGGTTTTGAAGTGACCGGTGACACCTGCGGCACGTAGGCCATTCCACGCCGTAGCAAATCGCGGGGCTGGGCGCCGTCCAGCGACGCGCCGTCATAGATGACCTGCCCGCTCCAGACCTTCAAGAGCCCAAACACCGCCTTGAGCAGTGTCGACTTTCCCGCGCCATTGTGCCCAATCAACGCCACGATTTCAC
The DNA here is from genome assembly GCA_964651705.1 of uncultured Verrucomicrobiales bacterium. Lineage (GTDB taxonomy): Bacteria > Verrucomicrobiota > Verrucomicrobiia > JADLBR01 > JADLBR01 > JADLBR01. Next base: position 225 of record CAZYWZ010000142.1, read on the forward strand.
CCGCCGACACCTCCACGTCAACGCCGTTGAGGACTTGGCGCTTTCCGTAGCCGGTGACAAGGCCTGAAATCCGAAGCAGCGATGCGGCATTCGTGTCCATTCGTGTGAATTTGTGGTTAACCCAAGTACGCTTCCATGATCTCCGGCCTTTCCAGCACCGTGCGGGTGGGGCCCTGGGCGATCACCTTTCCATCGTCCATGACGATGACGGTGTCCGCTGCTTGCCGGACGGATTCGATGTCGTGCTCGATGAAGACGACCACCTTGCCTTGATCCCGAAGCGCGGCCAAAAGGCCGAGAATCTGCGCGATCATCTGCGGCGCGACCCCGGCCACCGGTTCGTCCAGGAGCAGAATCCGCGCCTCGGTGGCCAGGCACACGGCCAGGGTCAAGAGCTTCTGCTGGCCGTAGGACAGCTCGCCAGCCGGGTCCATGGCCTTCTCGGCCAAGCCAACGAACTCCAGCAGTTCCATCGCCTTCGCCCGGTTCTCCCGCTCCTCCCGCGCTACCCCGATGCGCGTCAGGGCCGGGAGCAACCGCTCCCCGCGCTGGTTCGGACGCGCCGTCATCACGTTGTCGAGCACCGACACGAATTGGATCAACCGCAGGTCCTGGAACGTCCGGGCCACGCCCAAGCGCGCGATCCGGTGGGGGGCCATGCGTGTCGTCTCGGTCTCGCCGAGACAGCAACGACCCTGTTCCGGGCGGAGGAAGCCCGTCAGGACGTTCAGCAGCGTTGTCTTGCCCGCACCGTTGGGCCCGATGATCGCCGTGATCCCCTCTGTGGGAAGCGACAGCGTCACCCCGTCCAGCGCGTGAACGCCGTCGAAGGCCTTCCGAACACACTCACATCGAAACGAACTCATGGGCACCCGAAGTTCACCACAGAGGACGCCGAGAGCACGAAAATTCTTTGCGGGGCATCAGACGAATCCATTCGGAGCAACCACGAATGGACGCGGATGAATACGAATCGTGGGCCCTCCGGTTCATCGTCCAAACCCGTAGTTCCCAACCAGCCCCCGAGGCCGGAACATCATCATGATGACCAGCAGGCTGCCGTAGATGATCTGCCGCAGGTTGGCCGCCACGCTGCTGGGCAGCCCGACGAACCGCAGCGCCTCGGGCAGGGTCACCAGCACCACCGCCCCCACCAGCGGCCCCCAGGGTCTCCCCGCGCCCCCGACGACGACAATCGAAATGACGAAAATCGACTCCATGATTGTGAAACTCGAAGGGTCAATGAAAGAAATGTAGTATGCATGCAGCACACCTGGGACAGCGGCCAGACTCGCGCCGAGTACGAAGACCCTGATCTTGAACGACGCTACGTTCTTGCCCGCAGCAGCGGCGAATGTCTCATCTTCCCGGATTGCGCAAAGAACCCGGCCAAAAGGGGATTTTCCCACGCGCGCCGCAATCCAAATCACGATCCCAACCCCCGAAAGAACCAAGAAGAAGTTTTCCCACGGTGTGGAAACTTTCCATCCGAGCAAGCGGGGTTCTGGGATACCGGCGATTCCCATCGGACCACCGGTCAGGTCGACCAGGTTCTGCAATAGGCTCACAAGCAGAACCTGAAACGCGAATGTCGCGATCACGAAATCATCATTTTTCACCCGCAAGGAGGGCCATGCGACCACAAGGCCTGCCACCATGCAGACGGCCACGGCACCAAGCAGCGAAAAACTAAACGGAAGCCCCAATCGCAGCGTGAGGAGCGCAGAAGCATAGGCCCCCAGGCCGTAGAATCCGGCGTGACAAATCGCAAGGAGCCCAGCATAGCCGGCAATCAGGTTGTATGACGTCCCCAACATTGCCGCGAGGCCGACAAGGATAAAGACATGAATCAAGTAATCCATGTCAGTCCACACTCCTTGCTGCACGCCGTGCAGGCCAGATCCAAGGCTGGGCCCGCGCGATCAGAAAGAGAAGCAGCACCGCGAAGGCAATCGCGTCACGCCATTGCGCACCGAAAAACCAAATGCCAATGTTTTGGGCAACGCTCAGTAGACAGGCACCATACAGAACACCGTCGATCTGTCGTTTCCCTCCTATGATGACGACTACGACCGTCATCATGAGATAGGGCAGTCCCATGGATGGAGTGAGGTCTACATCCCACCCCACAAGGATTCCCGCCAAGCCAGCAAGTCCCGAACCCGCTCCCATGACCCACAAAATGACGCGACGACTGTCGATCCCGCACGTGTCCGCAAGTTGAGCATTGTCTGAGACAGCTCGTATTGATCGCCCGGCACCAGTGCGCCGCACGAAGAACAATAACATAGCTATACCCACGATCGCTACGAGGACCGTCAGGGCTTGAATGCCGGTGATGCGAGCCCCGGCCGACTGCCACACTATGGCCCTCTGAACCGTTCGCAGCACCCGTGAATGATCCCCGAATACCAAAGAAACGATGTTCTGAAACACCACGTATGCGCCGAGAGAGCAAAGCATCAAAGCAAGCGGTGTCCCGTTACGGCCCCTCATCGGTCGGAATAGAGCAACCTCGAGTAGACAGCCGCTCGCGCAGGCACATACGACACCGCCCCCAACCGCAACCCAGAGCGGGCATCCCATCCACGCTTTCAACGCATAGGTTGAATAAGGCCCGGAGATGATCGCAAAGCCGTGTGCGAAATTGAAGAATCTTGCTGTTCGATACACGAGCGCGAACCCGACCGCGCAGAGCGCGTAGACTGCAGCTCCATACAAGCTGTTCACGGCAATCTGAAAGACGTTCATTCCTCAACACTCATTTCATCCGCCAACTGGGCCAGAGGGAACTCGCAGGTTTCGATCAACGCACGGTGACACGTCCACCCGTGAATATCTCCGGTATCGCAGAACGCCTTAAAGCGACATCCGCCCAGGCAGAGGGGAAGATATGAACACTGTTCACAGGCATCCGGCCACACCGTTGCGTCCACGATCCACTTTCGCCGCGACTCCATGATGCTTGGTGAGTATGGATCAAGAACGGACACTGAGCGGCCATGCTCCATGCCCAGCAGCCCAATGCATTCGAAGACATCCCCGTCCGGTGAAACGTAGAGGTTTCCGAGACGATGGATAGCACACGGACCCTTGTCCAGTATGCGCAAGGATGGAGTGTTCAGACCCAGGCGCACAGCCGATTCGTATAGTTGTCTCCACACTTCGTAGGCGTGTTCTTCCGGGAAATTGTGTGTCGTGCAGTAGCTGCGATTCAACCCGGTGTCGAAGACAGGATTGAATGCCACCTCCACACCTTGGACCCAGTCGCTGTCAGCAATCTGGCTAAGCAGGCACGGAATGTCCGTAGCGTTCGAGCGGTCGAAATTAACGACGATTCGGACATGAACACCACAACGGCGGACAAGCGTAGAGATGTTTTCCCAGACGTCATTGAACGTACCTTCGCCATTGCGGCGAACGCGTCGCCGGTCATGGACATCTTTTGTCCCATCCAAGGCCACCTGTGCCCATTCGAACGATTCGTGAGCAAAGAGCCGCGTCAGATCGTCGCTAAAGCGCACTCCGTTTGTATACATGCCGAACGTAACGGCTGTGTGCTGAGGTGCGGCATCGCGTAAACCCTGAGCGAATCCAATCATTAGCTTCGGGGCCAACGTGGGCTCCCCCCCATAGAAAACAAGGCGCAGGTGCTGGGTGTCCGCATCGTGAGTGAGAGCACTCAACCACTGGACGGCAGCGTTTGCTGTCGTCTCGTCCATGGTCACCGCTTGGCGTCGCAGGGCGCCGGATTCGAAGCAATAGGCGCAGTTCAGGTTGCATGCCGTAGTGAGTGCGAGCGTGCAACGGACGGAGACAAGGTCAGAATGGACATGGTGATACCAGGCGTGTAGCGCATGCAGTTCGTCCATATCCACGGGCACAATGATTCCGTTGTCGCGGAGTTGAACGAAATCGCTGTCGCCGATTTCGGTCTCTGTGAGATGAGGAGATCGAATCCGCGCAACTAGCGTATCAGGAAGGCGAACAATGCTGCGCCGGAGAGTGTTGACGAGGATGGCGTCGCCGTTGCGACAGGGAAGTTGGACATTGAAGCGTGACGGTTTCCACACGCGGATTTCCCCATCATTTGCAGTGCGTCACGCAATCCGATTTGAACATGCTCAAGTCGTGAAGGCTTTTGGCCTTCTTGACCGTCTTGACGGCATGCGTTCGACCGGTGTTACTCTTCTTCGCCGTTGTCCCGGCACTCTCTTCTCGCCTCTTCATCAGCTTGATTCCTCCATATGCTTTCTCAACCATGAGAATCCTACAATTTCGTCGCAGAGAGTTCAAACCCGTCATACGCGTACTTCGACGGTTCGGACGGAGCATCGAAATGCATCAACCGACACTGCTCGGTGTCCATGTGCGTGAGGATTTCCCGCAGAATTGGACGCTGGTACTCGGGAGCCGAACTATAGAAATCATCGAAGGTTTGCTCAATCAGAATCGGCCGGATGGTCTCCACACGGAACCCGGCCGCCGCAAGCAGGTCCATATGCTGGCGATAGGTGAAGTACGGAGTCCATTTCCCGTGGCGGAGCAGGGATGTGATGGTCCAAAGTTGCAGCACTTCCGGCGGGAAGAACGCGTCTGCCAGAAGCAACACCCCGGCCGGCTTCAGAACCCTAGCCGCTTCACTCAAAGCCTTTTCCGCATCGTCAAAATGGTGAAGGCAGAAGCGGACTTGGACTGCATCCACGCTGCGGTCGGGCAAGTCGATTTGCTCCGCGGCCATCGTGCGGTATTCTACGTTTGAAACGCACGCCTCCTGACAGGTTGCACGACAGGCCGCCAGCATTTCTGCTTCCGAGTCTGTCGCGATGACTTTTCCCACATGCTTGGCGGCAGCCAAGGCGCCATAGCCAGCCCCCGTGCCAAGGTCTAGGAGGGTGTCTTTCCCGGCAAGGACTGGCCCCACGAATTCGGAATAGGAGTCGATGTTCCTCAGACAATCTTCTTCCTGAAAGTGCGATTTCTGTTCCGCTCTCACGGTGCCGCCTCCACATGTTTCGCGGTCCCGTTTATCTCCGGGGCTGAGTCGAACCAGGAACAGCGCGGATCAAGTGCGTATGGGTTTCCGGTGAGGTGGTACGCATGACTCTTGCACCCGTAGCATCCGAGAGTCTTGCCGCCCCATGGTTGGGGCTCCTGTCGGGCTGGGTCGCGAATCTTGCGGGCCTCGTCGCTCTCCCATATTTCCTTCAGGCTCTTCTCCCGGATATTCCCGAGGTTGTAGCGCATCCCCGAACAGGGCGTTACGTTGCCCCAAGCGTCAACTGCGACACCGAGGTAGATGTTCCGGCACCGATATGCAGCCCAAGGCGGAACGATATCCCATTCATAGCCGTACTCTTCGCGATCAATTCGCTGCAAGTCGCGAAACAGCTCCACGTGTTGCTGTGGGGTCACGTCGAGTTCTCGTGCCCCGTCACACGCGTGTTCCATCATCTCAATGAAAGGAACGATGTCGCGGTCGCGGCACCACCGAAACAACGCCGGGATTTCATCGTAGTTGAGCTTCGTGATCACCGACTCAACTGCAAGGCGCCGCGTCTCCGCCATCCCCCGACTGACAAACCATTCGATGCGCGGCACCACCTGATCAAGAAACGCCGCACCATCGCTGCCGACGAGCTGGCCTTGGATACCCGGGTTAAAGCTGTTCAGTTTGATGTAAAGCGAGACATCCTGGCTTGCGAGGAACTCTGATGACTCCTCATTTAGCAGTGTCCCGTTCGTGAAGATCCCTATCCATAGACCCGACGCATTGCTTGCCTTGATCAGTTCATCCCAGAACTGGACAAGGAACGGCTCGCCTTGACCAACCCACCACACCGCTCGCCCCCCAATTGCGGCGGCCGACGTGAAGAGATCTCTGTACTCGCAGAGCGTCAACTCGCCCCTTTTTTGTGACCATTCTCCAGTAAAGCAATACGGACAATGCAGATTGCATCCCGGACCTGAAAAGATGGTGAGCAGAGCGAGGCGATTCTCGCGGATGGCCAGGGCGACATCAGCGCGATCGCTATCCAACCCTCGTATCCTTCTTGGCTCCACTTGCCGTTCCTCCTACGGACCTTATGCAACATTGCTCATCACGAAGTAGTCTCTGAGCTTCTGTTCCCGGGTGGGGTCATTGGGCTCAATCCACATGCAGCCATCTGCACTCTTCGCACAGAGCGCGTCGAGTTCCGCCCATAGGTCTCCGAGATCCGTGAATTCGGGGTGAGAAGTCCCGTATTCAGCAAGCTCATAGCGAGGGCGTTCGACGATCTCGCCTCCTGCGAACTCAGTGAGTTCAAACGCAACGTCTCCGCACAGGTTAAAGTCCCGAGTCTTCTTAGCACGGAGTGCGCGATCCGTCGCTGGCCAGCGATCGACAGAAACAAGACCTATGCGCACACCACACCCTAGATGTCCTCTGACTATTTCCAGCGCGCGTCGCTTCCTCACCACGCTGTCTGCTGGCCGAATGCTGTGATAGAATACACGCGACATTATGCGAGGTCTGTCTTTGCCGTCGTGCTCGCGAACCTGACGGCTCAACTCGAGGATTTCCTGGTAGAGCCCGTTGAATCGCCAGTCTTCCAAATGATTAGCGAGGAACTTGGTATCTGCCGCCCGAACTTCCTCTGTACGTCTGAGCCAGTTCTCTCGCAGAACCGCGAGCACTTTGTATTCAGGATCACATTGCTCCAACTCGGCACGCAGTGCGGGCCAATTCAAGTTCATGATGCTGACCTGCTTGGCGGAATCCACACCGCTCCTGCCGTCAAGGTACAGAGCAAACTTGAGACGAGTCGACTCGCTGCATAGTTCGTCGTTCAAAAGGAGCGCCGCTGGGAGCTTGCGATGGTCGGGGTCATCCCTGCCTCCAAGGAAGGCGCAGTTTCCGTATGAAGGCCACAACTCCAGGCAATAGGACTTGGGCCCGTTCGGCGTGCTGCCGGTGATCCGCCAACAGATGTGTGGCTCAGACGTGCGGATGTCGGCATGGGCGTGGTAGGCTATCCGCATGCCCCCTCGCTCGGCGACTCCGTTTCCACTGATAACAGCGGTTCGCCACCAATGGTTCGCTATCGACTTCAGTACGGACAGCCGCTTTGTGAAGTCGTCAGGCGTAGCGAATACGAATGTCTGAGTGATAGTCACATGGCCGTGCGGCTTAAGAGACTCCTCCATGAAGTCGGCGTACTCGACAAAGCGCGCCCAGCGTTCTCCTTGCCCGGTTGCAGGCCAAGAGTGTTCCGGTATACTGTTGACGCACTCAATCTTGAGATCACCGCTGAAATGCTTTGGGATCTCAAGTAACACTTCCTTGAGATACGCTAGGTCACGGATCGGTATCGTACCTTGGCGGTAGAGGTCGAGGTCCTGCATGAGTGAACTAAACTTCAAGGTACCCTTCTGCCTGACGATGGGGTGATCGATGAAGAAGCTCTTCTCATCGAGCAATTGGCAAAAAGCATCGATAGACTTGAGCTGCGTGGCCGGGAGAAGGTTTAGACAGACGCGACCCCGATTCTGCTGGATCAATTCATGAATTTCAGATTTCGCGAGATATACCTGAAATTTGACGATTGCATCCATGAAATAGAGGAACACTCCGAATGCGCCGACAAGTATCGTCACCGTGTTCACAAGAAGCTCGCCGGTGCTGTTGTGGTAACTCCCGAGGTTCTGACAGGAGAAACTGATCAGAAGGAGAAGGAACCCTACTAGACCAATCCACAGGCTGACGACGGCCACGCGATCCTCTCGGGCTGAACTGAAAAGGTGCGCCAGCCTAAACGAAGTGCGCGGGATAGTCTGATTTTGTCTTTCGGTGTTTGCCATTGGTCCCCCCCTACTTCCGCTTGGCGAACTTGCCGCCGGAAACAACGAAGGTGTCATATTGCTTCAGGACATCTCCTTGGGAGTCGAACGAGGTGGGCCCGGTTAGTCCAGGGAAGGCATCGGTGTTGTAGAGTGCCGCCTTGATTGCGGAACTTTCGGAGCCCGCTTCTTGGATGGCATGCGCGACGACCTTCAGACAATCGTAGCCGAGGGCCGCATAGACCTCTGGTTCCTTGCCCGTGTGCTCCTTGACCTTCGCGACAAAGTCGCGGACCTGTGGGTCACCGCTTTTCGGGTCCCACTGCATATTGATGACCAGCATGCCCTCTGCTGCGGAAGCGGCTCGCTCGATCAGTTCAGGAGCAAAGCACCCATCGCCCCCGATGAACTGGGCGGAGAGCCCGAGTTCCTGAGCCTGTTTGAGGATGAGCGCTGCTTCCTGGTAGAGGGAGGACAGAAACACAACGTCCGGAGCCGCGTTCTTGACCTTCCCCAGCAGTGTCCGGAAATCTTTGGTCTCGGGGTCGAAGCCTTCTGACAATGTGACGGTTCCGCCCATCTTCTTAAATTCAGCGTAAAAGACTCCCATCAGGCCGACGCCGTAATCGTTGTTGATGTACAGAACGGCTGCGGTTCCAGCATTGAGATTGTTGCGTGCGATTTCGGCTATAACCTTGCCCTGGTAGGTATCCGATGGCGCAATGCGGAAAACGTAATCACCGGCTTTGGAGATCGCGGGGCTTGTGCAGGTTGGGGAGATGAGGACGACGTGCTTGCGGTCGGCCACCGGGGCTTCCGCCAGCATCACGTTTGAGCCCGCCGCTTGAATGACCAACGGGACGCCGTTCACGGAGACAAGCTTGGTGAAGGCGGCTACTCCCTTCTTCGGATCAAGCTGGTCATCCTCGTACAGGACCACGAGTTTACGGCCATTGATCCCGCCCTCGGCGTTGATTTTCTCGACGGCGACTTCCGTCCCGACCTTCACCATCTTTCCGTACGACGCATATTGGCCGGACAATGGACCAATCCACCCGATAGTGACCTCGGTGTTCGGCTTCGTCTTTCCGAGAACCGAAAGAACCACAACGATGGCCACTACCGCAACCACACCGATGATGATTCCGAGCTTCTTCACTGTAGGAGACCTCCTGTTTGCCGATTCACGGATAGGAAATTGCTTTCGGCAGCCCTGCGGGCACAACCGGCTCCCATCGACCACTGGGCGGCCACCAGCGCCGTCTCAACCGGTGTTACCATGGGTATAGCGTAGCAGCCGGGCCACCGAGGTCGAGCCGCAATCTTGCCTTGCCCGGCCCCCAGAGGCCGGGGCGGCGGCGAGCGCAAGGGTTCGGCGTAGACAAGACCGCGCCGTCGACGACCATCGTCGCGGTCGCTCAGTTCTGGAAACCTCCTCGCTGGCCCCGTAGTCGAACAAACAAGGCTTTGTCCTCGATGAAGGGCACCAGTTGCCGGGTGTCGTCGGCATCCGGCTTGGCGTCTTGCTGAGGCTTGTCGGGAGGTCCACAACACGGCGGGTTGGGAGTGGCGCGGAACTTGTGCTTCTGGTCAAGCCGCGTGCCTTCATTTCCCCTTGCGCCGCGAGCAAATCGTCCACCTTGTTGACGACGGCCTGCAACCCGCTGTCCGTCGGCGAGTTGCGAACTGGCGCGAGTGTCGCGCCGGGTGCGAGCGCCGGCAAGAGCTTTTTCGGGGAGGGGGATCTGGAGAGCCGGAGACGCAGGGCGGGCTCAACTCAGGCGATTTGGATCGGCGTCGGCGACCGCCAGGGGCTAAGGGGAATCTCGCGACGGGCATGCCGGCGAGTTGGGAACGCGGAGGCGGCGCCGGGATGATACCGGTCGAAAACGGGTGTCCGGCGCCAAAAAATTCCATGAGGGCGCACGTCTCTTGATTTGAGTGAAGGGGCCACGTCGTCGTTGTCCGAAGGGTCTCGCAGCGGTCGAACTTGAGACTGTGAAGGCCGGGGAGGCAATGTCGCTCGACCCCAGATGGCCCTTCCTCTATGCTTCGCCCATGATGGGACCGGTTCACGCGTGGCTGGCAGGACCCCGCAACACGCTGGGGACTGGTTGTACCCGCAGCTCCGCCCAGACCAGTTCCCCATCCGTTAACGGAGAGAGGGCGGCAAGTGAACGATGGGTGCCTTGTCGAGTCCGTTCCCGTGGATTCGACTCCGCGGAGAGGATGACGGGGTGGATTGACCAAGCAGCGACGGTACGATATCGGAGACAACGATGACCCTAGCAGAAATCAAAGGTCCCGGTTTCGATCAATGGATATTGGATCATCTTGACGGATGGGGAATCGCGGCACTGACCGAGATTCAAAGGGTCGCGATCGAAGCGGGGGTCGCGGACGGGGCCAGCATGGTCGTGTGCGCGCCGACCTCCTCCGGGAAGACGCTGGTCGGCGAGATCGCGGTCGTGTGCGCGCTTCGCCGGTCGACGAAGTCTATCTACCTCGTCTCCCACAAGGCGCTCGCGGACCAAAAGTATGACGACTTTTCCAGCCGGTTCGGCGAGAGGTCGGCCAACCCGCTCGCCTCGGTTGGCCTCAGCACGGGCGACCGCGAGGAGGGTGACATCGGAGCCAACCTCGTCGTAGCGACATACGAGCGCGCGTTGGGCCTGATCCTGTCAGGCCAGCTCAACGTGCGAGATACCGTCGTAATAGCGGATGAGCTTCAGATAATCGGCGAGAATGGACGCGGCGCGAACATCGAGACACTGTGCGCGCTCCTCAAGCAGCGGGGCGTTTCGCAGTTCGTTGCTCTCACCGCCACGGTCGAGAACCCCGACGAACTCGCGTCTTGGCTCGGCTGTAAGCTGGTCATGAGCCGAAGGAGGGACATCCCGCTCGTGCAGGAGACTTGGTTCCGGGGCGCGCGGTACAGGCTCGTCTTCGGCGAGGACAGGTCGAAGCTGACTCGCTCCGACGAGGGCGTCCCGGGAACGCTCTTGGACGTGGTGAACCATTTGCTCGAATTGGGACGCGGCCCTGTCCTTGTGTTCACCGAGTCCCGTCGCGAGGCCGCTCAGTATGCGGCCGACTATAGTGTGCGCAGGACGAGGGCCACAGACGGGATTCAGATCGCCGAGCAGCTGGAGCTGTTTTCGGAGCCCACCGAATCTTCAGACCAGCTCAGGCAGAACGCGGAGCGGAAGGTTGCCTTCCATTCGGCCGACCTGTCGCCGCAGGAGCGCCAGGTGATCGAGCGGGGATTCATCGACGCGAAGTTCGAGGTCTGCTTCGCCACTTCCACCCTTGCAGCGGGAGTCAACTTCCCATTCCAGACAGTGGTGTTCCCGAAGCTCACCTACGAGTGGCGCAACGACGCGCGGATCGCACGCTCCGACTATCGGAACATGTCCGGTCGCGCCGGAAGGCTCGGCATGCACAAGACCGGATACGCGGTGCTGCTGCCCGCTAACGAGGTGGAGCTGAACCACGCGAAAACGCTTATGCTGCCCGAGAACGACCGCGTGACGTCGCAGCTCGTCACGTTGAGCATGAGGCGGACCATCCTGACGCTCGTCGCCTCGAAGGTCCTGGATAGCGCCGCGAGGGCCGCCTCGTTTTGGAAGCATACCCTCTACTGGCACCAAGTCGGCGAAGCTTCGCCGGACAGGCTAGAGCGCATAGTTCGGCGAGGTAACGAGGCCATTGAATGGCTCGTCGCCGCAGGCATGGTCGAGCGGCACGACGCCGTGCTCGTCATAACGCCCTTCGGCAAGGCGACCGCGCACTCTGGATTGCTGCCTTCGACGGCCGCGTCCTTTGCCCGCGTGCTGTCGGCACACAGGGACGCCCTCGACTCCGAATTCTCCCAGTTCATCCCGGCAATCATCCACTGGGCCTGCAGCAGTGACGAGTTCTTCGGCAAAACGCCGTCGCGCTTCCTGCCCTTTCCACGCCGCGGACACGACAACTCTACTCCGTTCCTATCGGGCCAGCGGCTCATTGCGCCACTCGACCGAACGAACGCGCAGCTCGCGAAATCGGCCCACGCGCTCGTCCTCTACGTGCAGGGCCTCGACGAGAGGCGCATCGCTTTCGACACAGGGATATCGTCAGGCGCGCTCCACCGGCTCGCTCTCGACGTGAGCTGGCTCATCGACGGGCTCCAATGCATAACTTCCGTGGCCGAGTTCGGGTGTAGCCAGCGGTTCGGAAATCAGATGTCCATGCTCGCACGCCGCGTCCGCTGGGGAGCCCCGCCAGAGGCCCTCGACGTGATCAGGATCGCCGAGAAGCACGGCGTACCGGGCTTCGGGCGCCAAAGGGCCATGGCGCTCGCAGCGAGCGGATTCGGGAGCCTCCAAGACATCGTCAACTCGACTGTGGACAAGCTCATGGCGATCCTGCGGAACGAGACCCGCGTGAAGTCGCTCGTCGGGGCTATCTCGAGCGCCATCGGTTTCGGCTCCGACCGCCTTGCCGGCGCCCATGGCAAGGTCGCCAAGGAACTCGGGATCGCGGAGCTCGTGGACGAGTGCGATAAGGCGCTCGGCAACTTCTATGAGGCGGCCATCGCGAAGCTGCTCGCAAGAGTGCCCGACTGGAAGTTCTCTATCTTAGACGACGGCAAGCGTCAGAACGTGCCTGACATCCTGCTGGAGTTCGGAGAGCACGCGCTGCTCATCGAATGCAAGACATGCACAAAGAAGCCGCCCCTCATCAACAAGGAGGACGCGTTCGCCGTCCTGCAGAAGGCATGCGACTTCGATCCCAAGATCCGCCGCGTCACTCTGGGCAAGCCTGGCTTCGACGAGCACTCCAAGCTCAAGGCTCAAGGCTCGCCGACAATTACCCTGGTCGAGCATCGAACCTTCCTCGAAGCCGTTCTCCGCGTCCTGTCGAAAAAGACCACCGCAGCCGAATTCGTTGACTGGCTCGGCACGCCAGGCGTATCGGAGCTCAATCGCATGCCGGGCGAGCCGACGTATTCTGGTTAGCAGCGCGCAAGGGGTTTGGGGCTCGCCAAGGCGCGAACGGAACGCGCCCGAAGGCGGGCTCCTCGCATGGTACGCTCCCTCGGAGAGCGCCTCGTTGACCATTTCGACGCTGCGGTGCAGCGCGTCTTACCACGTCGAGCCGCAGTCGTCCGCCGCCCGGAGCAGGCTTGCAGATGCCGCTCGCGACCCAAAAGTCCTTGCAGTGGGGTTCACGTCTCTTGATTCGAGAATGGTCAAGGTACTCCGCGAGGAGGCCGTCTCCCAGCGTCACGGGCCCGGCCTGCCGCGTGCCCGCTCGGGGAAGCCCGGGACGGACGGATGCTGGACCGGTACGAGAGGATCAGGCGATGAGCGGTCGTTTGGGCAAGAGGCCGAAGAGCCTGCAGGTGCCGGCCTTGGCGGGATCGGTGTGGGGCCAGGCGGCATCGGCGGTGAGATGGAGGTCGCGGCGGGCGGCGTTGATCCGGGATTGCCATGGGCCGCAAGGCCGTTCGGACCGCGGGATCAGCATTAACGACATGGGTGGACTTTGATGGCAATCCTTGGAAAAGTTATGACTAGCCGTTATGACTTTAGGAAAAACGACCACCCAAAACGGAATAACCTATTGATGTGAAAAGAGATGAGCGGGTGACGAGACTCGAACTCGCGACATCAACCTTGGCAACGGCGGAAAGAGATTCCGCAAAGAGCTCTACAAAAGGATGTTATAAACGCGCGAGACCGCGCCCTGCCTCCAGATACCAGTTGATACCAGAGCAGGGCGACAGCTTCCGAGGAGACCAGGATCCGGGGCGCGTCGGGGGAGACGGGGCCGCCTACGGCGAAAGCCTAATCGGGGGCATGGCCAAACAGGGGAGTCTCAGGGTCCGGGTGGGCATCAGGGAGTGCCAGTACCGGGGCCAGACCTGGTACGAATACGATCTGCGAGCCGCCGGCCTCGGCCGGCATCGATTCCACGATCGGTCGAAGGCCGCGGCGTCCCTCGAGGAGGCCAAGACCAAGATCGAGGCCCACGGCAGGGCCGCGCTCAGGCAGCCCCTCGCGGCGATTGCCGCCATGCACGAGGCCTACGAGCTGTTCGGCCAGGACGCGGGGGCGATGCTGGATGCGGCCCGGCGATATGCCGACGGGCGCGCCTCGGCCTCCGTGGCCAGCGCCGTCGACGGGTTCGCTGCAGAACTGGTGCGCCTGCGGGGTGCCGACAACGGCTACGCGAAGACCCGGGTCGGGCTCCTGCGGGATTTCGCTCGGTCCGTCGGCGACCGCCGGCTCGACGAGGTCGATTTCGCGAATTGTCTCGCGTGGATCACGGGGGTCGAGAGTCCCGAGACGAGGAAGACGCGCAAGGCCGCCTTGGGCATGTTTTTCAAGTTCGCCCGGCGGAGCAGGCTGATGAAACAGGACCCCTTGGCGGATTTTAGCCTGCCGCGCACGCAGCCCAAGCAGGTTGAAGCCGCGACGGTCGAGCAGCTGGCGGATCTCCTGCAGTACTTGGACCAATACTGGCCCCGGCTGCTGGGCGAGACGGTGTTCGGCGGTTTCTTGGGCATCAGGTCTCAGGAACTGCGACGAAAGAAGGGTGATGTTCTGATGTGGGAGGATGTGGACAGGGAGGCGCGAATCGTGACGATTCGCCCGGAGGTCGGGAAGGGTGGCCGCGGGCGGAGGATACCCTATGAGGCTTGGCTCGATCCGTGGCTCGCCCACGGACCCTTGACCGGAAGGGTAGCGCCGCGCGGCAACCGCGAGAGCTGGGCGCGACTGAAGCGGCGCATCCGCCGGGATACTGAGTTGCGCGTAAGGTTCGGGACTTTTCTGGTTCCGAGACCTTATGGCCGTGCGGACCTCTGGCAGGGTGCATCGGCGCAGTGGGATT
>CAZYWZ010000143.1:0-14918 GCA_964651705.1 uncultured Verrucomicrobiales bacterium
TGAATTATCTCCGTCGTCCCCATGATCCGCGGTTTGAAGTTTCTGGCTAGATCCCACGCTCCGGACGCCCGCCTGTGAGCGGGCCGATTCTTGGGCTGGGACCAGAGGCAAATGTCCAAAAATGCGGGGCTGATGCTATTTTGTGTTTATGAGTCGGCCATGGTGCCGACCCCCGCCCGGGGGGCGATTGCGACCACGGGGCGGCAACAGTCTGGCGCAATCGAAAACCGAAAGTTGGATGCGATGAAAAGAGTATCAGTGATCGTGTTGGGAATGTTCGCCCTGGGATTGGCCATGCCGGCCACGACCATGGCGGCGAAGGGCGAGAAGAAGGGCGGCAAACACCAGGACGTCTTCTCGCAATATGACATCAATAGCGATGGCACGTTGGACAAGGAAGAGAAGGATGCCATCGTGAAGGACTTCGAGAAAAAGCCGGACGGACGCCTGAAGCAGTTCGACACCGACAACGATGGCAAACTCAGCGATTCGGAACTCGACGCCATCAAGCCCGCCGGCAAGGGCGGCAAAGGTGGCAAGGGCAAGAAGAAGAACCAGTGAGCCGGCGTTTGACCGGCTGAAGCCGATGGCACCGGCGGCCCGCCCCGCGCGCGGCCGCCGGCACCCCGGCACGACGGCCCATGGATGACAGCGCCAGCGCCGACCGCCAAAAGGAGTTGGTGTCGCTAACCACCCGGCACCAGCGGCGCATCTTCTCCTACATTTACGCGCTGGTACCCAATCGGCACGCCGCCGAGGATCTTCTCCAAGAAACCAACCTCGTCATCTGCGAGAAGTTCTCCGAGTTTCGCCCCGGCACGGATTTTGTGGCATGGGCATGCCAGATCGCCTACTGGCGCATCCGCAACGCGCGGCAGAAGTTCGCCCGATCGAAAGTCACCTTCAATCAGGAGGTGCTCGATGCGGTGTCGGCCACGGCGGCCTCCATGGTGGAGGAGATCGACGAGCGCCACGAGGCGCTGGAATTTTGCCTGGGCCGCCTCCACCCTAGGGATCGCGAGATGATGCTCACCCGCTACGAGCCCGGCTGCGGCGTGGCGGAGGCCGCCCGCCGTTCCGGCCGATCGATGCAGGCCGCCTACAAGGCACTCGCGCGCATCCGGAAACTCCTGTTTGACTGCGTGACGGCGCGGCTGGCGGCGGAGGGACCGCCATGAGTTCCGAGGATGACCGTCATCTGGAACTCGTCGCGCTCTGCGACGCGCTGATCGACGAGACGATCACCGATGCGGGACGGGAACGCCTCGCGCGGTGGCTGCTCGAGTCGGGGGAGGCGCGGGCTTTCTACGTCCGATACACGGGCATGTCGGCCAGCCTCTGCCACTATGCCGCCGAATTGCAGACCGAGGCGCCCGAGGCGCCAGCGACCGGTCCGCGGCTCATCCGTCATCCGGTTTCCTGGTGGGCGGCCGGCGCCCTGGCGGCAGCGGCGGCCCTGCTCCTCCTGCTGACGCCGGTCTTCCTCCCGTGGTCATCGCGCGAGAACGCCCAGCTCGACACCGGCGGTTTCGTGGCGGTCTTGGTTCAAACCAAGGACTGCCGGTGGGTCCCGGGAATCGCCGCGCCCAAGCCCGGCCAACCCCTGAGCCGCGGACAAGTCATCGCGCTCGCGGGAGGCCTCGCCAAGATCGCTTTTGACTGCGGCGCCACCGTGATCATCGAAGGCCCGGCCTCCCTCGAGCTGGATTCGGCCTGGGCCGCCACCCTCCGGCGCGGCACCCTGCGGGCGCAGGTCCCCCCAGAGGCCATCGGTTTTCGCATCTCGAATCCCGCCGTCGAGGTCGTCGACCTGGGAACCGAATTCGCGGTGGTCGCGGACGAGGACGGCGCCGCCGAGGTGCTCGTCTTGAAAGGTTCGGTAGAGGCCGCCGCAGGGGGTGCGCCCGTTGTCCTCCGCGAGAAAGAGGGCCGCCGTTTCGCCAAGGGAGGCGCCTCGGAAGTGCACGACCACGATCGCAAGATCGAACGCCTCGCCCAGCGCCTGACGCTGGATGTCACCCCCGCACCCCTGACCTTTGCCCGGTGGTCGTTCGACGAGGAGGAGGGCGACTCCGTTTCGGCACAGACCCACGGGCTGCCGGACGCTCGCGCGGAACTGCGCGCGGAACCCCGGCAACGGGCATCTCGCTCCGAGGGCAAGTGGGGCCGCGCCCTGCATCTCGACGGAACCTTCTCGGCGACCGTCGCCCTCTCGGGCATCCCGTCAGATTCCCCGCGGACGCTCGCCTTCTGGGTTCGCCTCCCGCAGGACGCCCCGCTCACCACGGGCGGCGCGATCCTCGCCTTGAAGCCCAAGCCCCATAACAGGCGATCGAACTCGCCCGTCACCGTGCTCGGATGGAATCGCCTCCCCGGTCAGGGCGCCATCGGGGCCCTGCGCGCAGACCGCGGGCCCGATGCGGTCGTCGGAACCACCTCCCTCCGCGATGGGGAGTGGCACCACGTCGCCGTCACCCTGCTTCCCGCCGCCCGGGGCGGCAAGCAGCTCCATGTCCGCCTCTACGTCGACGGGCGACTCGAGGCCGCCACCGCCGCGAAGCCGAAGCGACCCGCGCACGCCCACGAGGCGCCCTCGCCATCGCAAGAACCTTCCGCCGCGGATACCCTGTGGATCGGTCGCGGCCCCGGCAATCGCCCCCGCCAAGACCGCTTCCTCGGCGATCTCGACGAGTTATTCGTCGCCGCGCGCGCCTTGACCCACCAGGAGATCCGTCGCCTGATGAAAACCAATGACCCGATGGCGCCAAAGATCGCGGCATCGCCCTGAAAGGCTGTCGAACCACGCGCCGCAGGCGGGGCACCACCGGGGGTGAAAATTTGCCTATTCCCCGCCGAAGGGCGAAGGCCCTTCGCTACCGTCGGCGCTCTCACCCGTAGCGAAGCCCCTTCGGGCTTCGGCGCCCCACCGGGCCCCAGCCGAAGGGCGAAGGCCATTCGCTACTAGCGAGTTACGTCGAATTTTCGACTCAGCGTCCGACGACCAGCCGCAGAAATCGCCGCGGGCGACCGGCCATCGGCTCCGCGTCTCTGACCGCGACATCGCGCAGTGATCCCGCGACCGTTTCCGCAACCTCGACGTTCCCCACGAGTGCGACGAAGGGACCGCCCCCGGTGCTTCGGGCGATATCGCTCCACCCCATGAGGTCGTCGCCGGCCTGGACGGTCAGCGTGACGTCCGTCGCCGCGGGATCGCGGGTAAACCGGATGGTCAGGCGATCGCCCTCGACCGCCCAGGCGGTCGCCCCGCCCGATGCGCGCGACATCGGGTCGCCACCCGTGCCATATTCGATCAGATTCAGGCGCGCGTCCCAGTCCGGGTTGGCGCCCGCACCCGCGATAGCCGGGTTCGTCCAGGCGGAACCGAAATGTTCCCGCTGCCACAGGTCGAATGGCCCCAGCACATCCACCGACACCGAACCCGAGACGGTCGCGCCGTGCGCGGCGACGACGGAACGGGACGCCAGCCCCGCGACTCCCGCATCGCCCAGATCCGCGGCAAAGAGCGCGATGTCATCGAGAAACCCGTCCATCATGCGTTCCGGATTGGAGCTGGCGTTGTGCCCCCCGAAGGCGATCGGTCGCGCCTGGTCGAGCGCCAGACCCACGTTGGTCGAGGCCACGCGCACGCCGTTCAGATAGAGGCGCATGTTGCCGTAGTTTGCCGCGGTGCGGCGAAACGCCAGGGCTGCGTGATGCCATGCGCCATTGGTCACGGACCCATTGGACGTGCCCATGCCGACATCCTGATTGGTGACGCCATTCCAGTGCGACAGCCAGATGCGGGAACCGTTCCCGGGACAGTGGAGCTGCAGCGCGTTGACATCATTGTACCCGTTGCCGTTCCCGATGTAGATCAGGTAGTCGTCCGTCGCCGATGTCTCGCGGCGAAACCACAGCGACGCGGTCCAATCGCCATCGCTGAGGTCGTACTCGTCCGCGGTGACGGTGGCGCGCAGGCATGCGCCACCGGCGCCGTTCGTGGTCATCCGAGCCGAAGAGGAACTCTCCGGGTCGAGCCCTGGAGGCGCGATGTTGGTGAACACGAGATCGCCCGCCCCCAGCCGGACGATGGTCGCATCATGCCCGAGACCCGTCGCGTCGGTTGCTCTGCCATCGGAGGCGTCGTCCGGGGGCTCGAAGGCAAGGTGCATCAGAAGCCGATCATCGCGCGCGCCGAATTGGAAGGAGGCCGGGCCGCTGTATCCCGACGACGGCGTGAACCGCGCGGTCCGGCCATCGCCCAGCAGGGTGACCGTCCCGCCCGATGCCGGACCGACGGAGAAGAGCAGGTTCGTGTCATGGGTCTCGGCGTCCGTGGCCAGCGATGCCAGATCGATGTCCACCCACACGCCCGAGACCGTCGAGGTCGAAAGGCCCGCAACCACGACGGGATCGTTGACCGACAAGACGTTGACGCCCACCGTCCCCCCATTGGTCGCACCGCCAAAATGCCGCACGCTCATCCCGCCCGCGAACCGCGCGACCTCGTTGCTGCCCAGCGCGCCCCGGAATACCGCGAGGTCGTCCAGCCTCCCATCCAGCCAGCGATGCGTGTACCCGGGATTCGTCACGCCGTTCCCGCCAAAATAGATGGGAGAGTTGAGCGGAAGCGCAAAGTTCGTGTCGGGCGTCGCGCCCAAAAGCGCCCCATTCCCATACAGGAGGAGATTGGTTCCCGCGCGAACCATCGCGAAATGCGCCCACGCATTGGTCGGAACCGAGACGGAGCCCGCCTCACGATACAGATTGTTGCCGTGGTAGTGCCGCAATCGCAGGACATCCGAATTCGCCTGCCAGAATAGCTGCATCTCGTTGGGGCTTCCGAAACCATCGCTCTGGCCAACATAGGCCACAAAATCGTCCGTCTCGCGATCGCGGCGCTTCACCCAGCCCACCACGGTCCAATCCTCCGTGTTGAAATCGATGTCGGCGGCGGAGATGTCCCGCCAGAGCCGCGCGACGGCATTGGTCTCGATCTCGGCGAGATCCAGACAGCGCGCGCCCTGGCCGCCGAGCGCGCCGGGGGCGTCGTTCGTGATCGCGAAAGCACCCGCGCCGGCGGTCTCGAGCGTGCCGTCGCGACCGTTGTTGGACACGTCTGGCACGGAATTCGTGTCCACGGCATCGGGTGGATCGAAATCGTACGCGAGGATGGCGCGCGGGTCGGGATCCGCGTCGGCCACGGCATAGCGGAAACTCGCCGCGCCGAAGTAA
This sequence comes from uncultured Verrucomicrobiales bacterium, assembly GCA_964651705.1. Taxonomy (GTDB): domain Bacteria; phylum Verrucomicrobiota; class Verrucomicrobiia; order JADLBR01; family JADLBR01; genus JADLBR01. The sequence continues at coordinate 5,236 of CAZYWZ010000143.1, forward strand.
TCCGCATGAGGGGTGAATCGCGCCGTGTGCCCGTCAGCCAACAGCGCCACGGCGCCGTTCGATGCGCCGCCGACATCGAAGCGGAGCTGATCGGATGGCGTATCCGTATCCGAGGCGAGCGAACGGAGATCCACATCGATAAAGCCATCCTCGAAAACCGTCGCCTCGGCATCGGCGGCCTGCGGCGGCGTATTCGTCGCCGTGTTCCACGCGGTGAGCGGCACGACCGCCGGGTCCGATGCGGGGGGGTCCTCCCCGGCCTCGAGCGGCACCATCCACACCGCCAGGGTGGCATTGGTCACCGAAGGCAGATACATGGCCAGCTTCCTGTAGACGGAATTCGAATTCTGCCCGGCCGGATTCGGCGAGGTGGCCAGCGGTGTGGCGTTGGTGAGGTAGAAGGTCCCCTGCGCCAGGGAGCGGAGCCACAGCCTGGCACTGCCCTGGGTGATGGTGGCGGCGAGCCCGCCGGGGTCGATGGCGACCTGGGTCCCGTTCGTCCTGAAGTGCATGAACCACCACAGCGGCCGCGCCGATGTCGTGACCACCTCGTCCTGCAAAAGCACCTCGTTGCGCCCATTCAGAAGCTGGTACCCGCGCCACGCCCGGGATACGCCATGGTACGCCGGCGTCAGATCCACTATGGCCTTGGAACCATCGCCGGAAGGTTCGCTCTGAAAGAGCACGACGGCCGCATGATTCGTCAGCCTCATGTCGGGGCCATTGGTCGCGCCGATCACGAGCGTGTTCTGCCCCTCGGCCCGGCACCGATAGTAATCCCACCGGTCGGTCCCCGACGATGGCGTCGAACTGAAATAGCCGGGCAAGGCGTAGTCGTCTCCGCCCAACTCGTACGCCCAGCGCTTCCCCAGTGCGTCGAGCACGAAGGTGCCCGCGTCCAGATTCCCGTGCGACGCCCCCACCTCCCCGCCCTTGAACGCGACATACGTGGCATTGCTGCCGCCCCAATCCGACCGCATCGCCGCGACCTCCGATGTCTTGAAGGACGTCACGGCCGTCGCACCGCGAAAATAGATGTCCGCGGGCGATCCCGCCAACCCCGGCGGCACCCCCGCCGAATGCCACCATAGCGCGCCCATCGCCGAGGAACCGGCGAATGCGTCCTCCCACCAGGCATACAGGGGATGGTTGAAGCGGCGCGCCAGATACCACATCCCGGCGCTCCCGACGCGGCCCGAGCTGTCGCCCGCGTCCGCAAAGTTGAAACTCTTTTGGAATGGGCCAGAGGCCTGGATCGGGAAGTGGCCGACCTCGCTCATGCCACGCGTCGAGCTGATCCCAAAGTCGCTCCCGAGGCACCCCTCCAGACCGGCATACATCCGCGTCGCGTAATCGAACGTGTAGGTCCAGTACCCGGGCCCCTCGTACCACGCGCCGTTGTCGGCCGTCACTCTGGTGATCGGCGAACGCGCCGACGCGATGGCGCGATTCAGGATATCCTCCGCCTTTGCCTCGTCGTCGGTCCCGATCGCAAGGGCCCCGAGCGCCATCCCCCCGTTGCACACCGCGTTCCAGTTGTTTGCGTCCGGGCGCGTCCAACTCGCGTTGCCCGCGTAGTCCGCCAGCCCCTCGTTCAACCCGCGGTTGACGATGTTGGTGCGCAACAGCGTCCGGCGGGCCGCCGTCCAATAGTCGTAGAGCCAGTCGTAGCCGATCGCATAGGCGTGGGTCATCTCGGCCACATCCAGGAAATGCGAGGGATTCCAATCCGGGAAATTCGTCGAGATGTGATACAGCTCCGTCCACGCGCGCTCGGCGTAATTCGTGTCCCCCGTGACCCGGTACGTCATCGCCCACTTGGAAACGCGATCGATGACCGCGCGCGAGGTGGTGAGGATCGTGTCGCGGACGTCCGGGGCGTAGGCGACCGGCGCATTCGTCGCCAGGATCCTGGCGCTATTCGTGACGCCCCGAAACCAGACCGCGGGCCTGCCCGATGGGTTGAGGGCGACCTGCTGCCGCAGCCACTCGAAGCGCTCGGAAGATCCGAACAGGCGAGGATGCGATCGGGCGAGCGTATCCAGCAGGTTGGTCTGCGCCGGCGTCGGCCGATCAAGCCCGGCCTGGAGCAAGGCGCTCCCCGGAATCACCGAGAAATTGGTCTCCCCCGGACGGCGCCACCCCACGGACCAGTGGTCGGCACCCGAGACATCCCGGTGCAGCAGCTCGACCCTGTAGCGCTCCCCCGCCCCCAAAGTGCGCGCCCCCGACACCTGGTTCGTCGCGGCATCCCACTGCCGGAAACCCGTCGGGACCAGCACCGAGGCAATGGTCTCCAGATTGTTGGTGGTCGCGTCGGTGCCGAGGCGCAGTTGCACCAGGTCATCCCCCGCCACCGCAAAGGCGTACTCCCCGGAAACCGGGGGGACGATGAACCCCGTCACCCGGGTCCCGTAATCATCGGCCCAGTTGGTCGCCAGACACTCGAAGGTTGTCAGCAACTCGCGCCCGTCCGGCCGATCCGGGTAATCGGCCAGCGACACCAGTCCCTCCATCCCCGCCCCGCCGACGCCCCTCCAGTGCTCCTCCAGAATCGAGCCCCCCGCCCGATCCACTAACTCGGGATACAGCCGCGCCACCGGAATCACCTCCCGCGCGCGGCTCGGACTCGACCACTCCAACCGCACCTTCGCCGATCCCGAATTCTCGATGTACTCCAGCCGGATGTTCGTCCTCCTGCCCGCCTCGAGCGTCACCCGCCCCCTGACCGTCGGCTGCTGCGGCGAGGCATAGGCCCTCACCGCCACCACCCGATCATCCACCCACAGCCGCACCCCATCGTCCGCGGTCACATGAAATGTGTATTCCTCGGAAAATTCGGGCTCCACCTGCCCAAACCACCGCACCGAAAATGTGTCCGCCCCCACCCCGCCAATCGGCGCGCCCACGCCCCAGTCAAAGTCAATCGGTCCATCCACCCGAGCCGCGACCTTCGCCGTGAAATCCGCATTGTTATAATAGTCCCCGGAAAGCCCCGTGCCAGCCCCCTCCACCATGCCGGGCGCCACGGCCCATAGGGCGATCACACGCAAGGCCAGAAGCCATTCGGGGCGGGAATGCATCGCGTTTGTTAAGATTCTTGAAGGCTACTAGCAGCATGCCGGACTTTGCCAAGTCCGGCCGGCCGCAAGGGGCATCGCCGCTCATCCGGGCCGGAGCTTTGCCCCGCCGTTGGAATCCCTCCGCCCATTGAATCGACCGAACCCGCGTTCCTGCGCCCGCGATTTCGGCAGGGGCGGTTTCCTCGCGGGAATCCATGTCACCGCTCCCGGCCCGACGAGCCCGGCGGCCTCCGCCTCGAACTCCGCCGATGGCTGGACGGAGAAGTGGCTGTCCGCCTCGAGGACGACCTCGCGCCCCGCGTCGGCCGCGAGACAGAAGAGCACCCGGCAGGAACCCTTTCGCCGGCGGAGCAGCCCATCGAGGGCCTCCCAGTCGACGCCCCGCGGCACCCGGATCTCCACCGCCTCCGCGAAGCGCCGCGCCGCCTCGTCGATCCCCACGATCTCCTGCGCCATGATCACCGGACGATCGCCCTTCAGATCCAGCTGCCCTGCCACCATCGCCACGCGGCCATCGACGATCTCCCCGCGCATCCGGTCGAAATCCCCCGCGGTGACGAGGATCTCCGCGGCGTCCTCGGCATCCTCGAAGATGCACCGGAGATAGGGCCGCTTCTCCTTGTTGAAGCGCATCTCGATGTTCCGCATGAACCCCGCGGCGCGCACCACCGAGCCCGCGGGACCCCCGCGGAGCGACGCGATCCGCGGCAAGTCGAACGCCCCGAGCCTCCCGGCATACTGCAGGATCGGATGCCCCGACAGATAGCCACCCAAGACCTCCTTCTCGTGGGCGAGCCGCTCCTCCGGCGGCCAATCTTCCGCGCTCACCTCCGGGCGCTGCGCGGGCGCGACCTCCGCCAGATTCCCGAAGAGGGAGGTCTGCCCGCGCTGCGCGTCCCGGTGGATCCCCGCCGCGCTGGCGATCGCCGCGTCGGCGCGCTCGAAGGCCGATCGCCGGCTCGGCTCGATCTCGTCAAAGGCCCCGGCCTTCGCCAGGGCCTCGATCACCCGCTTGTTCACCAGGTGCGTGTCGCACCGGTGGCACAGGTCCTCGACGCTGGAATAGGCGCCCCCCGCCTCGCGCTGCCGCACCAGCAACTCCACCGCGGATTCCCCGACGCCCTTGATCGCCGCCAGCCCGTACCGGATCGCCCCGCCCTCGACGGCAAAGCGCGCCACGCCGCGGTTCACCGACGGCGGCAGCACCCGTATGCCCATCGCCCGGCACTCGCCGCAAAACTCCGCGACCTTGTCGATGTCGTTTAGCTCATTGGACATCAGCGCCGCCATGAACTCGACGGGATGGTTCGCCTTGAGCCACGCGGTCCAATACGCCACCACCCCATAGGCCGCGCTATGCGACTTGTTGAAACCGTAGCCGGCAAACTTCTCGATGAGGTCGAAGATCGCCCCCGCCTTGGCGCGCGGGATGCCGTTGGTCGCGGCGCAGCCCTCGATGAAGCGCTCCCGCTCCTTGGCCATCTTGGCCTTGTCCTTCTTGCCCATCGCCCGCCGCAGCAGGTCCGCCGCCCCCGGCGAGTAGCCCGCCAGCACCGACGCGGCTTTCATGACCTGCTCCTGATAGATCATGATCCCCAGGGTGTCCGCGCAGCACTGCTCCAGCAGCGGGTGCTCGTATTCGATCTGCACCTTGTTGTGCCGGCGGCTGATGAAATCCGGGATCAGCGACATCGACCCCGGCCGATACAGCGCGATCAGCGCGACCAGATCGTCGATGGAGCGCACCCCGAACTGCCGGCACAGGTTACGCATCCCCGGCGACTCGAGCTGGAATATCCCGGTGCCCTGGCCGCGATCCAGCAGCGCGTAGGTCTTCGGGTCGTCGAACGGGATGCCGTCCTCGTTCATCGCGATCCCCTTGTGGCGCCCGATCAGGTCCAGCGCGTCGCGGATGACCGTCAGGTTCCGCAGCCCGAGGAAGTCCATCTTGAGCATGCCCACCTCGGTGAGCATGTTCATGTCATACTGGGTGACGACGCCGCCGTTGGCGTCGAGGGCCAGCGGGACGTCCTCGCTCAGCGGGTGATCCGCGATCACGACCCCGGCCGCGTGCACCCCGACCTGCCGCACCATCCCCTCGATCGAGCGCGCCGCGTCGATGATGCGCCGCGCGTCCGGCTCCGACTCGTAGGCCCCCCTAAGGTCCGGGCTCTCCTCGATCGCCCGGTGCAGCGTCATGTCCGCCGCATTCGGGATCATCTTCGCGAGGCGGTCGCCATCCCCGTACGGGAAACCCAGCACGCGCGCGACGTCGCGCACCGCGGCCTTGGCCCCCAGGGTGCCAAACGTGATGATCTGCGCGACGCGGTCCGCACCGTATTTTTCCCGGACGTAGTCGATCACCTCGGGGCGGCGGTTGTAGCAGAAATCCACGTCGATGTCCGGGGGCGAGATGCGCTCGGGGTTCAGAAATCTCTCGAACACCAACCCGAAACGCACGGGGTCCACGTCCGTGATCCGCAGCGCGTAGGCCACGAGGCTGCCCGCCGCGCTGCCGCGCCCCGGCCCCACCGGTATCCCGCTCTGCCTCGCGAAGTGGATGAAATCCCAGACGATCAGGAAATAGCTGGTGAAACCCATGCGCTCCAGCACGCCCAATTCGTACTCGAGCCGTCGCTCCAGCTCCTCGCGCTCCGCCTCGCGCCCCGGCCCGAAGGCGCCGGGGTACCGCTCCCGCAGCCCCTCGGCGCAGAGCCGGCGCAGCAGCCCCTCCCGCGTCTGCCCCTCCGCCACCGGGTAGGCCGGATAGCGATTCTTCCCCAGCTCCAGCTCGACATTGCACCGCTCCGCGATCTCCAGCGTCGCGGCCAGCGCCTCCGGCAACCCCGAAAAACGCTCCCCCATCTCCGCGGCACCCTTCAGATATCTCTCGTCGGAGCCATACCGCTCACGGCTCTCGTTGGCGAGGAACGCCCCCTGCCCCAGGCACACCAGGATGTCTTGCACCTCGGCGTCCTCGCGCCGCAGGTAATGCACGTCGTTGGTCGCGACCACCCGCGCCCCGAGACGCCGCGCCTCATCCACCAGAAAACGGTTCAACTGCTTCTGCGAGTCCAGCCCGTGGTCCAGCAACTCGATGTAAAAATTCTGCGCCCCCGCGACCTCCATGAGCCCCTCGAGCGCGCGCCGGGCCCCCGCCTCGTCGCCCCGCCCAAACCGGTGCGCCGCCTCGCCGCCGGCATCCCCGCTCAAGACGATCAGCCCACCGCGATGCGCCCCCAACAGCCCGAGGTCGATCCGCGGCAACCCGCCGCCCGCCTCCAGATGCGCCGCGCTGACGAGTTTCACCAGATTCAGATACCCCGCGTGATCCTCCGCCAGCACCGTCAGGTGAAATCCCTCCGGCCCCGTCGAAAACGCGCGCCGGCCGCGCCGGTCCCCAGCCGCCACCACGAACTCGCAACCCAGGATCGGCTTGACGTCGCAGTCCCGGCACGCCTTGTAAAACCCCAGCGCCCCATAGAGCCCGTTGCGGTCCGTCAACGCCACCGCCGGAAAGCCCATCGCCGCGGCGCGCATCGGCAATGTCTCCGGAGGATCCGGCTGCTTCTGCAAATCGTCCGACAGCGCGATGCGGCACGCCCCCTGCAGTACCGTGTAATCGGAATGCACGTGCAGGTGGACGAAGGGCTCGGACACGCCCCCGTTATAGGTCCCGGGGCACGGGGCGCAAGCGCCGCCGGCAGATGGCGATCGTCACCCGAATCCGGGATCGTAGCGAAGCCGCTTCCGGCTTCGGCGCGGGCCCGGGCCGCCGGCCGAAGGGCCGAAGGGCCTTCGGCCGTGAGCCCGCCTGTCGCACCCGTCAAGGTCCGCCAGGCCGCTATGGCGGGCCCACCCCAAAACGCACCGCCTTGATATCGAGCCGCGGGGTCCTTCCCGCGCCCCGCAGGCTCAAGAAATACCCCGGCGACGCATAGAACTCGGGCACCGTGGGAAAGATCTCCTTCTCCATCAGCAGCAACTCCTTGCCGGTGGTGACATTCACCATCTTGGCCATGAAGGACCAATACGCTTCGCCGGGGCCCTTGCGGATCTCGAAGTCCAGCTGGAGGGTGTCGGAGGGATCCCCCGGGGCCTCGCCCACGTCTCCCGCATCGGCGCTCGAAAACTTATTCCCCGCGATGGTCCCGAGGTCCCCCGTCCCCGAAACATCCTTCGTCGTGCGGATGTGCCAAGTGTAGTCCTCCTCGGCGTCCTTGCTCCGGTGGAAAACCATCTCGATCCCCGAGCCGGGTTTCGCCGGATTCGGGCACACGCATAACTTGAGAATGTCGCGATAATTCGGGTCCACGGTCCGGCCCATGCCATCGAACTCGAAGCGGACCGACCCGCGGATCACATCGCCCTGGGCCGCGCGAACCATCGGCTGATACACCGCGGCCGGACTCCCTTCACCAGGATGGATGTACCGCACCGAGCCACCGCCTTCCGAGACGACCCACGAACCGGGCCGCTCGGTCAACCAATGCGGATGCGACCCCAGGTCTCCCCCCCCGTATCCCTGCGCGGCACCAAACTCCACCCCCGCCCCGCCGGCCGGAACGGGCGCGCCCACCCCCGCGAAAGACCACCCCGAGACCTCCCGCGGCTGGTCCAGGCCCTGGCCGCCGAACGACCCGAAAAACTTCACCGACTCGAAGATCTCCGCCGCCGTGACGATGTTGTCCTTCTCGAAGGTGCCGACGACCCTCCCTTTCGTCACGTTGGTCAACGTCACCTCCATGGACCACGTGGCCTCGCTGTGGCCCTTCCTTATGACGTAGGCGAGTTCCATGAGGTCGGTCGGGTCTCCCGGCGCATCGGCATCGTCGCCGACGTCCGCGTTCGGGACGCGGATGTGCCCCAGCACCTGCATCTGGCCGGTCTCGGAGGCCCCCTCCATGACCTTCATGTGCGCCTCGTACTCCCCGAGGCTGCTGGCCATCTTCACCCAATTGATCTCGAAGCCCCGGTTGCCGCTCTTCTGGCGGTCGACGACCTTCACGCTCAGGAGGATCCGCCACGGCTTGTCGGAGGGCGCGGTCCCCAACCCGCCATGGCTAAAACGCAGGCTCCCGCGCAGGGCACTCTCCGGAGGCAGCGTCGCTCCACGCGTGAAAAAGGCCCGGCATTCGGCACCCTGCTGCGCGGGGAAATGCACCGACCCGCCGCCCATCGGGACCTCCCACGACGGATGCTTGTCCGTCAGCCAGTGCGGGTGGGCATCGATCTCACCGGAAGAATACCCCTCCTCCGCGCTGAACCGCACCACCCCGTCATCCGACCTCGGCTCCGGGGCCCGCAGCGAGACATCCTCCGTCGCCTGCGACACCGCCGCCACGCCACCGCTCTCCTCCAGCACCCCGTGGCCCCGCCGGGACAGGGCAAAAAAGACGCCCGCCACCATCACCACGATCAGAACGGCGCCCGCCGCGACCCACCGCAGGCCAAAGTCCGACCGCTCCCCCGGGGCCAGGATCTCTGCCGACGGCGCATTGGCGGTCTCCGGCGACAGCATCGCGTGCTTGAACGCCGACTCCAGCGCCTCGATCAGCTGGAAATAATCCCCGTAGCGATCCTCCGGACGCCGCTCGATGCAGCGGTTGATCACCGAGCACGTCTCTTCCGAGAGGTGCGGCGCAAACGCCTTGACCGAGACCCGCTGCGCCTTGAGGTGCTTCCATGCCGCCACCGAAGCGCTCGTCGCCTTGAACGGGGGCCGCCCCGCGGCCGCATGGAATAGCGAGGCCCCGAGGCTGTAGATGTCGCTCCGAAAATCCTCCGGCGCTCCCTCGAGCCGCTCGGGCGGCACATAGTACGGCGAACCCCAGGCGCCACCCTCCCCGCGCTTCACCTCTTCCACCGGCATCGCCAGCCCAAAATCCACCAGCTTCGCCCGACCGTGCACGTCGAAAACCACGTTGCCCGGCTTCACGTCCCGATGCAGCAGCCCCTTGGCGCTCGCCGCCTGCAGCCCGCGAGCCACGTCTAGGCCCACACGCAGCACGTCCCGCTCCGGCAACGGCCCCGAGCGTATCCTCTCCGCCAGACTGCCGGATTCCAGCAGTTCCATCGCCAGAAAGTACGTGCCCCCCTCTTGGCCAAATTCGTACACCTCCGCGATGTTCGGGTGGCTCAGGCTCGCCGCGATCTGCGCCTCCTGCCCAAATCGCGCCACCGCCGACGCGCCCGCGAAAACCTCCGGCCGCAAGGTCTTGATCGCCACCAGCCGACCCGTGTTCGCGTCGATCGCCTCGTGCACGCTCCCCAGGCCGCCCGCCGAGACCTCCCGGACCAACTGAAAACGCCCGAGTATCGCCCCGGGCGCCACCGGCAACCCGCAGACCGGACAGGCCATCCCGGCCCCCCACGATTGCGCCGGCTGCAGCCAGTTCTGCCGGCAACTGGGACAGTGCGCGAAATAGTTAACGGCCGACTCCTCGATGGACATCGGGAGACGTTATCCCAACCCGACTCCACTCCGCAACCCCGGCGACGGCCCCAGATCCGCGCGTGGTGGGTCCACGGCCTGACGGCCGTGGCGAATTTTCGAGCTAGATCCCGTGCCCCGCCCGCGGGGCACCACCGGGGGTGAAA
>CAZYWZ010000144.1:0-14879 GCA_964651705.1 uncultured Verrucomicrobiales bacterium
TTGCGCCCTTCGGCGGGGGGCCGAAGCCCGAAGGGGCTTCGCTACGCGGGGGGCGTTGGGGGCGCTGGGGGCGGCGGGTGGCGAAGGGCTTGCGCCCTTCGGCGGGGGGCCGAAGCCCGAAGGGGCTTCGCTACGCGGGGGGCGTTGGGGGCGCTGGGGGCGGCGGGTGGCGAAGGGCTTGCGCCCTTCGGCGGGGGGCCGAAGCCCGAAGGGGCTTCGCTACGCGGGGGGCGCGGGGGGCGCGCGTTCGGCTACTTCACCGGGGTGAGGATCAGGCGCCGGATATTGATGGGCTTCCAGGTCTGGCCGATGGGCCTCATGGAGATGTCGTTGAATCCCGCGGCCGCGATCTTGATCTCGCCGAGTTCGACAGTCTTAAATTTTCCGAAGTCGCCGCCGCCGGGGATGACAGGGAATAGAGATTCCTCACCCACGTCGAGGCGGAAGGCGCTCTCCCGCTCGGAGGCCATCAGGGCCTCGACCTTGAAGTTTCCGGCCTCGCGCACGACGAATCGCCAACTCACCCAGTCCGCCGGGTTGTCCCAGCCAGAGAGGTTGAGCTGATTATCGCGAAATTCGAACCGGATGCCCTCGCCCGGGATGCTCCGCGTGATCATGGCATCGGGGGCCTCGAGTTTGATCTGGCCCTTCTCGTCCGGGGTGGGGACGGGCTTGTCGGCGTAGAGGTCGCCGTCGATCTCGAGTCTGATGATGGTGTCGGCGGCGTCCGGCGGCGCGGCGGGGACCTTGAACGCCATGCCGTCGTTGGTCATCTGGGCCTCGATTTTTTCCCCGGAGGCCAGGAGGGTGGCCGAGGTCGGGGCGCTGCGCAGGCCGATGGCATGGAGCGTCCCGTCGGTCGGCCATTTGAGGACGTGGAGGTAGAGGGTGAATCCGCCCTTCCGGGGTTTCTGGGTGCTGCCGCCCCACGTCTGGAAGCTGACGGCGCCGGCGGAGGTGCCGTAGATGGACTCGCCGTTGGCCTTGAGCCACGCGCCGACGGCCCGCATGCGGTCGGCGGCCTCCGGCGGTATCGCGCCCTCCCCGTCGGGTCCGACGACCAGAAGGAAATTGGCGCCCTTGCAGGCGGCCTCCGCCATCGCCCGGACCAGGCGCGCGGAATCTTTCCATTTCTTCTCCCCCGCCTTGAAGCCCCAGCTGTCGTTCAGGGTGATGTGGTATTCCCAGTCGTGGGGGAGACGGTAGGGGGGCATCGTGCCGCCGATCGAGTAGAAGTCGCCGCGGTAATGCCCGAGGCGGCTGTTCATAATGATCTTAGGTTGCGCGCCGATCATGGCCTGAAAGAATTCGACGGCCTGCTCGCGGCTCAGCTTGACGTTCTCGTTGAGCCACATGAGGGAGATCGGGCCATACTTGGACATGAGCTCCTTGATCTGGGGGATCGGGATTTTTTTGAAGAACGCGTCGAAGTCGCCGGACTGTGCGGGGTCCCAGGATTTGTCCTCCTTGATGCCGCCGCCGGGGTGGACCCAATCTTGGGAGTGACAGTAGTGGAGGCCGAGGCGGAGGTCGGCCTTCTGGCAGGCGTCGGCCATGGGTTTGATCAGGTCGCGGGCGCAGGCGGCGGCCTTGGCGTCCCAGTCCGTTGCCGCGGAATCGAACAGGGCGAAGCCGTCGAGGTCCTTCGCGCTCATGACGAGGTACCGCGCGCCGGCGTCCTTGGCGAGGGCGGCCCAGGCATCGGGGTCGTACTTCGCGGCCGTGAACTGCTTGGCGAATTGCCTGTATTCGGCCACGGGGATCTTCTCGTTGAACATCATCCACTCGGGTCCGCCGCCGATGGTCTTGTCGCCGCGTTTGCCGGCGGGGACGGAGAAGAGGCCCCAGCGATACAGCACGCCGACCTTGGCCTCGCGCCACCAGGACATCCTCGGGTCGCGCTGCTCGGGGGTCTCGTTCCGGTAATTGTCGCCGGGCGGTAGGTTATCCTGGGCCAGCGCCGCGGCGGCCGAGAGCAGGGCGGCGACGAGGGGCAGGGTGGGGTGGCTGTGGCGTTTCCTCATGATGACTCCGGGGTTGTGTGCCGCGAGAGGGTCCTGGGTGGAGGGTCTGTCTCGGGCGGGTTCAGGGCGTGGCGGGTCTCAGCGTCACGCTGCGGAGGGCCATGCCCTTCCATCCTTTCTTTTCTGGGCGCAGCTCGATGGCGTGCGTGCCCGCCGCGGCGACCGACAGGGTGGCCAGCGAGACCTTCTGGAATTTTCCGGCGTCGCCGGTGGCGGGCACGTCGGCGACCGCGGTGGCATCACCGATCCTGACCGCGAGTTTCTGCGCGGCGGTGGCGGCCAGTTCGGCCTCGATGGCGAATGTGCCTGGCCGGTCGATGGCGAAGTCGAACGCGACCCAGGATTCGGCGTTGTCCCAGTTGGCGATGCGGAGGTGGGGGCCCTTGCCCTCGAGGCGGGCGTGGGCCCGGAGGCTGTTGTGGATGTCGGCCCATTCGGGCGTGAGGTGGACGGAACCGTCCGGCGCCTGCTTCGGGACGATCGGCTCGATGGCGGGCTCGCGGTCGAAATCGAGGGCGATGACGGTGGCGATGGGGTCGGGGGCCGGGACGGGCAGCAGGAGCGCGAGGCCATCGCCGGTGGCCTGGTTCGCGACGGTGGCGGAGGTGGCGAGGATGCGCGCCTTGGCGGGCGCGTCTTTCAGGCCGGGGACCAGGAGCTTGCCATCCCCGGGCCATTCGAAGACGTGGAGGTAGAGGGTGGTGCCGCCGCCGCCGCGGGCCTTCTTCGTGCAGCGGCCCCAGGAAAGCTTGGCGAAGGGGCTGGCGGTGGTGCCGTGGATGGCCTCGCCATTGACCTTCATCCAGGCGCCTATGGCCTGGAGGCGCTCGACGCTGGGCGTAGGGATCTCGCCCTCGGCGGTGGGCCCGACGTTGAGGAGGAAGTTGCCGCCCTTGGAGGCGATGTCGGCGAGGTTGCGGATGAGGGTCTCGGCGGACTTCCAGTTGTCGTCATAGCTCTTGAAGCCCCAGGTGTCGTTCATCGTCATGCAGGTCTCCCAGTCGAAGGGGACGCCGGTGGCGGGGACGAATTGCTCGGGGGTCTGGAAATCGCCGATCTTGTCCTCGAGGCGGAGCCGGTTGTTGGAAATGATGCCGGGCTGGAGGTCCAGCAACGGGAGGAGGAGGTCGGCGCGCTCCGCGGTCATATCGCGGGGCGTGTCCCACCAGATGACGGCGATCGGGCCGTAGTTGGAGAGGATCTCTTTGACCTGCGGGACGGCGATTTTCTTGATGTACTCGGTCATGTCGCCGTGCTGGGCGGGATCCCAATGGCCGCGGGCGGCTGCCCCGCCCGGGTGGCACCAGTCCTGCGCCTGGGAGTAGTAGAAGCCGAGCTTGAGGCCGTGCTTCGCGCAGGCCTCGGCCAGGGGCTTGAGGAGGTCCTTTCCGTACGGGGTCGCGTCGACCACGTCCCAGCCGGTGGCCTTGGAGTCGAAGAGGGCGAAGCCGTCGTGGTGTTTCGAGGTGATGACGACGTATTTCATGCCCGCCTCTTTGGCTAGGCGGGCCCAGGCGTCGGCGTCGTACTTCACGGGGTTGAAGCGCTTGGCGAACTTCTTGTATTCGGCGACCGGGATGCTGGCGTTGTGCATGATCCACTCGCCGATCTTCGGGACCTGTTCGCCCTTGTACGTCCCCGCGGGCACGGCGTAGACGCCCCAGTGGATGAAGAGCCCGAACCGCGCCTCGCGCCACCATTTCATCCGGGCGTCGCGCTGTTCGGGGGTCTCCTGCTTCCAGGGTTTCATATCGGCGATCTCGGCGGCGCCGGATGCCGCGATGGCGAGGGCGAGGGAGGCAAGGACGGCGGGGATTCTGCGCATGACGTTCTCCTTGGTCGGACGCGCCACCCGTGCGCCGGCATCCGGCGGCGGGCCGCGGTCGCTGCGAGGAAGACCCTGCCGACTTTTTGCGCGAAAGTCTAGGGCGGGTTTCGGGTTGAATTGCCTTCCCTCGGCGGCTGCGTTGGCTACAAGCGGCCCATGAGCGCAGCAAAGCACACGCATCCGCACGAGCACCATCTGGTCACCGCGTCGAGCAACGTCATCCCGTTCGTCCTGGTGACGGCCCTCTTCTTCTTCTGGGGCATCCCGAACAATCTCAATGACGTGCTGATCAAGCAGTTCGAGAAATCGTTCGAGCTGAACCGCCTGCAGGCGGGCCTGGTGCAGTCGGCGTTCTACATGGGCTATTTCCTGGTGGCGATACCCGCGGCGATGTTCATGAGGCGGTTCAGTTACAAGTGGGGGCTGGTGCTCGGGCTCGTGCTCTACGGCATCGGCTCGTTCCTGATGTATCCGGCGGCGATGGTGCGCGAATACAGCTTCTTCCTCTTCGCGCTATTCGTGATCGCGACGGGGCTGTCATTCCTGGAGACGGGCGCCAACCCGTTCATCGCGACGCTCGGCGACCCGCACGAGTCGGAGCGGCGGCTGAATCTCGCGCAGGCCTTCAACCCGTTTGGCGCGATCGCCGGCGCGCTCATCGGGACGCTGTTCATTTTCTCCGGGATCGAGCATTCGAAGGAGCAACTGGCCGCGATGGCGCCGGCCGACAAGGAGATGTACCTGGCCACGGAGACGATGCGGGTGGTGCAGCCATACATGATCCTGGGCCTCGTGGTGCTGGCCTGGGCGGTGCTGCTGGCCCTGACGAAATTCCCGAAGACGTCCGAGGAGACGGCTTCGGACGGCGGAGGGGAGAAGGGGAGTTTCGGGCAACTGTTTCGCCACGGGCACTTCGTGCAGGGGGTTTTGGCGCAGTTCCTCTACGTGGGCGCGCAGGTGGGGACGTGGAGCTTTTTCATACAGTACGTGCAGGACAACACCGGGCGTGACGAGAAGGCGGCGGGGTACTTCCTGACGGGGACGCTGGTGGCTTTCCTCTTCGGGCGGTTTTTCGGCACGTGGGTGATGAAGTACGTTCGCCCGGGCGCGCTGATGGGCTGGTTTGCCCTGGTCAACGTGCTCTTCGTTGGGATCGGGGTGGCCATGCCGAGCGAGTTTGGGATGTGGTGCGTCTTTCTGACGAGCTTCTTCATGTCGGTGATGTTCCCGACGATCTTCGCGCTGGGCATCAAGGGCCTTGGGCCGAACACGAAGATCGGGGGCTCGATGATCGTCATGGCGATCATCGGTGGCGCGGCGCTGACGCCGATCATGGGGCTGATCAGCGACAGGACGCACAGCATCGCGCTGGCCTACGTCGTGCCGCTGGTCTGCTACGTCTACGTGGCGTACTACGGGTTCGTGGGATCGAGGGTGCGGCCGTCGGCGGCGTGAGCCGGAGGGACGATATGGGCGGCTTCAGGGGCATGTTTCGGACCGCGGATGGCAGGGGCCATCTGTTCACCTTCGTGCTGGTCTGCTCGCTCTTCCTGCTGTGGGGGTTTTGCAGCGGGCTGCTGGATAACCTGAACAAGCATTTCCAGAATTCGCTCAGCATATCGAAGTTCCAGTCCGGTTTCGTGCAGAACGCCTTTTACATGGGCTACTTTCTGATGGCGTTGCCGGCGGGGATGCTGGCGCGGCGGTTTGGCTACAAGGCGGGGATCCTGATCGGGCTATCGCTGACTGCGGCCGGGGCGTTCTGGTTTGTGCCGGCGGTGCAGATCAACACCTACGCGGCCTTTCTCGCGGGGCTGTTCCTGCTCGCCACTGGGCTGGCGTGCCTGGAGACCATCGCGAACCCCTACACCACCGTGCTGGGTCCGGCGCAGAGCGCGGCGACGCGCATCAACCTCGCGCAGACCTGCAATGGGATCGGGTGGATCACGGGGATGTTGATCGGCAGCCTGATCATCCTGTCGGCCACCCACGAGGTCAACGTCAGCAACGAGCAACTGAAGATACCATACCTCGGGATCGCGGTGGCCGTTACGGTCCTGATCGTGGTTTTCGGATTCGCGGACGTCCCGGACCTGCGGGCGGAGGAAGAGTTCAAGCCGGAGGCGGAGGGCAAGGCGACCAAGCCACTGATCAAGAGGGCCCATTTCACGTTCGGCGTGCTGGCGCAGTTTCTCTACGTGGCGGCGCAGACCGGGATTTTCAGTTTCTTCATCAACTATGCGGTGTCCTGCGTCGGGGGCCTGAGCGATCAGGCGGCGGGCAAGTGGCAGGCTGGGGCGTTTTTGCTGTTCACGCTGGGGAGGTTGACCGGGAGCGCGGTGGTGGGCCTGTTCAAGCCCGAGCGGGTGCTGGCGGGCTACGCGGCGATCAACGCGGTCCTCATGGTCGTGGCGATGGCCGCGGGCGGCTGGACCGGGGTGATCGCCCTGATGGCCAGCTTCTTCTTCATGTCCATCATGTTCCCGACGATTTTTGCGCTGGGCATCCGCGGCCTGGGGGAGCACACGAAATTGGGTTCCTCCGTGCTGGTGATGTCGATCGTTGGCGGGGCCATCATGACGCCGCTGATGGGGTACATCGCGGACCAGGGCGGGATGCGGATCGGGTTCGCGATCCCGCTGGCGTGCTTTGTGGTCGTCGCCGTCTATGGCGCGATCTGGCGGAGGCTGGAGGATCGTGACGCGGGCGGCGGGGGCGGGGCGGCGGTGTTGGCCGCGCACTGACTCGAGTTCGGGGCAGGCGAGCGTCCGGCGCATGGGATCCGGCTCGGAGAATCGGGGCAATTTTTAGCGCCCGCGGGGCGGGCCTCAGAGGTGGGACCCGCCGCCGGGGATGCGCACCCGGAGGAAGTGGGTGCGTTTTTCGACCGGCAGGGCCAGCCGGCGGCGGATGAGATCCAGCAGCGCGCGGTCCTTTTCGCGTCGGAGGGCGGTCAGGGTAATGGCGCGATTAGGTCTGGAGCTTCCTTTTTTCACGGAGCGTGGTCTCCAGGGTCCGCAGAACGGCCTTGTCGCGGGCGCGGCCGGCGGCGCGCTTGCTGGCGATGATGTCCGCCAGGTCGGCGACCCAGAGGCGCCGGTTTCCTATCGTGATCTGTTCGGCGCGCGAGCGGAGGCCGTTGAACGACCGGATGCCGTGGATGGCGGGCATGAAGTCCACCTGGAGCCCGCGGTCGTCGTTGACTACGCGGAAGAGGGCGGACGCCGGATAGTAGGGGCGCAGGATGACGGCGCGCATCCCATCGGCAAACCGCTTGAGCTTGGCCAGGTTGGCCGGCGTGGCCCGGAACATGAAATCGAAGTCGATGGTCGTGACCGGGGCGCCATGGAGGGCCGCGGCGGCGTTGCCGATGAGGACCGCCTCGAGGCGCGCCTTGGAGAGCGCGGCGGCGACGGCCACCAGTTGCGGGGTCGCATCCATGATCCTTGGCCCCAGCATACGGGACGGGGGACCGCAGGCAAGCGCCGGCGGCGGTATTTCCTCTTGCCACATCTGGCATCGGGTGGGTGAATGGTCGTCATGAGAGTGTCACGCGAGAGGACGCGCCGGGAATTTTTGGGGGCGGGATTGGGCGCGGCGGGCGCGGGGATGCTGGGCCCGATCGCGGGGTGCGCGCGGGGCGGCGGGGGTTCCGGGAAGAAGACGAATCTGGTGTACGTGTTTTCCGACCAGTGGCGGGCGTGCGACCACGGGTACATGGGGAACCGGGAGGTGGAGACGCCGCGGATCGACGCGCTGGCGCGGGAGGGCGTGAATTTCCGCAACGCGGTGTCGTGCATGCCGGTGTGCTCGCCGCACCGCGCCTCGCTGATCACGGGGCAATACCCCCTGACGCACGGGCTATTCCTGAACGACCTGAGCCTTAACGAGCGGGCCGTGTCGCTGGCGCAGGCGTTCAATAGGGCGGGGTACGCGACGGGTTACATCGGCAAGTGGCACCTCGACGGGAGGGGACGGGAGGCGTTCACGCCGCCGGAGCGGCGGCAGGGCTTCCAGTTCTGGCGCACGCTGGAGTGCACCCATAATTACAACAAGTCGTTCTACTACGCGGACTCCCCGGAGCGGCTGACGTGGCCTGGCTACGACGCGTACGCGCAGACCGACGAGGCCGTCCGATACCTGAGGGAGCGCGCGGCCGATGGGCGCCCCTTCGCGCTGGTGCTCTCGTGGGGTCCGCCGCACGCGCCCTACCGCACGGGGCCGAAGGAACTGTTGGATCGATTCGACGCGCGGTCGCTGGCGCTTCGCAAGAACGTGCCGCCCGAGTTGGCCGGGGAGGCGCAGCAGACGTACGCGGGCTACTACGCGCACATGGCGGCCCTGGACCGGTGTGTCGGTCAGGTCGCCGACGCGCTGAGGGAGACCGGGCTGGGCGAGAACACGGTATTCGTCTACACCTCCGACCACGGGGACATGCTCCACAGCCGGGGGATGCTCAAGAAACAGCGCCCCTGGGAGGAGTCGGTGAAGGTCCCGTTCCTGGTGAGATGCCCGGCATCGTGGGGCGCGGCGGGCCGCGTGGTCGAGGCGCCGATCAACACCCCGGACATTATGCCCACCGTCCTGGGCCTCTGCGGCGTCCCGGTGCCCTCCACGGTCGAGGGCGAGGATTTTGCTCCCGTCGTCCGGGGCGAGAGGGAGATGGCAGATAACGCCGCCCTGATCATGTGCCCGTCGCCATTCGGGCAATGGGCCCGGAAGGATGGCGGCAAGGAGTATCGCGGGGTTTGCACGAAGCGCTACACGTATTGCCGCGACCTCCAGGGGCCATGGCTGCTGTACGATAATGCGGAGGACCCCTTCCAGCAGCGCAACCTCGTCGATGACCCCGGCTTCGCCAAGATCCGCGCCGAACTCGAGGAACGGCTCCAGGGCCGGCTCAGGCAGACCGGCGACGAGTTCCTCCCCGGGCCCGAGTTGCTCCGCCGCTGTGGGTACAAGGTCGATCAAAACGAGACCGTCGGGTACAACGACCCCGCGCACTTCGGGCAGGTGACCGTGCCGTGCCGGAAGGGCTGACTCGAAAATTCGACGTAACTTGCTAGTGGCGAAGGGCCTTCGCCCTTCGGCGGGGGCCCGGTGGGGCGCCGAAGCCCGAAGGGGCTTCGCTACGGGGGAGCGCGGGCGGTGGGGGGGCGGCTTCGCTACACTTTTTCGCTCCGGTGGTGCCGCCCCCGAGGGGCATCGTGGCCGACTTCCGCGCCTGTTGCTTCGCGTTATCCGGGCCGGATCCGTCGCCGGAAAATGCGGTGGGGGCCGCCGATTTTTGTACACATTCGACATTTTAGATGTAATGTTGAATCCCAATTAGGCATGAGACTGGGATTGCGATTGCTGGTGATGGCGGGCCTTTGGGTGGGGGATTCGGCTGCTTGGTGCAAGGAGGCCGTGTTGCCGTTTGAGCTGGCGGAGGAGGCGAAGCCTAAGGGGAAGCTGGATGAGATCGTATTCGCGAAGCTGAAGGCGAAGGGGATCGCGCCGGCGCGCCCGTGCTCGGATCCGGTTTTCGTGCGGCGGGTGTATCTGGACGTGATCGGCACGCTGCCGACGGCGGAGGAGGCGTCGGATTTCATCGCGGACCAGAATCCGAAGAAGCGCGGCGAGCTGATAGACAAGCTATTCGCGCGGGACGAATTCGCCGATTACTGGGCGCTGAAGTGGTGCGACCTGCTCCGCGTGAAGGCGGAGTTCCCGATCAATCTCTGGCCGAACGCGGTGCAGGCCTACCACCGGTGGGTCCGGACGTGCTTCAACCAGAACATGCCGTACGACCAGTTCGTCAGGGAGATGCTGACGGCCAGCGGCAGCAACTTCCGCAACCCGCAGGTCAATTTTTATCGCGCGGTCCAGTCCAAGAACCCGGATTCGCTCGCTCGCGCGGTGGCGCTCACGTTCATGGGGGTCCGGGCGGAAAAATGGCCGAAGGCCAAGCTGGACGGGATGGCGGCATTTTTCAGCCAGGTGGCGTACAAGAATACCGCCGAGTGGAAGGAGGAGATCGTCTATTTCGACCAGTTCAAGCCTATGGCGGCCTCGGCCCGCTCGGTGCCCGCGACCTTCCCCGACGGCAAGGTGGCGACCCTGCCGGCCGGGCAGGACCCGCGGGTGATCTTCACGGATTGGCTGATCCGCCCGGAAAACCCCTATTTTGCCGCCACCGTGGTCAACCGGTATTGGAATTGGCTGCTGGGGCGCGGGATCGTGGAGGAACCCGACGATTTCCGCCCGGACAACCCCCCGAGCAACCCGGAATTGTTGGATTACCTCGTCAAGCAACTGGTGGCGGCCAAGTGGGACCTCAGGCTTCTCATGCGGGAGATCCTCAACTCCCAGACCTATCAGCTCTCCTCGATCGCCCCCTCGCCGGACCCCGAGGCCGAGAAGCTGTTCGCCTTCTACATCCCGAGGCGCCTCGACGCCGAGGTCCTGATCGACGCCATCTGCGGCATCACGGGCTCCACCGAGGAATATTCCAGCCCGATCCCCGAGCCGTTCACCTGGGTCCCGGAAAACCAGCGCTCGATCGCGCTCTCCGACGGGAGCATCTCGAGCTCGTTCCTGGAACTTTTCGGCCGGCCGCCGCGCGACTCTGGCATGGAGTCCGAGCGCAACAATCGCTCCACCGCCGCCCAGCGGCTCCACATGCTCAACTCCAGCCACATCCAGCGGAAGATACGAAGCAGCCAGATACTTAGGGAGTCGTTGCGGGGCAGCGACGCCGGCTCGGCCGCGAAGCGCCTGTACATGATGATCCTGAATCGTCCCCCGACGCCCGAGGAGGTCGGGCACATCAAGGAGTACGCGATGAGCGGCGATGCCCAGGGCAACGAGGCGCTCGTCGACGTGGCTTGGGCGCTGATCAACAGCGCGGAATTTCTGTACCGGCATTGAAAGATGGAAGGCGTGCGGTATCATTATTGGGAATGGCGACAAAACACGAGGTGATAGACATGAGCGCGGAACACATTGCGAACAGTGGGCGTCCTGACTCGGGCGGGTCGGGCCAATCCATGACGAGGCGTGACGCCCTGAAGACCGGCCTCTGCGGGGCGGCCGGGATGATGCTGGCCAACCGCCTGAGCACCGAGGGGGCGATCGTCTCCACGGTCCAGGAGAAGGCCAAGGCGGTCATCCAGCTCTGGATGTGGGGCGGGCCGCCGCACACGGACACCTTCGACCCGAAACCGGAGGCGGGATACGACTATTGCGGGCCGCTGACCAAGACCCAGCAGACCAACGTGGCGGGGGTGCAGATCGGCGAGTTGCTCCCTGAGCTGGCGAAGGTGGCCGACAAGTACACGATCATCCGCAGCATGACCCACGGCAACAACGGCCACGAGACCGCGGCCTACATGGTGCAGACCGGGTGGCAACCCGGGGGCCGGGTGGTGTTCCCGCACATCGGCGCGATCACCTCGAAGCTCAAGGGATACGAGGCCGGCTACAAGGGCCTGATCCCGCCGTACGTGGTGCTCACCCAGCCTCAGGGCCGCTTCTCCGAGGCCGGCTACCTCGGCCCGAAGTACAAGCCCTTCGCCACCGGCGGCGATCCCGCCAAGCAACCTTTCGCGGTCGAGGGCATCGTCGCGGAGGGCATCTCCAACAAGCGCCAGAAGGAGCGACGGGAGCTGCTCGAGCAGATCGGCACCTTCGGGCGGGCGATGAAGGAAGACCCGCGGTTCGTGACGCTGGCCGAGAGCGAGGAGCAGGCGTATGACCTGATCATGGGCGACGGCAGCAAGGTCTTCGACCTGGGCACGGAAAAGGCCGAGCTCCGTGACCGCTACGGGCGGACGACCTTCGGGCAGTCCTGCCTGGTGGCCCGGCGCCTCGTGGAGCAAGGCGTCAAGTTCATCACCATCAACTACCAGGGTTGGGACACCCACAAGCAGCACTTCGAGATCATGCGGCGCAAGCTGCCCGAACTGGACAAGGGCTTCGCGACGCTGCTGTCGGATCTCTCCGAGCGCGGCTTGCTCGAGAGCACCATCGTGTGGTGTGGCGGCGAGTTCGGGCGTTCCCCGCGGGTCTCGTGGGAGCCGCCCTGGAATGGTGGGCGGCAGCACTTCGGGCCGGTCTTCAGCCACGTGGTCGCCGGCGGCGGCTTCAAGGGCGGCATGGTGATTGGCTCGTCCGATGCCAAGGGCGAGACGGTCAAGGACCGGCCGGTGTATCCCTGGGACCTGACCTCGACCATCTTCCGGTTGCAGGGCATCGATCCCAAGAAGGAATTGCAGCATCCCCAGGGTTTTGCCGTGAAGCTCAGCCCCTCCAAGGAGGACGGGGTCAGGAGCGGCGGCATGCTGACGGAGATCATCTAACAGCGGAGGTTCACATGAAAGCACACCGGGGCCACGTCAACCTGTGGCTGGCGGCGGGTCTTCTGTCAGCGGTCGGCGCTCGCGCCCAAGTGGGCACCGACCCGCATATCGGGTTCATCCATCCGGCCGGCGGCCAGAGGGGCACGACGGTCGAGGTGCTCTGTGGGGGTATGCTCCTCCAGGGGGCCAGCGGGGTGCACATCTCCGGCGTCGGCCTGCAGGCGTCCGTCGTCAAGTACCATCGGTTCTTCCAGCAGAACGACGGCCCGAGGATCCGCAACGCGCTGGAGCGGGCGCAGCAGATCCTCGAGAAAAAGATGGGCAAGACGCTGGACGCGGAGTTCAAGCGCGACCGGATCATCGGCAAAGATGCCGAGATGGTGATGAAAGCGGCGGGCATCACGGAGGAGGACTTCGTGCTGCTGGAGGAGTACCGGCGTCTTGCGGCGGACAAGAAGAGGCAGCTCAACCCGCAGTTGCAGGAGGACGTGACCCTGAAGATCGCGATCGCGCCAGACGCGAAACCCGGGCCGCGCGAGATCCGCATCCTGACGCCGAAGGGGCTGTCGAACCCGATGTCCTTTTACGTGTCGGAATTCCCGGAGATCGCCGAGCAGGAACCGAACAATGTGGATGCCGGCACGGAGATCGCGAAGACCCTGCCGGTGGTGCTCAACGGGCAGATCCTGCCCGGTGACGTGGACCGTTTCTCTTTCAACGCGACCAAGGGCCAGCGGCTGGTGATCGCCGCCAAGGCGCGGGAGCTGGTGCCGTATCTGGCGGATGCGGTGCCCGGATGGTTCCAGGCGACGGTCGCGCTGTACGACGACCAGAATCGGGAAGTGGCCTACTCGGACGATTTCCGGTTCGACCCGGACCCGGTGCTGTTCTGCGAGATCCCGGCGAACGGGCGCTATATCCTGGAGATACGCGACTCGATCTATCGCGGGCGCGAGGATTTCGTCTACCGCGTGACCGTGGGCGAGATACCCTTTGTGACCGGCGTGTTTCCGATGGGGGGCCAGAAGGGCGCGGATGCGGTGCCGGTGGAGGTGACCGGGTGGAATGTCAAGACCAAGCAGACCGTCGTGCCGCTGGGCACTGCGTCCCCCGGGGTGCGCCCGGTGGCGCTGGATCTTGGCGGCAAGTCATCCAATCGGGTGCCTTTCATCGCCGACGAGCTGCCCGATTGTGTGGAGAAAGAGCCCAATGACACCCCCGACAAGGCGCACTGGTTGCCGCAGGCGATGGTGGTTAACGGCCGAATCGACCGATCTGGCGACCGGGACGTCTACCGCTTTGCGTGCCGGGCGGGCGAGGCGATCGTCGCGGAGGTTTACGCGCGGCGGCTGAACTCTCCGGTGGACTCGATGGTGATGGTGACCGATGCCTCCGGGAAACAGCTGGCCTCAAACGACGACCACGAGGACAAGGGCGCGGCGTTTGTGACCCACCATGCGGACTCGAGGGTGCTGTTCAAGGCGCCGGCGGGAGGCACGTACTTTTTCCACATCGTGGACACGCAGAATCAAGGGGGGCCGGAGCATACGTACCGGTTCCGGGTGGCGGAGCAGCGGCAGGATTTCGCCCTGCGGGTGACGCCGGCCAGCGTCAACGGGAAGCCGGGCGAGTCGGTGCCCATCGCGGTGTACGCGCTGCGGAAAGACGGTTTTTCGGGTGACATCAACCTCGAGGTCAAGGGTGGCCCGGCGGGGATGCTGTTCAGCGGGACGCGCCTGCCCGCCGGGGAGGACATGGTGAGGTCGACGCTCACGATCCCGCCGAGTTTCAAGGGTGGCCCGGTGAAAATGACGATGGTGGGCACGGCGCGGGTCAACGGGGTGGACGTCGTCCGGGAGGCGGCGCCCGCCGAGGACATGATGCAGGCGTTTGCGTATCGGCATCTGGTGCCCGCCGATGACTGGATGTTGACCGTGGCGCGCGAGAAGGCCGGGGGCGCGTCGGCGCTGAAGGTGTCGCAGAGTGCGCCGGTCCGTATCCGTAAGGGCGGCACGGCGCGGGTCTCGCTGAACGGGCCCCCGCTCGATTCGAATGCGGAATACGTCTTTCAGTTGAGCGAGGCCCCCGAGGGCCTGGCCGTCGTGGAATCCTCCACGTCGCGGAACACCATCCAGTTCGTGCTGGGCGCCGACCCAAAACTGGCGAAGGTGGGCACGAAAGGGAACCTGATCGTCGAGGCCTACGTCGCGCGGGTGTCCAAGGACGACGACAGCGAGGAGAAGCGTAAGACCCTGATCGGCATCCTTCCGGCGATCCCGTTCGAGGTGTCGGCGCTGTAGGGCGTCTCTGCGAGACGCCGCCGGGGGCAAGGTTCAGGTCAGCCCCACCCCCGGCGCGCGGGGGCGGGGCTAACCAGAGTTCTCCACGCGCCGGATTATTCAGGATGAAACTTCTGATTGGGTCGAGGGGCCTTTTGGACTGCGGTGGCAGAACCCCGCGAGGGGTGGCGACACCGCTTTGGAATCGCGCGGAGCGCGGGCGTTGACGCTGGGGCGGGGGTGCCGGCTCCGCCGGGAGCCAAAGCGGTGTCGCCGCTGCGCTCTGCCACCGCAGTCCAAAATCGGGCCGCCTCCTCACCTTGGATGCCACCGCATCCCAACCGGCTAGATTACGATGGATTATCCCCAACTTCCCCGTCATCTGCGGTCTGAAGTTTCTGGCTAG
>CAZYWZ010000145.1:0-14712 GCA_964651705.1 uncultured Verrucomicrobiales bacterium
CGGCAGCGTGCGCCAAGGCGCAGCCTACCATTTTCCGCCCCGGTGGTGCCCTGCGCGCGGGGCACGGGATCTAGCTCGAAAATTCCGAGTCCATCCGCGTGAGGCAGACATTCCTGTCTGCCTCACGGATACCCCAACCACACCGGGCTGCTCCACGCGATCTCCTCGTCCGCCTGCATCACCCGCACGTAATAGTACGACTTCCCTGCGGTCGGTTTCTCGTCGCGGAATGTGAAATCCATCTCGCGCTTGCCATCCCCCGGCCGGGAGTAGATGTATTCGTTGTTGCGGCAGACCTCGATGCGATCGATATCGCCCGGACAGATCGCGCGGATGGCCACCTCGACCGGGCCGTCGGCCGCGGCGATCTTCTCGCCCATGAGATGCCCGTTGACCCGCACATCCAACATGATGCGCGCCGCCGTCGTGCCGAAACAGTGCCGCTGCCGCAATGCCTCCAGCACCGCGGCCCGAGACAGCTCCGGCGTGAACACGCAGGCCTTGCCCATCCCCCCTCCGTGATCCGGGCTCGCGATGACACCGATCACCGCGCCCCGCGCCCACGCGTCCTGCAGGAAGTACCCCGCTTTCGGCACCGTCCTCCCCGCCTCCCTCGGCGCCCCCTTGTACTCGTAGGAGCCGCGCACCTGGAATATCTCCGCGACGGGCTGCGCGGTCTCATCGACATAATCCCAATCGGTGGGCACGTTGCCGGTGTCGGCGAGCTGGTGCGGGATGTGGATGAAATCGGCATTCATCTTGCGGAGGTCGGCCCAGACGTCCGCTGGCGTCTGGCGATTGCGGGCGTTCCACCATCGGGGGAAATAGGCATCGGCAAGGATGAGGTTCCGGTGCCCGTAGAAGCCGTAGGGGTGCTTGTCGCTGTATTCCTCGAAGGTGGAGGTCCACTCCTCGCCCAGGAAAGTCAGGAAGCGGCCCGGGTCACAATTCACTCGCGCCATCTTGGCGGTGTAATTCCATAGATACGGCGTGATGTTGTACCCGTGGTCGGTGGCCGCGGCGAAGTCGAGGCTCGCGATGTCGCGCATGTGCTGATAGCTCTCGTCGATGGTCTGGTCCCCCATCCGATTGCATTGCGAGACATCGGTGTGCTCGTGCAGGTCGCCGTATACCAGATAGAGCTTCTTCCCACGATATTCGATCGAGCGCGGCGCTCGGGCGGCATCGCCATAGGCGTCCCGCAGACCCGCGGCCTCCATCGGTTCCTCGGATTCCTCGTGGGCAACGACCCGCATCGCCGCCGCGGGGGGCACGTCCGAGACGTCTATCAGGCAGGCCTCCACCTCGCCGGAATCGGCGGCGGTGGCTTCCTCCTCGTTGTTGAATTGCTTCATCGCGCCGGTCCACGCGTGGGCGGCGATGCCCAGGTCGCCCGCGACGGCGAATCCAGGCGACCGGTCGAGGCCGAGCCGGGTCGACAGACGGAGCAGGGGCGACCACCGGTCGCCACAGTACGCGACCGCGAAGGCGCCCCATCCATCGCGGCGCCCCTGAGGTCGCAGATGGGCGACCCACAGGCGACCCGCCTCATCGAAGGTGAGGTTCGCGCCCTCGCACCGCCCGGCCAACGGCGATGCATCGACGCCCTCCGGCGCCATGAGTCGCCCGTCGGGCTCCACGCGCACCAGGTGAATGCGGCGCGCGCTCTCCCCTCCAATCCGATAGCCCGCAGCCAGTTGCACGGTCTCGTACGAGAGCCAGAGATCGCCACCCCTCGACGCCAGGCGCGCGTGGCGATCCACCCCGGGGGACTGCGTCACGCGCACCTCTTCGCCCCACGTCCCATCCGCCGCGCGCCGCCGAAGGTAGATGTCGTAGTTTCCATCTCGGAACGAATGCCATGCCACCACGACCTCGCCACCACGCGCCGCCACGGATGGCCCGTAGTTGGACCCGCCAGCGCTCACTTCCTCCACCGCCCCCACCGTGTCGCCCTCGCGCCTCGCAAATCGGATCCGGCGAGCACCCCCCTCGTTGTTCTCCCAGGCCACGTGCAACGCTTCCCCATCCCACGCCGCGGCGGGCTTGATGTCGACCCCCCCGCCACGGGTGATCCGCTGCGGCGAGCCCGGCCCCCCGGCCCCGAGCGAGGCGGAGAAAATGTCCCACTCATCCTCGCCCATCTCCGCCGCATACAGCACCTCCGCACCGCCTCGCGCCGCAACCACGATCGGATACAGCAGGTACGTCTTCTTCCCCGGGGCCACGATCTCCCATTCCCCAGACCGCTCCAGCGAGCCATCCGCCCTCACGATGCACCGCGCCGCGCGCAACGAATCCGATCCGCCGCGATACTGGTTCCACGCGAAATAGGCACTGCCATCCGCCGCCAGCGCCATCGCGGGCTCGTCGGCAAACCCGTCCCCCTCCGACAATTCCATGGCCACCGGAGGCACCGCCTCGTATAGCCCGATGTCGTCCAGCCAGATCTTCCCGGGCCGACCCTCGTTGCCAAAAGACGATGGCGCGATGATCTGTAATTCCATGTCCCCGTCCCTTTTCGCGGTGAATACGGCGTCGTAAGCCGCCCACTTGCTCGGAAGCTTGTCAAACTCCGCGATCCGCTCGCGCTCCTTCTGCGTCCCCCCCGGCGGCACGCCAAACACCACAAGCTTGGTGAAGTTCGTGGCCTTGGCCCACATGCGGAGCTGGTACAGCCTGCCCGCCGTGACCTTGACCTTCCGCCGAAGGTGAAGCGCCTTGTTCTGTTCGGTGACCTCCCCCATGAGGCTCGCGGCACCCGAGCGGACGTGTCTCGGCTCCGCCACCAGTGTCTGCCCTTCCGAAGGCTGCCAGCCGGCGAGGCCCTCTTCGAATCCGCCATTCGTCAGGACGTCCTTGCCCGCCGGGGCCATGTCGCCCGAGACCGGCACGGGCTCGGCCGCCCCGGCGAACACAATCGAAGCGGCAAGCGCCGCGCCAAACGAGATCCATCGCATCGATTTTTCCATGGCGCCTTTCTCCTAAGGCTTATTCTCTCCCGCGGCAACCCCATCCACCTCGACATGCAACCTCGCGGCGGCGACGAAGCCACGATCATCGGCGCGCGAGACCGACACCAGATAATGCCCCGGCCTGTCGTATCGGTGGGTCGTGACGGCATAACCCTCGGGCGCGTGCTGTTGCGCGTTGCCATCCGACCGCGTCTCCACCCCCGGCGAACCGTCGCCAAAGTCCCAGATCTCGCGGCCCTCGTCGGGCCTCACGCCAAAGGTCCGCACCTTGAAAGTGATCTCCACACCCGGGCGGATCCCCAGGGTCGGCCAATACGCCGCATGGATCGCGGGCGGCACCGGCGTCGGCTTCTCCCGATCGAAGACCTGCACCACCGCAAAGTCATAATCCGCGCGCCCCGCCCCATCGGCGACCTTCAACGTCTCGGTGTAGTGGCCCGGCTTCCCATATCGGCGGCGGACCGTGGCTCCGCGGGCGGACGAACCGTCGGAAAACACCCAGTCGTACTCGAGGATCTTGTCGGCACCCCCGGCGTGCCACGAACGGGAACCATCGAGGGTCACCTCTTCGCCCACCCGGGCCACCAGATGCGGCCGCGCCACGGCGATCACCGCGGGCTCGTGGCGCCGCCGATAGGCATCGAAAAGAAGCGCATACCCATCGCAGATCCCGTATCGCCCCGATGGCTGCGGCATGCTGATGTCAAAGTGCAGATGGGACCACCCGCCGCTGCCCCCCTCCTTGCCCAATATCCCGATGGGTGACCCCATCGCCACCCGCGCACCGAGCCGCAGCGCCGGGTCGATCGACATCAGGTGGCTATACCGGTAATACCAGCCGCGACCGTCGCGCAAGTACACCACGTCGGCCCTCGGCTTCACCAGCGGCGGATGGTCGCCGTCCACGAGGGCGCCCCCCTTCGAGATGACCACGCCGTCCGTCGCCGCAACGACGCGCTCCATGCCCTCGACCCCGCCAAAATCCTGCCCGTAGTGATAATAGATCTTCCTCTGTCCGGGGATATCGCACGCGTTCACGTAGCACGGGTCATTGCCCATCTGCGTGTCGGTGGCAAACCACCGTTGCTCCAGAGGGCAACGGAACGTCCCCGGCTGTATCCATGGGGCGCCCGCCGCCCACAGCCGCAGCCGCGCGTCCTTGTCCAAGGCCCAGACATTGTCCTTCGATGAGCCCTCCGTGTAACCCCGCGTCACCGGGCAATCCACCTGCACCTCGCCCAACGGCACGGGCAGATGGTACGTCCCCGACGCCAGCACGGCGCGCCGCCCATCGATTTCCACATCCACCTCTGCCCGGCGGACCGCCCCCCGCATCTCGCAGCGCCGCTCCCGCAGATCCCATAGCCGCACCGAAACCACCCGGCCGCCCACCAGCGCCACACTGGTCGATTCTCCCACATCGAGATCCACGGCGACGAATGGCGACCCGATCGCGGGCCCCGCCCCGGACCCCAACGCCGCCAACCAGAGCACCGCGCACCCCGAAAGAAACGCCGCTCTCATGCGCGAAATCATACGCCCACGGGAAAAAAAAGGAAACCCGGACGTTGCGTGAGGATCGGACCCCCATCGCGCGACGATCAGCGCCACCGATGCCACCATGAGGGTCGCGCCGATCAACACCCATGAGGCGAGGGCCGGGCGCGGTGCCCGAACGCGCCGTAAGAGGGCCAGCGCACGGGTCGCTCACGCTCGCCGCTACGTCCCTGCCGCGCTTCACGAGCGAGATTCTGGTGTAGCCGCGAGCAGCCTGCCCGCCTCTGGCGGGTGAGCGAGCGGGGACCCATCGAAGCGTTCTATACAGGTCATTGGGCGTCTCTCGGTCGAGGGGATTGCCTTATGGTTCGTTTTTGGGCGGCGCCCTGGACTGCGGCGGCAAAGCGCTGCGGTTTTTCATTTGCCACCCAACCACCCCGCGCCGAGACTCTTACCACTCATGAAATGCCCCACTCTCGCCCTCCTGCTCTCGCCACTCGCCCTCGCCGCCGCGGAACCCACCTCCATCTTCAACGGAAAGGACCTCACCGGCTGGGCCTGCGAGCCCAACCTCCACTGGAAAGTCGACGACGGCATCCTCGTCGGCCAGAGCGACCCCGACAAGAAAGGAAGCCTCCTATCGACGGAAAGAGAATATGGCGATTTCATCTTCGAGACCGAGGTGCGCTGGTCCGGCGAGATCGACAGCGGCGTCCTCTTCCGCAAGCCGCAGCTCCAGGTCCAGTTCGGCGTCTCCCGCAGCTTGAAGAAGGACATGACCTGCGCCTTCTATACGGGGGGCAAAGACAAGTACCCCGAGGCCGGTCACGCCAAGGGCATCGACCGACTGCTCAAGGCCGGCGACTGGAACACCGTCCGCATCCAGGCCAAGGGCACGGCCTTCACCGTCTGGCTCAACGGCGAAAAGGTCAGCGAATTCTCCGACCCGAAATACTCCGGGCCCGCCCCGATCGCGGTCCAGGTCCACGGTGGACTCGACATGAAGGTCGAATTCCGAAACATCCGCGCCGCCGCGGAGTAGGCCGAACCCGCCTTCCGGGAACAGCGCCCCCCGCCGAAGGGCGAAGGCCCTTCGCTACTGGAGGGCGATCGCTCTTTGGGTTCACGTCAGAATGACGCTTGCCAGAAACTCCGCCCCCGGTGGCATCTCGCAGAGACGCCCTACAAATTTTGCACCTTGCGTCGCTGGTGTGCGTCGCTGGGGTCACGTCTTTCGATTTGAGCAAATGCGTGACCCTGATGGCTCCGCTATAAGAGCCCCCTTTTCTCCAGAATGGCTTCCACCATGGCACGGGCGTCCCTGCCTGTAACATCGTCGCCCATTAACGCGCACGCGAAAACGTGGGCAGTTCCCCCGCTCTGCACGTGGCCCACGAACCACCCGAGAACGTATTGGCCCCGGTCGTCTGCGCCTGAGCCCGTCTTTCCGAAAAGAGTACCGTTGTCCGTCTTCCTAACGGTCATGAGGTCCTTCAAGACCGCCTGGGAAGTGTCCGAGAATGGCAACTCGCCCCTAACGAGCTTATACATCAACTGCGCCTGTTCGGTGGGAGAGATCAGGATCGTCTTCCGATTCCCCGACGGCAGCCAGAAAACATCGACCCCGGCAGAAATGTCTCGGTCCCCGTATCCGATCTTCGCGATCCAAGCCCGCATCCGTTCGGGCCCGATCTTCCTCGCCAAGGCTTGAAAGGCCGGCACGCAGGACGCGCGAAACGCCTCCCCCAGCGTGAGATCCTTGTTCCAATCCGCAATCGGCCTTTGCTGCCCATCCCATTCGTAGAAGGGCTGGTCCGGCGCCGATATGATGCCAGTCTCAAGACCGATAAGGGCATTCCATATCTTGAACGTGGAGCAGGGCGCGATTCGCTCCGCGGCGACCTGGGGTCGGAAGGTCGTGGCCGCACCGGAGGCACAATCGATCATGACAAGCGACCCATCACGCCCGGCAAAGGCATCGCGGATCACACCCTCCGGCACCGGGGCGGCCTGACCGCCCGCCAGCACACTGGCCGCCAAACCGATGCAAAGGGGCGCCTGCCGTTTCACGCCTTCGCCAATTCCGCGCTGTTTGCCTGGATCCTCCGGATCGCCCCGATGATGTGGTCCATGTGGGCCGGCTCCGCCAAGAGGAGGTTCTGGGTGAAGGCCACCGTCGTCTCACATGTCAGGCGGTTGCCCTTCAGCTCGTTGAGGCTCTCGCGGTAGGCCTTGAGCCGCTCGGCGCCAAACAGGCGCTTGAACCCGCGAGACGCGATCGCCTCGTCGATAAGGCCGTCGAGATACTGCTCGTGATAGGGGCTGGAGCAAGGGATGCCCTCGGCCTTGAGTGCCTCCATGAACTTGTTCCGGGTCAGGCCGTTGAACTGCTCCGCCTCGTAGCGGAACGGATACAGGTGCCACACCGCCCGGCTGTTCTCCGGCAACCGCACCGTGCGGATCCCGGGGATCTCCCGCAACCCCGCGGTCAACCGGTCCGCGTTCTCCCGGCGGCGCGCGGTCTCCTGGATCAGTTTCTCGAACTGCTGCATCAGGATCACGGCCTGGAACTGCTGCATCCGGTAGTTGCCCCCGCGGGTGAAATAGGTCCGCTCGCCCTTGGAGGCCCCGAAGGCCCTCCCGCAATTGTGGAAGGAATTGCAGCGATCGATCAGGCCCTCGTCATCGCCCGTGATCGCCCCGCCCTCCCCCGAGGGAAGGTGCTTGGAATTCTGGAAACTGAAACAGCCCAGATCGCCCAAAACCCCACACTTCTTGCCCCTGTATTCCGCCAGCCATGCCTGGCAGGCGTCCTCGATCACCTTGAGGTCGCGCCTCTTCGCCACCGCGTTGATCGCGTCCATCTCGCACGGCATCCCGTAGATGTGCACCGGCATGATCGCCGTCGTCCGGTCGGTGATCCGCCCCTCGATCGTCTTCGGGTCCATCGTGAGCGTGTCCGGGTCGGTGTCGGCGAACACCGGCAGCGCCTTGGAGATGAGGATGGCGTTGTACGTCGCGATGAAGGTGTACGGGGAGACGATCACCTCGTCGCCCGCATCCACCCCCAGGCAGTGCAGGCTCACGATCAGCGACGTGGTCCCGCTCGCGGTGGCCAGGCAGCGCCTCGAGCCGATCAGTTTGGCATAGGCCGCCTCGAATTCCTCCACATGCACATCCGCGCCACGAAACCACTTGCCGCTCCGCAGCACGTCCAGCACCGCGGGCTCCCAGGACTGGTTCCACGTGGGCCAGCTCGGCCAAGAGCCCTGATGGATCGGGGTGCCCCCGAGCGCGGCCGGCTTGGCCGCCTCGGCGGCGTAGGCGCCGGGCGCCTGCCGACAACTGAGCCATGCCAGGCCCGCATAGCCGGCCGTGGCCCGATGCAGGAACTTCCGTCGAGTCAGGTGGTTTTTCATTATACAATTCATATTAAACTTCCCGATGGCCCTTTTCAAGGAAATCCGAGGCTTACCCCTCAAAGGGGAGAACTCTCGCCGGCGCGAGCGTCCCATGCCACTTGATCATTTACATTCTCTTTACGCTTTTGTGGCCTCGGAGACACGCCTCCTTTACAATCGGGGTGCATCATGAGACATGCGCCTCTTTGCCCCCCAGTCGTCTAAAACTGCGTTTCCCGTGAACGCCGCGCCCGCTCGCCTCATCGCCACGCTGATACTGGGCATCTCCACCTGGTGTGTCGCGGCCCAAGATCGCATCGAACCGCCGCGGCGCGACTACCTCCCTTCCGGGTCCGGCGAGCACGGTGGGGCACGCCCCCCAATGCCACGCCCGGAAGGGGGCCCGAGCGATCCGCGCGCAGACGGTCCCTGGAATCGCGACGTGATTGTCTATCGCGCCGGGCCGGACGGGAAGGTGGAGAGGGCCGACACCTTCGAGCGGGCCGGCGTGCCAACCATCGCCCGCCTCAAGGGAGACCGAATCATCGTGGCGCACCAGCACTTCCCCGAGAATGACGTCGCGAACTTCGACAAGGTGGCGGCGCGGATCTCCGAGGACGACGGCAAGTCGTGGGGTGCGCCGCGGGTGATTCGCGTGGATGCTCTGCCCGAGGGGATGCGGTTCCCATTCGATCCCACCCTCGTGCCGCTGCCCGATGGCCGCGTCAGGCTCTACTTCACCGGCAACATGGGGCGCGATGCTCGGGGAGGCGTTCCCGCGATCCACTCGGCGATCTCGGAGGATGGCATCAACTATGCCTACGAGCCGGACGTGCGCTTCGCCGTCGAAGGGCGGCAGGTGATCGATTGTGCCGTGGTGCTGCATCGGGGCGTGTTCCATCTTTACGCGCCGCATACCGGCGCGAGGGCGCCCGGCCAGCGCCCCGGAGAGGAGGCCCCGGAAGATCGCCCCCGCCCCGGGGTGGGCTATCATGCGACCAGCGAGGATGGTTTAAATTTCACCCGGCAACCCGACGTACAGATCGAGGGCCGTCGCCGCTGGTTGGGCAACGCACAATCCGACGGCCGGCACATCACTTTCTTCGGCACCGCGGATGGCCCACCGTCGGCCGGCCCCGGCGCGCCACCGCGCGCCGGGCTGTGGATGGCCACGAGTCCAGACGGACAAAACTGGAAATCCATGGCCAGCCCGCCGATCCGCGGCGCCGATCCCGGGGCCGTGGCAACGCGCGACGGGGGCCTTCTGGTGGTCATCACGAGCGAGCCGGTTCGCCGCGTCGCACCGCCGCGGGGCGCGGGGGATCCTGCGGCGCAACCGCCGCGTGATGCCGGAACCCCCGGTGGCCACGCCCGCACGCCGCCGCGCTCCCCCCAAGACATGAACCGCCCGCTGGACGGCACCGAAGCGGATGCCCGGCATTACGCGAAGGTGAACGCGGACTCGGAGTTCACGCCTCGGCGCGGCGGCGTGGCGGCCCCGGGCGGACCCGCGCCCATGCGCTTGATGATCGCGACCTCGGCCGATGGTCTCAGGTTCCAGAGGCGCAACCTCATCGTCACCGATCAGGCGTCGGTTCCGGACCTCGTCGTCGACCGAAATGGATGGATCTGGCTCTATTATCAGTCGGCGTCGGTTGGCGAGGATGTCAACCGCGTGGCCCTCGCCGTATCCAGGGACGCCGGCGCGAGTTGGACTTTCCGCCGCGTGGTGATCGAGGGCTTCGGTTCGCCCAAACCGGATCCCTGCGATCCGGAAATCCAGCTTCTCGAGGATGGCACATTCCGGCTCTTCCTGACGTGGTCCGAGCGCGGCGGACGGCCGTGCACTTGGCTCGCCGACGGCCACGACGGAGTGAACTTCCGACTGGTCGGCAAGGCATTCGAACCCCCGGGCGAGGCCCTTGATCCATCCGTCGTCAGAATCGGCCGGACGTGGCATATCTTCGCCGGGGGGGGACGTGGCCCGGGCGAGAATTGGCACGGCACATCGCGCGATGGCCGCCTCTTCACCGCCGATGCCCCGATGCAGCTCGCGACCGACGGGACGAACTGCATGATGGCCAACGGGCTCACGGAATCCGGGGGGGCGCGCTTCTACGCATTCAACAACGCGGGCCTAGGTCGCCCGCACCGCATCTATTCGTTCTTCACCCGGAACGGCACCGAATGGGCCGCCGAACCAGGTGTCCGCCTAGACGCGGACGGCCTGCCCGCTCTGGAGATGGAGGGATTCGGCGTCCTGGATCCCGCCGTCGGACGACTCAAGGATGGGAGCCACCTGATGATCTATACAACCCGCATCCCCGGCACGCAGCGGCAGGATCGCGGCCCGGGACCACCGCCCGGTCCCCCAGGCGTCGCGCGACCGGAGTGATGCGGTCCCCCGGGCCGAAGGGCCCGCCATGGCGGGTGGACTCCGGCCCTTCGCTACTAGCAGCCTGCCGGACTTGGCATAGTCCGACACGGTGCTAGGCGTGCGTGAAGACCAGCGCCTGCTGCGCCTTCGCATCCGCGCGCAACCACACCGCGCCGCCCGCTCCCGAGCAGTCGATGACCCGGACGACCTCCGCGAGGGCCGTCGCCCCGGGCTCCAGATCCAGGAGCCGGCTCGGCGAACCCCGGAACCACCCGTCGTCTATGCTGTTCCCCGCCTTCTTCGGGAAATACGCGAGGTAGAGCATGTCGTGCTCGACCAGATCGTTGAAGAAATGGGTCCCGAGCGAAACGTCCGGGATCAGTCGCTCGTGCATCGCGACCACCTCGCACACCACCGAGGCGCGGCTGATCTCGGTGAACGACACCGGGATGCCGAGCGACGCGCTATGCGTGCCCCACCGCCCCGGGCCGATGAGCATGAGCCCCCGGTCGTCGGCCGGATGCTGCCGGTTGATCTGGCCGATCAGCCGGGCCACCGCATAGCGATCCCGCTCCGGCAACGCGGCATATTTCTCCGTGACGACATACACGATCCGGCTCAGCGGCTGCTCCCGGCTCACGCCGATCACCGCGCCATGCGCCGCCAGCAGCGCCGGCCCGGTCGACGGCAGCGCCGCCGGCATCCCGCCGATCTCGCGCCGGATCTGGAACGTCCGGCACTGCAGCAGATGGATGCGATAGGAACCGTCGGCCAAAAAATTCAGCGCAAACTCCACGTCCACCGGATGCTCGTAGACCGTCTCGAGGATCTCCAGCATCCGGCGCAGGTCGCCCGCGACAGGCGTCTCCGTCAACAGCCGATCGAAAGTGACCATGGGAAAACCTTCCGCGGTCTGGCTCAGATACAGGTCCACGGGAAAATCCTGATTCCCGTCGATGACGTCCTGGAACGCGAGGGAGACAAACCGCCCCTCCTGCAGGTCCAGGCAGTCCATCCGGCGCTGGGAGTGCTCGCGCACGTCATCCAGATCGGCCTCCGGCCTCCGCGATGGCGCATTCAACGCGACGAGCCTCGTGTAGTCGTCATCCGAGCGGTCCACGGCCCGGCTGCCCAGCCCGAAGACCAGCCGCACGATGCCCGCCTCCGGCTCAATGTCCTTGTGCCACACGAAAGGATTGAACGACAGGCCCACGCCCGCCGCCTGCGGATAATAATAGCGCCCGTGCGGCGCGCCGGAGACCCGCATGATGAGAAGCGCCATCCGCTCCTCGCTGTCCAGCAGGCCGCGGCGCCGCCGGTAGCCCAGCGCCTCTTCGTCCAGCACGCTCGCGTACACCCGCCGGACCGCGTCGAGCAACGCCCCCATCCGCTTCTCGCGCGAGCCGCGGTTCGCCACGAACACGCTCTCGTATTTCCCGGAAAACGCGTTGCCCCGCGCATCCTCCAGGATCGAGCTCGAGCGCACGATGTATGGCGACTCCCCGAAGTAGTCGAGCATGCCCTGGAATTGCTCCAGTATCCCCTCCGGGAACTGCCCCCCGAGGATGCGCCGCTGCCCCTCCTCCAGACCCTTCAGAAAACTCTCCGGGTTCTTCTGTTGCTCGCGCAGCCACCACACGCCGTTCTGCACCAGGAACGTGATGAATACCTCCGCGCCCACGAAGAACGAGTCGTGGACCTCCAGCCTCGCCGAGAGCTCGGGGTCGCGCTCGCGCACGATCGCCCTCGCCACCAGCATCCCCAGCGTCTTCCCGCCCACCGACCCGATCCC
Organism: uncultured Verrucomicrobiales bacterium; assembly: GCA_964651705.1. Taxonomy (GTDB): domain Bacteria; phylum Verrucomicrobiota; class Verrucomicrobiia; order JADLBR01; family JADLBR01; genus JADLBR01. Next base: position 12,043 of record CAZYWZ010000145.1, read on the forward strand.
GATCATGCGATCGCGGATCGCCAGAAAGTCCTCCAGCGTCAGGAAGCGCTCGACCAGCGGCGCTATGCCGGACCGGTGCACGCGCAGCGCCCAGCGCACCCGCTTGAGCATCTCCTCCAGCCGCTCCGGGGGACAGCGGCCCTCCCGGCACTCCTCCGCCACCCCCTCCGCATCGCGGAAGAGCCTCCTCCAATAGCCCACCCGCCGGTCGCTCTGCAGCCGCGGCCACTGCGTGCGTGAGAGCAGCGGCGCCAGCACCGCGCTGTCCTTCACCGGCAAGAACACGTCGCCGCTCCGGACGTGGATTGTGTTCATCACGTCGCGGGAACGATGCTGCACCTTGATGGGCCGGATGTAGAACCTCCCGTCCAGCCGGAACACGTCGAGCATGAACTGGGTCGTCACCCGGATCGGGTCGAGTGCGTACGCCGAGTGGCGGTCCCGGTAGAGCCCGAAATAGGTCACGGTCTCCAGGTCCCACAGCCGCGGGCACGTCAGCACGAAGAAATTGCCCAGGCTCTGGTCCGAGCCCCAGGTCGCGGCCAGGTGCGAGATGCAATCGAAGACGTAGATTGCCCCGCGCCCCTTCTCCTCGATGACCTGGTGCACCCGGCGCACGAATGACTCGAATCCCTCCGCCGGGTCAAAATCGTGCTCCTCCGCGCCCGCCTCGGGAGAGAGCAGCGCCGGATGCTCCGCGAACCGAAAATAGACCAGGGGGCGTTGCCCGGCGCGCGCCGCGGCCGCGTAGGGCACCACCAGTTCCTGGTAGTCGGCGATGTTGTCGATCTCCCAGACGATGTTGTCGCCGGGCTCGATGCCGTGCACCACGGCATCGAGCCCGGGCAGGCCCGTGGTCGCGGAGGGCTGGACGCGCTCGCTCACGAACAGATCCCCGGGCAACGCCCCGCCCGGCCTACCTCAGACTAGCCCCTGGTCGAGCATCGCGTCCGCCACCTTCGTGAACCCCGCGATGTTGGCGCCCAGCACATAATTGCCCGGGGCACCGTACTCGTCCGCGGTCGCCTGACAGACGCTGTGGATATCCACCATGATCCGGTGCAGTCGCTGGTCGACCTCCTCGCGATTCCAGCTCAACCGCATGGAATTCTGCGACATCTCGAGGCCGGAGGTGGCGACGCCACCCGCGTTCGCCGCCTTGCCCGGCCCATAGCAGATGTGCGCCGCCAGGAATTGGTTCACCGCCTCGGGCGTCGATGGCATGTTGGCGCCCTCCGAGACCAGCGTGCAGCCATTCTTGAGCAGGGCGGCCGCGTCCTCGCCGGTGATCTCGTTCTGGGTGGCGCTCGGAAAAGCGCAGTCGCAGGGGATCCCCCACGGCCTCTGCCCGGGCAGAAACTGGCAACCAAAGTGATTGGCGTATTCCCGGATGCGCCCGCGGCGCACGTTCTTCAGCTCCATCACCCACGCGAGTTTCTCCGTGTCGAAGCCGGCCGGATCGTGGACCGTCCCGTCGGAATCGGACAACGTCACCGGTTTCGCGCCCAGCTGCAGCAACTTCTCGATGGTGTACTGCGCCACATTGCCCGAACCCGAGACGGTGCAAACCTTCCCCTCGAGGGAATCCGCACGGGTCTTGAGCATCTCCTCCGCGAAATAGACGGCGCCGTAGCCCGTGGCCTCGGGCCGGATCAGCGATCCTCCCCATTTCAGCCCCTTGCCGGTCAGCACCCCAGAGAACTCGCTCTTCAGCCTCTTGTATTGCCCGAACAGGAAGCCGATCTCTCGCCCGCCCACGCCGATGTCGCCCGCGGGCACGTCGGCGTCGGGACCGATGTGCCGATAGAGTTCCGTCATGAAGCTCTGGCAGAACCGCATGATCTCGTTGTTCGACTTGCCCTTCGGGTCAAAGTCCGACCCCCCCTTGCCGCCGCCCATCGCCAGCGTGGTGAGCGAATTCTTGAAGATCTGCTCGAAACCCAGGAACTTCAGTATCCCGAGGTTGACGCTCGGATGGAATCGCAACCCGCCCTTGTACGGGCCGATGGCGCTGTTGAACTGGACGCGGAAGCCACGGTTCACCTGCACCCGCCCCGCGTCATCCTGCCACGCCACCCGGAACAGGATCTGCCGCTCCGGTTCCACGATGCGCTCCAGGATCCGCCCGTCCTGATACTTTCGGTGCCTGTCGATCACCGGACCCAGGCTCTCGAGCACCTCGTGCACGGCCTGCAAAAACTCTGGCTCGCCGGCATTCCGCCGCCCGACCACATCCAAAACCTCCGCTATGTATGCATTCACGATATCACTCCCGTATATTAACCGATCCCTGCCACCGTGGGCATCCCGTCGCCAGGCCACAAAAACCCGGCCCGGAAGCCCTCCACAGGAATCGAACAATCCACTGTCTCATGCCACCAACCCTGGTGAACCTAAGGCACGAACGATGCGCACCCGCTCGCCCGACATCCAGACAAATCAGGCCCGAGCTCATGAGATCTGCTGATGCCGATCTCACCGTTTTTCTAATCGCCGCCGCATGCCGACCTGCGCGACGAGGCCAAGTTCCCCCTTGAATGATGCGGCGGGTTCTGGAAGACATCCACCCCGGATCGATCACAAAGTCTGTGATCGATCTGGGTCGACTCGAAAATTCCAGATGTAGCCACGGCCGTGAGGCCGTGGACCGCCGCCGCGCGGCCCCTCCGT
>CAZYWZ010000146.1:0-14654 GCA_964651705.1 uncultured Verrucomicrobiales bacterium
TTCGCGCCCTACATCTTCACCCCCGGTGGTGCCCCGCGCGCGGGGCACGGGATCTAGCCAGAAACTTCGCCCCCGATGGCGTCACACAGAGACACCCTGCAAATTTTGTAGGCCGCCTGTGCCAGGCGGCGGCGGGTGCCGCGGTTCCAAGATTTTGGGTCAGAACTTGCGTGGCCCACACGAACTTATGTACCCTCATCCCCATGCGAACCCAGACGTTGCTACCCCTGCTCGCCGCCCTCGCCCTCGCGTCACCCGCACCCGCCGCGGACCGGCCCAACATCGTCCTGATCATCTCCGACGACCACGGCTGGCCCGATTACGGCTTCATGGGCAACGAGATCGTCGCCACGCCCCGCATCGACCGGCTCGCGGCCTCCGGCCTCTGCTTCCCGCACGGTTACGTGACGACCTCGCTGTGCTCCCCGAGCCTCGCGACGATCTTCACCGGCCTCCACACCCACCAGCACGGCATCACCAGCAACGACCCGCCCACGCCCAAGGGCCTTAAGCCAGCCGAGCGCCAGAAGGCGATGCGGGAGATCCGCCCAAAACTCATCGCCAAGATCGACCCGCACCCGAGCCTGGTGGGCCTGCTGGCGAAAAATGGCTACCTGACGCTCCAGACCGGCAAGTGGTGGCTGGGCAACCCGAAGGACCGCGGCTTCACCCACACGATGACGCAGGGCGGCGATAACCCCAAGGCGCGACACGGCGACGAGGGACTCGCCATCGGGCGCGAGACGATGCAACCCATCGAGGACTTCGTCGACGAGGCGGTCCGCGACAAGAAACCCTTCTTCGTCTGGTACGCGCCCTTCCTCCCGCACACGCCCCACAACCCGCCCGAGCGCCTGATGGCAAAATATCGCGACAGCGCGCCCTCGCTCTCCGAGGCGACCTACTACGCCATGGTCGATTGGCTCGACGAGACCTGCGGGCAGATGTTCGACTACATCGAGAAAAAAGGCGCGGACAAGAATACCGTCGTCGCCTACGTGGCCGACAACGGCTGGTTCCCCAATCCCGCCAAGGTCGGCACCAACGTCCGCTCGAAACTCACGCCATACGACGCCGGCCTGCGCACGCCGATCCTCCTCTCCTGGCCCGGGAAGATCGCCGCGAGACGCATCGACCAGCCCGTCAGCTCCATCGACCTCATGCCCACGCTGCTGAAGTGCGCCGGCGTCGAGCCGCCCCCAGGCCTCCCGGGCATCGACCTCCGCGACGAGGCCGCCGTCCTAAAGCGCGACGCCATCTTCGGGGCGATCTTCACCCACGACGCCGTCGATCTCGAGAACCCGGCCCATTCCCTCGCCCACCGCTGGTGCGTCTCGGGTGGCTGGAAGCTCATCGACCCCGGCCCCAACGCCAAGACCCCCGCCAGCGCCGAGCTGTATCACGTCGCCCAGGACCCGAGGGAGACCAAGGACCTCGCCGCCGCCGATCCCGCCCGCGTCACCTCCCTGCGCGCCAAGCTCGACGCCTGGTGGCCAGCGAAGTGATCGGCACCACAGGCTGGCTCGAAAATTCCCGCAGCCGAACGCCCCAAGGCGTTTGGCCCGTGCCACCAGAGCCCACGCGCCAACCCCTACATCGATGACGTCGATGTCGGGATCGGCTACATTTTCCGCTCCGGTGGCGACCGCCGAGATCAGGAGGCGGCCCCATTTTGGACTGCGGCGTGGCAGCGCCGCTTTGGATGGGCGCGTCGGGCCCTGTTGGAGAGTCTGGCAGCGGGCGCACACCGGGCCGTTCGAGGCAATCCAAAGCGGCGCTGCCACGCCGCAGTCCACATCGGCCCTCCGATTCCCCCCGAATGACGCGGCGCGTTCTGGGGAACATCGGTTGTGCTTCAAATACCCGGCGGGGCGTGCATTATCCGTGAGAGAAACCCGGCTCGACCGAAGAACAAGGAAGGATCCCATGAACAATCCCATCTGGGTCATGACATCGGCATTCAAATCGCTCGCCCTCGAACAGGTCATCGCGCGGACCAAGGAGATCGGCGCGCAGGGCATGGAGCTCTGCGTCTTCCGCCGCGACGGCACCCGCACCGACCACGTCGCGACGCACCTCGACTACGAATCGTTCGGCCCCGATGACGCGAGGCGCCTGGTCGCCACCTGCAACCGCGAGGGGCTCCGCTTCTCCGTCGGCGCCTACGAGAACCTCATCGGCGGCGACCCCGCCCAGCGCGCGCTGAACCAGGACCACCTCCTGAAGCTCATCCGCATCGCCCACCTCTGCGGCGGCGACAAGAACGACGTCCGGGTCGGCACCTTCGTCGGCTACAACCACGAGCTCGGCGCCCAGGATGGCGGCTTCGAGAAGAACCTCGAGGAATATGCCCGGGTCTTCGGCCCCATCATCCGCTACGCGGAGGACCTCGGCGTCACCGTCATCTACGAGAACTGCCCCATGGAGGGCTGGCGCCCCGCCGCCTCGCCCATGACGTACAACAACCTTCCCGGCTGCCTCGCCGCCAGAAAGCTGATGTACGCCCTCATCCCGAGCAAGGCGCACGGCGAGACGTACGACCCCTCGCACGACGTGTGGCAAAACATCGATCCCAGCGACGTGATCGAGTCCTCGGACATGTCCCGCATCCACCGGGTCCACGTCAAGGGCACCCGCAACAACCGATCCCCAGGCCGCATCCACTGGGGCGCGCTCTATGCCATGCAGGCGGTGAAGCCCGATCTCGCCAAGCGCGCCGGCGTCCCCATCCCCGCCCACGAGTGGGACCGCCACCACTACGAGCCCATGCTCCCGGGCTTCGGCGGCAACGATAGCATGGACTGGCGCGGCTTCCTCGAAACCCTCATGCGCCGAGGCTTCGAGAGGCCCTTCGTCATCGAGAACGAGGCCGACAACTCCGCCCACACCGGCAACCCCGGCGCCACCGTCCAGGGCTTCAAGGCCGCCGTCCTCTGCCTCGCCCCCATCGTCTGGCCCCTCGTCCCCGAAGCGGGCTACCGCCTCGACGCATCCAAGTGGCCCGCCCTGGCCGAGCCGAACGCCAAGGACATCCCCGTCAAGGCGATGAAGGACCTGAAATAGCCGATCGCCCCGCGGTCTCGATGGCCGGTGGCCGGGGCGAAACCTGTAGCCCATCTGGTCACAGATGGGCCCGGTCGCTCGGCCGGCGCGCCCACGGTCTGACGACCGTGGCTACACCCGGAATTTCCGAGTCAGGCGTCTCCGACCCACGCCGCCGCGGGCCGATAGACCGTCGCGAAGCTGTCGCGCTCGACCACCAGCGCGACGCCGGTGCGCGGCCCATCCGGGCAGAAGCCGTTGTGCGGCGATTCCACGAGCACGGGCTTGCCCGCCTCCAGCGGCACCTCCACCAGCTCGCCCTCGCGCGCGAGCACCAGCGTCACCCGCCCGGAGAGAAGCAGGAAGAATTCGGGACAATCATGCCGCTCCAGCTCCGTGCACGCCGCCGCGGTCCCCAGCGCAGGCGAATACAGCCCCACCCGCCAGTGCCCCGCGTCCCCGCACACGACCTGCCAGTGCTTCCCCGCCTCGGGAAGGATCGGCACATCGGCACGCACCGCGGGAAATGACGGCGGCCTCGTCTCCACTACCCTCTCGCTCATGGCCCGCAGCATGGCACCCCCAGCCCGAAGGGCGCAAGCCATTCGCTACGGCCCGGGCTCTCGACTTGACCCGCGGCAGCTTTTCCAGTGGATTGTGGCAACCAAAGGAGGTCCACGATGGCTGACGCACTGGAGGCATTGGGCAAGGCGCTGCGCGACCGCGCGCGGGAGATCGCCGCGCTGGACGTGGTAGCGGGCTTCGACGGCTTCGTCGATGAGATGATCTCCGTGGTCGAGGAGCGCGCCTCGCTGGCGGAGTACCGCCGCGTCGAGACCATCGGGCAGTTCGCGGAACTCGTGGCCGCCGCCGCGGGCCACTCCTCCCTGCGCGAGATCGTGCTCAACAGCGTCGACCCCGGCGGCTGCGCGGTGAACTTCGGCGACGGGATCGCCTCCCTCGGCGCGCGCCTCGATGTATTCGCCACCCTCGGCAGCCCGCGCCACGCCGCCTTCGACGCCCTCGCCTCCAAGTGCCGCTCCTGCACCTCCTGGGGCTCCGCCGTCGGCCGCACCCTCGCGCTCGAGTTCGCCGATGGCAAATACATGCTCTCCGCCACCAGCCAGCTCGCGGAATTTGACGAGCCCCTGCTGGATCGCGTCCTCGCCGAAGGCGCGTTCCTCGAGGCGTGCCGCCGCGCCCGCCTCATCGCCATCACCAACTGGACCCTCTATCCCCACATGACCCGCTGCTGGCGCCGCATGCTGCGCGACATCTTCGCGAAACTGGAGCACCACCCCTGGTTCTTCTTCGACCTCGTCGATCCCCGCAGCCGCAGCAAGGCCGATATCCGCGAGATGCTCGCCGCCATGCGCGACTTCGAGAAACACGGCCGCGTGATCCTCGGCGTCAACCTCAACGAGGCCAATGCCGTCGCCGACGTCCTCGGCCTCGCCCAAGCGCAGGAGCAGCCCGAGCCCGTCTCACGCCAGGCCCACGCCATCCGCGAGAAACTCGGCATCTCCCAGGTCGCCACCCACTGCCTCAAGATCGCCGCCCTCGCCGACGACCGCGGCACCGCCTGCGTCGCCGGCCCCTTCTGCCCGAAACCCAAGAAGAGCGTCGGCGCCGGCGACCGCTTCAACGCCGGCTTCTGCGTCGGCCAACTCCTGGACCTGCCCGCCGACCAGCGCCTCCTGCTCGGCGCCGCCGCCAGCGGCTTCTTCGTCCGCAACGCCCGCAGCGCCAACGCCGCCGAGCTCGCCGACTTCGTCGCCGCCTGGGCCAAGGGACGGGTCGGCTGACTCGAAGATTCCGCGCAGTGATCCGGCGATGGATCGGGAACTCAGATATCGTGCCCCGCGTGCGGGGCACCACCGGCGCGCAAAATGTAGCCCATCTGGTAACAGATGGTCCCGTGCGCTCGACCGATGCATCCACGGTCTAACGACCGTGGCTACACACCCGAATTTTCGAGTCAGGAACTTTGGCCCCTGGCTTCCTGATTTCCTGAGTTCCCGATGGCCCCGGCCGCCGTACCGGCAAGATCGAATCTCCCGCGCCGGCGGTCCGGCAACCGCCGGATGGGATCTGGTTCGAAAATGGGAATCCAACCGTTCGCCCTGAGCCCGTGGAAGGGCGCCGGGAGGCGCCTTTTCGGGTTGCCGGCCCCGCGCGCAACGCCTATAAGAAATGCTCCTATTCGAGGAGACTGATGCCATGCCGTCCTTAAGGTCTTTCTTGTCCCCCGCCTCGGCCCTCGCCGCCATCGCGCTGGCCACCCCCATCGCAGCCCAGGCCCAGACGTCCAACCTCTGGGTCGGAGGGTTCACGGGCGCCGTGGGCTCCTGGACGAACACCGCCAACTGGAATCCCGCCGACGTCCCCGATTCCACCACCGAGATCGCCGACTTCACCTCGGACTGGACCGGCAATGCGAACCTGACACTCGACGGCCCCACCACGGTCAACGGCATCGTCTTCCGCGACACCAACGGCACCCAGTTCCTCACGATCAACGTCGGCAGCCCCGCCGGCGCGCTCTCCTTCGGCGGCACCAGCCCCTTCGTCAGCGTCCTCTCCGGCGGCGAAAGCCAGCCCCTCACCATCAACCCCGAGGTGGATTACACGACCTTCGACAAGCTCGGCAGCGGCTGGCTGAGGCTGAATAACATCCACAGCACCGACCTGCCGACATCTCTCACGGTGTCGGCGGGCGCCCTCTGGCTCGCCGAGGCCAATAGCAACATCGTGGTCACTGGCGCCGGGTTCACCAAGACCGGCGCCGGACAATTGGTGCTCGAAGGCACGATGACACTCGTCGGGAGTGGCGACATCACGGTCGATCAAGGCCGGCTCGAAGTCCGCCAAGGGAGCACAAACTTCACCGGCAACATCGTCGTCAACGGCAGCGCCGAGTACGTCGCGAGAAGGGGCTATAATAATCAGTTTGGCGACACCAATGGCACCACCACGGTCAACGGCAATGGCGCGCGCGCGAAGTTCCAGGACCCGACCAGCGGCACCATCGGCGAGCACTTCATCCTGAATGGTTTCCGGGCCGACGGCTCGCTCCAGATGGACTACGCCAACGTGACCCTCGCCGGCCCCATCACCCTCAACACCAACTCGCACATCAACATCAACACATTCAACCACTCCATCCGCCACACGCACATATCCGGCGTCATCGATGACGGAGACGCCACCAATGGCGTGACCCTCACCATCGGCCTCGGCGGCGCCAGCCCCAGTGGCCCCGACATGCAGTGGACCAACTACGTGACCCAGAGCCGCATGATCCTCTCCGGCGCCAACACCTACGGAGGGAACACCTATATCAGCGCGCGGACCGCCACCACCCACGCCTCGAACCTGACCTTCACCGTCGAACTCACCAACGGCAACGACCGCCTCCCCACCTCCACCGTCGTCTATCTCGGGGGCCAGCCCTCCGGGATCGTCGGCAGCGACCTCGCCAGCGGCCGGCTGCTGCTCAACGGCGTCGATCAGGAACTGGCCGGCCTGGCCACGCTCGGCAGCGGCACGAATAACCGCGTCGTCGCCGGCGCGCCGACGATCTCCACCCTCACGATCAACGCCGCCTCGAACCAGACCTACACCTTCGGCGGTTCCCTCGGCGGCCCCAACGCCAACGAGAACAACCTCGTCCTCATCAAGCGCGGCCTTGGCACCCAGATCCTCTCCGGTCCCAGCTCCTACACCGGGCAGACCATCGTCGCCGCCGGCGCCCTCCAGGCCGCGCACTCCGCCGCCCTCGGTTCCACGGTCGGCAACACCGTGGTCTCCAACGGCGCCCAGCTCCGGCTCTCGGGCAACATCGCCATCGATGAGGACCTCACCCTCATCGGCTCCGGCCCCGGCGGCTCGTTGGGCCTCGGCTCCCTGCGCAACGTCAGCGGCAGCAACACCGTCAACGGCGCCATCACCTTCACCGGCGGCGTCGGAGGGCGCATCCAATCGGCCGGCGGCCACCTGCTGATCAACGGGGGCGTCACCTCCGCCAATCTGTCGGTCATGTTCGCGCCCTCGGCGGGCGCCTCGATCACGGTGTCCAACACGCCCATCGACATCGGCACGGCCACCCTCCAGGCCCACGACCCCGGCAACTTCAACCTCGATGTCTCCGGCAACGTCATGGGTACCTTTAACCCCGGCTGGACGATGAAGGCCAAGATCGGCGCGGCGAATGCCCTCCCGACCAACGTCAACCTCACCATGGGCCAGTTCAGCGCGAGCGCCGCCTCCGCGGGCCAGGGCACGCTCGACATGAACGGCTTCGACGTCACCGTCGGCCGACTCCGCAGCGACTACAACGCCGCCCTCACCAACCCCAGCAACCTCGTCATCCGCAACAGTGCCGGCACGATCCAGACCCTCGCCGTCAACCAGGCCGTCAATAGCAGTTACGACGGGCGCCTCATCGAGAACATCGCCCTGCTGAAGGACGGGGCGGGCACGCTGGACCTGGCCGGCGACAACACCTACGCCGGCACCACCGTCATCTCGAACGGCACCCTGGCGGTCAATGGCACCCACCTCGGCGGCGGCGCCTACACCGTGGCCGGCGGCACCCTCGGCGGCACCGGCCTCATCGATGCCGCCGTCAGCGTCCTCGCCGCGGGCATCGTCGCCCCGGGCAACTCCATCGGCACCCTCACCATCAGCAACAACTTCGACCTCGACGGCATCCTCCAGATCGAATTGGCCAACGCCGCCGGTCCCGGTGCCGGCCTCGGCGACCTCCTCGATGTCAACGGCTTCTTCGACATCACCAACGGCACAATCCAGTTCGTCTATACCGGCACCCTGACCAACGATTTCTACGTGTTCGCCGAGTACGACTCCCTCTCCGGCGACCCGTTCTCCATCATCCAGAACCTCCCCGACGGCTACGGGATCGATTACGCCTTCGGCGTCGGCGGCAACCAGATCGCCCTCGTCATCCCCGAGCCTTCAACCATGGCACTCCTCGCCCTCGGCCTCGCCCTCGTTGCCGGCATCGCCCGCCGACGATCCCGCTAGCCGGAAACTTGGAACCACGGATAGCGCGGATGCCGCGGATACTTTCGCGGGTGGGAATGGGTTTCGCCGACGGCCCGTAAGGCAGACACTCTCCCGCCAGAGGCGGGCAGGTCGTCTGCCCCCGTCGGCCCAGGGCCCCCGAGATCAGGAGGCGGCCCTATTTTGGACTGCGGCGTGGCAGCGCCGCTTTGGATTGCCCCGAACGGCCCAGTGCCGCCCCGCACGCGGGGCATGGGATCCGACTCGGAAATTCTGAGCGTGGCCACGGCCGTCAGATCGTGGGTGTTCCAAAGCGTGGCCCATCTGTGACCAGATGGGCTACACTCTTCCGCGACGGCGGCGCTCCGCCCTCTTAGGCAACGGACCCCGCTCAAGGATTCGGATCCCAAACTTTCTGTCGCCTCCCGCCCCGCCCCTGACCTAGGATCTGCCGCCATGAAACGGCCCCTGCCCACCCTCGCGCTCTGCGCCCTCCTGTTGCCCGTAGCGATCCCGCACCCCGCCTCCGCCGACTGGCCCTTCTGGCGCGGCCCGCAACAGAACGGCGTCGCCGCTGGCGACGCGGCAAATGCGACGGCGCCGGAGGCCAACATGAAACCCCTCTGGACCAGCGAGCCGATCCTCGCCGAGCGCGATGGCGGCTACGGCTCGCCGGTCGTCGCCGACGGCAAGGTCTATATATACTCCTGCTGGCGGACCAAGCATCCCGTGGATTACCGCATCGTCCGGGAGGAGAACCTCGCGGACATGGGGGTGCGCCGCCCCGAAGGGATTTCCGACGCGGCGCTCGCAAAGGTCGAGGCCGCCCGCGTCTCGCAGGAGCGCAAGGACGTCCCCGCCATCGACCTCGATGGCTGGATGGACAAGTGGGTCGCCGCCAATCTGGCGCCCGAGGAGCGCAAGGCGCCCGGGGTGGCCCAATTCGCGACGGACCGCCTCCGCCGCGGCGAGGGCGCCCTGCCCCTCGATACCCTCGAGACCATCGCCTCGGTCATCGACAAGAAGTTCGAGAACGAGGCCGCGCTGGACGCATGGGCCGCCACCAGCGGCATGGATCCGATGCTCTGGAAGCGCCAGATCCGCTCCAGGATCCCCGACTACGAGCGCACCGAAGAGGACATGCTCTTCTGCCTCGACGCCGAGAACGGCAAGACCCTCTGGCGCTACGCGCAGCCCAGCCGCTCGACCCGCTGGAGCTCCTCCACCACCCCCTGCGTCGCCGACGGCGCGGTCTTCTTCATCGGCGCGCAGGCCATGGCCTACGCCATCGATGCGGCCACCGGCAAAGAGCGCTGGAAGACCTCGATCGCCGGCCCCAAGGAGGCCGGCAACGGCTACAACTCCTCCTTCGCCTTCGCGGATGGGAAGGTCTTCATCCTGGTCGGCCGCCTCGTCGCGCTCGATGCCTCCACCGGCAAATTGCTCTGGGAGCGCAAGGAGATCCCGGGCTTCAGCAGCTCGCCAGTGATCTGGCGCCACGGCGGCAAGACCTACGTCATCGCCGGCGAATCCCGCGAGCGCTGCGCCGTCGATGCCGCCACCGGAGAGATCGCCTGGCGCGTTCCCGCCTCCGGCTCCAGCACCCCCGCCATCAACGGCGACATCATGGCGATCGCCAACAATCAGGGACTGGCCGCCTTCCGCCTCTCGCCCCAGGGCGCCGAGAAGATCGCCGGGACCCCCAAGGGAGGCTCCAAGGGTGGCAGCCCGCTCGTCGCGGGGGACCGCGTCTACTCCGGCACGTTCGAGGCCGCATGCCTCGACGCCAAATCCGGCTCCCTCCTCTGGGCCGCCCACCGCGGCCTCGACGGCTATTCCTCCGCCATCCTCGCCTGCGGCAAACTCTGGTGCCTCGGCAAGGGCGCACTCATCGCCGTCGATCCCGAGACCGGCAAAGAACTTGCCACCACCCGCGTCGATTTCCTGAAATGCGGCTCCCCCGCCTTCGCCAACGGAAAACTCTTCCTCCGCACCCGCAAGGCCGTCGTCTGCTACGATATCGCCGGAGATTCCTGACTCGAAAATACGCCGTAACTCACTAGTAGCGAAGGGCCTTCGCCCTTCGGCGGGGGCCCGGTGGGGCGCCGAAGCCCGAAGGGGCTTCGCTACGGGTGAGAGCGCCGGCGGTAGCGAAGGGCCTTCGCCCTTCGGCGGGGGATAGGCCGAAGCCGGAAGCGGCTTCGCTACAAATTTTCAGATCCGGTGGTGCCCGCGTGCGGGGCATGACGTCTGACTCGAAAATTCCGGGTGTAGCCACGGTCGTTAGACCGTGGATCTTCCAACGCGTGGCCCATCTGTCACCAGATGGGCTACATTTTCTGTCCCGGCCGCGCCCGCCGAGATGCCCACCAAATCCCCGCGAGCCCGATCACCGCACCCAAGGCGAACAGCCCCCACGAATAGCTCACCCCGTCATAGCTGCCCTTGTGCGCCCGGATCCAGTCGCTCTCCTTCACGAAGGACCCGTACCAGACCAGGAAAGCGAGCAGCTGCGTGCCAATGACGCCCGCCGACACCCGCAGTGGCGTGCCGCGGATCTCGCGATGGTGCGCCCACAGGCACCAGGCCACGAAATACAGGCTGATCAGCACCGGCGCCAGCACCGGCCCGTGCCACGCCTTCGGGATCAGGAACAGGCAGTCCCACTCCAGGATCGAGGTCGGCCATCCCGCCAGCCACCATAGCCCAGCGTAGTACACGATGTCCCAGATCCCGAACGCATAAAAGAAGCACGTCACCCGCGAGAGCGCGTTCACCCCCGCCAGCCACGCCACGCACGCCAGCATCACCACCGTGCACGCCTCGCGGATGACCTCGACATGATTCAACACGGCGGGAACCACATACGCCCCGCCATCGACCGGCAGCAACCGCCTCAGGTAGATCACGCAAATCCCCTCCAGCAACCCCATGGCGATCGCGAACGCGCCCAGCCAGATCAGCCTGCCCCACACCCCGCGACCCATCAGCCCGGACCTCACCTCGCCGCCAGGGACCTCGCTCATCGCATTGGAAGACTATTTTTGATTTCGAAATATGTAAAGGAATATTTCCCAGGCACGGCACGCAAAGTTATGTGGCCGTCGCCAGCACCGCCTGCTACCACTGCCGGAGAGCGGTCCCGCCGGGACCGTTAACTTGGAGAAGCCCTTGCGCATCGTCATCGCCTGCCTGATCGCGATCCACATCGCCTCCCCCTCGGCCGCCCAGGCGGCGCCGGCGACGCCAGTGCCCGTCCAGGAGAGCGTCTATCGCGGCGACCTCGTCGCCTTCCCGGGCCCATGGGGTCTCGGGCTGGGCCAGTCCGCCATCGTCCTGGTCACGGACCAGGAACTCGAGATGCTCGCGGATCCCGACCGGGTCCTCGATCTCAGCGTCACGCTGGAGAAGCGCGAGGCGAGCCTGCGCCAGATCTGCGAGCGGGCGCAGAAGGCTGGCCACCGCACCCTGAAGGTGTTCTTCGACCATTTCTTCCGCCAATACCGCCCCGGCCAAGACACCCCCCGCCGCCACATGCCCGACACCGACGCCTACATCCAGCGCATCTCGGCCGTCGGCCGCTTCGCGGAAAAGTATGGGCTGGGGCTGGAACTCAGCGTCCTCTCGCCCCTTGAGATCGGGCCGGGGTACCGGGCCGCGACGGGCGAATCCGGCCTGTGGATGCAGTTCCGCAAGGGCCTGCGCGACCCGAAGACCGGCGCCTTCGGCGTCGACCTCTGGCGCGACCGGCGCTGGGCCAACAACAAGGGACCCCTCGATGTCGAAGATGCCGGCGTCCGGGTGTTCGCGTTCCGCGAGGCCCCGGTCGCGGGAACGCCTTACCGCGCGGTGGACCCGAACGGCATCCGCGAGATCACGGACGTCGCCAGGACCGAGGTCCACGAGGGGATCATCCGACAGCACGGTGACCACCTGAGCGTGAGGGCCCGGGTATCCGGCGCCGGCCGCACCGATGTCGGCCCGCTGGACCGCGTGCTGGTGGTCCAGCAATACCGCACGCCCGAGATGGATTATTTTAGCCCGAAGGCCGCGCCCTTCCTGCGCGACCTGGTCGACCGCTACGCCCGGGCCGGCATCCGCCTCAACGGGCTCTACGCCGACGAGATGCACATCCAGCAGAGCTGGGCCTACCACAACCATCACGAGCACGGGCAGTTCGCCATGCGATACGTCAGCCCGGGACTCGCCGCGAAGTTCGCCTCGCTCTACGGCGAGCGCTACGCCGACCTCGCCAAGTGGCTGGTCTATTTCTGCGCCGGCCAAGAGGACGCGGCCAGCGACCTCACGGCGCGCTCCAACGCGATGCACGTCTTCGGCCCGACGCCCCGGGCGATCCGGGAAACGGCGCTGTTCCGCGCGCGCTATTATCGCCTCTTGCAGGATGGCGTCGTGGATCTGTTCGCCGGGGCCAAGCGCCACGCGGAGGCGCGGATGGGCCATCGCCTCGAGGCGCGCGCCCACGCGACGTGGGCCGAGAGCCCGACCGTCGACTACTGGGAGACGGGCCGCGGCGGCGCGGTCACCGCGAAATACGAGTACACGCCGAACTTCCTCTGGTCCGCCACGGTCCACCAGGCGGCATCGGCCTGCTACGATTATTTCAAATGGGGGGACTTCCTGACCGGCAACGGCAACGACCACGCGGAAGGGGGCTGGCTCGACCGCAACTATTGGGGCCTGGCGCTCGCGTGCTCCACGGGGATCCTCAACGACACGCCGCTGTCCTACGCGGCGTGCTGGGGCGCCCCCGCGGAGGTCATCGAGCGTCACCGCCTCGCCGGGCGCGCCTTCGGCACCGCGGGGGCGATGGATCACGCGGCCCCCGTCACCGGCCTCCAGCATCGCGACGTCTCGGTCCTCATGCTCTACCCCATCGACCTCGTCGCCGCGGATGACCGCTTCGGGAGCTGGATGACGCAATACGCCTACGCCAACTGGATCACCCAGGCCATGCTCCTCGAACGCGGGAAGGTCGCCGATGGCGCGATCGAATTGGCCGGCCGACGCTTCACCACGCTGGCCGCCACATTCGAGCCATTTCCCTCGGAGAGGCTCCTCGCCCTGATGCGCGAGTTGGCCGATGCCGGCGGCCGCGTCATCTGGTCTGGGCCGCCGCCGGTCGTGACCGCCGAGGGCGGCGACGCCCTCCCCGGATGGGCCAATCTCTTCGGCGCCGACTACGCCCCCGGACCCGACGAGGGCCTCATGGCGCCCGGCGCCCAGGTCGCCTTCGAGGGCAAGCTCGCCGGCGTGCCGCCGCAGGCCATCCTCACCCATTTCCTCGTCGACCGCATCTACCCCGTCACCCCGCGCGAGGGCACGGGGCCCGCCGCCCGATGCAACGGCAACGTCATCGGCACCCACCGCCCCACCGCCAACGGCGGCGGCGCCACGTTCCTCGGCTACCGGCCCCGCGACAACCAATCCCGCAGCCTCGGGACCGACGACCGCAACTGGTTCGACGTCCTCGATGCCCTCGGCGCCTACCCGCCCACCGGTAAATTCCCGGACGCGAACGACAACACCGAGGCCCTCTCCCGCGCGGGAGATCTCCTCGTGTGCCGCTTCCCCAACGGCGCGCTCGCCATCACCCGACACTACCGCGACATCGTCGAGGGCTGGCCCGGCGGCTTTGGCCGCGACCGAGAGAAAGACAAGGCATGGATAGAGAAAAACCCCCTGCCACCCGACACCCTCCGCCTGAAAGGCTTCCGGGCCAACGGCCACACGATCGACTACGAGGGCGTCAAGTCGCTGGCCTTCCGCCTCGACCCGCGGGGAAATCTCATCGCCTTCCAGGGACACCACTCGAATCAGATCACCGTGGATGGCAAAACCACCCGGTTCTCCGATTCCGGCCGCGGCACGGTGTGCTGGGGCCCCGTCGCCCCCGAACGCCGCGTCCCGGGCGGCGCCATCCTCCAGATCAGGGCCGACGGCAACGGCCCCGTCCGCATCCCCGCGCCCGAGGCCCCGGCCACGACCCAGCTCTTCGCCGAGGGCCCCACCCCAGGCAGCCGCGGCATCGCCATCCCCTGCAAGGTAGAGAACGGCGCCATCGTATTCGAGCCCCCACGCGAGGCCTGGGGCCGATGGATCTACGCGGCCCCGTGACGGGACATCCGCCGACAAGCCCTTCCTCCAAAATGGCCAAGACGTCTCGCCGGACCTCGCGAAGCCGCCCGCTCATCGGCAAAACCGACCCCTCCCTCTTGCCTCTCTATTTCCCGTCGGCCAATATTTCGACCTGATCGATTCCTCCAACCTCGTGCTCAATGGCTTCGACGACACCGCCGGCGGCGGCTACCTCACCCAGGGCGGCACCATCGGCGACTTCGACCTCCCGCTCCTCGGCCTCCAATCCGGCGGCACCTTCGACGGCTTCCAGATGTACTGGGACACCAGCCTTTTCGCCTCCGACGGCGCCCTCTTCATCACCGTCCCGGAACCCTCCGTCGCCGCCCTGCTCGCCTGCGCGGGGATCGCGCTCGCCCTCCGCCGCCGGCGACGAGGCTGACTCGAAAATTGGGTCGCGATGTAGGCTGCGCCTTGGCGCACGCTGCCGA
>CAZYWZ010000147.1:0-14462 GCA_964651705.1 uncultured Verrucomicrobiales bacterium
GGAAAACCTGCCACAACCGTCGAGTATGCGCAATTATTTATGACGCTCAGTATAGGTCGAAAATACGACGCATCTCTCCAGTAGCGAAGGGCCTTCGCCCTTCGGCGGGGGATCCCCGTCCGAGGCGGGCAGGTCGTCTGCCCCCGCTGGCCCAGGGCCGCCGCGGCCAGGAGGCGACCGCCGGTCACACCGCGCCCGCCAAGACCTCCGCGGCCATCGCGCTCTTGCCGCCGGCGTCGATCGACCCCACCGCATACCGGTGCCCAGCGCGATCCGACACCCGATCTTCGAAGGCAAAACCCTCCCGGCTCACCTGCGGCGAATGCTTGACCCTAGCCACCTCGGCGCCATCCCGATGGATCGCATATTCCATGATCGGCTCGTCGGCGGCATAGGCCGTCTGCCACTCCAGCCTCACCACGCGTCCCACCCCGCCCTCGACCCGCTGCGCGACGGCCACTTCGCGCGGGGCACCCAGGGCCTCCCCGGGCAACTGGAACCAGTTCGTCTTCCCCTCCCGAACCGTCGCCGCCATCGCCTCGATCTCCCGCAACCTGCCCGAGTCCGCAGGTCCCTCCACCTGCGAGGCCCGGAGATTCTGCCGCAACTGGCAGCGGTCCACGTCGTCGGAGACCTGCCCGATGCCGATGATGTTCGTCGCGATGCCGGGCACCGAGAGGGAGTAATGGATGAGCGGCGCGCTGGGCAGGGCCGCGCTACCCACGGCGCGAATCACTTCCGATGGGTTCCCGCCAAATCCATTCCACCTCGGTTCCCTTCCATACATCGCCCCGTCGGCGAAAACCTTCATGCCGATGATCCCCATCCCCTTCGCCGCGGCCACGGGGATCACGTTGTGCTGGTGGCTCATGTGCAGCCGATCGTTCGCGTTCACCGCGACCAGCAGCGCGTCCAATATGCCTCGCGTGTCCCGCTGGATGCACTCCATGAGCACCGGCGAGGAATAGTGCCCCGTTATACCGATGTGCCGGATCACGCGCTCCCCCCTGGGATTCAGGCCCGTGCGATCGGTGCCATCCCGGAAATCCAACAGCGCCGCCAGCGCCCCTATCCGCTCCGCCGCCGGGCCCGGGCCATCGAGTCCCTCGTAGATCGCATCGACCTCTTCAATCTTCGTCAGGTTGTGGATCTGAAATAGATCGATGTACGCGCCCTCGGGGTAATTCCCCCGCCCGTCCCCAAAAAGTTGCGACAGCGTCCGCCGGATGTCATCCACCGCCGTGGACCCCGGCGGCCCATCGCTCGAATTCCGTATGCCGGGATACGCGCCCCGCCCGCTGCGCAGCATGGTCTTGCTGGCCACGAATACCCCGCGGCGCTTCCGCTCGTCGTAGTTCGCCCTTCCCGCAGCAAGGCCAAGCGCCGCAAAGGCCTTGCCGAAATTCGCCTGGCTCGGCCCGTAGGCGTTCGAGGTGTCAAAATATGTCACGCCCAGATCGAATGCCCGCGCGATGATCGCCACCGGATCCACGTCGGGCGGCGTCCACTGCAGGCTCGCCTGCCCCCCCAGCCCCATCGTCGTCACCGGAAAACCCGTCCTCCCCAAGACCCGCGTCGCAAGCCCCTTCGGGGCCGGGCCACCCCGGATGACCTGCGGAAACACCGCCCCCATCGCCCCCGCCACCCGAACGAACTCCCTCCGCGTCATTCGCCCAGCCTCGCGCTCCTTCATGCCATGCCTCCCGCCCACCGACATCACCGCCCAAACTTTTTGGACAGCTCGACGTCTTTGATCTTCTTGGCCAGCCTGTCGCGCCGGCTGGCGATCGCGATCTCGCTGGCCGACCGGCCGCGCGCGTCCCTCGCCCCCGTGTCGGCCCCGCGCTCCAGCAAATAATCGGCAAAGTCTGGCGCGTGGACGCACGCCAGCATGAGCGCGGTCTCGCCCGCCCCGTTTTGGATGTCCAGGTCCGCCCCCACCTCGACCAGCATCTGCGCGATGCGATCGCGGCCCTTCAGGATGGCGCGCATCAGCGGCGTCGTCCCCGCGGCATCCAGGGCGTTGACATCGGCCCCCCCATGGGCGAGCGCCATCGCCACGTCATCGAGGCCCTTGTTGATCGCCACATCCAACGGCGTGATCCCCGAGGCGTTGGGCTCTTCGGCCGTGGCACCGTGCCCCAGCAGCCATCCCACCACGTCCGGATACCCCTGGCCCACCGCCCAGAATAGCGGCGCGTCGCCCGCCTCATCCCGGGCGTTGACGTCCGCCCCCATCTCGACCAGCTTCGCCACGATCTCCTTCCGCCCATAGCGGATCGCGGCGATCAGGGCCGGCTCGCCCCGGTCGGCCCCCGTGTCCGGATCGATGCCCTCCTCGAGCATCTGGATCGCGCGCCCCGTATCCCCCGCCTCGATCACTTTAAGAAATTCATTGGATCGCCCGGAATCCGGTCCCACGGCCGGCACCGCCGCGGACTCCCTCCGCGACGCCCGGCCCCGGCCCGCCATGCGGCCCGATTCCTCCATGATGCCCACCAGCGCATCCTGCCCGGTCTCCACGGCGACGCTGAACGCGCTATCCCCTTCATTGTTCTCCAAGGAAATATCCGCCCCCGACTGCACCAGCCGCCGCGCGGTCGCCTCATCCTTCGCCCGCACGGCGAGGAGCAGCGCGGTGTCGCCGGCGGCATCCTGGAGATCGATGTTGGAACCCAAGCTCACCAGGGTCCCGGCAAGCGCTCCCAGACCCGAGGTGACACATCGCATCAGGACCGAGCGGCGGGCCGCGTCCCGCGCGTTCAAGTCCGCCCCCGCGCGGATCAGGTTCAGGGCCACCCCCACCTGCCGCCTCTCCACGGCCAGCAACAGCGCCGTCTCTCCCGCCTTCGATGCCGCGTTGATATCGACCCCCGCCCGGATCAGATCGATCGCAATGCCACGCTTCTCGAGCAAGATCGCCCCCATCAGCAGCGTGCTCCCATCCGGCGCGCGCACCCCCACGTCCACCCCCGACCCCAAGAGCTCCACCACCTCGGCGCGCCGCCCCGCCCGTATCGCGGAAAATAGTTGCTGCTCGCTTCCCATTGTCGGGTCCTCCGGTCGCGCCCCTGACCCAATGTAAGCAGCCGATCGGGCTTTGCCAAGCCCCGCGGGTCAGCACCAAATCCTCGCGTAAGGGTTGGTCTTGTGTCGCCCGGCGCAGGAGGCGGCGGGTGCAGGCGGGCCGGCGCGCGGCAATCCAGATCGTCGCGCCGACGCCGCAAGGCGCCGGCCGCCACGTCCCATGGACATCGTGGGCGGCCGCGTGAACGCGGCACTACCCGCGGGGGCGAAAGGCTCGTAGTGACGCCTTCAGGCGTTCCCGGTGGTCGGTCGCAGGCGCCTGGGAGGGCGGCACATCCCCGCTCCGCTCTGGGTGTCCAAGATCCCGCACGATTGCGAATCGCCCCGCCAACACCACACGTCATATACCCGCCGTCGAGGACTAGTCCAATCGTATGGGACCCTTACGCGAGAATTCGGTCACGGCCCATCGGCTTAACGGCAGGAAAAAGCCAAGAACCGGATCACCGCACCCCGGCCCCGCCCACTGCACCCAGGTCGAACCGATCCCCGGGGCCGATGCCCCGCCGGGCGAACCACCCGCGATTGACCTCGAGCGCGTACCGGACCGAGGCGCTCTGGCTCACCACCGGCGTCCGGTCGAGGGGAAACATGTCGTGGATCTCGAGCACCTCGCCCCCTTCACCGAGGTACGCGATCGAGAGCGGGATCAGGGTATTGCGCATCCAGAAAGATTGCCGCGCCGTCTGATCGAAAACAAAGAGCATGCCGTGATCCTCCCCCATCTCCCGGCGCATCATCAGCCCGCGCTCGCGCTCCGCGGGGTCGTCCGCGACCTCCACGGATACCACCACGTCGCCGCAACGGAGATCCACCCGCCCCGCGCCACCATCCCGAGACCCGCAACCCGACAGTACCGCCAGACACAGGACACCCCACGCCCCCCATCGCAATCCCGAGACAGCCATCACCGTGCGCGCCATATGCCGCAAGACCTAGCAGCCCGCCCGACTTTTCCAAGCCCGGCCACCCGCCACTGTTCAGCGGCAAATTCCCGGCCAAAGGCTGTCCCAGCCCAATTTCCCCAACACCAGCAACCCCGTGATCGCCGCGCCAAACGCCGCAGCCGCCAAAAATCCCAAAACCACCAGGAGCCCATCACCCTCCATGACCCCAAGCGCCAGGAGCGCCACCGCCGCGCCCACCAGCATGTTGGTGAACGGCACCGGCAACATCAGGCCCAGGCCACACAGCGCGATCGCCACCCCGATCATGCCCCGCATCCCCGGCCACCGCGTGAAATCCCACCGGCTCCGCACCACCCTCTCAAGCCACCTCGCCACCCCCGCCCCGGCCCGCAACACCCTCGCCAGCACACCCCCGGGGATCTCCTTGTCCAGCAACCCGCCCGGCAACCACGGCCTGAAACCGAATCCCAGCCGCAACCCGAGGCCCGCGATGGCCAGCCCAAAAGGGATCGACACCCCGATCAGTGGCACGGGCAGGCAAAACGGAAAGGCCAAGACAAAGATCACCATCGCCAGCCCGCGCCCCCGCAGCGCCTCCTCCAGTTGCCTCAGCGTCAGCCCGCCGCCGCCCTCCACCCTCTCGATCAGCCGCCGCAAATCATCGCTCAGGCGGGAACCCCCGCGGTGCCGGGCCACTAGCCCCCCATCATCGATCGGTGCCATCATCCCCCACCGGGCTCAACCCTCCACCAGCGGCTTATCCCCACCCCGGTTCCGGGTCACCACCACCGAGGTCACGATCGCCGTCGCAAGCACCGCCGCCACCACCGTCAACGAGACCTCGGTCGGGATCTTGTACAGGTCCATGATCATCATCTTGACGCCGACGAACGTCAGGATGATCGACAGCCCCGCCTTCAAAAAGATGAACCGGTGCATTGCCCCGGCCAGCATGAAGTACATCGAGCGCAGCCCGAGGATCGCGCACACGTTGCTAGTGTAGACGATGAAGGGATCCCGCGTGATGGCGAAGATCGCCGGTATCGAGTCCACCGCGAACACCAGGTCGGTGGTCTCCACCATGATCAGCACGACCGCCAGAGGCGTCAGAAACACGCGCCCCTCCCGCCGCACCGCGAAGCGCCCGCCCTCGTAGCGGTCCGTCACCGGCATGCACCGCCGGCACAGCCGGATGATCGGATTGTGCTCCGGATCGACCTCCTCCTCGGCCCGCTGGAAAAACATCCGGATCCCGCTGACGATCAGGATCGCCCCGAACACGTAAAGGATCCAGTGGAACTTCTCCACCAGATACACCCCAAGGCCGATCATCGTGCCGCGCATCACCAGCGCACCCAGCACGCCCCAGAAAAGCACCCGGTGCTGCAGCTCCCGCGGGACCTTGAAAAATGTCATGATCAGCACGAAAACGAAAATGTTGTCCGCGCTCAGGCTGTACTCGATCAGATAGCCGGTCAGGAATTGGAGCCCCGACTGCGGACCCCGCCAGTGCCACACGAACGCGCAAAATGCCAGCGAGAGCGTCACCCACAGCGCCGAACCCAGCGCCGCCTCCCGAAACCGGATCTCCCTCGCCCGCCGATGCAGGATAAGCAGGTCACAGGCCAGCAGCACCAGGATCCCCGTGTTGAAGGCTATCCAGAAGATGAGCGGTGTTTCCATGGGGCGATCGGCCTAAACTCGGGCAATATAGGCGACCCTGCCACATTGCAAGCCTCTCCACAGACGCGCAATGCTTGGTATATTCCGACAGGCTGCTAGGAACAGCCCGAGACATGATCCGCGCGCAGACCCGATCCCCTTGGAAGCCCATCCTCCGGCGGTACACGCGCCGCCTCTGCGCCACACGGTTCTCCGGCATCTACGCCCACGGCCTCCAGAACCTCGCGTCGCTGGAACCCGATCGCCCCGTCCTCGCCATCGCCAACCACACGAACTGGTGGGATGGCTTCATGGCCGGCCTCCTCTCGGCACGTCTCCCCTCCCGCCACCCCTATTGCATGATGGAGGAGCGGCAACTTCGGCATTACCGCTTCCTCAGCCACATCGGCGCATTCTCCGTCGATCTCGATTCCCCGGCTCGGGCCGCCGCCGCCGTGAGATACGCCATGCGGCTCTTGGCCGACCCCGCCTCCCTCCTGTGGATCTTCCCCCAAGGCAACCTCGAATCCCCCTACGTCCCCATCCGCATGCGCCCGGGCGCCGCCTTCCTAGCCAGAAAAACTCCCGGCATCCAGATCCTGCCCGTCATCTTCCGCTATGCCTTCTTCCACGAGGATCGGCCCCACGCCCTCATCGGCATCGGCACCCCCGCCGCCGCCCGGCCGGACACCACCGACCAGACTATCCTGGCCCTGCTGGAGGCCACCCGCGAGACCCTCGACCCCCTGGTCGTGAGCCGAGAGCTCCCCGCCTTCGACCTCCTCCTGCCACCCGGACTCTCCCTGAACAAACGCTGGGAATGGCTCAGGCGCGCCGCCACGGGCCGACTGCGCGACTTCACGCCCCACAATGGCTGAGACCCTCGCCACCCCCGCCGACGCGACCGTCCTGATCCTGGCGATGGGCCTCGCCATGCTCTCCGCCAACCTCGCCCTGAGCCTCATCACGTTCCGCCGCCTCCGGCCCCAGCCCCAGCCCCCCGCCAGATCGCGCCGGATCTCCCTCCTGATCCCCGCCAGAAACGAGGAGCGAAACATCGGCCCCTGCCTCGAGTCCGCCACGCGCCAGACCCACCGCGACATCGAGATCCTCGTCCTCGATGACGAGTCGACCGACCGCACCGCGGAGATCGTCGCGTCCCACGCCGCCCGAGATGCCCGCGTCCGCCTCCTGAAGGGCCGTCCCCTCCCGCCGGGCTGGATCGGAAAATGCTGGGCCGCCCACCAACTCGCACAGGCCGCCACCGGTGACGTGCTCCTCTTCACCGACGCCGATACCCAGCACGCGCCAACGTCGGTCTCCGACGCCATCGCCGCCATGGATGCCTCCGGCGCCGACATGCTCTCCCTCTGGCCTCGACAGATCACCCGGAGCCTCGCGGAGCAACTCGTCATCCCCTTGGGCTATTCCCTCATCCTCATGATGCGGCCCCATTGGCTCGAGGGGCGCCTGCCCATCCCCGCCATCGGCGCCGCCAATGGCCAGTTCCTCATGCTCCGCCGCGACGCCTACGCCAGGATCGGCGGCCACGCCTCTGTCAAAAATCACCTCGTCGAGGACGTCGCCCTATCCCGGCTCGCGATCGCCTCCGGCCTCCGGCTCCTCAACCTCGACGGCCAAAACCACGTCCGCTGCCGCATGTACCGGGGCTTCGCCGATCTCTGGGAGGGCTTCTCCAAAAACCTTCGCGCCGCCTTCGAGGACAAGATCCTGGCTTTCCTCGGCTTTGGCGCCCTTCAGCTCGTCTTTCTCCTGGGGCCCTTCATCCTCGCGCCCGTCTTGGCGCTGACCCAGGACCGGATGGCCCTCTGGGGCGCCTGCGCCCTCTGTCTCTGGATCCTCCTGATCCGGCTCATCCTGGCCGCCCGTTTCCGGGGCCCGATCGCGGGCGCCCTGCTCCACCCCGTCGGCCAGGCCCTCGCCCTCGCGATCGCCATCAATTCCTGGGTCCGCACCGCCCGCGGTAGCATCAGCTGGAAGGGCCGCACCTATGGCCCCCAAAAATAATCGCTTGTGGGGCGCGGCGGACCACGTAACCTAATACCTATGAAGGGTTGGCCTATTATCGCCGCGGGGGTTGCGCTGGCCGGCTGCGCCGGCATCGATGTCCAGAATGTCCGCACCGATCCCAATGCCGCCTTCGGCCCCCCCGAGGCCTTCTATGTCCAAGACTTTTCCTACGACCGCGCCTTCAAGGGCCAGGCCGCCGAAACCACGGGCCGCGAGGACCACATCGCCTCTTTCCACAACCTCACCCGCGATCTCTCGGCGCGCCTCCGCACCGAACTCATGGACCTCGCCCCGGTCTACGTCCTGAAACCCACCGACCCCCTGCCCCATAGCGGCTACATCGTCAAGGGCGACATCCGCATCCTCGAGGCCGGAACCCCGTCGGCCCGATTCCTCGCCGGCATGGGCGCCGGCCAGACGCGGTTCGTCGCCGACGTGCGCGTCTTCCGCGGTAGCGCGCCCCCGCCACCCCCGCCTCCCGACGCCAAGACCTCCAAACAGTCCGCCGCCGACTTGGCCGCCAAGCCCGTCCTGACATTCTCGGTCGCCGGGGGCAGCAAGATCAATTCTTCCCTGGCGGTCTGGGAACACGGCCTCAAAGACGATGTCGAGGCCGCGGCGCGAAAGATCTCTTGGGAGATCCGCCGGCACCTCGGCTACGAACGCAATTGACCCTCGAGCCACGCCAGGGCGGCATCCCGGTCCCGAAGCCTGCCGTCCAGCTGCAACTCGTACGCCTCACGCAGCAATTCCCCCACCCTGGGGCCGGCATCGACCCCACGCTCCAGCACGTCCTTGCCCCGCAACAGGGGTTCGGGCTTCAGCAGCTCCGCCGATAGCTCGGCTCGCCGCGACACCAGAAAGTCGTGGATCGACAGGTCGCCGTGGGAGGCCCCGCAGTCGATCCGGTGCAACTCCAGCTCGTCATCGAATGTCTCCCGCGCCAGCAACCGCTTCAGGGTCGAGGCGCGCATCTCGGGTGCGTCTTTGAACGTCATGTGGTTGCCCACGCACGCGCAGATCGCATCCGCCCTGGCGTTCGAGAATCGCAGCCGGGCCAGGACCTCCCGGGCCATCTGCTCCCCGACCACCTCGTGCCCGTTGAACCGGATCCGCCCATCCCGGTCCACCGATCGCGTCCGCACCTTCCCGATGTCGTGCAACAGCACGCTCCACGCCAGGACTTCGCCCGCCCCCCGCAGCTGCGCCAGCATGAGCCGCACGTGGGTGTACACGTCACCCTCCGGATGGAATTGCGGGGGCTGCCCCACCCCCTTCTGCGCCGCCACCTCGGGCAGCAGCACCCCGAGCAGCCCAGAGCCGTCCATCAGATCGAGGCCCCGCGCGGGATCCGGACCCGTCAGCCAGCGCGTCAATTCGTCACGGATCCGCTCGGCGCTCACCGACACGATGCCCGGCGCGCGCTCCCGCAGCGCCGCCCACGTCCCCCCCTCAATCTCAAAACCCAGATTCGCCGCAAACCTCACCGCCCGCAGCATCCGCAACCGATCCTCGTCGAAGCGCCTGCCCGGATCGCCCACCGCCCGCAATAGCCGCGCCCCCAAATCCGCGCGCCCACCCACGTAATCTAAAATCTCCCCCGTCTCCGGATCCCAGAAGAGCGCGTTCACCGTGAAGTCCCGCCGCCGCGCGTCCCCCGCCGCATCCGCAAATGTCACCGAGGAAGGATGCCTCCCATCCAGATAGGGACCGTCCTGCCGGAATGTCGCCACCTCGATCGGATGCCCACCCTCGCGCACGATCACCACGCCAAAACTCTTGCCCACCAGATCGCTGCGACCAGGAAATAGCTCGGCCACCTGCTCCGGGCGAGCGTCCGTCGCCACGTCATAATCGTGGGGCTCCACCCCGCGTAGATGGTCCCGCACGCAACCCCCGGCGAATAGCGCCTGATGCCCCTTCGCCCGCAGGCGCCGCACCACCCCCTCCGCCGCCTCCCTTGGCCCACTCATCCGACCGCGCCCCCATCCCCCTGCAACTCGCGCGCCGGTATCCGGTACGCGATGTACACCAGCCCCCCGACGAGCGCCACCGCCGCCATCAGCCCCCACGCCGTAAACGATGTCGCCAGCGCCTCGTCGCGCCCCAGCCCCGCGCTCCGAAAGAACAAATCCAGCACCGCCTCCCTCACGCCAAAACCGGACACCGTCACAGGCACCGCCGTCGCCGTGTTCACGATTGGCACCATCCCCGCCACGAACCCAAACCCCAGCGCCAGCCGCAGCGCCCGCACCACGCAGTACCACATCAGCACGAACAGCGCGTGTATCACCACCGACATCCCCAGCGCCACCCCCGTGGTACGCCAATCCCGAAAATAGGCCCCCAGCGCGCGACCCACCTCCGCCCGCCGCTCGCGGAACGGCAGCCGATCCATGAAAGACATCCACCTCCGCCATGGCCCTGGCATCTCCAGCAACACCGGCACCAGCCCCCCGCCCAAGAGCACAAGGATCGTCCACACCAGCGCCCGCGTCTCCCGGTTCGCCGTGATCAGCGGCCAGTTCATCGGCACCACCAGCAGCGCCACAAGGCACAGGCCCAGCACCCCCAGCACCCGGTCCGCCACGATGCTCAGCACCGCCTCCGCCTTCCGGCCGGGCTGATGGCGGATCACGTACACCACCCGCGCCAGATCACCACCCACCACCCCGATGGAAAACACGATGAAGAAATTGCCGATCATCCCGATCGCCCCCGCCTCCCACAGCGGCACATCCAGCCCGCGGGCCCGAAGCAGCAGCCACCACCGCACCAACCCCATCGCCGTCGCCACCGCCATGAGCCCGCCCGCCAGCCCAAGCCACCCCACATCCATCCCCGCCCACTGCCCCACGATGTCACCAAAATCCACGCCCCCGCGCCCAAAAAGCCACCACAGCAGGCCCGCGCTCACCCCCGCCTTCGCCAGCGCCGATGCCCATCCCCGCCAGTTGAACCCCGCGCGCTCACCGGCCCCCATCGCAACCTCCCAGCATCCCCACCAGTCGTTCCCGGCTCGCCACCACATCCCCCGCCTCCACCCGCGGCGACATCTCCAGCACCAGCGGGATGCCCCCGGGCAGCAGCGGCAGCAGGCGCCCCCACGCCACCCGGCCCAACCCGATCGGCAAATGGTCCTTCACCGCGCCAGCATCGTGCAGGTGCGCCCCCCGAATGCGCCCGCGCCGCGACGACAGCGCCTCCCAATGATCCCCGAACGTCAGGCCCTCCTTGCGCTGCATGTGCCCAAAATCATGCCAGTAACCCAGATCTTCCGCAGCATATCTCTCGAACAGCCCCTCCCACTCCGTCTCCAGCGGCAACTCGAAAACCGAAGACCGGCACTCCGCCGCCAGCCCCACCCCCCGCTCCCGCGCGTACGGCACGACCTCCGCAAGGCACTCGTGCACCCGCTCCCATACCCCCACCAGCCCCAGCTCACGATGCCGCAGCGCCGCCAGCTTCGCCGCCACATGCCGCCGCCCATATAACCCGCCCGCCTTCACCGCCCGCACCACCCCCCACTCCACACCCTGCCCCCCAACCGATCCCAGATGCAGCACCACCACCCCCGCACCCACCGCCACCGCAAAATCCACCGTCTCCCGCGTCATCCGCACCGCACGCGATCGCACCATCCGACTCCGCGCGCTGAACTCCAAACAGTCCGGATCCGATCGCAGCACCTCAATCGGCAATGGACAAAAATTGTGCAGGCTCGTCACCCGTAACGTCCCGCGACCCAGATACTTCAGCACCCCATCCACCAGGCTCTGCCGTATCCCATGTCCCAGCTCCACCGCCGAAAATCCCATCCCCTCCAACTCCGCCAACATCTCCCCGCCATCCCGATGGCGATCCGAATTCCAGCATGTCGAACAGGCGACCAACACCCCAACACTCTATCCCCTATCCCCACTCCACCCCACAAAAAAAGCCGGGCCGTCGCCGGCCCGGCTCCAAATCCTCGTCCGCCCTAAAGCGAAAAACTACCCCAGTAATTCAACCGCGGTGTCTTCAGCTTCCGACGACGACGCTCGCTCGGCTTCTCGTATGCCCTCCGCGCGCGCACCTCTCGCAAAGTGCCCTCGCGATCCAGCTTCTTCTTCAGCCGCCGCAGCGCCTTCTCTACCGACTCGCCTTTCCTCAATCTCACTTCTGTCACAATCCCTCACCTCGCTTCCAAATTGCCGACTCTCTTGCCTGCCCTCATATTCGACCCAAACCCCACCCCCTGTCAAAAACAAAGCCCAAAATTTTTCACCGGTTATTCACACTATTTTGATAATACGTTTCTTTCAGTGGTTTATGTGGTTTGCTCCCCGGCCGCAGTGGGTGTCGCTTTTCCCCATCAATGAGGCAGTGCGCTCGCGCGCCGTCGGCGGGGCTGACTCGAAAATTGGGTCGCGAGGTAGGCTGCGCCTTGGCGCACGCTGCCGAATCGACGGTCCGCGTGCGCCAAGGCGCAGCCTACCATTTTCCGCTCCGGTGATGCCGCCCCTCGGGCGGCATGCGCGGGGATCTAGGGCATCTTCGCGCTCTCGACACCCTTCTTCCCTTTGGCTAGTTTCCCACCCTTATGGCGACGCGCTGGGTAGTGAAATGCGGCACGGGGGTGCTGACGCGCCCGGATGGGCGGTTGGACTCCGCGCAGATCACGCGGCTCACGGACCAGATCGCCACGCTGGTGCGCCGCGGCCACCAGATCATCCTGGTGAGTTCCGGGGCGGTGGGGGCGGGAATGAAGACGATGTCCCTGAAGCGGCGGCCGTCGCGGGTCAGCGAGCTCCAGGCGTGCGCGACCGTCGGCCAGCCACAGCTGATGCTCGAATATCACCGGCGCTTCCGGAGGCACGGGCTCCAGCCGGCCCAGTTCCTCCTGACCTATTGGGATCTCGACAGCCGCACCTGCTACCGGAATGCCCAGGCCACCATCGGCCACCTCCTGACCTTGCGCTCCTACGTCCCGGTCATCAACGAGAACGACGCCATCGCCGCCGACGAGATCCGCGTCGGGGACAACGACCGCCTCTCGGCGCACGTCGCGGTCATGGTCCGCGCCTCCCGCCTGGTCATCCTCTCGAACGTCGATGGCCTCTTGGACAAATCCGACGGGGGACGGGTGATCCCCGAGGTGCGCCGCATCGACGACCGCCTCCGCGCCCTGGCCTCCGGCACCCAGAGCCATCTCTCCGTCGGCGGCATGGCCACGAAATTGCTCGCCGCCGAGATCGCCGCCGAGGCCGGCATCGAGACCTGGGTCGCCAACGGGCGCGCCCCCCGCATCCTGCTCGATATCGCCGGCGGCACGGCCATCGGCACCCGATTCCGTCTCCCGAAACCCAGAAAGGGATCCCCGCATGCCCGATGACGTCCGACAGGCCGTGCTCGACTGCGGGCGCCGCGCCCGACAGGCCGCCCGCGAGCTGGTCCGCGCCACCACCGCACAAAAAAATGCCGCGCTCGAGGCGATCGCCGCCGCCCTAGAGGGCGCGCGCCGGCCGATCGACGCCGCGAATGCCGAGGATGTCGCCGCCGCGAAGGCCGCGGGCCTGACCCCCGCCATGGTCGATCGCCTCACCCTCACGGAAAAACGCTTCGCCGCGATGGTCCAGGGGGTCCGGGACGTCGCGACCCTCGCCGACCCCGTCGGGGAAGTCCTCCGCGACTGGACCCGCCCCAATGGCCTCCGCATCGTCAAGCGCCGGTTCCCCATCGGCGTGGTCGGCATCATCTACGAGTCGCGCCCCAACGTCACCTGCGACGCCGCCGTCCTTTGCCTCAAGACTGGCAACGCCACCCTCCTGCGCGGTGGCAAGGAGGCCTTCCGCTCCAACCGCGCCATCGTCGGCGCCATGGCCTCCGGCCTCGCCGCCGCCGGCCTGCCCGACGACGCCATCGCGCTCATCCCCACCACCGACCGCGAGGCCGTCCGCCACATGTGCGAGATGGACCAGTTCCTCGATGTCATCATCCCACGCGGCGGCCCAGACCTCATCGAGGCCGTCGTCCGCAGCGCCCGCATGCCCGTCATCAAGCACTACAAGGGCGTCTGCCACGTCTACGTCGACCGCGCCGCCGACCCCGCCATGGCCGAAAGCATCGCCATCAACGCCAAATGCCAGCGCCCCGCGGTCTGCAACGCCATGGAGACCCTCCTCGTCGACGCCCCCATCGCCCCCGGCTTCCTCCCCGCCATCGCCTCACGCCTCGCCGAAAAGGGCGTCGAACTCCGCGGCTGCGACCGCGCCCGCGCGCTCGTCCCCTCCATGAAGCCCGCCACCGAGGCCGACTGGTCCGAGGAATACAACGACCTCATCCTCAGCGTCCGCGTCATCGAGGGCGTCGCCGCCGCCATCGACCACATCGAGCGCTACGGCTCACGCCACTCCGACGCCATCGTCACCCGCGACGAACCCACCGCCCGCCGCTTCCTCGAAGAGGTCGATTCCGCCACCGTCTACTGGAATGCCAGCACCCGCTTCACCGACGGCGGCGAGTTCGGCATGGGCGCCGAAATCGGCATCAGCACCGACAAGCTCCACGCCCGCGGCCCCATGGCACTCGAGGAACTCACCACCTACAAATACCAGATCCTCGGCAGCGGCCAGATCCGGGAATAGCCGGTTCGTGGTTCGTCGTTCCAACGGACGTTGAATGTTGAGTGTCGGATATGGGGCGTTGTCTCGAATGGCGCTAATTTGAGCCATGTCTGGGAGGGCCCGCGGCCTCGCGGGCCGGGTGGGTCAAGGTCCCCGCATGCTGGTGGCG
>CAZYWZ010000148.1:0-14432 GCA_964651705.1 uncultured Verrucomicrobiales bacterium
ACCTCAGATCGGCGGAGTGACGGCACTTTCTACGACGGCACTGCGGCCCGTAACAAGTAGATCGAATCGTCTGCCGACGAGCCAAAGTAGATGGATTCGGCATCGGCCACGGCGTGGAAGGCGTGGTCAAAAGTCAGCGTCTGACGGAGCGGGCCATACATGATGGCGTAGTTGGTCGCCATCGGTGCGGGCCACGCCGGCACCGGGCCCTGGATGGGACGGTGGGTCCAGGCGAGGGACAGCGGCAAATCCAGCGTCGCCGGCGTCACCCCCGAGCGCTGCGCGTCGCGGCGAAATGTCGGCCAGTCGTCTGCGCCGCGGGCGCCCATGGGCGTGAGTCCGCAGAGGATCGCCCAGAGCAATCGGCGCAAGGAGGGACCGGCCGCGGGATATATCCTGCCGATACCCTTGGGCACAGGCGGCCGGATGGCGCGTGCGAGGATCATGAGGCATAGATAGCAGCCCATTGGCGTCTGTGAAGCGAGACCGCGCTCTGCGGGCTGATGGGCGGTTGGCCCGGCCTACGAGTTGCCGGGCGACAACGCCGCCTCTGGAGATCGGCTTCGCTACACTCAATTGCTGCGAAGGGGCGGCGCATGCGGCCCAAGCCGGTCGGGCCGCAGGGCTTGCGACGAGAGCCTGAGTTCGTCCACGCGCGCGGATTAATGCATCGATTCTGTCACCGCGTTGTATCCGATCGACGCCTGACCGCACTTTCCACCGGAGGTCGCCTCGGTTTTTCCGACGAGCGACGCGCGCTTCCCGAAGGTTGGGAGCGCGTGCCTATCGGTCACGAAGATATCCACCGATAGCGCGTCGATGCCGGCATCCCGTGCGTTCCAGCGGTCGACGAGCCGCGGGTCGACGCCCTCTTGCGGGCGATCCAGCGGGCGATCCTCGAATCCCGAGAAATCGCGATTGATCCCCCAGCAGATCATGTAGCACGACCAGAGGAACTTATCGCTTGGAGAAATCTCCCTCGCCGGCAGGCTCACCCCCGCGAGCAGCAGGATGCGCCGGTCCCGACGAGGGCATGCCATCGCGCGGGCCTCATGGCGGGAAGGGAATCATACCGGCCGAAGGACGTTAAGGTCGTTTAGGAAAAGTTAGTTTTCTATTAAGAATTCTGTTCCAGTCTTGAAATGGGTCGGTTGTTCGTCGACGGTATCGCCGAAATCGGAACAAGAATTGGCCTTTGTTGTATGGGAGGAGACACGGCAATGCGTGAGGATATCGTGGGGAGGCGATGGGGCGGTATGCGGCGGAGGGCCCCCCGTGGGCGGCGGCGGGGGCAGACGCTGGTGGAGTACGTCTTGATCGTGGCGTTTGTGTCGGTGGCGGCGATCGGGGTATTGCGGGCCTTTTCGCAGTCGGTGCAGAGCACGGCGGATAGCGCGAGCGCGGCGCTGAGCGGGCCGATGGGGCAGTAGTGAGCAGCGCTGTTTGATGTTGCGTTCGGCCCACAGACTCCGGTTTCCGGAACGGTGGGCGATGTCCCCGATGGACGCTCAGCGCCGGCGTCTGGCCAGCGAGGCGGCGAGCAGGGCCGTGCCAACAGTGAGGAGCGCGGCCGTTCGCGGTTCGGGGATGGCGATCAGGGATAGATTATCGAGATAGCCGATGATACCGGCGGGGGCGTCTCCGGTGCCTGGGGCGGGGTTGTCGATCCATGAGATGATCGGATAGAGGGCGATGACCGCGTTGTTCGATAGGTCGACGGCGGGGATGAGGTTGCTGAGGGTGACGGTCGTCCAGGTATCGAGAGTCACGGAAGTGAGATTGATGCTGGACAGGGAAACGGACCGTTGGCCCGAATTCCCGGTGACCCCGGTTGTATCGAGGAACCGCACGATCACGGAGATCCGGTCGGTCGTGTTGGAAAGTCCGACCGAGGCGGAGGGGATCATATAGTCTAGGGTGAAGATAAACGGGTCGACACCAGGGGTGACGCTGCCGGGCAGGGCGATGCTCCGCCCGTCGAAGGCCCGGACCTCCTGAAAGGCGCCGTTGGCGGTGTTGGCGCCGGTGTCATTGACCGCGACCACATCACCGCGGCCAGAGGCTAGCGGGTCGGCGGTAACCGTGAGGAACATGTTTGCGGCGTTGAGGTTCGTCGCGGTGTGGGGTTCTGAGCTGAAGTCCTCGCTCCAGATAACGTTGGAACGGCCCGGGTCGGCGGAGACCAAGGCGATGGCCGCGGCAACAGCGAGAGATTTCAGGGACGCTCTCACAACCAAGGCAGTTTCCACCGTTCGGCAGATCGATCAAGGCCAAATCGGCCGCGATTACCCTCCATGCGTGAGGTCTCAGAATCCCCAGTGCGGGGCGGGAATGCGTTTGCGGTGGCGAGCAATGGCGATTATTGGTGTTGCATGAATTCCGAGCGACTTCTCCCCGCCGTGGCGTGCTGGCTGATGGTTGGCGCGCCGCTGTTTGAAACCGGTCTGGCCGAGAGGCCAAACTTTATCGTCATCAACATCGATGACATGGGCTACGCGGACATCGGGCCGTACGGGTCGACGCTGAATCGGACGCCGAACCTGGACCGGATGGCGCGGGAGGGGCGAAAGCTGACGTGTTTCTATGCGGCGCCGGTGTGCTCGCCGTCGCGGGCGGCGCTGATGACGGGTTGTTACCCGAAGCGCGTGCTCCCGATATCGGGCGTGCTGTTTCCGGCGGGCGCGGTGGGGCTGCATCCCGCCGAGCGGACCGTGGCGGAGCGGTTGAAGGAATTGGGCTACGCGACGGGCTGCATCGGCAAGTGGCACCTGGGCGACCAGCGGGAGTTTCTGCCGACGCGGCAGGGCTTCGACCATTATCTCGGCATCCCGTACTCGAATGACATGGGCACGGCGGAGGATGGCTCGAAGAGCAGCCTCGGCGAACCGATCCCCAAGCCGAAGGCCGCGGGCGCCAAGGCGCAGGCCTCCGACGAGGCGGGCCTTCGGGGTGCTGGGCAGCCGCCGCTGCCGCTCTTGGAGGACGAGAAGGTGGTCGCGCGCGTGCGGCAGGAGGAGCAGCAGGGCATCGTGGCGCGCTATACCGAGGCGGCGGTGGCCTTCATCCGCGCGAACAAGGGGAAGCCGTTCTTTCTCTACCTGCCGCACAACGCCGTGCACTTCCCGATCTATCCCGGCAAGGCGTGGGCCGGGAAATCGCCGCACGGCATCTACAGCGATTGGGTCGAGGAGGTGGACTGGAGCGTCGGGCAGGTGCTCGACGCGGTGCGCGAGGCGAAGCTCGCCGAGAGAACGCTGGTGCTCTTCACCTCCGACAATGGTGGCACGCCGAGGGCCGTGAACACGCCGCTGCGGGGTTTCAAGGGCAGCACCTGGGAGGGCGGGATGCGCGAGCCGACCCTCGCCTGGTGGCCCGGCCATATCCCCGCCGGCACCAGCACCGACGAGATCACCGGCATGATCGACGTCCTGCCCACTTTCGTGAAACTCGCCGGGGGCGAGGCCGGCGACGACCCCAAACTCGATGGCCGCGACATCTGGCCCCTGCTTTCCGGCCAAGCGGGCGCGAAATCGCCGCACGAGGTCTTCTATTACTTCCGGGGCCTGAAGTTGGAGGGCGTGCGCAGCGGGCCCTGGAAATTGCGGTTCGCCTCCGCTGACGCGGGCGACCGCAAGGCCGCCAAAGGCCAGAAAAAGGCGGCGCCTGCCCCGGCCAGGGACCAACTCTATAATCTGGAGAGTGATATTGGCGAATCGAACAATGTTGCCGACGCGAACCCCGAGGTGGTGAAACGGCTGCGGGCGCTCGCCGAGGCGATGGACAAGGACCTCGGCGTCGATGGCGCCGGCCCCGGGGTGCGCCCGCTGGGCCGGGTCGAGAATCCCCAGCCCCTCATCGGCCTCGACGGGAAGACGCGGGAAGGGTTCTGAGCCACGACCGGGACGCCGGTCGATCGTTGGGCGGATCTTCCTCGCGCGGGGGTGCCGGGACGCGGGGGGTGGAACGCTGATCTCCGCTAATCTTCGCTGATGGTCTTTTGCCTGACGAATCCGCGCGGAGTGCCGACACGAAGTGTCGGGGTTGTCGGCCCTTGGGGCGGATCGATCGCAAAGATTGTGATCGATCCGGGCTAATGATTGCGCTTTTGCGGCGAAAATAAAACGAATGCCCGTGTTGGATTGACAGGACGAAAGGCTGCGCCAAAAAGAATGGCTTATGCGTTTCAAAACGGATTCTAATCATAGGAACGGCGCAATTTTTCGCCTCTCGTCGGTTGTTTGGCGGCTGGCCGCCATCGCGATCGGGGTCGTGGCTGCGGGCGGTGGGGGTTTTGCCCGCGCGGCGACGATCACGGTGAACAGCGCGAATGATCCGGGTGGGTTCAACGCGGCGATCACCATCGGGACGTTGGGCGGGACGGTGACATTGCGGGACGCGGTGAACGCGGCCAACAACACCGCGGGTGACGACACGATCGTTTTCGCTGCGTCTCTGGCCGGGCAGACGATCGGGCTGGCTCAGGTGGGAGACACGAACGCGTCGAATTCCGCCCTTGCGGTGACATCTGGCATCACGATCCTGGCGCCGACCGGGGGCGTGACGATAACGCGTGCCTCCGGTTCGATGCGGCACTTCTACGTGGCCCCCGGCGGGCGTCTCGCGCTAGACGCGCCGGAACTGAATGGCTTGACGCTATCCCAGGGCCTGCTGACCGGCGATGGCGGCTCGATCTACAACCTCGGTGTGCTGGGGACCACGAACGTCTTCTTCTCGCAGAGCCGGGCCAACAGCGCCTCCCTGGGCGCCCTCGGCCGAGGCGGTGCGATCTGCAACACCGGCAATGGCACGTACGCCGCCTCGCTCACGAAGTTCCAGGGGAACCTCTCCGAGAATTTCGGCGGGGCGCTCTACAACAACAACACCAATGCGGGGGCCGTGGTGATGGACGATGGGCACTTTGGCAACAATTTCTCGCGGGGGTTCCCCGTTGGGGTCAACAATTACCTGACCGGCGGCGGCGGCGGCGCGATCTACAACAACGGCGCCATGTCCATCTCGCGGATCTACTTTGGGGGCAACGGCAGCAACCAGGAGGGCGGGGGCATCTATAACGGCGACTCGGGCAACCTGACGGTGACCGCGTGCTATCTGGAGGACAACTCGCTCGCCGGCGACTACAAGATCCGGGGTGGTGGCATTCGCAACTCCGGCACCCTGCTGGTGACGGGCTCGTCGTTTCGCAACAACTCGTGCCCGGACCGGGGCGGCGCGATCGGGGCGTACGGTCCCCTATCGCACATCCGGCTCATCAATTGCAGTTTCACCGAGAACAGCGCCTCCTACGGCCCGGTGATCGCCAATAGCGGCGCGTACGGTCTCCCGGGCGTCAGCGCGGGTGCGGTGCAGATGGATTACTGCACCGCCGTAGGGAACATTAATGGACCGGGGACCGCCATCCACTGGGAGAACGGTGGCTCTTTCAACATTCGCAACTCGATTCTCTGGAACACGGCGACCCTCGGGGAATTCAGCGGCAGCATCCCCAGCTATTCGAATTCGCGGATCCGCAATTGGAGCGGCACGAATCCGAACGTCGGGGCGATTGATTATCTCAATGGGGGTCCCGCCCTGACGTTTCTGAGCGGCTGGTCGCCATTCGTGTTTCCCCTCAGCGGCGGGAGTTCCGCGCTGAACGCCGCGGCGACCATAGCGGATGTGGGCGCGGATCAGCGCGGGGTCGCCCGGCCACAGGCGGGGTTGCCGGACATCGGGGCGTTCGAGTTGGCCCCGACCTCGTCGCTCGTGGTGACCACCACCTCGGACGAGGACAACGGCACCAGCGACCCAGGCTTTGGGAGCGGCACCAGCCTGCGCGAGGCCCTGGCCTATGCCAACGGACAGTCCGGGACGCAGACCATCACCTTCGCGTCGGGGCTCGCGGGCCAGGCGGTGACCCTGAATACGGGCTGGAGTGCGACGAATGACACCGCGGCCCTGCGGGTTTCGGGCATCGTGGCCATCCGGGGTCTGACCAACTCGCCCGGCGTGACCCTCGCCATGCAGGGCGGCGTGCAGAAGCGCCACCTCCTCGTGGAATCCTCAGGCAGCCTGACCCTTTCGGATCTCATGCTGACCAATGGCTATGCCAGCGACTACGGTGGCAGCGTGTGGAGCTTCGGATCGCTCGCGGTGCGCGGTTGCACCTTTGCCGGCAATCACGCCGGGTCGGAGGGCGGCGCCATCCAGAGCTGGGGTGACTCGCCCTCGATCCTGGTCGAGAATTCGACCTTCAGCGGCAACTCTTCCGCCGGGATCGCCAGCGCGATCGACGCCGGGGCCACGAGCATGACGTTCCGCCACCTGACCATCACGGGCAACGCGGCGACCAACAGTTTTGGGGCCCTTTCGATCTGGAAGAATCAGGCGACGCTGATCAACTCCATCGTGGCCGGCAACAGCGACGACAGCCTCGGCCTCGTGAATGGGGGTACGTTCTCGGCGCAGAGCTCGAACAACCTGCTGGGCCCCGGCAACTCCGGCGGCCTGAGCGACGGCGTGGACGGCAACATCGTGGGCGTGGCCTCCTCCAATCTGTTCTTGGGCGCCCTCGCCAACAACGGCGGCCCGACCACGACCATCGCGCCGCAGTCCGGCAGTCCCGCGATCAACGTGGGGGTCGTGATCGCGGGTGTCGCGAACGACCAGCGCGGGTTGGCCCGCAGCATCGGCACCGCGCCCGACGCCGGGGCGGTGGAGGACTCCACCGGTAATGACGACCCGGATGGCGACACGCTGACGAATGCAAAGGAAGTTTCCATCGGCTCGAACCCGCTCTCGATCGATGCGGATAACGATGGCTTCAATGACGCCACCGAGATGCTCGCCGGCACCAACCCTGGCTCCGGCGGCAGCGTCCCGACCGCCACGCGCGTCGAGCGCGTGCTCGGCTATGGCGCCGCCCGCGGACTCGATCTGATAGGCAATTTCCTCTACGGCTGCAACATCGGGCTCCCCGGGGCCGTCGGCGGCGTGGACGACGTGTATTTTGGAGCGGACAATGCCTCCGGCATCACCGTCAGCGCTCCCAATGCCATCAACGACTGGTGGGCGGGCGACTTTGGAGGCCAACCCGGCGACAACCTGTTGGAGGCCGTCTATTCCTCGATCCGCTGGGCCAACCGCGACAATGCGGACCCCGCCATGAGAACGCTGCAGGTCACGCTGGCCAACCTCACCCCGGGACGGAAATACAAGCTCCAGCTCATGTTCGTGGATGCGCCCACCTACAACCGGGTCTTTGACATCCTCGTCGAGGGATCGACCGTCTTTGCCGGGTTCAACACGTACACCGCGCAGGGGTATCATCCGACCACGGAATCCGCGTCGGCCCTTGTCCATGAATTCACGGCGGCCGACGCCACGCTCGACATCGAGCTCTCTGGGCTGAGCACGGCGGTCGGGGATCCCAATCCGATCCTCAGCGGCCTGACCCTCGAGGAGATCCCCACCCCGGCGCCGGCGCCGGTGATCAGCCCAGCGGGGGGCGCGTACGAGGGCAGCGTCACGGTGACGATCAGCAACGCCGCCCCCGGCGCGACCGTCCGCTACACCACCGATGGCACCGCGCCCTCGGATTCGGTGGGCGAGGTCTACGGAGGGCCATTCACGCTGTGGGCGAATGCCACCGTGCGCGCCGCCGCCACCGGTGGCGGGTGGGCCCCTTCGGAATCCTCCGCCAGTTACACCGTCAATCCGGTGCTGGTGGGCTTCCGCTCGCTGCACGGCCTGCCCTCCGACGGGTCGCAGGATGACGCGAACCCATCTGGCGACGGGGTGCCCAACCTGCTGAAGTTCGCCTTCAATCTCGCTTCCAATGCCGGCGACCTTCTCTTGCCCAATGGCACCGTTCTCCCGCCGAACGGCGCCGCGGGTCTGCCGTCCCTGACTTCAGAGGGTGGCTCGGGGGTCGCCCTGCGCTTCATCCGCCGCAAGGCATCCACCAATCCCGGCATCGGCTATCGGGTCGAGACCAGCGAGGACCTGCTGAGCTGGACTCCCGTGGATTTGGGGGCCGCGACCGTCGAGTCGATCGATGGCACCTGGGAGCGCGTTATTGTCACCGATGCCCTCGGCGACCCGAGGCGATTCTTCCGCGTGAGCGTGTTTCGGCTCGACCGATACTTCAACGATTTCAACGCGGGTCTGGGCGACGCCACCTTGCGCGGCACGGCGGCCCTGTCCTCGCAGGCCGTGATGATCACCGACGCCGTCGGCAGCCAGGTGGGCGCCGTGGTGCTCGATGGGGCCGCCGTCATCCCGGAGATCACGGGTTTCACCTCCCGCTTCAAGATGAGCATCGGCCCCGAGGGCCAGCCCGTTCCCGCCGACGGCATCAGCTTCACCGTCGGGGACCTCGGCGCCGGCCCCTGGGGCGAGTCGGGTCCCGGGACCGCGCGCAATCTGACCGTGGGCTTCGACACCTACGACAACGGGGGCGATGGGAGCATCGGCATCCACGTCTGGACCGACGGCACGCACCGCGCTTCCAGCGCGGTCAATCCCTTCACTGACGGCGAGACCGTCGCCGTGGAGATCAGCTATGACCCGGCGACGGGC
The DNA here is from genome assembly GCA_964651705.1 of uncultured Verrucomicrobiales bacterium. Classification (GTDB taxonomy): domain Bacteria; phylum Verrucomicrobiota; class Verrucomicrobiia; order JADLBR01; family JADLBR01; genus JADLBR01. Next base: position 8,578 of record CAZYWZ010000148.1, read on the forward strand.
GTCACGGTAAAATTCAACGGGGCGACCATCTTCGGCGGGCTCGCGCTCCCCGGTTTCGAACTGCCCCCGGATAGTCGCTTCGGCATCGGCGGCCGCACGGGCGGTGCGGTCGAGCAGGCGGTCATCGACGACATCGAGATCTTCCCGCGCTGAGTCTTTGCTGGCACCGCAGGCAGGCGGTTCGAAGCCGGAGCTTGGGAACGAGTGGGGGAAGGGAGCTTGGGGACAGGCATGACCCCGGATAGGCGAGCGATGCGGGTCGAGAATCCCCAGCCCCTCATCGGCCTCGACGGGAAGACGCGGGAAGGGTTCTAGCCCGGATCGATCACAAACTTTGTGATCGATCGCCATCGTGTGCTCCGAATCCGGCGGGTGGGACTTTGGACTGCGGTGGCAGAACCCCGAACGGGGTTTCGACATCGCTTTGGCATGCAACCGGAACGCCTCTGGCGATCGGAGCGGTGCGGCACCGCCCACTCTGCCTCCGTTCCACCGTGATCGTCGAATTAATCGACACCCCCTGACGGCGGCACTACGAGCCTGAGGCCGCGGGAAGGTTCGTAGTGCTGCCTTTATGCAGCCCCGACTCACCAGAAGTTTCCCCATGAATGATGCGGCGCTCTCGCGCGTCGCCGGCGGGGCCGACTCGAAAATTGGCCACGGGATCGGCCTGTAGGGCGCGAATTCCCATCCGCGCCACGACGGCGCTGCCGGTTGCCCGTGGCGCGAAAGGGATTTCGCGCCCTACATTTTCTGCCCCGGTGGTGCCCCGCATGCGGGGCATGGGTTCGGGTTTGATCAGACTCCCGAGAGTGGCCGCGGTCGACAGACCGTGGCCGCGCTGGCCGAGCGCCTCGGCCCGTCCCTCACCCGCTGGGCTGCGTTCGATTGGCGCGGGTTGTTCGGAATTATGACTCGACTGGCATCGATGGGGTTTGGGAGGCTTGTGGCGCGATGGGAAGGATTGTTGATCGGGCGCGATTTGGCGTGAGGCGGTCGGCGAGGTGGTGGCGGGGCGCCTCGTTGGCGTGGCTGTGGCTTTTGCCCGCGATGGGTTGCGCCGGCGAGGCGATCGTGGTTTCGCCGGGGCCAGGCGATGATGCCCCCGCATTGGTGGCCGCGCTAGATGCCTTGCGAGGCCAGGGTGGCGGCGATTTGATCCTGGCGGCGGGAACGTACGAGATCGGTGCGGCACTGAGTCTCGATGGCCTGGTGGGCGCAAGGATCTTGGGACGAGGCGAGGTGGTGCTGCGGCTTGCGCCAGAGAGGTGGACCCGGACGACGCGGGAGGCCAAACGGGGCGACAGCGTTCTTTTCTTGGGCCGGGGAGACGTCTTCACCCCGGGGCTCAGGATCGAGATCCAGGGGGCCAATCGGGAGAGCCGGACTCCGGATGGTCGGCCCCACCGGATCCCGTACGTCAAAGGGACGATCCGGGAGGTCCACGCGGATCGCATCGTGTTGGCCGAACCTTTGGAGGCCGGCGTTGCCTCGGATGCCGCCGTCCTCAATCCGATGAACGTTTTCGACGGGCGGCGGGATATCAGTGGCCTCACGATTCAGGGCCTCGTGCTGGATCTCAACCGCGATGCGTGGCCGATCGCCCCCCTAGACCACAGTTGCCACAGCGGGTTCTTTTTTCATGGCCCGTACAGCTACGAGCAGGGTCCCTCCGGGTCGCAGCTCGAGGGCATTCGCATCATCGGTTGCACCGTCCGGAATGCGCACCACCGCGGGATCGCCTTCTACAGCGCGTGCCACAGCGGGGTCTACGATTGCCGCATCGAGAACACCGGGGCCGAGGGTATCGACTTTGACCATTTCGTGCGCCATTGCGCCGCCGTGGGCAATACCCTCGCGAACTGCCAGAACATCGAACTCAACGACGCCTCCGAGTGCCTCGTCGCAAACAACCTGCTGCGCGGTTGCCGGGCTGGGATCAAGGTGTGGCAGTGGTGCCAACTCCCCGGACTCAACGAGCGGAACCTGATCCTAAACAATCGGTTCGAGGATTGCCCGCCGCCGCTCATCGCCCTGCGGAAGGGCGCGGACCGGAACACCGTGGCGGGCAACGTGGGCGCCGTCGATGCCGGCCCGGCGATCGTGGTGGAGGGCGTGGGTAATCTCGTCGGCGAGAATCCCATCCGCGTCGGAGAGGGCCGCGTCACACAGATCGCGCCCGAAAACCTGCATTCTGGTCGGGCAGATTGATAGCGGGTCTCACTCGACCAGTTCGTATTGCGCGCTCGTCCGGTTGGCCTTCTCGCGGGAGTAATCCGCCTGGACCTCAGGATCGGTCAGGGCGCGCCTGTGGATCTTGACCTCGTCGAGCAGCCCGATGAAGGGCTGCCAGCCGGCGCCGATCGAGAGCTCGCCGCCGGCGACATCGAGCGAGCCCGTGAAGTTCGCGGGGATATCGGTGGCGCTGTCGGCGGCGCCATTGAGGTAGTAGCGGACTTTCCGGTTGGCGCGATCGACGACGATGGCGAGGTGGGTCCAGGCGTTTTCGGGGATCGTCCCCTTGGGGCGGTTGGCGCAGATCACCGAATTCGAGTCGCGCATCTCGAGGAAGGGCCTGCCGTCGGTGGTGACGTTGAGGTTCCACCAGGAATTCCGCGCGGGGGAGTCCTTGCTCATGAAGCGGCGGCGCGGGTCCTTCGAATCGATGGCGAGCTGTGTTGGGCAGATCCAGAGCGCGATGGAGAAGTCGCCGCCGCCGAACTGGAGCGTCGGGTCGTCGGGGACGCTGACGCGAGAGGCGGCCGGATCGCAGAAGATGGCGGAACCGAAGGCGCCCTTGGCCCACGAGGCCCAGACTTCGCCTTCATTGCGGCACCCGGAACTGTCCTTTGCCACATAGCCGTCGGGCTCGTCGAATCGCCAGTATCCGGCGAGCGCCTCGGGGTTCGCCGGATGGCTTGGGCGGGCCTTGGCGGGGCGAGTCGCCGGGCGGCGCCTCGGTGGGTGTGCGAGCTCCTCTGCGGTCCCGAGGCGCAGGTTGTCGAGGTAGAAGACCGCCGCGGCGTCGGAGGTGCTCGATATGCCAAACCAGGTGACCCGCTCGAATCTGGGGTTGGGGTAGGGGATCTCCGCGACGATCGGTTCGCGGTTGGTCGTGGCCAGCGTGATCCGGAATGACTTGGGTGAGCCCTCGCCCAGCCGGAATCGGATGTCGGCGTGAACCCATTCGTCGGGGGGGATCGTGCCGATGGGTTGCTTGCCCGCGGTGACCTCGCCATCGGCCGCGACGGATACGGTCGGCCCAACGAGGTAGGGGTCGGAGTCCCACTGACGGGCCTCGAGATAGAAACTGGCCGGCGCGGCGCGGGTATTTCGCATGTCCCAGGAGAGCTGGTACTCTCCCGATGCGCAGGTGGGTCGGTAGTAAAGGTGCGGTGTCCAGCTATGGGGTTTGCCGGGCGCGTCGATGAATTTGAGGGACTGCTTGCCGCCGGCGGCCGTCTCGGACGAGATCATCAGCGACTGCGCGCCGCTCTGGAGGATCTCGCCTTCCAGCGGCGGTGCGCCCACGTCCTCAGCCTCGAAGTCGAAGTTCACGACGAACGGTGGCTCCACGGGGGCGGGGATCTCATTGAGCGGCCGATCCGGGTAGCGCCGCGGCAGAGCCACCCAGGCCCTGTCGCCGTACAGGCCGGCTTTCGCGACGTCGATCGGGCGGAAGCCAAGCTCCAGCGCGGGCGAGTCCCGCCGCAGCCGGAAGTCGCCGCGCGCCGCATCCGCGAATCTCGGATCTGCCACGACCGACCCGGCATCATGGCCCTTTGTCCGCCACGCGGCGAAGTCCATGTCTTTGAACCTGGGTTCGGCGGCGGTGCTCCAGTACACGTTGCTGCCGAGCTTCCAGTCGCCGTTTTTCCAGACGCCGCCGAGCATCTGCGCGATGTCGGCATAGACGATGTTGCCCTCGGCGACGTAGTGGCAGGGCTTGTCCTCGCGGCAACGCTGGAGTTGGCCTTCCCCGCCGAAGGCCAGGATGTTGTTCCGGACGACGTTGTTGGTGCCGTAATGCTGGAAGAGCGGGCATGTCCTGACTTGGTGCACCACATTGTCCTCGATGAGGATCTCCGAGCTGCCCTCGTCGGGATAGATGCCGGAGCCGTGCGAGACGTGGGCATAGCTAAAGACGTCGTGGATGTGGTTGCCGCGCTCCGTGGTGCCCGGCGAGATGCCGAGGGTGTAGATGCCGCCCATGTCGCTCAGGCCGTCGCCGTTGCCGAGGTGGTGGATATGGTTATAGTCCAGCGCATTGTGGTTGGCCGAGCTGGGCTGGAAGCCCCAGGACCAGCCGCACGAGATCCCAGAGTAATCGAAGTTTTTGATCTCGTTGTGGGTCACCGCGTTCGAGGAACTCGTGCCGATCCAGACGCCGTGCGCCCCGTGGAACAGGTGCGACCCATCGTGGATGAAATTGTTGTCCACCACGATGTTCCGGGCGGGTGCCGCATCCTGGACGCCCCAGCCCCCGCCGATGTAGACCCCGCCGCCATTGAGGTCGTGGATGTGGCAGCGCCGGATGACGTTCCCCTCGCATCCGGCGGCCATCCAGATCCCGTGCGCGCCGGTGTGGGCCACCTCGCAATCCTCGAAGCTCGAGTGCCTGAGTCCCGTGGCCATGATGAGGGCCGGCTGATATATTTCCCCTTGGCCGGGGTTGCGCACGCGGCGCAGGTCGGCGTTGGCGTGCATGAACGCGATGCCGCGGAATGCAAGGTGCTCGACGAGATCGCCCTTCGTCGCGTCGCCGGCAAAGCGCACGAGCGTCGATGCCAGCACCGGCGCGACGATCTCGGCCCTTTCCATCTTCTCGCCGGGAAGAGGGTAGTAATAGACGGTATTCTCGGTCTCATTCAGGTACCACTCGCCGGGCGCATCGAGGGCCGAGAAGACGTTCTCGACGTAGTATCGCTGTTGCTTTTCCCAGCGGCCCATGCCCGAGGGCGCGGGCTCGATGAAGGTCACCTGGCACGCGCCGGTATCCACCGATCGGACGTGGTGGATCGACGTCTCCCAGGAATGGTAGACGACGAAGATCGCCCCGCGCATGTCTTCCCACTCCTGCAGGTCGCCCGGCTTGAAATAAAAGCCCCTGGGGTTGTCCTTGGCAATGGGTCCGTCGGAGCGAAGGAACGCGCCCCGGTTCGGGAGCCTCGCGCGGGTGCGGCGCCCGCCATTGACATAGAGCTGGTTGAATCGCCAGGGGCGGCCGTCGGGCAGGGGAGGGACGGAGGCCCGCCAGAGGTTGCCTTGGTCACGATGCCATCCGCGGATGACATCGCCGCCGCTGATGACCGGCCTTTCCCCGCGATATGCCCGATAGGTCATGGGGTGCTCCGGCGTTCCCGAATCCGCCGCGGTGAAGACGACAGGCTCTTTTTGCCGATACACACCGTCCCGGAGCAAGACGGTCGCGCCTTGTCCGGCGGCGTTCGTCGTCGAACGGGATTCGCGAATGATGTCCCGGGCCCGTTGTATCGTCGCCAGCGGGCCGTCGGTCCGATCGGCGTTCGGTGCCGCGGGAAGCCCCGACCACGCATCGTTGCCATCGGGAGACACGTGAAGCGTCAGCCCCGTCCGCGGTGCCGCGCTTCCGCCCGCAGGCCCGCCGGGTGCGCAGCCGGCCAGCCACATTGTGGCCGATAGATAGACAGCGCGAAGGAGGGGAGAATCGGGGAGCCGGGCGGGCATGCTATCCATCGCGGTAGGATAGAAGTCGTCCATTGCCAGTCGAGATGGAACGAGACGTGCGCACGACGGCGGCTTTCGGGGCACCGACGGGGTAGAAAATGGTAGGCTGCGCCTTGGCGCACGCTGCCGAATCGAACGTCCGCGTGCGC
>CAZYWZ010000149.1:0-14226 GCA_964651705.1 uncultured Verrucomicrobiales bacterium
CGCCGGGCCCGTCGGGGTGACGGTCCTGGTCCCGGACGCAGACGGGGACGGGCTCCGGGACGACGAGGAGATCACCCTCGGGACCGACCCCAACAATCCCGACACCGACGGGGATGGGTTAAGCGACGGCGCCGAGGTCAACACGGCGGGCACCGATCCCCTGGACCCCGACACGGACGGGGACCGGGTGCCGGACGGTTCCGACGGCGACCCGCTCAACCACTCGCCCGGCACCGGCACCGGCCTGACGGTGCGCTGGTTTGGCGGCGCGGCTTTCGATTCTCTGCATTCCACGACCAACAACCAGACCATCAATTTCGACTGGGGCTATGGCAGCGGTCCCCCCGGAGGCGACCAGTTCTCGGCGGCGTGGACCGGCCTGGTCGAGCCCCGCCACACCGAGACGTACACGTTCGTCGCCAATAGCGACAACGGCATCCGCGTCTGGATCGACGACCAGCTGGTCATCGACCGCTGGTGGTGGTCGCGCGACCACACCGGATCGATCGCGCTCGAGGCGAACCGGCGATACAGCATCCGGGTCCACTACCGCGAGACCGGTGGCGCCGCCAACGTGAAGCTCGAGTGGCTCAGCGCCAGCCAGTCGCGGGAGGTCCTGCCGCTGTCGCGGCTCTACCCGGAGACCGATGTCGATAGCGACGGGCTGGCCGATGGCTGGGAACTCGGGGAATACGGATCGCTCACCGACGCCGGCGGAGCGGGGGACCCGGACGGGGACGGGCTCTCCAACGCCGAGGAGTTCCTGCTGGGGACCGACTTCCAGGATAGCGATACCGACGACGACGGCCTGGACGACGGAACGGAGGTCGATTCCTCCGGCACGAATCCGCTCGCGAAGGACACCGATTACGATGGCCTGCCGGATAAGTGGGAGGTGGACAACGGCTACAGCCCGACGAACGCCGAGGACATGGGCCCGGACGCGGACGGCGACGGGCTGCGCCTGGCGCAGGAGGAGTGGCTGGGCACCGACCCCGATGACGCCGATTCTGGGCCGGGGGCCGACGGCGTGCTCCGGCGGGAGATATGGGACGGGATAGGGGGCCTGGGCGTCATCTCCCTGCTGGGCGACGCGGACTTCCCGACTAATGCCGGCTCGTCGAGCTACCATTGCGCCCTGGCCTGCCCGACCGACAGGGGAAACAACTATGGCTCCCGGGTGCGGGGCTACATCGTCGCCCCGCGGACCGGCACCTACGAGTTCTGGGTCACCGGCGACGACGAGACGCAGTTCTGGCTCAGCGGCTCGACCAACAAGTTCGAGAAGCGGCGCATCGGCGTCATGGCCGGCGCCACCTACCTCGATGAGTGGGACAAGTACGAGACCCAGTGCTCCGGGCCCGTGGACCTGATCGGGGGCGAGCGCCACTATTTCGAGGTCCTCCACAAGGAGGCGGGCGGGGGCGACACGCTCGGGGTGCTGTGGTCGATTGACGGCGGCCTCAAGGATGTGGTTCCCTCGTCGGCGCTGCGCCCGTACCCGGCCGGGGCGCCTGAGACGGGCGACACCGATGACGACGATCTGCCCGACGCCTGGGAGCAGGCCCATTTCGGCAGTCTCGCCCAAGACGCGCGCGGCGACCCCGACGCCGATGGCCTGACCAACGAGCAGGAATGCCGGATCGGCTCGGACCCCGGCGAGGCCGACGCGGAGATATTCACCGGAGTCGCCAGGTGGGAGCGCTGGTCCGACATCTGGGACGAGACCATCTCCTGCCTGAAGTCAGACTACCGCTATCCGGACGAGCCCTCTGGCTCGGGCTACGTCGAACGGATCGAGACGCCCGCGTGGTATGGCGACTGCACCGGCCACCGGCTCCGCGGCTGGCTCCAGGCGCCGGTCGGCGGCCAGTACACCTTCTGGATCTCGGGGGGCGGCAACGCGGAACTGGAGCTGAGCACCGACGCCGAGCCCACCAACGCGGTGCTGATCGCCGAGGTGCCGGCCTACGGCGGCTACCCGGACTTCAACTGGTACGACTGGCTGCCCGAGCAGAGATCCGATCCCGTGACCCTGGTCGCCGGAGAGTGGTACTACTTCGACGTCCACTACGTGAACTATTACGGGCGGGACCACGTGGCCGTCGCCTGGCAGATGCCAGGCCAGGCGCGCCGCGAGGTGATCCCCGGCCGCTACCTGCGGGCCAGTTTCACCGACGCCGACGGGGACGGGATTGACGACGGATGGGAGGGGCGGATCGCCGATGCCGACCCCAACGATGGCGTGGCCACCATCCAGGACGTGCTCCCCGGAGACGACGCCGACGGCGACCGGTTCCCCAACATCTACGAGTGGACCTGGCGCTCCGACCCGGTCTCCGCCTCCTCGACGCCCGAGCAGATCGCGTGGGTGGACCCAGGAGGCGGGGGGGACTTCCTGACGATCCAGGCGGCCCTGGACGCCGCGACCGGGCCGTACCCCATCGTGTGCGTCGCCCCCGGCACGCACGCCGGCGGCATCGCGCTGACCAATGGGCCCGTCCTGCTGCTGGGCGAACTGGGCACGACCAACGGCCCGCCCGTCATCGTGGCCGCACCCGGCGCGACCAACGCCGCGATCCGCGTCGGCTCCGATAGCACCCTCGACGGTTTCGTGGTCACCCGGGCCCCGGGCGGCTTTGGCGGGGGCATCCGCGTCGGTTCAAACGCCGCGCCCCGGCTGGTGAACCTCATCGTCCGCGACAACGCCTCGGACGACGGCGCGGGGCTCTACAACGAGGGCGGGGACCCGCTGCTGGTCCACTGCACCCTCGCGCGCAACGCCGCCGCGACCAACGGCCACGGCAACGGGATCTACAGCGCCGGGGGATCGGTCACGGCGATCAACTCCATCCTCTGGGATGGTGGAGCCGGGGCACCCGAGGAGGTCTACCTTGCCTCCGGCGCAGCCTCGTGCACGAATTCCATCGTCGCGGGCGGCCAGTTCGGCGGTTCCAACACCGACCCGCTCCTGACGCGGTGGGGCTACCTCACGACCAACTCCCCGGCGATCGGCGCGGGCACGAACAACGTGCTGGCCTCCGCGATCGACATCAACGGCGAGTCCAGGGACCGGTCCGGCGGCCCGGACCTCGGCGCCGACGAGTTCCACGATGCCGACGCAGACGGCCTGCCGGACTGGTGGGAGGCCATGTATTCGGGATACACCGACGACGGCGACGGCCTAGGTGCTTTGGACGAGTACCGCCTCGGCACCCACCCCGGCAATCCGGATAGCGACGGCGACGGGCTGCCTGACGGCTGGGAGGCCGCCAACGGCCTGGACCCGGCCGACAACGGCACGCTCCACCCGCGCAACGGCCCGTCCGGGGATCCCGACGGCGATGGCGCCGCCAACTCCCAGGACGCCGATCCCGACGATCCCGCGGTCGGCGGGCTGCGGGTGACGATCACGGCGCCCGGCGACGGTTCAACCCAGTGACGCACAGGGGGAAAAGACATGAGCCCAGACAACCAGAGCAACCCTTTTCGGAACCGTCCCCGGCCCGCCTGGCCCTTCATCGTCGGCGCGGTCGCCGTGGCGCTGCACGCCATCGGGCAGTACGCCGACATGAACCCGAATGCCGGGGCGAAGAGGTTCGTGCGCGGCACCGGCGACTATGCGGAATACCACTCATTCGTGGTGCCGCTCGACGGGCAGGAGGGCGTTGCCCTGGAGCCGACCGGCGACAACACCAACGCGTTCCCCCCGGAGGTTTTCACCAACGGGTCGCCATGGTTTCTGCGGACCGAGTCATACCCCAGACGCCACTATGACCGTACCAATAGCGTCGAGCAAGAGCAGTGGGAGGGGACCGAGTTCGTCCATCCCCTGGTGGCATTCGGTTCGTCCGCGGGCGCGACGCCGCTCTATCCGGGCCGAGAGTATGGCTTCGGAATTTACGGGGGATCGTGGCGGACGAACGAGCGGGCGACCCTCATCATCAAGGCCTACGACAGGGACGCGTTCAACAATGGCGCCACGGGCGTCGGATGCGCCGACGTCCTGCCCGTCCAATTGCCATCCCCGTGCGACTCGGCGGACTGGGAGGCGTTCGCGGCCAGCGGATTCCGGCGCAAGCTGCCATCGTTCCACGGGCTCGACACCGAGGTGTCCGTGGTCCAGGGACTGGGCGAGGCCGCCCAATGGGGCGTCTGGCCCACCAAGGGCAGCCCGTACCGCCTGACGCACCGCGCGTCCTCGGACGACCATGTCTTCGCGGTCGAACTGCGCGGGTTTATCGGCGAGGAAGCCAACTCCCTGATGGTTTGGGATCCAGATGTATATTGGTTCGGGGAGGATTTCGCCATTTCTGCGCACGCCTCCCGCCTCTACAGCCTCGATTTCGAGGAGCCCCCGCCGTGGCGCTCGATCTTCATCCACGAGCCCCACTTCGACGGCGAGCCGATGCCGCAGCAGTACGCCGGCAAGGGCAACGAGGAGCTGCTCTACGGCCAGCTGGCGGTGACCAACGCGGTGCCGCTGACTCCGGCGGCGGTCACCAACGTGGACAACAGCACCGAGCTGCGACGCCACCCCATCCTGGACCAGTTTGTCAGGGACATGGGCGGCGACCCGATCGCCCTGGCGGGATACGTCCAGGACGAGATCGAGCTGACCGACGCGCTGGCGTACAACGACGATGGCTCGGTCGCCGAGAGATCGATCAACGACGGCGGTGTCAAGCGGGGCGCCCTGGCGGTCTTCCAAGAGCAGCAGGGCTCGCCCAAGGAGCTCTGTGGCCTGCTCGTCTACCTGCTCCGCCAGGCCGGCGTGCCGGCAGCCTACGTCTTCGGCCCCGAGCACGGGGTCAAGGTCCCCGACGCCGTCATGAGCCGGGTCCTGCGGATGCAGCTGCGGGGCGCGGTGGACTACCTCGGCCAGCGGTACGACACCAACAGCCTCATCTCCGTGGACTACCCGTGGGTCACCGCCTACGTCACGAATTACAACGGCACGGGGAGCAACACCTGGGTCCACCTGTTCCCGTGGCTCAAGGACACCGAGGTCCAGGAGGGCCGCGACCCCTACGAGTTCCTGCCCGACGAGTATGACTCCGGCTGGAAGTGGCTCCGCGCCTACATGCGCGCCGACACCAACCTGCTCTCGCTGGACCCCGGCAACAACTCGCCTCTCTTCCTCTTCCCCAAGCACGTCGCCCAGCAGATGGCCGCGTCCAACAGCGCCCTGGCGCCCGACAGCCTGGGGGTCCGGTATCGCAATCGCCGCCGCACCCGGGCCACGTGGGACGACTTCGCCAGGCCCTTCTGGGTGACCAACTCGGGGCTGGCATTCCGCACCAACCTGGGCCAGGTCGCCAACGTCTTCGACATGGTCAACGTCCGGGTGTCGCACTCCAACGGCAGCAATACCAACGCCTTCACCTGGCCGATGGCCGAACTCCACAACCGGCGGCTGCTGGTCTATCAGGACAAGCCCGGCAAGTACTGGTCCCACCTGGTGCTTGCGCCCTATCGCCCGGGACTGAATAACACCCAGAGCTACGGGACCAATAGTTTCGCCAACATGGCGCAGCCGCAGGAGTTGGAGCTGGACCTCGGCAACGGCACGTCGAACCAGACCCTCACGATCACGATCGCCCACACCACGCATCGGGGTTGCGCCGACCCGACGACAAACTCCTTTCTCGGGGTGTCCGAGGCCCGCTCCTACGGGGCCCCGGCCCAGATCCGCCTCGGGGACCTGGCCGCCATCTGCCTCAACACCGGGCGGGCCACCCGCCGCATGCTCGATGTCCACGCGGTGGATTTCTGGAACGAGCAGCGCCGCATCGAGGACGGGGGAGGTTCCACGACCGTCGAGGCATTCCAGGGCACCCTGGCCTACCTCATGGGCATGGGCTACTACGAGAAGGTCGGCAGGGCGCTCGACGCCCACCAGCGCCTCCACAAGGCGCGCGTCGTCTCATTCGCCGGAGACGGGCTCGCCAAGCTCGACGCCCTCAGGCTGTCGGACGGCATGCCCGCGGTGAGCGATGGCCAGGTGCACCTGATCGCGCCGTCGGTGGACATGTTCTTCAACGTGCTGGCCTTCGCGGGAGCGGGGCTCACCCGCATGGACACCGGCGAGGACATCGGCAACGTCTGGGACGGCTTCGCGACCATGGTCATCGGCGACGTCTCCGCCCAGGAGCACGAGATCATCGGCGACTTCTTTCAGGACGCCCACGCCATCTCGACGACGCGCCTGCTGCAGCTGGCGCAGCAGGCCCACATGACCAACGCCTCGCTGCCGGGAGTCATCGAGCTAAACCGGACCAACCTGATCGACCAGGGCAACGCCGTCTATCAGGGGACCAACCTCATGCACTGGGACCCCCCGATGTGGGCCAAGATCACCAACGCCTTCGCCGCCGCGGTCTCCTCCAACTACGTCAGCGTCTTCGTCACGCCGGGGCCGGTCACCGCGCCGACCGAGTCGACCAACGCCCCCCCGTTCCGGGGCATGGGCGCGATGGTGCTGAACCCGAAGGGCGGGAATTGGGCGGCGCTCATCAGCAAGAACATGAACGGGGGCGCCGGGTCGCTGCCGAACTACGCGCAGCCGGCGTTTAACCAGAATCAGATCATGAACAACGCGCTGGTCGCGAGCGACAGCGGGTTCTCGTGGAACTATGTCCCCAGCGCCCCTACCGAGCCGGCGACGTTCAACTTCACGCTCGACCTTCCGACCACCTCCCTGGCGACCGCGCTGGCCTCGCAGTCGCAGAGCTATTCTTACTCGTTCGACCCGATCGACGAGCTGTCGACCGCGATGAGCCTGTCCTCCGCGAACATCGTGCCGACGGGCCAGTTCGACACGGACCTCTGGACGGCCAGCATCTTCCAGGTCGAGAGGGGACAGGCGGACACGTCCCCATCCTACTATGGCACGCTCTCCGGCGGGCTGGCGACTTACGTCATGGACCCGGTCAGCGTGTTGAGCGGCGAATTCTACATCGACGAGGTCGACCTGGCGCTTCCCGGCCCGATGCCCATCCAGGTGCGGCGCAACTACTCCAGCCAGAACCTCGCGCGCAACCAGCTCGGCCACGGCTGGAAGCTCAGCTACATGCCGTTCCTGAGCATCGACGCGACCACCAACCTGATCTACTGCGCCGACCCCGATGGATCGACCGTCGCCTATCGCCGCGACGCGGCCAACTCGAACCTCTACCTGCCCAACCCCGCCGACAACCCGGAGCTGGTCAACGTCTCCTGCGGCTCCATCGGCTCGACGGCCAACCCCATGCAGTCCCGGATCGAGCGCGCGGGAAACACCAACTACACCGTCACCGCCGCGGATGGCTCGCGCCGCCTCTTCTCGGTGCGCTCCTATCCCATCGGTTCGGGTGGAAGCACGCTCTACCGGACCCGGCCCTACCTGGACCGGTGGGAGGACTCGCGCAGCAACATCCTCTGGTTCGCCTACGGCACCAACAGCCTCGCGCCCGACTACGGCCAAGTGCGCCGGATCCAGAGTTCCGGTGGCCAGGCCCTGGGGATGAACTATGACGTGTTCGGGCGGGTCACGGAGTCCTACACCGTCGACGGCCGGCGCGTGGGATACGAGTACGACAGGCATGGCGACCTCGTCCGCGTCTCCCGCCCGGACGGCTCCGTGTTGGACTACGAGTACGGCCACGCCGAGCAGGTCGTGTCCAACCGGACCGAGACCTACTCCGATCACCTCGTCATCCGCGAGGTCAGGCCCGACGGGCGCGTCCTGGTCAACGCCTACGACGACCAGCGCCGCGTGACCAACCAGTGCGCCACGGTCGGGGCCGACATCAACCCGGTGCGCAACGCGACCTTCATCTACGCCAATGACTTCGTGCTGACCAACCAGGGGCCGGTCTCGGGGTACACCATCGTCCGGGACGCCTACGACCGCGACACGGTCTACCGCTACGCCGCCGGGCTGGTGACGAACATCGAGGACGCCCTCGGCCAGCACATCTATCGGGAGTGGTACGGCGCGGAGACCAACCAGCCCCCGGGCGGCTACCCCCGGAGCCTGAAGCGCGAGGTCGACAAGCGCGGCCTGGTCACCGAGTACCGCTACGACGCGGCGGGCAACGTCACCAACCTCACCGTCACCGGCGACCTCGCCGGCGATGGCGGCTCGCCGGAGTCCCGCACCATCGAGACCCTCTACGACGCCCGCCAGTTGCCGACCCAGACCGTGGACCTGGCATCCGGCATGGCGTCGCGCATCACCTACGGCACCGGCAACCAGGCCTACCTCGCGCTCCGCGTCGAGCGGTACGCGGGCCCGACGCTCGTCGGCGTCGCCACCAACGGTTACCGCGACATCGTGGCCGCCTCCAACCTGTGCGCCAGGGGGATGCTGACCCTGGCGCACACCGGGGCGCCGGGGGCGGGCACCCCTTCCACGACCGCCATCGCCTACGACCCGCGGGGCTACCCGACCGCACAGACCAACTACACCGGCACCGCCGACCCGCCCGTCGTGAAGACCTTCCGCCACAACGCCCGCGGGGAGGTGGTCCTCCAGGCCGACGCGGACGACCGCACCGCCGCCTTCGAGTACGACCCGATGGGCCGGCCCACCTGGGTCGAGTACCGCGAGGGCGGCGCCCTCAAGGGCTGGAACGGCACCTACTATAACCTCAACGGGGAGGTGGAGTGGATCGACGGCCCGCGATACGGCCCCGAGGACTACGTCTGGCGCAGGTACGACGGCGCCGGCCGCCCGCTCGAGGAGACCCGGTGGCGCAGCCGCGCGAAGGCCGACGGCTCCGGGGTCGAGGCCCCCTCCGGCGACGCCCTCTACGCGACGACCTTCTTCAAGCACGACCTCTTCGGCAACCTCACCGAGGTCGTCGACGCCCGCGGCCACCTCACGCGGATGGAGTACGACGACATCGGCCAGATGACGGCGAGGCGGCGCTATCAGGGCAGGACCCCCGGCACGCTCCTGGCCGAGGAACTCTTCTCCCACGAGCCCGGCGGGGAGGTGTCCTCCCACGTCAACCCCCTCGGCGGGGTCACGACCAATATCTACACCTCGGCGGGACAGCTCGCCGCGCGCCACGATCCCGACGGCACCACCCGCCAGTGGCGCTATCGCGCGGACGGGCGCATCGAAAAGGAGATCCTCCCCAACGGCAGCTATTGGGAGACCGCCTACGACGATGGCGAGCGGAAGGTCACCCGCACCCTCAAGGACTCCGGTGGCACGCCCCTGCGCACCCAGATCCAGGTTTTCGACGAGCGCGGCAACCCTCTGAGCACCACCCTCCAGGAGGCCGGGGGCGGCGGGGGCGCCCTGGTGACGACCCGCACCTTCGACGGGCTCAATCGCCCCAAGACCGTGACCGGCCCGGCGGGGTCCGGCTCCTCGGCCCAGCAGACGACCACATGGACCTACGACGCCAGCGGGAAGACGACCAGGGTCTTCAACGGCCTGAGCCAAGAGACCGAGACGGTCACCGACATCCTCGGGCGCCCGGTGACCGTCAAGGTCAAGGACGGGGCCAACGTGGTCCGGCAGACGACCTACGCGTATTCCGCCGACCACAACGCCGTCACCATCACCGAGGGCACCGGCGGGAACGCGGTGTCCCGCACGGTGTGGACCGATACGCTGGGCAACGCGGTGCTGACGGTCAACGGCGACGGAAGCCATCGCCGGACGGGCGTCGATGCGGGCGGCCTGCCGCTCCTGGCCCGCGACGAGATGGGACGGGAGACCTCTTTCACCCACGACGGGCTCGGGCGGATGATCTCCCGGACGCTGCCCGGCGGCGCGACCGAGGCCCTCTTCTACGACGCGGCCGGCAACCTCACCAACCGCGTCATGCCCGGCGGGGTCTCGCACCTGATGACCTACGACGACGCCTCGCGGCTCACCTCGGAGATCCTGCGCAACGGCGGCGACTCGACCCGCTCCTTCGGCTACGCGTACCACGGCTCCGGCGACGGCATCGGCCTGCTCGCCTCCGTCTCCGACCCGCGCGGGATCACGGTCACCCATTCCTATGACGGGTTCCGGCGCGCGTATCAGACGGCCAGCAGCGGGCCCGACCCCGGCCACGACATCACCACCACGCGGCACTACGACTGGCGCGGGCTGGCCACCAACATCGCCCAGGTCTCCGATGCCCCCGGCCATCCGGCCACCGCCATCGCGCGCGGCTTCGACGGCTACGGGCAGCTCACCGGCGAGACCGTCACCCTCGGCGGCCAGGCCTTCGGTTCCTTCGGGCAATCCTGGGACGCCGCGGGCCGACGCACCGCGCTCACGCCGGTCGGATTCGGCGCCGGGGCGCCCGCCTACGCCTTCGCCCATCGCGCCGATGGCGCGCCCACCAGCGTGACGGCCGGTGGACGAAGCTACACATTCGCCTATGCGGACAGCGGCCTCTTGGAGTCAAGGGGCGGCGATTTTTCAATCGCCGCAATCACCTCCCGCGATGCCCGGGGCCGCGTCACCGGACGGACGGTCTCCACCGGCGGCACCGCGCGGCTGACCGAGGCACTCGCCTGGAACCCCGACAGCACCCTGGGCAGCTACGAGGCCAGCAGGACCGGCGCGGCGATCCCATCCGAGACCCGCGCCTACGGCTACGACGTGCGCCGGCGCCTCCTGAGCGAGCCCTTCGCGGTGGGCACCGGCTCCTACGCCACGAACGATTTCCAGTTCGACGACGGCACCCTCGCCGGCATCGGGGTGCTCACGCGGTGGCAGGTCGATGCCGCCAACCACTGGCGGGCCACCGAGGTGGACACGCTGGCGCGGGTGACGGAAGAGGAATCCTACGCCGGGACCCGGATGATCGGGGCCGCCGGCGAGGCCCGCGGCGCGGCATCGGTCCGGCTCGACCTCGACGGGCGACCGGTCGATCCCGTGGCCCACCCCGGCTGGGCCGATACCAACGGCGCCTGGAGCGCCGCGCTCCGGGCCGAGCCCGGCGCCCACGTCCTGGATGCCACCGCGCGCCACCCCGGCGGGACCTTCTCCGCGGTGACCAATAGCGCCTTCACCGTCTTGGCCACCAACCAGGTCATCGATGTCGCCCACGACGCGGCCGGCAACGTCACCACCCGCGAGTTCTCGGACGGACGTGCCCAGTCGCTGGCCTGGGACGCCCTCGGGCGGCTGACCTCCGTGGTCGAGACCAACGGGGCGGGGGACGGCTACCGGTGGACCGCCGCCTACGACCCCTTCGGCCGGCGGCTGCGCACCACCCACACCCCGCTGGATGGCGGGGCCGCGCTTGACGAGGCCGCCCAGCGGGTGGACTCTTTCTACGACCCGGAGATCGAGTTCCTTGAGATCGGCGCATCCGCCTCCGGGCCGGACGGCGCCACGCGCAACGAATGGAAGGTCTACGGGCCCGACCTGGACGGCGCCTACGGCGGCCTCCAGGGCATCGGCGGGCTCGAGGCGGTCATCGACCAGGATGGCGGCGCGTCGGTCGGCGTGGTCAGCGACTCCTTCGGCAATGGCGTCGCGTGGATCCCATCCCCGGGCGGCGCCCCAACCTGGAACCCCTGCCGCGTCACCGGCTACGGCCCCGCGGCCGGCTCGTTCCAGAAATCGTTCAGCAGCGCCGTGGGCTTGGCAGAAGCGACCGTCTGGCGTTCCCGGCGCATTGACTCCACCGGGTTCTTCTGGCTCGGCGCGCGCTACTACGAGCCCCACGGAGGGCGATTCCTCAGCGCCGATCCCCTCGGCCACGGCGCAAGCTGGTCGCTTTACGACTACGCCGCAGGGGACCCCGTCAACGGCATGGACCCGGATGGGAGGTACAGCGCTCAGGCCCAGACGCTCCAACTCAGTTCCGTCGGCTCCTCGTACGAATTCGGGGGCTTCAGTACAAACCCCGACCTCGACTGGACGCAAGCCGAGCGGGGATTCCAATCCTCCGTTGCAGGGATTCGCATTCCCGACCCCTTTGGACAAGCTGCGCCTTCGTCCATAGGCGGCTCAAGCGCCTTGGCGATCGATTTGGTTCGGGCGGAGGCGTTGCAGCTGAGGGCCGGCAATCCAGATGCAGCATACATTCCAGCACCAAAGTGGGTTATAGGCACTCCCGAATACTACGCTTTTCGATGGTATGCAGCGCCAGCGGAGTACCAAAGTCAACGAGGGTCAGAATATCTAGCGGATTTCGGATATAAAAATATCTTGAAGTTCAACGCAGCAGCCGCGGCGCCGACCGCATCCCCAGCGTTCAAGGGTTTCGTCGCCCGAACTGGGGTTGAGCTGCAGCTAGCTCTCGAAGATGCCCTGAGGGCGAATCCTTCGATCGCATTCAGCCGCGAGCAACTCATGGCCACGGCGTACGACACACACGATGTGGCATATGAAAGGGGAGGGTTTGGCGAACTGTCGCTCGCAGATCAAGTGCGGGTGGGCCGCGTGCCAGATTGGGGAGACATCCTGAACACCAAGGCAGCAGTCGAGATCGGACAGTCGTTGGATTTGATTAGATTTGACAAAATTTCGGAAATGTTGCCCCCGCCGAATTCATACTATTGACATTATCAGACCCTTATAGAATAGGCTACCTCGACGAGAATGGATATGGCGCCAATGCACTCGCTTTTCATGCTTGCCGTCGTTTCGCACGCCGGCATTCAATCCGCATGGGCCGTGGAGCGCATGATGCAGTTGCCGGAGAGGGAGATGCCATCGCAGGTATGTCGATCTGGAGGGTTAGTTCTTGTCACGGCATCCTGCAGAAAGCCGTATGACCCTCGACACAGCGCAATTGACATGGAGCCAGAAACTCATGCCTACCTGGGAAAGTCGGGCGAGCCAGTCCAGGCGTTGCGAATCGGTATAGGCAGTGTGCGGTCTTTGTTCCGTGAGGAGAATCTGTTTGTTGGGGCGTTAATTTTAGCAGGGCAAGATCCAATGAGAGAAGAGGTGGAAGTCTTCTCTGTCGATAATGAGGGCCATGCGCGACATTATCCGAGACTACAGATTACGCTTGTGGGAATGCTCGGAAGCGGGGATGGGGAAAGCATTGCGTATGGGGGTCGAGAAATTTGGAAGTTGTCCCTCCGAAATGGGGCATGGGAAAAGCTTCAAGTGAACGCGCAGTTGGTTGCGGAACCGATCCGTGCGATCGTGAGGTTGGAGGGAGGAAAGTTTTTTGTCTTTACGCGGATGACTGTGATTGGACTGGGGAACCTCGATGGGGCTCCCGCGTTTAGTGTGCCGTATGCCGGCCAGTTTGTCGCGGCATCGGGTGGCCACAGATCTTGGTTTCTCACGTTGGTTGGCGAGGAGTATCTGTTGAATTGTGTGGACGGCGATACCGGTGCGCTGAAACAAGTGGGGAAAGTTGTTGGGGCGGTACCCTTGAGAGTTTATGAGGCGAAGGGAGAAGCCTTGGTATTTTGCGCAGGTAAAGGCGATAAGAATGCAGAGAGGATATGTTACCGATTCCGGTATGAGGATGGCTGCGTCGGGTCGAATCGGCTGCCAGATCACGTGATGGTGTGGCATGTTACTGACGATGGCGTGGCGTTTGTGACAAACGGGGGGGCGGTGTACGTGGGAGATTGAGGAGAGGCCAGAATTGATGGCGAAGGGCCGGAGGGGCATGGCTTTTTGTGGCTCTTCAGGAAGTTTAGTGGGCGGTTTTCACTGGGTTAAAGGGGACATTTCGAGTTTTCCGAGATGAAAGGATGCGGGTCCTGGTCAGCGTCCGGGGTCACATCTGAACATTCAACATTCGCGGGTGCGCTGCCGCGTGACGCAACGTCCGCCACCCCAAGTCGTGGGTGCTGAACCGCTCCGTCACGGAGTCTGCTCCTCCGCTGCCGCTGCGGGGCACACTCCGCGCCGTCGCTTCCGCCAGGGTGTTGCGGCGGCGCTCCGTGTCACGCTCTCTGCTTGCGCACAGAGCGCGCCACTGCGCTCGGGTGGGGAGAGCCGCCCGCCCGTGCGCTCCCCTGTTCCCGCCTCGGAAGGCGGGACCAGCCGCGCCCGGTAGACCCTTCCACTCCGCTGCGTTGCACTGCGCTGCGTTCCAGGGCGGGCGTGTGCGCTGCGGCGCGTCCGGGCGTCGCCGGCGTTCGAGCTAAAGGGGGAAGGAGCCCGGCCCGCGCCTCCGCTCTGGGCGGATATTGTTTGGGGTGGCTTTGGGGGCGTTGCGCGCGGAGCGGAGTGCCGCGATGGTGCGGGCCTCCGTGTTACCGACTTTTTTCCCATCGTGTGCGCCAAGCGAAGCTTGGTGCCTCTTG
>CAZYWZ010000150.1:0-14169 GCA_964651705.1 uncultured Verrucomicrobiales bacterium
TTCTGCCAACGAGGTTTGGACACATCGTCGGGCGGTCGGTCATCACGCACGTTCGACTTAAATAGGAGAATGGCAGACGATCTCCAGGAATCCCGTCTTGCGTTGAACATAAGGGCGGACGGTGCCATAAAGTCATGATGCGGCGCACAAGATCCGGTGGCAGCAGCGTTGACTGGGGCCGGCGAGGGTTCGTGGGCGGTTGGCTGTTGGCCGTCGGTTGGTCTATCTGCTCTGCCGCGCCGGAAGAGACGCCGGAGGGGAAGGCGGGCTGGGTTGAAAGAGAGGTGACCGAAGCCATCGAGGAGTTTCGACGCACGGAGGCCGCATCCGTGCTGGAAGAACGCGGGGGGATGGCGATAACGGGAGGCGTGATACACAACGGCGTGGCGCAATCGGCATCCGCGCGCGTCAGGTTGTTGAAAAGCGCGATCAGCCTATGGCTCGAGGCGTGGCAGGCCAGGCCGTACAAGGATGTCGTCCGGGATCCCGAGAAGTCAGAGTATCTGAGGGAATTCTTCGCTGACAGTTCGCCCCCCGGTCCAGAAAAGTGGGCTAGACAAGCCGCCATCAGGAAAAAGGGAATTCGGGATGCACGACTGCGCGGGGCTTGCGGGCGGGTCGAGGCCGAGATGGGAACTCTGTACGGTCGGGTATATGGTTGGTCTGATGGCGCGGCGCATGCCAAGGAGTTCATGGGCGAGTTGGAGCGACTGTGGGGGGGCAGGCCCTGGTTCGCGGTCTTCTCCACGAATGTTGTCGAGGATATTGAAATGAAATTCGCAGGGAAGCGACCTGCAGGCGCTTCGACCGACGAGGCAAAACAGGGAGGGCGGTTTCTGTGAAAACACTCTCGCGGGAGCGGCGATGGCTGGGACCGATGAAGACGGGAACACCGAACCACGGCCTCCAGCGGAACCCTCCTCCGCTGGCGCTACGGAGGGTCGCTGAGGCCGGGCGTTCGGTCAATGACGACGGCGAAGGCCGGATTGCCGGAGGCGGGTTCCTGCGCTAGATTTTGGGCATGACGGTCAAGGCGATCATTCACAAGGCGGATGAGGGGGGATACTGGGCCGAGGTTCCCGCTCTTCCGGGGTGTGTCACCCAGGGGGAGACGACGGAGGAGGTACGGCGCAACTTGAAGGAGGCCATCGAGTTGTGGCTTGAGGCAGGAGAGGCTGAGGCGGATCAGCATGCCGAAGGAGAGGTTCTGGAGTTGGCGGTGTGAAGCAGGTCTCGGGGAGAGAACTTGCCAGGGCTATTCAGAAACGCGGATGGTCGCTGGCGCGCACCAAGGGGAGTCATCATGTTTTCACCAAGCTTGGGCATCGCGAAAGGATCGTGATCCCGATTCACGGGAACCAACCGTTGAAGCTTGGACTGTTGAGGTCGCTCATGAAGATCGCGGATATCGCGGAGGACGATATTTGAGCCCAACCACACGGTCGACCGAACGGGCCTCCACTGGCGTTCCGGCCCGTCGGTCACCGTGAACGTTGCTGATCGACTGGACATCAGCGGAATGGAGACTAGGCTAGATTTGTGGGCGCTGAGCCACAATTCGTGACGACCGGCACCGGGGAACGGATCGCGGTCGTGCTGCCGATCGAGGAGTACGAGGATCTCCTGGAGGACGTCCACGACCTTGCGGCGGTGGCTGAGCGGCGGGACGAGCCGAGGATCCCTTTCGAGGAGATCAAGCGGCGGTTGCGTGCGGATGGGATCCTATCGGATTGAGTTTGCTAGGTCTGCCGAGCGAGATCTGCGCAGGATCGACAGGCAGATTGTTCCCAGAATCGTCTCTGCGATTGCCGTGTTGGAGACCGACCCGCGACCACCGGGAACAAAGAAATTGGTGGGAGCTGACCGCACGTACCGGCTGCGGGTTGGGGACTACCGGGTGATTTACACTGTGGACGATTCCATCTTCATCGTGTCGGTCGACCGCATCCGACATCGAAGGGAAGTCTACCGATGAAGCCAGCGAACCAGCCGATCGAGAGCAACCGCCAGCAAAGCGCTCGTTTCGTTCGGATGTTCGTCGATGCGTCCGGCACGCGTGATCTACAGACATTCTCCAGGCGGTGCTCTCATCGGCGGCGTTCGGTCATGGGGATCGAACGACGATGAGACAGGCTGGGCAAGGAGCGAGACCTGTGGTAGGTTTGTGAACATGAGGGCATTCACGGCTATCGTGGAGCGGTGTTCCGAGACGGGGCATTTCGTGGGCTACGTCCCAGGGTTGGCCGGGGCGCACAGCCAGGGGGAGACGATGGAGGAACTACGCGAGAACCTCCGCGAGGTGTTGGAGATGCTCCTCGAGGACGGCGAACCTCAGTTCGAAGCAGAGTTCGTTGGGACCCAAACGCTTACGGTCTGACGTTTATGGGTCGGATCCCCGTCCTCCGCCCACGCGAGGTGATTCGTATTCTGGAGCGGATGGGTTTTCAGCAGGCTCGGCAGCGAGGATCACATCGGCAGTTTCGACATCCCGATGGCAGGCAGACGACCGTGCCAGACCACGGAGGCCGAGATCTTTCCCCGATCCTCTTGCGCCAAATCGCAAAGGACATCGGACGTACAGTCGAAGAATTCATCCAGGAACGGTGAAATCGACCGAACCAGTCGATCCACCGAACCCTCGCAAGCTCGGGTTCGGTGATCTCCGTCGTTGGGCAAGAACGCCACACTTGCGAGGGATTGGCAGGGCTGTAGGCTGTTGGCATGAGCGCAAAGGAATCAGTCCTGCAAGCGGTGCATCGGCTGCCCGACGATGCGGATTACAGGGCCATCGCCGAGGAGATTGCTTTCCTTGCGGCTCTGGATCAGGGCGAGCAGGACATCGAGGCCGGTCGAGTCGTTTCGAATGAGACTGTGAAGAAGATGCTCGAGTCGTGGACTTCAAACTGATTTGGACGGAAAGCGCGATCACGGTCTTGGGGGGATCGTTCGGTACATTTCGGGTCAGGGTGGGCCCGAGGTCGCCCGGTCAATCGGTTTCGGGATCTATGATCGCGCGCAGATTTTGATCCATCATCCGGAGGCGGGTTCAATCCTGCCGGAGAAGCAAGACACCCGATGGCGGAAGTTGGTCTTCAAGTCGTGGAAGATTGCCTACCGGATCGACCCCAGCGCGAAAGCCGTTTATGTGGTCCGAATATGGCATGCGGCCCAAGACGAGATTGAGATCGAGTGAAACCCAACCAGCGCATGCACCGAACCCTCGCCAAGGCTCGGGTCGGTGATGCGCGACGTCGATCTCTGCGTTTGACTGAAAATGCTTCTGGATGGAGAATGGCCGTATGACCGCAGAAGGCATCGACATCTCGGCTCTGAGCAGTGGGCAGCGGGTGGCTCTCATGGAGCGTCTCTGGCGTTCCCTCTCGGCTGATTTGGAGAGCCAGGATCCTCCGGCGTGGCATGACGCGGAGCTCAAATCCCGCCAATATGAATGGGCCGAACGTGGGCGTGTTGCGGAGGACTGGTCCGTCGTCCGCGAGGAGTTGAGACGGGAACTCCCGTGACGGTCCGAATCCTGCCTTCCGCGAAGCGGGATCTGAGGCGCGGCATGCGCTTCTATGAGATGCAGGAGGTCGGGCTCGGCACGTATTTCCTCGATTCCGTAGGGGCCGATATCGATTCACTACAGCTGTTTGCGGGCATTCATCCGCCGAGACACGACCACCACCGATTTCTGGCGCAGCGATTTCCCTACTGGATTTACTATCGGATCGAAGGCGACGTCGCCTACGTGGCTGCCATCCTCGATGCGCGGCAAGACCCCGCGAAGATTGAGGAGCGAGAGAAGATCGAACAAGCCCGTCGAGCGAATGGCTGATCGCCGTCGCTCACGGGCAGCGTTGAGACTGTCGAAAAACCCCCTGTCCGCGCGTGTTTGGCTCGCCCGGTGCGGCGCGAGGCGCTAAGTGGGCGGCATGGCGCGATACAAGCCCTACGACTAACTCCAGACGCAGTGAGTGCCGGTGTCGCTGGGCGACCAGCTGGTGCCCGGGACCCTGGAGCACACGATCCACTACGTGGTGGAGGAGCGGCTGGACCTGAGCCTCTTCGACGGGGCCTACCAGAACGACGAGACCGGGCGGCGGGCCTACGACCCCAAGATCCTGCTCAAGGTGGTGCTCTTCGGCTACGCGCGTGGCCTGAAGGGATCGCGCCGGCTGGAGGCGGCCTGCCGGGAGAACGTGACCTTCATGGCGCTGGCCTGCGGGCAGCGGCCGGACCACAGCACGATCGCGGCGTTCATCTCGGGCATGGGGCCGGAGCGCCGGCGGCTGGAGCGGCTCCGGAAGAAGGCCGAGCGTATCGAGCGCTTCCTGGCGGAGAACCCGGCGCGGATGGGGCGCGGGGGCAAGGAGGTGCAGGCCAACGTGACCGACAACGAGTCGGCCAAGATGAGGGGCTCCCACGGGATCGTGCAGGGCTACAACGCCAACGCCTGCGTGGACGGCGCCCACCAGGTGGTGGTGCACGCCGAGGCCAAGTTCTGGATCGAGCCGCAGATTGAATTGGCGATGAACCACGGATTCAAGGCGCATCAGATCAGTGAGTTGGAGAGAGTCATCAAGGAGCACGAAGATGAAATCAGGAACGCATGGATCCGACACTTCGGCCGTTGAAGTGCTGAACATTTCCCCGCATGGCTTTTGGCTTTTGGCCGGCCAGTCGGAGTACTTTTTGGACTACGATCACTTCCCATGGTTCAGGAATGCGACGGTGAGCCAGATCTCGAACGTGGAAGCCTATTTCGGACGAGTCTTTCGGTGGCCCGACCTCGATGTGGACCTTGACATCGATCGGATAACGCAACCCGAAAACTATCCGCTTCTCGCGCAATGAGACCGAACCAGTCGATCCACCGAACCCCTCGCAAGCTCGGGTTCGGTGATCTCCAACGTTGGGCATGTGGGGACGCGGGGCCGACGGAGGATTGGGGAACGCTGATCTGCGCTGATGGGAACCGGGCGCACGGGGGAAGGATGGGACAGGGGAATCGAGCGGATCAGCGAAGATTCGCGAGGATCAGCGTTCCCGACCCCGCGCGGATCCTGGCGAACGGAGGAGCGAGTCCGCCGCCCCACCGTGTGTGGCTGTTGTCTTGGGTGGGGCGCGTCACTCGACGGTGACGCTCTTGGCGAGGTTTCTGGGTTTATCGACGTCGCGTCCGAGGGCGACGGCGATGTGATAGGCGAAGAGCTGGAGGGGGATGACGTTGAGGATGGGCTGGGCGATGGGGTGGGTCTCGGGGACGGGGAGGATGTCGTCGGCCATGGAGGCGACGGTCTTGTCGTCGGGGTGGGCGACGGCGATGACGCGTCCCTTTCTGGCCTTGATCTCCTGGAGGTTGGAGAGGTTCTTCTCGTAGACGCCATCGCGGGGGCAGATGATGACCGCGGGGAAGTCGGGGGAGATGAGGGCGATGACCCCGTGCTTGATCTCGGCCGAGGGGCAGGCGTCGGCATGGATGTAAGAGATCTCCTTGAGCTTCAGGGCGCCCTCGAGGCCGATGGGGTAATTGGCCTGTCGGCCGAGGAAGAGCATGTCGCTCGATGCGGCGTATTTTTCGGCGACGGCTCGGATGGCGTCGTTGTGCTTGAGGATCTCGTTGACCTGGGAGGGGAGTGCGTGGAGTGCCTCGAGGATATCGCGGCCGGCCGGGGCGGTGAGGTGGCGGAGGCGGCCGAGGAGTAGCCCGAGGAGGGCGAAGACGGCGACCTGGGAGGTGAAGGATTTCGTGGCGGCGACGCCGATCTCTGGGCCGGCGTGCATGTAGACCCCGCCGTCGCTCTCGCGGGCGATGGTGCTGCCGACGACGTTGCAGATGCCGAGGGCGCGGAGCCCCTTGCGCTGGACCTCGCGCATGGCGGCGAGGGTGTCGGCGGTCTCGCCAGACTGGCTGACGACGAAGACGAGCGTGCGGGAGTCGAGCGGCGAATTGCGGTATCTGGCCTCCGAGGCGAAGTCGACCTCGACGGGGAGGTGGGCGAGTTCCTCGATGAGGTACTCGCCGACCATGCCGGCGTGGAGGGCGGTGCCGCAGGCGACGATCATGATGCGGTCGATCTGGCGGAGTTCGCGCGGGGTCATGTTGAGGCCCCCGAGCCTCGCGGAGCAATTCTCCCAGTCGAGGCGCCCGCGCATGACGTTCTCCAGCGAGGCGGGCTGCTCGAAGATCTCCTTGAGCATGAAGTGGGCGAAGTCGCCGCGCTGTGCGGCCTCCGAATCCCACTCGACCTTGTGGACCTCGCGGTCGATCTGGGCGCGGGTGAGGGAGGTGAGCTGGTACGAGCCGTCGGCGATCCAGACCAGGTCGTGGTCGTTGAGGTAGACGACGTCGCGGGTGTGGGCGACCAGGGCGGTGACGTCGCTGCTCAGGAGGAACTCGCCCTCTCCGATGCCGAGGACGAGGGGGCTGCCGCGGCGTGCGCCGACGATCTCGCCGGGGTGGTCGGCGTGGACGACGGCGATGCCATAGGTGCCGGTCACCTCGGGCAGCGCGTTGCGGACCGCGGCGAGGAGGCGGTCGGGGGAGTGGGGGAGGCGGTCGTAGTGCTCGCCGATGAGGTGGGCGAGGACCTCGGAGTCGGTCTGCGAGAGGAAGTCGTGGCCCTTGGGGGCCAGGCGGGCGCGGATCTCGAGATAGTTTTCGACGACGCCGTTGTGGACGAGGGCGAGTTTGCCGGAGCGGTCGAGGTGGGGGTGGGCGTTGGCATCGGTGGGTTCGCCATGGGTGGCCCAGCGGGTGTGGCTGATCCCGGTGGTGCCATGGACCGGCGAGGCGCCGACCAATTGGGCGAGGCTATCGATCCGCCCGGCGCACTTCCGGACCGCGATGCCGGGGCCATCGACTAGGCAGAGGCCGGCGGAATCATAGCCGCGGTACTCAAGGCGCCGGAGTCCCTCGAGGAGGAGATCGGTTGCCTCGCGTCCGCCCGCGTATCCCAGGATGCCGCACATGTCGGGGAGGATAACCCCCTCCTCCCCTCGCGCCAGCGGAATCCCGGGCGGCGCGGCAAGCCCACGCGGCGCCGGGTCCCGGTCCCGCCGGGCGGAAAAGCGGCGTCGGCGCTTCGCGCTGCCGGCGCAGCAAGTCCACACAGGGTTTGCACTTTGGGCCGAGCGGGGCACTATTGCGGGCGCATGCCGGTGCAATACTTTCCCCTGCTAGGCGCGGCGGATGGGGCGCGGCGCCTGCACGTGCACCTGACCGAGATCCCCGACACCTCGCGCCACGAGCACTACCGGCACGCGCACGAGGCCGAGGAGGCGGTGTATCTGCTTGAGGGGAAGGCGGTTTACACGTTCGGGGGCCGGACGATCGAGGCGGGTCCGGGGGACCTCGTGTTTTTCCCATCGCGGGTTCTCCACGCAGATGTCCGCTATCTGACGCCGAGCATGCGGTACCTTGTCATGCGCAGCGTCGAGGCCGGGGACCCGCCGTGCTGCTGCGGGGCGGACCGCGTTGCGTGAGGGGCCAAACGCCTTGTTTTGGTGAAGCGGGGGGGTTAGTGTGCATCCATGGCCCCCGACATGCTCGAAGTGCTGCGCGCGACCCGTACCGTGGCGGTCGTCATGGGGGGAGGCGCCGGCACGCGGCTGCACCCGCTGACGCTGGACCGCGCGAAACCCGCCGTCCCCCTGGCGGGCAAGTACCGGTTGGTCGACATCCCGATCAGCAACTGCCTCAACTCGGGGCTGCGGAAGATCTATCTGCTGACGCAGTTCAACAGCTCTTCGTTGCACCGGCACGTCCAGAGGACGTACAAGTTCGATGAGTTCTCGGACGGGTACGTCGAGATAATGGCGGCCCAGCAGACCCCGGACAAGACGACGGGGTGGTATCAGGGCACCGCCGATGCCGTGCGGCGCAACCTGCGGCACCTCGACAACGAGGCCCACGATCTGGTCCTCATCCTCTCTGGCGACCAGCTCTACCGGATGGACTATCGGGAGATCTTGGCGCACCACATCGCCCGGCAGGCCGACATCACGGTGGCGACCCTGCCCGTCCGGCGGGAGGAGGCCAAGGGATTCGGGATCATGCAGATCGGGCCCGACAGCCAGATCGTCCGATTCGTCGAGAAGCCCAAGGAGGATCCCGTCCTGGACGGGCTCCGGCTCGACGCCGGCATGCGCGAGCGGCTGGGGATCCAGGCCAGCGGGGACACGTTCCTGGCATCGATGGGGATCTACGTCTTCAATCGCGAGACGCTGCGGGACGTCCTGAATAACGAGCGGATCGATTTCGGAAAGGACATCATCCCGTGGTCGATCGAACACCGGACGGTCTCGGCGTACGTCTTCGAGGGGTATTGGGAAGACATCGGGACGATCAAGGCATTCTTCAACGCGAATCTGGACCTGTGCTCGCCGGTGCCGAAGTTCAATCTCTTCGACCGCCTCCGGCCGATCTACACGCGGCCGCGATATCTCCCCGCCAGCAAATGCCATGGCGGGAGGCTGACGGACACGCTGTTGGCCGACGGCTGCATCGTGGGCGGGGCGACGCTCACCCGTGCGCTGGTGGGCATCCGTTCCGTGATCGGTTCCGACGTGGTCATGGAAGAGGTCGTGATGATGGGCGCGGACTATTACGACGACGAGCAGACGCGCCCGTATCCGGAGGCCCCGCCGCTGGGCGTGGGCGACGGGACCCGGGTCCGGCGCGCCATCATCGACAAGAATGTGCGGATCGGGCGCAATTGTCTCATCGCGCCGGACGGCAAACCCCCGCACGCCGACGACAGCCTCTTCTGCATCCGGGATGGGATTATCGTGATCCCGAAGGGCACCATCATCCCGGATGGGACGAGGCTCTGAGCGCCGGGGGCGGGATCTAGCTCAAGAATACCGGGTGTAGCCACGGTCGTGAGGCCGTGGATCTTCCCACGCGTGGCCCATCTGTTACCAGATGGGCTACATTTTCACCCCCGGTGGTGCCGCCTCCGGCGGCATGGGATCTCGTTCGAAAATACGGCGCAGTTTTTTTCGTTCCGGGGGGGACCCGCCGCCCGGTGTGGATTCTGATTCGGGTAGCGCCGGTTTGGCTGTAGGGTTCCGGCAGACACCATGATGCGGATCGCTTTGGTTTTCTATGGGTTGATGGGGCTGGTTGGGGTTGGGCTGGTGGCCTGGCGCCGCGAGGGGCGATGGGCGTTCGATCCCGCGGCGGCCCCGGGTGCGGACTGGGCTCGGTGGCTTGGGGCGACCTTGGCGCTGGTGCTACTGGCGCACGCGCTGACTCGGGTCGGGGTGCGGCGTTGGCCGGGGCTGCGGCGGGCGGCCGAAGACGCGCGCGCCTGGTTTGGTGGGCTGGGGGCGTGGCGACTGTGGGCGCTGGCGGCGATCAGCGGCGCGGCCGAGGAGATCCTATTCCGCGGGTGGCTGATGAACGAAGTGGGTCTGGTGGCCTCGTCGCTGATATTTGGCGTGGCCCACGTCCCGCCGGCGCGCCATTGGCTGGCCTGGCCGATCTTTGCCGCCGGGGCGGGGTTCGCGCTGGGCGGGCTCTGCCTGGGGAGTGGGACGCTGGTATTCGCGGTCCTCGCCCATGCGGGCATCAACGGGATGAATCTGGTTTGGTTCGCGGGGGCGAGACCCCGGCGCGGGGATCCGGGAATTCCGTGAGGCGGCCGGCGGCGATCTCGATCGCGTCGGCCCGCCGGAGCGTCGCGATCTGACGCCTCGACACGATCGGGTAGTGCCGGATCTCCGTGAGCCGCTCCGGGATGTACCACACCTCCTCGTCGCTCGTCATCCAATGGCGCCCGTCGAACTCGCGCAGGTCAAAAGGCGCGGAGTATCGCCGCAGGGTCTTCCGGCCACAGTGCAGGAAGTACTCGTGAAAATACGAGAGGGCCAGTTCCCGGATCGTCCGATAGATCGGCTCGCGATAACGCAGGACCGCGTGATTGGTCTTCGAGATCGCCCCCCAGCAGCCGTGCTGCCGAAAGAGCGCGACCACGTGATCGTAGTCGTTGTCGGCCGCCTCCAAGTCGAGCAGCAGTGGCCGGTGGCCGTGATGCCGCAGGATTGCCGCCGCCAAGATCGCCCCTTCGACGCAGTGCGCCATGCCGCTTCGCAGCACCTGCCGCGGGGACTGGCAGGTGTCCTGCCCGTAGTCGAAATTCATCCCCAGCCCATCGATGAAATCCTGGACCTTGCGCGGCGTCCTCAGCACCGCGATCCGCCGTGCCTCCGCACACGAAAAGGCGTCCGCCCGCATCGTCACGACCCCAGAATGACGCCAACTGCATCCATATCAAGACCTTGCGCATAGCGAGATCGGCTTGTTCAGGAAAATGTAAAAAAACTTGCATCAGGATTGCATTTTATTAAAAGAAACTGCATATTATTCATACAATGGTTCAAGCGTCGCGGAATTGGCTGGAGTTATTGGATGTGGAGGATGTGGCGTTCGTGCGGCGGTTTATCATGGCATCGGGGTCATTGAAGGAGTTGGCGCGGGTGTACGGGGTGAGTTATCCGACGGTGCGGCTTCGGCTGGATCGTCTGATACAGAAGATCGAGGTATTCGAGGCGTATCGGGCGGCGGGCGAGTTGGAGCGGAAGTTGCGCGGGTATTACGCCGAGGGGCGGATACCGGAGGATGTGTTTCGTTCGTTATTGGAGGCGGTTGAGGAGAAGCAGGAGGTTCGGGAATGAAGATGGGATACGCGGGACTGGTGTGGGCGGCGGTGGCGGCGGCGGCATGGGCGGCGGATCCGGCGGGGGGTCGTCGGGTTGGCGAATGGAAGTGGGCCGACCGGGTGGCGGCGGAGTTGCCAGGGGAGGTGGTGGAGGCCAAGGGGCTTGGGAAGGCGCTGCGCGTCGAGCGCGGGGAGGCGTCGCCGGGTAGCGTGCGGCTGGCGACTTGGGAATTGCCGGGCCTGAAGACCGCGTTCTATGCGGTGCGGGGCCATGTGCGATACGAGGGAGTGGAAGGGGTCGGCTATCTGGAGATGTGGAATGACTTTGGGGAGGGCGGCCGATTTTTCACGCGGACCATGGGGAAGCAGGGTCCGATGCGGGCCGTGGGCGGGACTTCGGAGTGGCGGGCGTTCTATCTGCCATTCAACGGGACGGGGGCGTCCGGGTTGCCGCGGGCGCTGGAGATCAATCTGGTGCTGGCGGGGAAGGGGATCGTGGAGATCAGCGACATGGAGCTGCTGGAATTCGCGGATGCGGGGGCGATGTGGGCGGGGATGGGCGTGCCTTTGGGGGGCGTGGGGCCGGTGTCCGGGGTGCCGTGGGTGGCCGCGGCGACGGTGGGAGCCGCGGTCGGCGCAGCTGGTGTCGCGGCGGCGTGCTGGTGGGCGAAACGGCGGCAGGCGCGGGAGCTGCGGCGGATGCGGGCGCGGGATGTGGCCTGACTCGAAAATTGGGTTGCGATGTAGGCTGCGCCTTGGCGCACGCGGACGGTGAATTCGGCAGCGTGCGCCGAGGCGCAGCCTACCATTTTCCGCCCCGGCGGTGCCCCGCCGCGCGGGGCACGGGATCTGGTGACTCGAAAATTCCAGCCACGGTCGTGAGGCCGAGGATCTTCCCACGCGTGGCCCATCTGTTACCAGATGGGCTACATTTTCCGCCTCGGTGGGGCGGTGTTGCCGATCCGGTCTTGGGCGGGAGGGCGTGGGCGAAGCGCCGGGCCGGGCAATCTTGACAATTGCGGCCGGGGGTGACGAACTGTGTGAGGAGGTGGTTGTTATGGTGCGCTCGGGACTCTTGGTTGCACTGGCCGCGTCGTGCGGGTTCGCTGCGGGATCCGGCGGTCCGGGGGGTGGGTTGCCTGGCAGTCGGGCGGTGATCGAGGCCTCGGGTTTCCCGAGCCTTCAGGCGGCGATCGACGCGGTTCCCGCCGAGGGCGGCCTCGTGCGTCTCCCGCCGGGGCGATTCGAGATCGGCGAGCCGCTGGTGCTGGAGCGGGGCGACGTGACGATCGAGGGGTGCGGGAGCGCGACCTGGGTGGTGAACACCAACGTGGCCCGTCAGGCGGCGATCGTGATTCGGCCGCCGGCGTCGGCGGGAGCCAGAGAGAAGATCTGGCGGGTGCAACTGGGCAATTTTAGGCTGACGGGCGGCGCGGCGAGCGGGCACGGGATCGAGGCGGTCCGCGTGAACGAGATCCTTCTGGACCGGCTGACGGTGAGCGAGCACGGGGGCGACGGCATCCGCCTGGACAACTGCTACGAAGATCCGCGGGTGGCCGATTGCCTGATGACGTACAACAAGGGGGCGGGGTTGCGGCTCATCGGGAATCACGACATCGTGGTGGTGGGGAATCATTTCGAGGAGAACCAGGACGCGGTGGTCTGCACGGATGGGTTCAACCTGTGCATGTCCGGGAACAACATCGACGACCACCTGGGCAACGGCGTGGTGATCGAGAACACGTACGGGTCGCAGGTCGTGGGCAACATGATCGAAGAGTGCCAGGGGACGGGCGTGATCCTGGACCGCGACGCCTATGGGATCACGATATCGGCGAACGTCATCGCGCACGACTTTGGCGGCGGTGTGGACCTCCGCGACGCGCACGGCTGCGCCATCACGGGCAACAGCTTCCCGCTTTGCGGGAAGTTCGCGATCCGCGTGGGTCCGGGGGCCGGCCGCAACGCGATCTCGGGGAATGCCATCTCGGATTCCCACATCGGCGGGGCCACCAAGCGCGTGAAGGAGGGCGAGAACGCCGCGGCCGGGATCGTGCTCTCGGGCGCCAGTTACCTCTCGATCACGGGCAACACCTTCGGCGACCTGTCGTCGGCGCCCATCGCGGTCGAGGGAGATGCGCGATGCCGCAAGGTATTGATCCGGGACAACGTGTTCACGAAGGGAGGCCCGCCCGAGACGGGGCTGGAGGATAGTCTCGTGTCGGACAACCTGGGCCCATGAGTTCGGGAGGAGGGATGCGATGATCGTCGGGGTGCCGAAGGAGATCAAGGCGGACGAGTATCGGGTGGCGGTCTTGCCGGTGGGCGCGCACCTGCTCGCCGGCGACGGCCACCGCGTGATCGTCGAGACCGGCGCGGGACTCGGGAGCGGATTCTCGGATGACGAGTATCGGGCGGCCGGGGCCGAGGTCGTGGGCTCGGCGGGCGAGGTGTATGGGCCCGCGGATCTGGTGGTCAAGGTGAAGGAGCCGCAGGCCCCGGAGATCGGGATGTTGCGCGGGGGCCAGGCCGTGTTCTGCTATTTCCATTTTGCCGCCTCGCGGGAATTGACGGAGGCGTGCCTTGGCGCGGGCATCACGGCGGTGGCCTACGAGACCCTGTCGGACGGCGGCGGGCGCCTGCCGCTGCTGACCCCCATGAGCGAGATCGCCGGCAAGATGGCGGTGCAGGAGGGGGCGAAGTTCCTGGAGCGACCGATGATGGGGCGCGGCATCCTGCTGGGCGGCGTCGCGGGCGTCGAGCGGGCCAACGTGCTGGTGCTGGGCGCGGGTGCGGTGGGCACCAATGCGGCGCGCGTGGCGGCGGGCCTGGGGGCGAACGTGGTGGTGATGGACATCAGCCTCGATCGGCTGCGCTATCTGGCCGACGTCATGCCGGCCAACGTGACCACGGTCTATTGCGACCCGCACGCGGTCGAGCGTTACCTCGCCTGGGCCGATCTGGTGATCGGCGCCGTGCTCGTCCCGGGGGGACGCGCGCCGCGACTCGTGAGCCGCGCCCATCTCGCGCGCATGAAGAATGGCGCGGTCGTCGTGGATGTGTGCATCGATCAGGGCGGGTGCTTCGAGACCAGCCGTCCGACCACCCACCTCGATCCGACCTACATCGTCGAAGGGGTCGTGCACTATTGTGTCACCAACATGCCCGGCGCCGTCGGGCGGACCAGCAGCCAGGCGCTGTGCAACGCCACCCTGCCCTACGCGCGCGAGCTGGCCGCCCGGGGGCCGGACGGCTTCGCCGCGCTCTCCCCGGGGCGCGCCGCGGGAATCAACCTGCGCGATGGGAAGATCGTGAATCCCGCGGTGGCCGGGGTGTTTCCGGGAATGGTGGGCGGGAAAGCGTGATCCCGCCGTAAGGCGGATCTTCGCTGGTGGAGAGTTGCGTCCACAAAATATCCGCGGCCTGCCCGATATCCGTGGTTCCAGGTTTCAGGTCAGCCCCGCCGCCGGCGCGCGGGGGCGGGGCTAGCCAGAGTCCACCACGC
>CAZYWZ010000151.1:0-14065 GCA_964651705.1 uncultured Verrucomicrobiales bacterium
AATGGGTTACGAGATCACACCCATCCCCGTTGCGGCGTGAAGTTTCTGGCTAGGCGCGCGCGGGCCAGGGGACTAAGAGCGGCACAGACGGACTCCGCCAAGGCGCCATCGCCGGCGCCAATCTCGATGAGGTTCCACGGTCGCAGAAGGCCCCCATTTCCCCGGAGCGAGACGGCCCAGTGGGCCACGGCCCTTCCCAAGAGCGGGGAGAGTCCCGGGGCCGTGGTGAAATCCCCGCGCCGTCCGATGCCGCGGATATGCCGGGTGTAATATCCCACATCGGGATGATACAGGGCGAAGCGCATGAATTGCTCCACCGTGTACTCGTCGCCCATGGGCCAAGGGTGGGGCGAGACGCCGCGGGGCGCAATGGCTGACTCGAAAATTGGGTCGCGATGTAGGCTGCGCCTTGGCGCACGCGGACGGTGGATTCGGCAGCGTGCGCCAAGGCGCAGCCTACCATTTTCCGCCCCGGTGGTGCCCCGCGTGCTGGGCACGGGATCTGGTTCGAAAAATCGACGTAACTATCTAGCAGCGAATGGCATTCACCCTTCGGCGGGGAAGCGGCTTCGCTACACTTTGCCGCCCGGGCCCATCTGTGGCCAGATGGGATACATTCTCGATCTCCCGGGATGGTCCCTTTGCCCGCTTGACCGGCAACCGCATTGCGCCGAATCTTCCCGCGTGCTCCAGGACCAACTGCTGCGGATCGCGCGCGACAGCGAGGCCACCGAACTCGAGCGGTGCGCCGACGTCATCGGCCAGGCCTGCGAGACGCAGCTCTCCCCGATCGCCGCCCTGCTGGATGGGCAACTGGTCGGGGAGTCCCTCTTCTTGAGGAATCTCGCCTCCGAGCTGGGGCTGCCTTGGTGCGAGGACCCGCCGGCGCAAGTGCCCGACTGGGTCCGCGAGAGGTTTCCGGTGCGGCTGGCGGTGCGCTATTGCCTGCTGCCGCAGCCCGATGAGGGGGACACCATCCGGGTGCTGACCGCCGATCCCTTCAACCTGCAGGCGCGCCAGGCCGTCGCGCAGGAGGTGCCGGGCAAGGTGAACTGGGGCATCGCCGCGCGGAGCCGGATCATCCGCTGTCTCCAGGAGACCTTTGGCATCGGGGCGGACACCTTCGAGCAGATCATGGCGGGGGGCCTCGCCCCCGTGTCCGACGACGATCTGCGGCAGGAGACCACGGTCCTGGACGAGGACGACACCGAGGCTTCGGTGGCGCGGTTTGTCAATCAGATCATCCGCGAGGCGCTCACCCAGCGGGCGACCGATATCCATATCGAGCCGATGGAGGATGACCTCCGCATCCGGTACCGGATCGATGGCGTGCTGCACGAGGTGCCGGTGCCCTCCCAGATCAAGCTGCTGCGGGCGACGCTCCTGTCGCGGGTCAAGATCATGGCGCATCTCGACATCGCCGAGAGACGGCTGCCGCAGGACGGCCGCATCAACCTCGAGCTGGAGGGGCAGCCCATCGACGTGCGCGTGGCGACCATCCCCTCGGTCGACGGGGAATCCATCAGCCTGCGCCTGCTCCGGCAGGAGCGGTTCAATTTTGAGCGGCTGGGGCTGTGGCCCGAGGACGAGGCGGTCATCCGCGACCTGATCTCCCTGCCAAATGGGATCATCCTGCTGACTGGCCCGACGGGCTGCGGCAAATCCACATCGCTTTACACCTTTCTCTCCTCGTTGAACACCAAGGACCGGCGCATCGTCACGATCGAGGATCCGGTGGAATACAAGTTGCCCGGTGTGATCCAGATCGCGGTCAAGCCGGAGATCAACCTGACCTTCGCGGCCGGGCTGCGCAGCATCCTGCGCGGCGACCCCAACGTGATCATGGTCGGCGAGATGCGCGATTTCGAGACGGCCGAGACGGCCATCCGGGCGGCGCTGACCGGGCACCTGGTCTTCAGCACGCTCCACACGAACGATGCCGTTGGCGGGATCACGCGGCTGATCGACATGGGGGTCGAGCCATTCCTCGTGTCCACCTCGGTCCGCGCTTTCTTGGCCCAGCGGCTCGTGCGCGTGCTGTGCTCCCACTGCAAGAAGCCGGCCCACTATTCGGCCGAGTACCTGCAGAAGATCGGATTTCCGGGGGGGAGGGCCGACAATCTATTCGAGGCCAACGGGTGCGAGCGGTGCCGGTTCACGGGGTTCCAGGGGCGGACGGCGCTGTTCGAGATCTGCAAGGTGTCGGATGCGGTGTCGGAGCTCGTGGCGAAGAATTCGCCGGCGGCGGCGATCAAGGCCGCGGCGCTGAAGCAGGGGATGGTGCCGCTGCGTCTGGCGGGATTTCGCCGCGCGGCCGCGGGCGCCACGACCATCGAGGAGGTCTTGCGGGTGACGATCCAAGATTCCGGGGGGGCGGTCGAATAGGGCGGCGGCCGCTGCGGTGGGCGGGTCAATGGCATGAGCGTGTTTGTCTACGAGGCGGTCCGGCCGAGCGGGGAGCGGGTGAGCGGCACCCTGGACGCGGCGGGGCGGCCGGAGGCGCTGCGCGAGCTGGCGCGGCTGGGGCTGCAGCCGGTGCGGCTTAGTGTCGAGGGCGCGCGCGCGCCGGCGGCCAAGGGCGCCGGCGCGGCCAAGGGTCCGGCGCCTATCCTGACGGTCCGGCTCCGGAAGAACGAGGTGCTGCTTTTCACCGAGGATCTGGCGGACCTGCTGGATGCGGGCATGCAGTTGGAACCCGCGCTGCGCATCATGGAGGAGCGGCAGCAGAACGCGAAATTGCGTGCGGCGGCCGGTTCGCTGAGGGCGCAGGTGCGCGAGGGCGTCAGCTTCGCCAGGGCGCTGAACCGCACTTCGGCCAGTTTTGGGGACCTGTACTGCAATCTGGTCGAGGCGGGGGAACTGAGCGGCTCTCTGTCGCAGATCCTCCGCAAGCAGGCCGAATACCTGGCCGCCGCGCTCGAATTGCAGAACCGCATCGGCAGCGCGTTGATCTATCCGGCGCTGCTGGTCGGGGCGATCGTCCTGATGCTCGTCGTGTTCGTGCTATTCGTCATCCCAAGATTCGTC
Organism: uncultured Verrucomicrobiales bacterium; assembly: GCA_964651705.1. GTDB lineage: Bacteria > Verrucomicrobiota > Verrucomicrobiia > JADLBR01 > JADLBR01 > JADLBR01. The sequence continues at coordinate 3,028 of CAZYWZ010000151.1, forward strand.
GGGCTTTTCGCCGCGATGGACTCGGACATGCCGGCGGCCTTCCGGATGCTGCTGTCGGCTCGGGCGTTCGTGGAGAGGTACTGGTGGCTGATCCTGGGCGGCGGGGCGCTGGCGGGCGCCGGCATCTGGAGCGGGCTGCGAAATCCCGCCGGCAAGCGCTGGTGGCACGAGGCCCAGCTCCGGATTCCCGTGATGGGCACGATCCTGCGCCTGCGCATCGAGGCCCAGATCACGCATACCCTGGGCGCGCTGGTCACCAATGGCCTCCCGCTCCTCAAGACCCTCCAGCTCACCAATCGCGCCAACCCCAACCTCTACCTCCGCGAGCGCTTCGAGGATGTCGTCAAGGCCGTCGAGGAGGGCGGCAGCCTCAGCCGCGCCCTAGCCAAGACTGGCGCGTTGCCCGCCACGAGCATCGACATGATTACCGTCGGCGAGCAGACCGGCCGGCTCGGGCCCGCCCTGACCAAGATCTCCAAGCGCGAGGAGAAGCGCCTCACGACGGCCATGGAGCGGCTCACGCAGCTCATTCCCCCGGTCATCATCGTCATCATGGCGTTGGCGGTGCTTTCGGTGGCCTACTCCATCTTCACCGGCATCTACGAGTCCATCGGCGGGCTACAAACCAAATAGCCCGCTCCGCTCCCTAACCCGGATGGTTCACGCGCAGAGCGAACACTCCCCACGGAGTGCCGACACGAAGTGTCGGGGTATCAGTCGTGGGAAAACTACGGATCAATTGGATGGCCAATGTGGACTGCGGCGTGGCAGCGCCGCTTTGGATTGCCCCGAACGGCCCGGTGTGTTCCCGCCGCCAGACTCTCCAACAGGGCCCGACGCGCCCATCCAAAGCGGCGCTGCCACGCCGCAGTCCAAAATGGGGCCGCCTCCTCGCCCGCCATGCGGGCGGGCAGGCTCTCGGCGGCTGGCCCTGAATTCGCAAGTGCTGCAATTATAGAGAATCATCTGCGGCATCCGCTATCCATGGTTCCAAGTTTCAGGTCAGCGATAACCCGACCGTTCGGGGTTTTGACAAAACAGGCCAGTTGGACCAGTCTACGGTGGTGATGCGCGAAGTGGGCAACTGCGAAGCGAAGTCGCGGTGTGGTGGGATTCTGCGCGCGGTGGAAGCGGGGGGCAGCGTTCTATGTGATTCGGAATGGGCCTCGCGTGGCGCAGATGCTGTCGTGTCCGGATCGGCGGCGGCGCCGTGGCGTGCTGCGGGATACGGGATCCGGGCGGTCTGGGGCGAGGTGCCGTGACTGGCGGCATGGCGGTCTATCGAGTCGACCTCCACCACCACGTGGACACCGATCCGCGGGATGTCATCGGCTACGACGCGGTGGAGTTGGCCGAGGCCGCGCGGGGGCACGGGTTGGACGCGATCGCCATCACGCCGCACGATGGGCTGTTCGATGATCCCGGCGCGGTCGAGCGCGCGGAGGTCCTCGGGGTGCTTCTGGTCCCTGGCATCGAGAAAAAGATCGATGGGCGCGAGGTGCTGATCCTCAACGTGAGGCCCGGCGAGGTGGCGGAGGATTTTTCCTTCGATGACCTGCGGCGGTTGCGGGCGGCTGCCGGGGAGCGCATCCTGACGATCGCGCCGCACCCGTTCTATCCGTTGCGCGCGAGCCTGGGGAGGGATCTGGATCGGGTGGCGGATTGCATCGACGCCGTCGAGATCGCGCACCTGCACGGATTCGGGGTGGACCCCAATGCGCGGGCGGAGCGATGGGCCACGGAGAATGGCAAGCCCCTGGTCGCCAATTCAGACACCCACGACCTGGCGCTGCTGGGCCGCAATTTCACGGAGGTCGATGCGGGGCGATTGGATGTGGGCGAGCTGTTCCGGGCCATCCGCGCCGGCCGGTGTCGGCCTCGGACCGCGCCGATATCATTTCTGGGGCTGATGCGTTTCGCTTTCGGCGTCGTCTTGTATCAGGGCGCGATGCGGCTAGCCTTGCGCGATGGACGACGCGGCGGTCGGCGCATTTCTTGAGCTCCTGAGGTTCCCGAGCATCTCGACGGATCCGGCGCATCGCGCCGACGTCGATGCGTGCGCGGAGTGGGTGGCGGCGCGGTTTCGTGCGATGGGGCTGGGGGTGGAGCTGTGCCAGACTCCCGGCCATCCGCTGGTGCTGGCGCGCAACGGGCACCGCCCCGACCGGCGGACGGTGCTGATCTATGGCCATTATGACGTGCAGCCGGCCGATCCTCTGGATCTGTGGGAGCATCCCCCGTTCGAGCCCCGCATCCGGGCTGGGATCGTCACCGCGCGCGGCGCGACCGACAACAAGGGCCAGTTCTTCTCTCACATGCTCGGTATCGAGGCGACGCTTCGGGCGAAGGGCGACTTGCCGGTGAATCTGATCTTTCTGGTCGAGGGCGAGGAGGAGGTGGGCAGCCAGAGCCTGATGCCATTCCTCGAGGCGAATCGCGAGCGGTTGCGTTGCGACGTCATCGCGATCTCGGACACGGGGATGGTGGCGCGCGGGCATCCGACGTTCTCCTATGGGTTGCGCGGGCTGACGGCGCTCGAGGTGCGCGTCAATGGTCCGGCCACGGATCTGCACTCTGGCATCTACGGCGGTGCGGTGGCCAATCCTGCGACAATCCTGGCGAGGCTATTGGCCTCATTGCACGGCGAAGGGAACCGCGTCGCGGTGGATGGTTTCTACGATGGCGTGCGTCCCGTCGAGCCATGGGAGCGCGAGGCTTGGGCGGGATTGCCGGCCGGCGACGAGGAGATGCTGCACGTCACGGGCGCGCCACGGCTCGATGGCGAGGCGGGGTACACGGCCCTGGAGCGGATATGGGCTCGGCCGACGGCCGAGATCAACGGCATGGGCTCCGGATACCAGGGTCCCGGCGGTAAGACCGTATTGCCGGCCCACGCCTTCGCAAAATTGACATTTCGGCTCGTGCCCGACCAGGATCCGGCGGGCATCCAGGACAAGGTGATCGCGCACCTCCGGGACCGGTGCCCGCCGTCGGTGCGTCTCGAGATCGAGCGCGGGCATAGCGGTGCGCCATACTTGGTCGATCCCCGCGGCGGGTTTGGGGCCGCGGCCTGCCGCGCGCTGCGGCGCACGTTCGGGGGCAAGGAGCCGGCCCTGGTCCGCGAGGGCGGGAGCGTGCCGATCGTCGCCGATTTCAAGCGGATCCTCGGCGCGGAATCCCTGCTGCTGGGGCTGGCTTTGCCCGATTGCCGGATCCACGCGCCCAATGAGAATTTCCCGCTGGAGAATCTGGAATACGGCATGCGGTTGAACATGGCGCTGCTGGAGGAGATCGCCGCATAAAGGAGTTTTTTGGGCCCGGGCCCGGGCGTGGAATGGAGGTTCTGGTGAGACGCGCATTGGTTTTGGGTATGGGATTGGTCGCATTCGCCGATCTTTGGGCGGCCGGGGACGCAGCGGATCCCTCGGGAGGGTTCCGGGTCGGGTTCGGGCAAGCGGATATCACGCCGCCCGTGGGGGCGATGATGACTGGCGCGGGCCTCGCTCTCAGCGTGGGCACGGATGACCCCCTGCGAGCCAATGCGCTGGTGGCCCAGGGCAGCGGTCGGACGATCGCCATCGTGGGAGTGGATCTCGTGAAGATCCGACGCGATCTGGCCGATGCGGCCATTGCAGAGGCGTGCCGGCGGACGGGGATCGATCGCGACGCGGTGATGATCTGTCCCAGTCACAACCACAGTTCGCCATTCGTGCCGATGGGGGGGCCGGCCAACGAGGGTTACCTGTCGGCCTTGCCGGGGCTCATCGCCGATAGCATTGAACGGGCGCATGGCGCGCTGCGGCCGGCTCGGATGCTCTTGGGGCGCTCCTTGGTTTACGAGGGGATCCACAACCGGCGGGTGGTGTCCAAGGCCGACGGGCTGGTGCTGAATACCTGGTTGCCGAAACTGAACGATCTGGAGCGGACCCCCCAGGTGTTGGGAACGGAGGGGCCCATCGATCCCGAATTGTGGGTGGCCCGCTTCGATGCGATGGACGGGAGGGTGCTGGGGACGCTCGTGAACTTTGCCTGCCACCCGGCCTTGCATGACCGCGTCCGTCTCAAGACGTGGTCGGCGGACTTTCCCGGCGTCATCGCCGAACAGATGTCGCAGGCGTATGGGGAACAGGTGGTGACGGTGTTCACGCAAGGCGCCTCTGGGAACATCAACACCAGCGCGCAGTTTGTCCCCGACTGGCGGGAGAGAGCCGGGGTTCTTGCAGCGGCGGCGGTGGACGCGGCCAGGCGCGCGACTCCCATCGAAGGTCCGATTGCCGTGGGCTACGCCCGGCGCGATGTGGTGGTGCCCCGCCGCGATCCCGCGGACGAACGCGACGGGGCCCTGGCCCGTCTGGAATGGGGGCATAAGCCTGGTGGCGTCCCTCCCAAGAGCCGCGACTTTCCAGTGCTCGCCGCGCGGCTCGGCCCGTTGGCCATCGCGACCAACGCCGGCGAACTCTTCGTGGAATGGGGGCTGTCGGTGAAGAGACACTCGCCCTTTCCCCACACCATCCTGAGCGAGTTGACCAATGATTGGATCGGCTACGAGCCCACGGCGGAAGGCTTTCAACACGAGGGCTACGAGGCGCTGGCCGGCGTGAACTTCGTGACGCTCGAGGGGATCCAGGTGCTGGTGGATGCGGCGGTCGAGTTGCTGCAGCATTTGTGGGAGGAGGACGGGCGGCAACCTTCCGGCGGGTGATTGAGACCCGCGCGTCGCCCGAGAGGTCTTTTGGGGTCGGGTGGCGGGCATCGCCTCTCGACTTCCCGATACTCGGGCTATGGTGAGGGCATGGTATCGGCGCGCCTCCGGTGGTTGATCGGTCTAGTGTTGGCGGGGATCACGTTGGCGATGGTGGGAGAGGGGGTGCCGTGGCGCGCCACTTGGCCGAGCGTCGTCGCGCTGGGGACCGTGTTCCTGGTGCGGCGGGTGCTGGTCGGGCTGATGGCGGGTGCGGTCGCGGGAGCGCTCCTGCTGGCCGACGGCAACCCGGCGATCGGGTTCGTGGCCCTGTTCGACGCCCATCTGATCCCGGTGCTGACGAATCGGTGGAACGCGTGCGCGATCGTTTTCACGCTGCTGGTGGGGGGGTTTGCCGGGCTGGTGGAGCAGGGCGGCGGGGCGAGGGCGATCCTGCGCGGGCTGATCGGGGAGGGCCGGGCCGCCGGGGGCCGGGTGCAGTGGGGCGCGTATGGATTCGGCCTGGCGTGCTTCTTTGATGGATTGGCGAGCAGCGCGCTGGTGGGGCGAACGATGCGTCCGCTGGCGGCGCGCTCGGGCGTCTCCGGGGAGAAGCTCTCGTTCATCGTGGACTCGACGAGTTCGCCGGTGGCGTGCGTGGCGCTGGTGTCGACGTGGATCGCGTTCCAGTTGTCGCTGATCCAAGAGAATGTGCCCGCTGCGTTGCTGGGGGTCGGGCCCTACGCGCTGTTCCTCGCGTCGATCCCGAAAAATTTTTACTGTCTATTTTCTCTGGCGATGGTGGCGGCGGTGATCGCGTTTCGTTGGGAGATCGGGCCGATGCGTGCGGCGGCGGCGGGCGAGGCGATGGCCGAGGGCGATGCCGAGGATCAGGGCGGGGGTGGGCGCGGGGCATGGCGGGCGGCGTTGCCCGTCCTGTGCCTGGTGGTGGGGCTCCCGTTGGGCCTTTGGCTGGATGGGGCGCGGCGGGGCGATGGCGACATCGTGTCGGCATTTGGCCGGGCCGACGCGGCGCTGGTGCTCGTGTGTGTCGCGGCGCTGGGCTGCGCCGTGGCGCTGGCGTGCAACGCGAGGCCGGCCGGGGGCCGCCGGGCGCCGGAGGTCTTTCTGGATGGGGTGACGCGATTCTTTCTGCCGGTGCTGATTATCGTGGCGGCGTGGACCTTGGGTTCGACGCTCAAGGCGCTCGGGGCGCATCGGGAGTTGGCCTCTTGGCTCGGGGCGGGTTTCCCGTCGGCGCTCTTTCCCGCCGCGGTATTCCTCGTGGGGTCGGTGGTCTCGTTCGCGACCGGGACCTCGTGGGGAACGATGGCGGTGATGATGCCGCTGGCGTTGCCCGCCGCGGTGGAGATCGGTCCCGGATATCCCGGCGGGACCGAGGCGTGGATATCGGCGACGGTTGCGGCCGTTTTCAGCGGCGCCGTATTCGGGGACCACTGCTCCCCGATGAGCGACACGACGATCATCTCCGCAATGGCCAGCGGCATCGGGACCGTCGAGCACGTGCGGACGCAATTTCCCTACGCGCTGATTTCTGCGGCGCTGGCGACGGCCGTGGGATTCGTGCCGCTGGGATTCGGCGCACCGCCGTGGGCGTGCCTGGCGCTGGGGGTTTGCGCGATAGTGGTGGCGGCTCGAAGATTCGGATTGAGTCCTCGGTGCGGCCGAAAGAAAATGCCTGCCAGTTGATCCGTGCAGGAGGGCGAATGAAAATCTGGTGCGGTTGGATGATTGTGGTTTTGGCGGGTGTCCTGGCGGGCCGGGCCGCTGGCGAGGTGAGGCCGAACATCCTGTTCGTGCTGTCGGACGACCACAGCTATCCGTACCTCGGCTGCTACGGGGCGAAGGAGATGAAGACCCCGAACCTGGATCGCCTCGCCTCCGAGGGCATCAAGTTCCGTCGGATGTTCACGTCCGCGCCGCAGTGCGTGCCGTCGCGGGCGTCGATCATGACCGGGCGCTCGCCGGTGGCGTGCCGCATCACGCGCTTCAGTTCGCCGTTGCCGCGCGACGAGATCACCTTCCCCGAGATCCTGCGACAAGAAGCCGGCTACTTTGTCGGGGCCCTGGGGCGCAGCTACCATCTCGATGGCTCGGGGCGCGGGCCGGAGATCAGCGACCGGATTTTCGACGAGAGGGGGCTGCGGACGTTCCAGGAGCGCTTCGATTACATCGACCATTCGAACCAGGGGTCGGTGCCGGCGCGCATGGCGGAGTTCTTCGAGCGGCGGCCGAAGGAAAAGCCCTATTTCCTTTGGGTGAATTTTAGCGACCCGCACCATCCGTGGGACACGGGGGAGCAGCCGCCCGATCCGAAGGCCGTGACGGTGCCTGGGCACCTGCCCGACCTCCCGGGCATCCGTGGCGACCTGTCGCGCTACATGGGCGAGATCGAGCATGCGGACAAAGACTTCCAGACGGTGCTCGACATCGTGAAAGAGCGGGCGGGGCTGGAGAACACGCTGGTCTTCTTCATGGGCGATAACGGCATGGCGTTCCCTGGCGGCAAAGGCTCGCTGCATGACCCCGGCCTCAACGTGCCGCTGCTCGCGTGGTGGCCGGGCGTGATCAAGCCGGGCGGGGATTCGAGCGTGCTGCTTTCCGGCGAGGATATCGCGCCGACCTGCCTGGAGGCGGCGGGCCTGCGGGTGCCCGCGCGCATCAGCGGCGTGAGCTTTCTGCCGGTTTTGCGGGGCGAGGCGTTTCCGGCCGAGCGCGCGCACATTTTCGGCGAGCGCGGGCCCCACGGCGGCGCCACGTTCAATGAGCACACGACCGCAAGCTCGGTCGATTACAGCCGCTGCGCGCGCGGCACCAGGTACAAGCTGATCTACAACGTGACGCCCAACCTGCGATATACGCCCGTGGACAGCGGCGGGGATCCGGGATGGAGGGAGATGACCGAGGCCCACGAGAGGGGGGCGTTGGCCGCCGGGTTCGTGGCGCGGTATTTCACTTCGCCCCGACCGATCTACGAGCTCTACGATCTCGAGAGCGACCCGAACGAGCTCGTCAACCTGTGCGGCAGCAAGGATCTGGCGGGTGTCGAGCGCGGGCTGAAGGAGGCGTTGCAGCGGAAGATGATCCTCGACTTCGACTACCTGCCGCTCCCGATCCCGAGCGATCCCAAGCGGGCGAGGGCCAAGAAGGCGGAACCGGGCGCGACGGGGCCGGGGCGCGAGGCGCTGTTTGAGAAGCTGGATCTCAATCGAGACGGCAGGCTGGACAGGGCCGAGTTCGCGACCAAACGCCAGCCCGAAGAGGCCGCCGCATGGTTCGCGGCTCGCGACGCGGACCAAGACGGGTGGGTCAGCCTCGCGGAGTTCACCCGCGCCGATGTGCCGGACGCGCCCAATCTCAAGAGATCCGCCGGGCAGGGTCCAGCGGATCGCTGAGCCAGAAACTTGGAACCACGGATCTCGGGATACAGCGGATAAACCATTGTAATTTAGTTGGTTATGAATCCCGCGGCGGCCGGCGCGAAACCGCCCGCCCATCTGGCGGGTCAGGAGGCGGCCCATTCTATGGATTGCGGTGGCAGAGCGCAGCGGCGACACCGCTGTGGCTTCCGGCGGAGCCGGAACCCGCGCGCCAGGGCCGACGCCTGCGCTCCTATCGCCAGAGGCGATCAGGCTGCCCGTTCCAAAGCGGTGTCGCCACCCCTGGCGGGGTTCTGCCACCGCAGTCCAAAAGGCCCCTCGGCCACATCGGAAGTTTCCCCATGAATCATCCGGCGCGTGGATGACTCTGGCCCGGTGGTGCCCCGCGCGCGGGGCACGGGATCTGACCTGAAATTTGGAACCGCGGATGTCGCGGATATTTTCCTGAATTGGAAAGGGCTTCGCCGCCGGCCCGTGAGGCAGACATTCTTCCGCCCTGCGTCCGCCGGTCGCGCGCTCAGCGTGCGGTGCCCGCGCCAAAGAAGGAGCCGACGCCCGCGACGACGGCGTCGATCTGGTCCGGGGTCAGTTCGGGAAACATGGGCAGCGCGAGGCTTTCTGCCGCGGCGCGCTCGGCCTCCGGAAAATCGCCCATCTTGTGGCCGAGGGGGCGGAAACACTCCTGCTCGTGCAGGGAGAGGGGGTAGTAGATTTCGCTGCCGATGCCGCGGGCGGCGAGGTGCGCGCGGAGGGCATCGCGCCTTGGGGCGCGGATGACGAACTGGTGGTAGACGTGACGCCGATCCGGGATTTCGGGCGGCAGGACGATGCCATCGCCCGAGCGGACCGACTCCCGGGCGAGCCCGGCCTCGGCAAAGCGTTTTCGATAAAGGGCGGCGGCCCCGCGCCGCGCCTGCTGCCACGACTCGAGGTGGCGGAGTTTCACGCGGAGGACGGCGGCCTGTACCGCGTCCAGCCGGAAATTGCCGCCGACGGCGGCGTGGTAATATCTGGGTTCCATGCCGTGGTTGCGGATCCGGCGCAGGGCCTCGGCGAGCCGGGGGTCATTCGTGGTGACGATGCCGGCGTCTCCGGCGGCGCCGAGGTTCTTGGTCGGGTAGAAACTGAAGCAGCCCAGTAGGCCGAGGGAGCCGGCGCGGCGGCCGCGGAGTTCCGCGCCGATGGCCTGCGCGGCGTCCTCGATGACGGGCAACTCATTGCGGCAGGCGATCTCGCAGATCTCGTCCATCGCGGCGATTTGCCCGAAGAGGTGGACGGGCAGGATCGCGCGGGTCTTGGGCGTGATGGCGGCGGCGACGCGCTCGGGATCGGTGTTGAAGGATCCGGGTTCGATATCGACGAAGACGGGGCGCGCGCCGAGGCGGTGGATGCAGCCGGCGGTCGCGAAAAAGGTGAAGGGCGTGGTGATGACCTCGTCGCCGTGCCCGATGCCGATGGCCATCATCGCGGCGAGCAGGGCGTCGGTGCCAGAGGACATGCCGACGGCGTGCGCGCAGCCGCAATATTCCGCGATCTCGCGCTCGAGGGCCTCGACCTCGGGGCCGAGGATGAAGCGACCCGAGGCGAGGACACGGAGAACGGCGGCCTCGGCCTCGTCGCGGATCGAGGGATACTGCCCTGACAGGTCGAACTGCGGGACCGTCGCGCGTGCGGGCGAATCGCTCATTGGGGCCGGGAGGCTACCCTATGGGGTAGCGTTTGGACAGCGTTTTTCGATCTCGGCGACGAGGCGGCGGGGGAACGCGCGGTCTCGCGCTGGGCGCCAGACGTGGTGGGCTCGGGAAGCGGAGGGGGCGATGAAGCGGTCGTGCATGGGGTGCACGAAGTTCTCCCAGAGCCGCAGGGTTTCCTCCGCCGGTATGCCGCGGGCGCTGCTGTCGCGCCGGAGCCGCCGCATGAGGCGGATGTCGGACGGCACATCGATGAACACGCGGATGGCCGCCCGCCGGCGGAGGGCGGGACGGTGCAGGACGAATAGCCCCTCGAGGAGGATGACGGGCGCGGGTTCGACGCGCTGGCCCTGCGACAGGCGCGCGTGTGTGGCGTAGTCGTATTGGGGGGCCTGGATGGGCCTTCCGGCGCGGAGGGCATCGAGGTCGCGCAACAGGGGGGCGGCATCGATCGCCGAGGGATGATCGAAGTTCACCCGCAGCACTTCGGCCGCCGACAGGCGGGAGCGGTCGCGGAAATACCAATCCTCCCGGAGGTGCGCGACCCGCATGGTGAGATGCTGCGCCAGGTAGTCCGAAAGCCAGGACTTGCCGGAGCCGGTGCCGCCAGCGATGCCAACGACCAGAGACGCCATGGGTGGAGGGTAGCCGAATGGCGGCGGGAAGAGGAGCCATCTCTCGGAGGGTTGCAAATCGGCATCCCTGTCGGATAGATGACCCCATGGATGCCATCGGCGCGCGGCGGATTGCGGCAGTTTACGGTTTTCTTGCGGTGGCCCTGGGCGCTTTCGGTGCCCACGGGTTGAAAGAGGTGTTGGCGGGTCATGGCACCGCCGCGATCTGGCAGACCGCGGTATTATATCATTTGGTGCACGCCGCGGTGCTGTGGGCTGTGGCGGCGCACGAGCCGTTCCGCAGGACTCCGTGGTGTGCCTTCGCCGCTGGAGTCACGATTTTCAGTGGCACTTTATACATCTTGGCGGTGACCGGCGTGCGGTGGTTAGGCGCGATCACTCCGATCGGCGGCGTTGCGCTGTTGCTGGGGTGGTTGTGGCTCGCGATCGAGCCAGGACCGCATGCCCCGCATCGCGGGGCGCCGCCGGGGGTGAAGAGGTAGCCCCTCCGCTCACGGAGGGGCCCACGGCCTCACGGCCGTGGCTACGTCTGGAATTTTCGAGCTAGATCCCATGCCCCGCAGGCGGGGCACCAACGGGGGTGAAAATGTAGGGCGCGGATTCCCATCCGCGCCACGGGCAACCGGCAGG
>CAZYWZ010000152.1:0-13675 GCA_964651705.1 uncultured Verrucomicrobiales bacterium
AAGTGGCTGGTTTTGATGTGACCGGTCCTGGCTGGTTTTGAGTGACCGGCGACAGGTCGAGATGGCGACGGGCAGTTCTGGTTTCCCAAGCCCGCAACCCGGGACCCCGGATGCCATCGCCGCAGCCAATGCCCAGATCGCAAGCTGCCTTCGCGCTTTCATTGCGACGGGCCGGTTTGGGTTGGGGAGTCACCCATCAGGTTCTTTTTCAGCTGCTCCAGATCCTTCGCCGCGCCCTCCTTCCCCGCCGCCCGCATCTGGGCGATCTGCTCGTCGAGCATCTTGCCCAATGCCTCGCGCGAGGCCTTGAACCCGGCACCCCCCTCCCCCTTTGCCTTGTTGACCAACTCCTCGATGTCCTGCTGCGCCTCCTTGAGGAACTGGATCGCCTCGGGACTCTTGATCGTCTTATTGGCGAACTCGTTCACCTGCTGAACCAGCGAGGGAGGGACCAGATCCTTCCCATGGCGCTGCCACTGCCGCCACGCCACCCATCCGGCCACCACCAGCAGCCCGGCCATCACGACTCCGGAAACAAACCGCATCAGACCGCCGGTCGCCAAGAGCGCGATCAGCGCCACGGCCGCCAGACCACCCAGGAAAAGCACCCGGGAGTTCAAGACGCCCCGCAGGCCAGCCTGGTCCACCACCGTGCTCTCCAGGACCCTCTCCCCTCGCCCCAGGATTGGCGCCGACGCGTCCGTTCCCCCATAGAGCCGCAGCACGGGCTTGCCGGCAGTCAATGCCCCCTTCTCGATCCCGGCGCGCACGTCCGCCCGGATTGTCTTTCGGGCAGCCTTCTCCAACGAAACGTCAACCCGCACGCCCCCGGCACCCGCCTCGACCCGCGACACCCGACCCACCTCCGTACCCCTCCAGAGCACTGGCGCCCCCTTCTCCAATCCCTTAGCGTCCTGGACCACCACGTAGAAATCTGGCCCGCCGCAGCCGGCTAACAACGCCAGCAACATCGCCCCGGTCACCCAAATCCAACTGCTCCTATTCGCCACGACGACCTCCTTGTTCCTCTGTTCTATACCCATCAAAGTCCGGTCAACGCCAGATTTCCAGTGCCCCCATTACCCTTTTGACCCGAACCATTTCCCTTGGTGGTTCTCGAAATCCGATGTCCTTCCTGTGGGGTCGAATCACTCTTGCCACGCGTGCCGAAGTCAGGATCACGGCAATAGATGACTCCCGCCGCGGGCCAATCCGGGGCCTCAGCCTGAATTTCCGCCCGCGCCAACCCAGCGGCAGCCAAGAGTCGCTCCCGGGCTTGGCGGTCCCCCAGCATACGAAATACCACCGCACTGAGCGCACGCCCGGTCGTGATCGGCTCTATGATCCAAACCACCCTCGCCGCTGGAGATTGGGGCAAGCCCTGTATATTGAAGGCGAAGGATCGCGCGAAAAAGTGCAGATCTGGCACAAAGCGTCCCAAGGCAACGTCCCAGCGGGCGGTTTCCTCACCAAGGAACCGATCATTGGACGTCCCCCACGAGTTGGTCAGCATCGCCAGGGTCTGCAACCGTTCCGGGGAAAGACTCGCGGCATTTACCCCAGTCAACACGAATGACAGGCTGGCGCGGTATCCGTACCAAATGGGGGGCACCAGCGGCTCCACTTCCCTTGCGTCTGCCCCAAACCGGCCCGTCCAAACGCACCTCACCCTCACGCCTCCCAGAAACTCGAACCGCCCCCACGCAAGATCCCCGCTGGCTCCCACGTGCTCAAACGAGGCGCCCTCGGCCACAAAAGTCCAGTCGACCGACATTCTCGGATGCACCAGATCCCCCCCATCACCACGAAATCGCCGCACGAAGAGGCGGAGTTCGCCGCTGGTCGGATCGAGCTGTGGCGGCTCACAGCTCACCATGGTCCCACCGATGCGCGTCCTGAAACCCGTGAAATGCGGGAGATCGATTCCCAGAAGCCTCTCTTTGCCCGACCCCGAATACCAAAAGGCAGGCGGTGACAAAAGACCGGCGTCCTCGTCCCACGATGTCCCCGCTCCTCCCTCTCCTTCCGCTCGTCTTTCCGCCGCGGTCGGCCGGACGGTGCCAACGTGCAGGACTGCGCTATCGCTCACGTCGCGAAACACCGAAAATGGAGAACCCGAAACCCGTCTTGTGTCAATCGGCACGATAGCGGGTTGCCCCTCGCACCGCGCGGAAACACCAGGCCACAAAATCCTTCCGCCCTCCAACGCAACGTCAGGGTCATCCCACTCAAGTCGAAGGTAACTCACCCCTTCCCACCCCTGAGGAAGGTCCATGCACTCATCGAAATCGATGCCGCAAGCCGTCCAAAGTCGCTCCTCGACAATCGTCCTTGCGGGAAGCAGGGGCGCCAGGCTAGCGCAATGGGCGGCAACCGTGGCCTCCGCGGAGCGCCGATCCGCAAATACCGGCGTCACCTCAGCGGAACGCCGGTCGCCGCTACCACACCGGAACACGACCGCGCCCTTGCACGCCCGGGCGGCCAACTCCTTGACCGTGGCCTCGTCGCCGAAACGACCGCAAAACACCGCGACGGCATCGATGCATCCCTGGTCCGTGTCTGTGACGACCTCAAGCCCTCCCGTGGAACCGCCTTCTCTTAAAAGGCTGTCCGTCAAGTCTTCACCCTCCTGAACCGAGATTCCTTTGCGGTAGAACCTGACGCCCAAGCCCTTCGCCAGACACGCCGTGACGGCCGACACCTCTTCAGAGCTGGGCAGGTCAACGACCCACGCTTCCTCAATGGGTCGACCGTGCAATCGCTGGACCTGAAGGGACCGACGGCAAAGCTCTGGCCTGTCAAAAAACCTCTCAACAACGTTGTCGACACCATGCTCGGTCAGCGTCTGCGCGGCGACCGTCACCTGAAAAGGCACGGCTGCATGGGCTAGCAACAATCGGTGTTTTCCAACCAGAAAAGGAAGGTGCACGCGCTCCGCCGGATCGAAATCGCAGACGTCCTCGACAAACCAAGAATCCAGCGTCAACAGCAGGCTCCTTAGATTCAGGAGCTTCGACTTCATTCCCCCCAGATGCTGCCCGTAAAGTAACTTTTCGATCTGTCCAGTCGTGCCAACGATCACATCCGGCCATTCGCTGCCGGGCTCGGTTTCCGGTCGCCCATGCAACCAATCGTGCCGGTCAGGGTTATCCTCCGGCGGTGGTGCGGGGCGCTCGATCCACATCGACACTGACTGTGTGTTCAGTTCGGCGACCGTCACCTTATCCTCCAGCGCCGCCCGCTTGAGTGTCGTCGAAAGGTCGGCACGCCATTGGCTCTGCCGGACCTCGTCGGGAACCACTACCAACGAACGCCGTCCCCGGGCTAGCACCGAATGAAGGCAACACGCCCTCAGGGTCAAACTGCGCCCCGAGCCTGATTCGCCATGCAACAAAAGGTCGGATCCGTGAGCCAAACCAGAATCGCCATCCACCCCCAGGCTTTGCGCACCGAGTTCGGCAAACGCCTCAAACGCCCGGAACTGGTCACGCGTAGGATCCATTCCTCCAAAAAGCAGGCCGATGTCCGGTCTGGCGATCTGCCCAGAGGCGGTTCCCCCTTCCGACACGGGGACCTCCATCCGAGAAACGATCCAGCCATCCTCGGGCCCCTTCCTGATCTCCTGAAGCCAAGGCGGCCCCAGTGGTGCCACCTGTTCCTTTTCTGGCCCTCCCTCAGGTGCTGCCTTCTCTCGCCCTCCCCTCCCAAATAGGCGGCGGATCCAATCGATAGCGGACCGCAAACGAGACTCTCTTGGTCTTGGCCTAACCTCGGAATCGGGCACGGGCAGCAAGCGCCACAGCACAAAGATCAAAAGGGCCATCGGCAGGAGGGTGGCACATCCCAGAAACCGTCGCCCCAGATCGGCATACCATGGAATGATATCCCTCAGCATCGCGGCGACTTCCGTTCGATCAAACTGCTCGGCCAAGTCGTGAACGAGCGTCAACGCAAAGGCGCTCCCGAAGAGCACTAACAGATTCAGGAGCCAGCGACGTCGCCTAACCGTTCCTCTGCCCCCCTTCGCGCCCCTACGAAGTGCTATCGAGAGCACGACGTAAGGCATCACAGCAGAAAAGTGCGCCAGCAGCCTCACCTGAGGCCCGATCTCCAGGCTTGCCAAGACCACCGGCAGAAGGGCGGTGACCACAAAAACCGCCATGAGAACAAGCGGGTCCAAAACCCTGATGGCCTCATCAAGATCGGGGCGCCCCTGACCGCAAAGCCATCGGCTTATCCGCAGCAGTCCCAATTTGCGTAGGTTGGCCCCCTCTGCGCCTGCGCGTTTCCACCATTGTTCCTGGGCCTCCGACCAACACGTGACCAGCGTGAGGGTAGCCACGCCCCCGTAAAAGAAGGCCAAGGCGGCCAGGATGCCAATGGCCCAGCGCTCGAACGAACCGATCAGCCGCAAGAAACCATCCAAACTGAACGCCCCGAACCCCAGGCCGGCCAACAGCACGAGGACCGCCGGTATTCCCAGCAACAGACGCCCCAAAAGCAACTGGCGCCCCCGAGAGTCTGGATGGGATGAAAATACCCCGAAATAGTCCCTCCGAAACTCTGGGGAACGCGCCAATTTCATGTCGTGCCCTCCCGGCGGCCAATAACCGAGGAGGTCACCGGTTTTGCCGCAAGCATTTCCGCGCCGTCGTCCTCGAAAGAGACGCGCACCCGATCCACCAACAGCGCTATCAGCCCCGGCAGATGTGTCGCCGGCAACTCGATCTCCGCCCGACGCAATCCGCCAACTGCGCGCTTGACCCAATCCAGCTCGCCGCGAAAGAGCACATGGCGATCGAACTCCGGCGCCCCTCCCTCAAGGCGGCAACTGACGAACCCCGTAAACCTTTCATCCTCCGTCCGCGCCCTTATCTCCTCGCGAAGTGCCTCCGGCATTACGGGGTCGGCGCCCGTCATCCCGGCGGACAGGAAGGTTTCAGCGAAGATAGTCTCCACCCGCTGAACGAGAGTCCTCAATATGTTGGCGACACGACGCGCCGGGATGTTCCCACACATCTGCTTGTCGGTGTCGGACACGAGGTCCCGCCACAGTCCATCTAATTCGTTCGCCGCAGCCTCCTGCACCACCTCTGGCGAGGCATGTTCTCCGGCCTGTTCCTCGGTGACCCGAACGGTTATCCAGAGCTTTCGCCACGCCAGGCGCTCCTGTTGCTCCAAAAGCGGATCTCGCCCCACCCGCCTCCCCGCCGTTGTCCCCGGATGCCTCGCCCCGGGGCCAACCACCGCCTTGCGCGCGACCTGTTGGCCGGTTGTCAGTTCGCGATTCGCCGCCACGCGCAACCGCTCCAACAGGCGGATGCCGCGCCGCCAGACGACCTGCGTCCGGCGGGACCTCCAGGTGGCGAGCGATGAATTCTTTAAGCTTCCCGCCGCTCCCTCCCGCTGTCCGGCAAGGGCTACCAGGCTGTTGGGCGAACGAACGCCATCCGCGCTGGGGACGCCAATCATTCCGCCGAGTGCCCTCATGGCCAGAAGGCCACACCTGTTCTGCCACCAGGACAGCCCAAACGCCACGACGAGAGCGCCCGCCACGCCGCTCAAGCCAACTAGGGCCAGCACCCAAATTTTCTGCATCAACTCTTCCACGGCATCCGGGGAGGATGGTCCCAGCGCATCCAGCAGCCCCCACGCCAGGAAGATCCCCGCATAGGCAGCAGCTAGCGACGAGACGAGGGCGCAGACGATGAAACCGGGCAAATCCACCTGCCCTCCAGCCGCGCGCTCGCATTCCGCCGCGGCACCCCTGACTTTGGATGCCTGCTCCAACCACCCGTGCTCGGCGGTGACGAAATTTTGCCAGTTTAGCGCCAAGTCGCTGTCACTTGCATCGACCATCGGTTGCTCCGTCCGACGCCACAGATGAGCGAACCCCTCGTGGACCGGCCTCCAGATTCCCCTCGCCGGAGCGAGTGGCTCGCGAAGATCTATGGCGACGCAACGCGACGCCAAATCGCGCGCCTGGGCGCACCAGCCTCTCACCGCGTCGCGCCAACCAATCCAGCCGGCAGGATCAAGCCCAGCCTCCACCACCTCAGAAAGGCGTTCGCCGAATGGCCGGGGCCAGTCACATTTGATATTCGGCCCCGAAGGCAAGTCGAGGGTGCGGGGGGAAGGTGCTCCGCCGCTGGGCAACGCCTCTGGCCGCATGACTTCCTCCGGACGATCCCTCGAACTCAGTCCATCCAGTATCCGGGCCATCCTCTCGTTCCGCGCATCTGGGTCCATGCCCGCGAGCTCGGGCACCACCGGAATAACGCGCCATGCGTATAGACCTCCATCCCGAGAGTCGTCCACGGACTGCGCCAGAAACTTTCTCAGTAGGGCCGCGACATAAAGCGGCCACACGGACTCGGCATGCAACACCTGACCCTCTCCGAGATCCAACAAGCGCATCATCAGATAGACGGGGCGCTCGCCCCCGCACCCGTTGTCCACAAGCTCATGCAAGCAAGACTGCTGTGTGCGCTCTAAATCGTGCGTGCAGACCGCGATTCCGACAGATCGAACATCCACCTGGCCTTGCCGGCTGTCGAATTCCCGCAGCCCCGAACGGAAGCGCCTATGCCAGCCTGCGTGGCGCGTCAGGTCGGAGACCATCCCCACCTTGGAGGCATCGAGGCGCGAATCCGCCACGAAAAGGTGACACACCAGATGTCCGTGAAAGGCGGCGCACAGCGTCTCCCATTGCCTCCGGGTCGTCTCCCACTCCGAGGCCTTGTCACGCTCATCGCGCGGGGTGCCCCCAGCATCATCGTCTTGGTCGGGAGGCAGCAGGCGATCGGGATCGATCCGCCGGATGGGCGGCAGGGACCCATCGATCATATACTGGTCCTCTGGGATATCTGCGAGCAGCGTCTTAGGGAGACCGCCCCGGTCCACCAATTCCGAGGCGACATCACCCGCGCATGCCAGCAGAATTGGTCTGTCCATCCCAGCTACCGGATATCTGGGCGCTACAGCGCCGCGCCACGGTCGATCAGGTTGATAAGCTCGTCCCAGACGGCCTTGTCTTCCGGCTCGACCGCAGGATTGTCGGACGCTTGCTCGAAGTTCTCCCGCATGCGCTTGAGTTCCTGCCTCAGCCGGTCACGGCTCAAGTCCAGCTGCGGAAGCACCTTTTCGACAAAGATCTTCCGCTCCCGCTCAACTGCAGCGAGTGCGCCTGCGCCTTTTGGATCGGCCAGCCTGGACGCAACATTCCTGATGCTCTGCGCCAACTCCGCGCCCGTCTTCCAACCGCATTGCGTGTCCGTAGGAACGTTCGGCTCGACACCCGGCCGCTCTGCAGCCTGAAACTCCTTGTACGCGAGTCGCTCGAAACGGAACCTCTCTCGTTCACCGGCCCTGACCAGCGGCATGCTCCACCTCAGGGTGGCAAGATCCGTCGCCGTCTCGGGCGATGGTTCAAAAAGCATATAGAATACGGCCTGGATGACCCTCGATCGCCTTTCGTCAAGCGCCGCCTTCCGGCCTCTCATCCACGGTCGCCAGCGCACTTCGACAAGCTTTTGATCGCGGACGTAGACTGGGCTGGTATAGCCCCGGCCCAGATTTCCGCCGGCGGCGTCAAAGTACGATCTCCCCGAGGGGTCTTCCACCTCTTGCAGCCACCGGGCCGCGCGATTATCGCTCTGCCAATAGTCCAGCGACGAGATGTCGCCGGGGTCATCACAGCATCCGGCCACGTAAGCCAGAATCAGGAACGGGTTGCCCCCGCCACCCTGAGCCCGGCTGGTGGAAACCGGGAACATCTCCAGGTCCACCCTCTCGCCAACCAATTCCGTCAACTTGCCCTTGGCCTGGGCTTCGTCTTCGACGTCCACGGGCAGGAACACCTTGATAGCGCCGTCCTTCTGATCCCGTCGCAACCGCCAATACGGCCGGCAACTTCGCACCAGAGATGCCGCCATATACGTCACAAATTCGTCCTCCCTGCAATCGAACTGGACGCGGCCGTCGTCGATGTAAACCGTCACCCCAAACATCATCTTGAAGCGGTCCGCCTCCTCGGAGAATTCCGACGAGTTACCCTGAATGCTTTCGAAGTACGATCTATACTTTTGATAGAGGACGCTCGCCACCTTCTCGAATGTGTATTCCTCCAGGGGATCGCCCTCGAATGCTACAGCGTTCATCAACCGTTTCTGGATCTCGTCGTCCCGGGTCTGGGCATCGAGGGTCTCAAACGCACCCCGGCGCCTCCCCTGATCCAACACTTCGGCGACCAGATTCCGGAATAGACGCGCCCACTGGATCTTGAACTCATTTCGCTCGGGACGCCCCAGTTTTAGCGTGCGCCGAACGAACCGGATGGGGTCCGCCGCATCGGGCAACTGCTGAGCCACTAGCGGTTTACGGCCACTCTCGTCCAAGAATAGGTCCTTCGCCTCCTTGTCCCGATTTGCCTTTTCCTTCCTGGCGGCCTTTTGGAGGGAATCGCAACAGGCGTCAATTTTTCGCCTGACGACCTCAAACTCTTTCCTTAGTTCGGCGCATGTCTTGATCAGATGGGATCGGACCAAGGAATAGGCTTTGTAGCGGATCCACGCGGCGGCCTCTCGCAGGATCTCGTCCCTGTCGGTGTTCGAAAACATCGGACCGAGCATCGTGAGGAATCCTTCCCTGGATTTCCTCTTCATCATCTCCGCAAAAGGCTCGATGTGTTCCGGGACCGGGATCGACGTAGGCAGCCCCCCTTTGTCCGGTGGCGCGGCAAAGACCGCCGCGCGGCGCTCAATTTCGGCGGCCACCCCCCGCAGGACCTCGAAAGAGCAGCTGTCGCCCAACATCCCAAATTCGTTTTCTTGCCAGGCCTCGCGAGTCTCGTCATCGGCCAGTTGCACCGCTTCGCCCGCGACGCTTCCGGCACCAAAAAATGCCTGCAGCAGCCTCTCCCGGATGGTCCCGGCGGACCCAAACTGCTGCGTCGCTGCCTCGAAGCTCTCCTCGACGCTCCTGCGCAGATCCAATGCCTTGAGCTGCAGGATCAGATTCGCGGCATCCTTCAGACTCTCCTTACCCTTGCCCTTTGGCCCACCCGACGGCTGGCCCAGCGCTTTGGACAGGGCGGCGAAGTGATTCTTGAGCCCCTTATCCTCCGTGACACCACGCATCACCGCACCGAAGAGATCGTCTCGGCACCGGTCGGGATTCTCCACGACGTCCGACAAAGCCTGGGCTCCGTTATCGCGCAACAAGAAACCCAGACCGGACCTGCGACACAACGACTCCACGAACTCTTGAACCTTCGCCGCGTCACCTTGGCGTAAAATCTCGACGGCCCCCACCCGGGCGCTCGCCTCGAGACATCGGCGGAGCCGCTCGGAAGGCACCTCGATCGTCGCCGTCCCAACCCCCCAATAGGCGAAACCACTGAGATTGCAGTGTCGCGCTTTGATGACCTCCTCTGTCACCATTGCGTACATCGCCTTCCCGACCATGTCGAAGGCCACCTTCTCGTCTTTCAAGAAGCCGTTTTCCGAATCCCGGAAGACCAGAAAAACGGTGTGCAACGCTTCGTTGCAACGCGGGTCCTTTGGGGTCTGATAGGGATTGAGGACATCCGCCTCGCGATCGCCTGGCCGGGCAAGACTCGGCAAACGGTAGAAGGTGCTGTGGCGTATCGCCCCTCCCCTCATTTCTCCCGCTCCTCCCTCGCCACCATGGATCGGCTCCATCCAACACGACAGCTCGGAAACGCCGGTGAGAGAATTCAAGCGTATCTGGGAAGCGGTCGTCTGATTCGCGCGTCCCTCGTCGACGCCAGGGAAACAGCTCGCATCGAGAAAGAACCCGATCGGCTTCGGCTGCGGCACGTTGGCGTTCTGGCTTATGAGCTGTCGCAGTTTTAGGGCGATGAGTTGCCAGCAGCCACGCCCGGTCCCTCCCGCCAGACTCCCCACAAAGTACAGGCTCAGGCCGGCGGTCGCCGCCTCGGTCGTCTCGCCGCCCCGCCGAGAGACCATGTCTCGCAGCAAGTCCTGCAAAGTCCTCTGGATCCCTCCATCCAACATCTTCCATGCCAGGAAATAAGATACGGCAGGAACCTGCCCCGCCCCGTCCACGATGTTGATCCGGTGGGCAATGTATGCGGCCTCCGACATCGCCGCGGACTCCGGTTCTGGGTCCCCGGCGAACCACCAATGATCCTTCAGGCGCTTCAGCCCTTCCCGATCACGGACTTCATCAAACACTGGCTTCACCGCTTCCGACAACCCGGTCATTTCCTGAGAGAGATGGATCGTGGACACGTGAGGGGCCACGGCCCCATGGAGCTGGGCCTTGATGCGCGGCTCGAAATTCTTGATCGCTGCCTTTTCGGTATCGATGAAAAGATAATAAACGTCCTTCCCCAGCCGCCTCCGCCAGAATTCGTTGCTGCAGAACAGCCCATTCAGCCGGACCAACGTCTCTAGACCCGTGCCCCCGCATCCCACGAATATCGCCGGCCACGAGAAGCTCTTGCCATTTGCTCCATTGCTCATACTGCCTTCCTTTCTTGCGGGCGCCCTAGTTGGATTGCCTCAATCCGTGATCAGTCGCAAACTGCCTAGGTCGCAAACCACCAAACGCACATTGCGGTCCCGACGCATGCCGCACACACCATTGTGAACCACAGCCACTCGGTTGCGGGCGCGCCCTCCGTCCGATCCAGCTTCAGAAACAGGTAGCAGCCGTTGCCCGGTCTGCCGCCGGTGGCCTTCAGCTCGTACCACCGGATCGTGTCGGGGAGGGAATTCCCATGCTCGTCGGTTGCCCGCCGCTGGTGGAGCGCCCAGGTTAAGTCGCCGCGCTCCCGGTTGATGGCGAGCGAGCCATCGGCATCGAGCAAGATCAGGAGATCATCGGCCTTGGCGCCCCAGTCGCGGGAAAGCTCGGTGTCAGCGTCGAGCGATTCCGGCAACTGACTTACCAGATCCATCGCGGGGATCGACGCGGTCTTGGACCAGCGCCTCCAATACGGCCTGATGTCGCAAGACATGACGTTGTGCTGGGGGTCGGGATCGGCACCGAAAAAGAAGCGGTGGCCCATTGCGGCATTCTTGGCAAGGAATGCCCAGTAGGCGCACACCACCATCGCCGCGAGGGGCACGCATGCGGCCAGGAACAACGGGTAGTTGCGCGCCACGAAATGCAGCTCGCAGGAGCCATCCCCTGCACCGGGAAATCCCTTGACCTCAAGGCGGATCGCGTTGGGCCCACGTTCCCGGACGATGACGGATGCCTCCCCAGCCGGCAACTGTTTCCCATTGAAAAACCAGAGGCGTTCTTGGACATCGCCTGTCGAGAGGTCCTTCAGGGCCAGCGTCGCACCAACCGGGACCGAATGCACGGCGGTCCCAACGTCCAGCCCGTGGAGCTTCACCTCCATGGCGGCTTGCACCGGGACCTTTTGCACTAGGATCGTGATCGGCTCGGCCTCTACCCGCGTGCCGTCCCGCATCCGGGCGGACGCAATCACCTTGTAGCCGCCATATTGCCTATACGTGTGGGCGACGATCTCCTGATCGGAGTCGTCGGCAGAACCATCGCCGAACGACCACCTCCGATCCGTGACCGGACCCGTCGCCTCGAGCTTCAACTCGAATGGCTGCCCGATCCGGACGCTCTGGTCTTCGCCCAGGAGGACGATCCGGATCGCGGTCTTTGGTTCCTCATAGGTGAACTTCACGTCCGCGGGCTCCGGCAGGGCAGCATCCTGCACGCGGCTCTCGGCAACCGCCCGCAATGTTGCCGGGGTCCTGCCCTCGCGGAGAGGCAACGCGAACTCGAAACTCGCCCGACGCTTGGATCCATCCCCGACGACGGGTATGCTTCGCGCCGACATCAGCACCTCACCCGTTTGGCCATGGACGACTTCAAAGCGGACGGTATTGATGTGGTCCCCCTCGACCTCGGCGGCGTACATGGACGGCTTGTCGTACGCGACTGTGGCACCCTCGATCGGCCCGACGATCGTGAGACGCGGCTCTCGTTCGACGGGCACGCGGATCGGTTCAGATGCCAGGGTGGTCCTCTCGGCGTGCCCCAACACCGAGATCTCGTGCGGGCCAGCGTCGCTGAACAGGTATTCGATCACGAAACCCGCGACCCCGTCGTCCCTGGGCTTCCCCTCG
The DNA here is from genome assembly GCA_964651705.1 of uncultured Verrucomicrobiales bacterium. Taxonomy (GTDB): domain Bacteria; phylum Verrucomicrobiota; class Verrucomicrobiia; order JADLBR01; family JADLBR01; genus JADLBR01. The sequence goes on from CAZYWZ010000152.1 coordinate 12,141, forward strand.
TAGGCCCTTCCATCGATCCACCATTCCACGTGCCGGAACTTGCCCCGGGTCGTGCAAGTGAATCGCGTCGGCCGCCCCGCAAAAACCCGCTTCGCCACCGGATCCAGGGAGATCCCGACGTCCTCGATCACGAGATCGATCTTCGCCTCGAATTTGGGCCCACCTTCGGGATCGATCACTGACAGGCGCGCCTCCATGGGCCCGCACTTGTGGTAAATGTGCGTCACCTCGGGACCAGACCCGCTCTCCCCGTCCCCAAAATCCCACACCACCCTAGCATCCCGCAACGTGACCACCGAGAATCTCACTGGCTTTTCCACGGGAAAGGTCGACCCGCTCTCCGGCCGCCAAGCCTCCACTTTGATCGGCCCTTTCGCCTGCCAGCGCAGGCGAACGGCATTCGCTTGCCGCAAGTCGTAACGCGGATGCTCCGAGAAGCTCGCCGCGAGTTCCACCGAGACCTCCTGATCGAATCTGAGGGAATCGGGATCCCTCGCCACCAGTTCCAACGGAAAAGGACCCCGCCCGAGCTTGACGCGTGATGGGGAGATCGTCACCAACCCCGCGACAGGACCCACGCCGCGGACGGCCAGATTGGCCTCCACTCCGGCCAGGGAACCTTCGATGAAATCCTTGGCATCGAAGCAAAATTCGACGGCCTGCTTCGGTCTCGCTTTGAGGTTGGGCAGGCTCACGTCGGCCGGACGAAGCGTCACTGGTACTAGGATGCGTCCGATCCCACCCTTGATGAGATAAACGTTGGGGTTGACACGCTTGAGTGAACCAAACCGCTTCTGGATCTTCTCTTCTGTCCACGTCTTCGAGCCGGGGCCCGTATCATCGATGTTGGAATCCTCGCCATCCGTGTACACCAGCACCCAGACGTCCCGACCTGGGGTCTGAATCGAAATCTTCTCCGCCAATTCGAAAGCCTCCCCCATGGCATCCCAGAGGGGCGTCCAATTTCGGTTCTCCGGCGCTGGGTAGTCTTGGATAAAGGCGATGACATCGTTGCGGGCCGCCTCGCTATCCAAGATAAACTCGCGGGGGTCGCATGCCGCCGCGTCATTCTTGAACACCTTGAACCACAGTTTCGCACCGTTGGGCTTCAGGAGTTTCACGTAGTCGACCGCCGCCCGCTGCATCACCCGCCAACGCGTCTCACCAGACCCCACACCGGATTCCGCAGGGCGATTCATCGAACCGCTGTGGTCGATGAGGAGAAGATGCGCCCCGGCCTCCCCTTGCTCGATGTCAGCACGAGGTACCTTTGGCGCCTCCTGCCCACACAGGATTGCGGCCAATCCAAACCACTTCAGCACCGACACGCATGTGGCGGCGCCCCCCTTCCACGCAGGGCTACGAACCCACCAAAAAACGATGGTGCCCTCGCGGCCACCACCAGCAGCGTCGCACCCCACGGACATCGTAAGCTTTTCTAATGGTCTATCCGATTCTTGGCAAGCGTGCATTTTCTCCAGCGAATTGCCTCAAATGAAACGACACCGGGGCCGGCGGTTGGGAGGCGGTCTTTC
>CAZYWZ010000153.1:0-13626 GCA_964651705.1 uncultured Verrucomicrobiales bacterium
CAATGAATTATCTCCGTCGTCCCCATGATCCGCGGTTTGAAGTTTCTGGCTAGCGAATCGGCCCCACCCTTGACGGCGAGCCTAAGCATATAGAAACTGCATACGTGAGCAGCAAGACCGTCGCTCTGGAGTCCGGGGTTTGCGAGGCACTGGCGCGGCGCAAGCGGGACTGGGGGGCGATCCGTTGGGAAGAGATGCCATGAGATACACCACCATCCTCGTCATCTTGCTGCTTGCCGCGCCAGCGGCTTTCCCGGACGCGGAAGCTGGCCCGTCCCCCTCCCGGCGGGACGACGCCTTCTGGATCCGGGCCAAGGGCACGCTCCTGTTCCACGACGCCTTCGATCGCGAGGAGGAAGGCACTGGCCTGAGGGCCATCGGCAACGGTTGGGAGAGCGCGACGGCGGACCGCGTGCCGCGCATCAAGCAGGCGGACATCGACGGGGGCATCCTCAAGATCGCCAGCGCGACGAAGGAGGCGGGCCACGCCGCGCACATCCACCACGACGCCGGTTTCACCGATGGGGGCGCGGTGGTGCGCTTCCGATTCCCCGGCCTGGGCAAGGACGAGTCCCTGCAGTTGGGTTTCGTGGACCGGGAGGCCACGGGCATCCACGCGGGCCACCTGTGCTACGCCATCCTTTCCAAGAGCGGCATCACCCTGATCGATCACAAGACCGGCGTGATGAACCTCGAGATCCGCAAGCGGCGCGAGGAGATCGCCGCGCGCAAGGAGAAGACGCCCCCCGATCTGGAGGCGCTGCTGAAGACCAAGCAGGTCACGGTCCCGTGGAAGGCCGACACGCAATGGCACGACCTGATCCTCGTCACCGAGGGCGACGAGATGCGCCTCAGCATCGATGGCAGACCGGTGGCCAGCCACCGCTCCGAGGGTTTCGCCCACCCGATGAAGCGCTGGTTCAGCTTCCTCGTGCCGGCCACGGTGTGGGTCGACGACGTGAAGATCTGGAAGGTGAAGTAGCGGCCTGATCTGGTCAGGGTCTCGGGGATGCCTCGATGAAGACCGCCTTTCTGCTTCTGGCCGCCGCCCTTGGGGTGGTGACCCCGCGCCCCGCGCTCCACGCGGGGCCTCCGCCGAACATCGTGGTGATCCTCGCCGACGACCTGGGATACGGGGATCTCTCGTGCTACGGCGCGACGAAGATCCAGACGCCGCACGTCGATCGGTTGGCCCGCGAGGGGATGCGCTTCACCGATGCGCACGCGGCCGCCTCGGTCTGTTCGCCGTCGCGCTACGGGCTGATGACGGGGCGCTATCCGTGGCGGCTCCACCGCAAGGGCAACGATTATCGCCTCGAGCCGGGGCGCCCCACGCTCGCCTCGCTGCTCAGGGCCAAAGGCTATCGCGCCGCCGCGATCGGGAAGTGGCATCTCGGCTATGGGCCGGAATGGGAGCACCCCCTCGTCCCCGGCCCGCTCGAGGCGGGTTTCGATTACCACTTCGGCGTGCCGACCAACCACAACGATCACTTTCGGGCCTTCGTCGAGAATCGCGAGTTCTTTGGCCTGAGGCCCGGCGAGAGCCTGCGCGTCGTGAAGGGCCAGCAGTTTCCCTCCGGGCTGGCCCAGCCCCGCGTCGAGGATCAGGTGGACACGACGCTGACGGCGAAAGCGTTGGGGTTCATTCGGGAGAATTGCGCGGGGCCATTTTTTCTCTACTTCACGCCCTGCGCGGTGCACACGCACGTCACCCCGGCGGCGCGATTCCGCGGCACGAGCCAGTGCGGCCTGTTCGGCGACTACGCCCAGGAACTGGACGCGCACGTGGGCGAGATCCTCGCGCTGCTCGATGAGCTGGGCCTGGCCGGTCGCACCCTCGTCGTGTTCAGCAGCGACAATGGCAGCACGCCCAACGACTTCAATGGCACCCAGGATACGGTCCTCAACCTGGCCGATGACGGGTGCGACATCCGCGAGAAATTCAAGACCGCCAAGCGGGATGCCCGTGCGATGGGCCATATCACCAATGGCCCGTGGCACGATGGCAAGGGCACCCCCTACGAGGGCGGGCACCGCGTCCCCTTCATCGCCCGCTGGCCCGAGAAGGTCCCCCCGGGCACGTCATCGGACCAGACCCTGTGCCTGACCGACCTGTTCGCCACGTTCGCCGCGATACTCGGTGTCCCCATCCCGGAAGGTGCCGCGGAGGATTCGTTCGATATGCTTCCCGTCCTGTTGGGCGATGCCTCCGGGCCTGTCAGGGAGTTCGCCTTCATCCAGGGCGATACCCGCGACAGGGTTGTGGCCGTCCGATCCGGAAAATGGAAACTGATCGAGACGGGCGATGGCAAGGGTGGCAAATCCCATCAGCTATTTGACCTGGCCGCCGATCCGGGCGAGAACACCGACATCGCCGGGAGGGAACCGGGGGTGGTCGGGCGCCTCTCCGGGGCGCTGGAGGCAGCCCGGCGGGAGGGGCGGACACGGCCATGATGCGGGTCTCAGGATGGCGGCGACTTGTGGTCGGGGCTCGCCTCGGCCGAGACAGTGCCCGCGCCACGATGGCCCGAGTCCCCCTGCCGATGCTCGCCGCGCTGGTGCTGATGGGGATCACGGCGCCGCCGTTGGCAGGCGCAGCAGAGTCAGGCCGCGCCTTTCACGTGTCCCCCTCGGGCGATGACGCGAATCCCGGCACGGTGGAGAGACCCTTGGCCACCCTCGCGGCGGCGCAGCGCGCGGTGCGTCCGCGCGCCGGGCGCGAGGCCGTGACCGTCCTGCTGCACGGGGGTACCCATTATTTGCCGGAGACGGTCCGTTTCGGCGCGGCGGACTCGGGAGCCGAGGGGGCGCCGGTGGTGTACGCGGCGGCGCCCGGCGAGCGACCGGTCATCAGCGGGGGCGTGCGGCTCGCGCCGGAGTGGGAGCCATTCGCCGACGGGATCTGGAGGGCGCGGCTGCCGATACCCTCAATCCGCCATCCGAATTCCGGACTCTCCTTGGACCAGATTTTCGTCAACGGCGAGCGCCAGCCCATGGCGCGCTACCCGAATTTCGATCCTGGGGCGCGGCAATTCAATGGCTCGGCGGCGGATGCGATCGCGCCGGGGCGGGTCGCGAGGTGGACCGATCCGGCGGGGGGCTACATCCACGCGATGCACAAGGCGCTCTGGGGAGACATGCACTGGAGGATCCTCGGCAAGAAGGCCGATGGCGCGCTGGATTACGAGGGCGGCTGGCAGAACAATCGGCCCAGCCCCATGCACAAGGACTTCCGTTTCGTCGAGAACATCCGCGAGGAACTCGACGCGCCGGGGGAATGGTTCCATGACGCGCGGGAGGGCTGGCTCTATCTCTATCCGCCGCCGGGCGTCGATCTGAAGACGGCGACGATCGAGGCCGTGCGGCTGCGTCACCTCATCGAGTTCCAAGGCACGGAGAAGGAACCGGTGCGGCACATCATCCTCCGCGGGCTGACCTTCCGGCATGCGGCGAGAACGTTCATGGACAACCGCGAGCCGCTGCTGCGGTCGGATTGGACCACGTATCGGGGCGGCGCGGTGTTCCTCGAGGGCGCGGAGGACGCGGCGATCGAGGATTGCGATTTCGACCAGGTCGGCGGGAACGCGATCTTCGTGAGCCGCTACAATCGGCGCGTGGCGGTGCGCGGCTGCCTGATCCGGGAGGCGGGCGCCAACGGGGTGGCGTTCGTCGGTGACCCGGGGGCCGTGCGGGGCGCCCTGTTCCACTACGACGACAAGTTCGATTACGCCTCGCTGGACCGGACCCCTGGACCGATCGGCGGGAATTTCCCCGCCGATTGCGTGGTGGAGGACTGCCTGATCACGCGCAGCGGCCGATTCGAGAAACAGACCGCGCCGGTGCAGATCTCGATGGCGCGGGGCATCGCCGTGCGGCACTGCAGCCTGTATGACGTGCCGCGCGCCGGGATCAACATCGGCGACGGTTGCTGGGGCGGGCACCTCATCGAATCTTGCGACATCTTTGACACCGTGATGGAGACCGGCGACCACGGCAGCTTCAACTCCTGGGGCCGGGATCGCTACTGGAGTCGCGACGTTCGGGAGGTGGACAAGCAGGTCGCCGCGGACCCGGCGCTGCCATACCTGGACATGGTCGAGCCGACCATCCTCCGCAACAGCCGCTGGCGCTGCGACCACGGCTGGGACATCGACCTCGACGATGGGTCATCCAATTATCGGATATACAATAACCTGCTGCTCCACGGTGGCCTGAAGCTCCGCGAGGGCTATGGGCGCACCGCGACCAACAACATCATCGTCAACAACAGCCTGCACCCGCACGTCTGGTTCGAGAACAGCGGCGACGTGTTCGCGCGCAACATCGTGATGGGGCCGCACCGCCCCGCGCGAATGGATATCGCGAGGTGGGGCAAGGAGGTGAATCGCAACTTTTTCACGACCTCCGAAGCAGACCGCGCCAAGTTCGCGGCCAACGGTTGTGACGCGGATTCGCTCGTCGGCGACCCGATGTTCGTGGGCGCGGCCAAGGGCGACTTCCGCGTCAAGGACGGTTCGCCCGCCCTGGGGCTGGGTTTCGCCAACTTCCCGATGGACCAGTTCGGGGTCCGCCCGCCGCGCCTGCGGGCCATGGCGCGGACGCCGGAGATTCCGCCACTGCGGCCCGGAGCGGAAGACGCCTCGTCTGCCGGGGGTGAGATGCGTTGGCGCGGGGCGACCCTGCGCGATCTGATGCACTACGAGTTTTCGGCCGTGGGCGTGGCCGCGGACGCCGGCGGCGCCTTCGTCGCCGACGCCCCGCCGGGATCGGAGGCTTTTGCCCTGGGCCTGCGCAAGGGCGATCTCATCCAGGGGGTGAGCGGGAAACCCGTGCGGGGCATCAAGGGATTCGCCGGGGCGATCAGCCGCGCCGGGGCCGAGGGGAGTATGGAACTGAGGGTGATCCGAGATCAGGCGGAGATGGCCGCCGTGGCAACATGGTGCGGCGATCGGGCGGGCGCCGAGACCATGTGGGCCCACGTCCAAGCGACGTCGGAACTGTCCGATCTCCGCGCCATGTCGGCGGCATGGCGCGACGAGGGCACCGGGCGCGCCCTGTCGCTGGCGGTGACGGTCCCCGGGCGAACGAACTACGCGTGGTGCACAATCCCGGCCCCGGCGGGGGGCTGGGATCTGGCGCGGCGCGAGCGGGTCGAGGCCGAGATCGCCAACCGGGGGGAGAAACCCGTCGAGGTGATGCTCTGGGTGGTGGGGCGGCGGGGCTGGGATGCCGTCGGGGATCACGCGATGTTGGCACCGCGCGAGTCGCGCCGCTTCGAGTGCCGACTGAGGGATACCTTTCCCGATGGGACACCGAAGGTCGATCCCGGCCTGATCAAGCAGGTGCGGGTGATGGTGCTCAAGGCGCTCGACGGGGCGAGGCTTGAGGTGCGAGGGCTGGCGGCGACGGGCGAGGCGCCGCCATGGCGGCGGCCCACGGCGCGCCTCGACGTGCCGGAGATGGAAGAGGGCACCCCCGCGCCCGGCCGACGCGTGCGTTACGGGTTGACGGGCGACGGGGGCAGCGGCCCCTATGCCGCGTTGTATTTGCCCGAGGATTGGAAGGCCGGGGGCCGCTATCCGGTCATCGCCGAGTATCCGGGCAATATCTTCTTTGTGCCCACCTGTTACTCGACGGGCCGACCCGAGCAGTGCGTCATCGGATATGGCATGACCAAGGGCAGGGGTGCGATCTGGGTCAGCCTGCCCTTCGTGGATCGCGCCGCGGGGACGATCGCCGAGGACGGGTGGGGCGACGCCGACGCGACCGCCGACCACGCCGTGCGGGCGGTGCAGGACATCTGCCGGGCGTTTGGCGGCGACGCGGATAATGTCGTGCTCACGGGATTCTCCCGCGGCGCGATCGCCTGCGGCTACATCGGGTTGCGCGACGACCGCATCGCGAAACTGTGGAAGGGATTCCACGCCTGCCAGCACTACGATGGCGACGGTTGGCGCGGCGCGACCATGCCAGGCGCCATGGAGCGGGCGCGGCGCTTCCGCGGGCGGGCCATCTTCCACACGGACAATTCGGCCGAGGCGTTCGGGGCGCTGATGTCCGAGTCGCGGGCCGAGGCGACCTTTGTCCGCTCCGGCCTCGGCGCCCACGCCTGCGCGATGTTCCTCGACGATCGCCCATCCACGCGGCAGTTGCGGGAGTGGTACGCCGCGCTGCTCGGCGCGAGGCGGACGATCGGGGCTAATGGGCAGCAGGATTTTTCTGGGCGCCCATAACTTGACCGGGCGAGGCGCCGGATATTACGTTTTATCATGCGCCTTGAAGCCGAGTGCTGGTTGCCGAGTTTCGGGGGTGTCCGGCGCCTGGCGAGGGTCCACAATCGAGAAAGGGGCGAGTGATGAGAATCTATTCGATCGGCGTGTTGGTGGCGGCCATGGCCGCCTCTGTCTTCCTCCAATTCCGAGAGCGCCCGATGTTTTGCCAAGAAGATCAAGAATGCGGCCCAGCAGAAGGCCGCCCTGGCACAGATCGATGGGCTGCGGAAGATCTGGAAACTGTAACGGTCCGGGGGGTGTGCGGGCCATGAGGCGCGGGAGCGAGTTTGACGGATGGGAGGCGATATGAGAAAGAATTGGCGACACCTGTGGATCGGGCTTCTCCTTTGCCCGGCGGCAGGCCTGTGTGAGCCGGCGCCGATGACCGGAGATGCGGCGGCCCGGCTGGAGGGCTTCAAACGCTGTCCAACCCCGGTGACGGCCATCCACAAAGATCCGGGGATGCTGACGAATCGCACCCCCGCCGTGGCGGTCCAAGGGACGATGCCGCTCGCGAGCAACCGATCGTCTGTCGGTGGGCCACAGACAGTGACGGGGGCGGTGGACGCCGCGGGACGCAGGCTCTCCACGGGTGGTGTCCTGTCAGACGAGGCAGGGAAGATCAAGGGGGGCACGGGGGCGGCCACTTTGAGGCCAGCCGCCCGGGCCAAGATGAATCAAATGATTCAAAAGATCGACCGGATCATAGAAGCGACCAAGTCCGAGCGCCATTCTATGACAAATGCACCAACCAAGGGGTTTTTGGGGGATGAGCGGCACGATCTCAAGTCTCTCAAAGAAGAACTCAAGCCGCCCGAACCGAGCCAGGACCGACACCGCAAGTGACGGGCTATCTCCCCTCCCAAATCCGGCGGCGGACCTCCCGCGGTGGGGCGCCCTGCGCCTGCCTCACCAGCCGCGAGAAATGAAACGGGTTGCTGAAGCCGCAGCGGCCCGAGATCTCCGATATGGTGAGGCCCGTCTCGGCCAGCATCGCCACCCCGCGCTCGACCCGCAGCCGCCAGAGATACCGGGCGGGCGTCAGCCGCATCGCCTCCCGAAATTTGTATATCAGCGCGTTGCGGGAGATCCCCGCCGCACGATGGGCCCCCGCGAGACAATCCTCCCTTCCGAAGTGCTCCTCCATGTGCCGGAGCGCGGCGTGGACCGGGGCCATGCGCGGTGCGCCGGCGCCGTCCGCCCGGGCCATGTGGGCGTACTCGTGGAAGAGGCAGAGCGCCAGCCCGAGCAGGACCCGGCGTCCCGGCTCGCGGACGGGCCCGGCCAGTTCAAAGGCCGCGGCATGAAGGTGGCGGAAGGTCTCCGAGCAAGGGGCCGAGGCCGGGGCCTTGGCCAGGCGCCGCCTCAGGTCCGTCGGCACCCGATCCGGCGCGAGCGAGCACCACGTGTGGTGGGTCTCGGCGTCCGGCGCAAAACGGAAGTGTTCCCTGCCGCCCGGCCGCAGCAGTGTCGCGGAGCCGACCCGCAATTCTTGCGCTCGCCCATCCACCGAAAGGCGACAGGCCCCCGAGTGCAGGATCACCAGCTGGAAATCCCGCTGCGCGCGGGGGCCGCAGAGCCCGCCGGGCCGATACCGGATCTCGCCGAACACCACGCCCGGCGCGCGCAGGCTCCGGTTATCCCACAGCACGTTGGCCCCGTCGTAGAACATGCCCCATCCAAGGGCGGCCCGCCCGCCCGCGTCAAACGCGATTTGTGATAGCGGATAGGTTTTTGTGAGTCGGGCCATTGCCGGTGCCGAGATTTTCCATTAGTGTCGCACCATGAAACGGAAGTGGCACTATCTCGTTGGCCTGATCGCGCTATTCGCGCTCGTGGCATTGCTTTATCTGTGGATCACGCGCGGGGTGGAGTGGCACGTGGCGATCGGGGGCGACGATGCCAACGCCGGGACGAAGGGGGCGCCGCTGCGCACCATCGGGCGCGCCGCCGCAGTGGCGCGGCCCGGTGACACCATCACGGTGCACGCGGGCGTCTACCGCGAGCGCGTCAATCCGCCGCGGGGCGGGACGTCCCCGCGGCGGCGCATCGTGTACCGGGCGGCGCCCGGCGAGGCGGTGGAGATCAAGGGATCGGAGCCGATCAAGGATTGGAAGCCGGTGACGGGAGACGTCTGGACCGCGACGGTGCCCAACGCGTTCTTCGGCGATTTCAACCCCTACGCGGATCTCATCCGCGGGGACTGGTTCAACCCGAAGGGCCGGGAGCATCACACCGGCGCCGTGTACCTGAATGGCGATTGGCTGATGGAAGCCGCGACGCTGGACGAGGTGATGGGGGGCCAACGGGGCGCGGCGGCGACGGCCCCATTCGAGGTGCCCGACGCGCCCCTGTGGTTCGGGCGCGTCGATGGCTCGAACACCACGATCTGGGCGCAGTTCCCGGGCGTGAATCCCAACGAGCAGCTCGTCGAGATCAACGTGCGCCAGACGGTCTTCTATCCGGATAAGCCCGGCAGGGACTATATAACGGTGCGCGGCTTCACCATGCGGCACGCGGCGACCCCGTGGGCACCGCCGACGGCCGAACAGCCAGGCCTGATCGGCACGCACTGGAGCAAGGGCTGGGTCATCGAGGGCAACGTCGTCAGCCACTCGATCTGCACGGGCATCGCCCTGGGGAAACATGGCGACGAATTCGACAACACCTCGGCCAACAGCGCCGAGGGCTACGTCAAGACCATCGAGCGCGCGCACGCGCACCCGATCGCTTGGACGAAAGAGAACATCGGCGGCCACGTCGTCCGCGACAACACCATCTCCCACTGCGAGCAGGCCGGGATCGTGGGCAGCCTCGGCTGCGCGTTCAGCACGGTCACCGGCAACACGATCCACGACATCCATGTGCGGCGCCTCTTCACCGGCGCGGAGATGGCCGGCATCAAGTTCCACGCCGCCATCGACACCGAGATCAGCCGGAACCACATCTATCGCACGACGCGCGGGCTCTGGCTCGACTGGATGGCGCAAGGCACGCGCGTCAGCCGGAACCTGTTTCACGACAACATCAGCGAGGACCTCTTCGTCGAGGTCAATCACGGGCCGTTCGTCGTGGACAACAATATCTTTCTCTCCCCCACCACGCTGCTCGACATGTCCCAGGGCGGTGCCTACGCGCACAATCTCATGGCCGGCAGGATCATCAGCACCGAAGAACCGGGCCGCGAGACCCCATACCATCCCGCCCATTCCACGGCGGTCGCCGGCCTCGCGAACATCAAGGGGGGCGATAACCGGTTCTACAACAATATCTTCATCGGCGAGGGGAACCCCGCCGCCCCCGCCGTGCCGCCCAAGCAGGGCGAACGCCATCGCCGCGTCACGGGTCACGGGACCTGCGTGTACGATATCCGGGAGTTGCCGCTGCAGGCCGGCGGCAACGTCTACTACCACGGCGCACGACCCTACGCGAAGGAGGCCGGGCCGATCGTGGCCGAGGCATTCGATCCGGGGGTCCGCCTCGAAGGGCAATCCCTCCACATGGCCCTCGACGATTCTGTCGGGAGGGCGACGACCGTGCCCGTCACCACAGGGAGGCTCGGCAATGCCAAGGTGCCCGGGACGCCCTACGTAAACCCCGATGGTTCACCCATCACGATCGACACCGATTACTTCGGTGCGAGACGGGATCGGTCCAACCCCACCCCAGGACCCTTCGAGAAGCCAGGCCAAGGCGCGATCCGACTGAAGGTCCGGTGAGCCGGGGATGAAAATGTAGCCCCTCCGGCCACGGAGGGGCCGCGCGGCGGACGTCCACGGCCTCGCGGCCGTGGCTACATCTGGAATTCTCGAGTCAGCGCGCCTTGTCCAGAAGCCCTTGCAATCTGGGCCGGAGCGACTCGTCGGCGACTTTGGCGGCGGCCTCGATCTGGGGCCTGGCGGGGGGCAACAATTCCGGCTTGCAGCGCTCGCCGGCGGTCAGGATGGCGACGATGGCGTCGTCCTTGAGGGCGGGATCCGCGAGTTTCGTGGCGGCGGTGCGGATGGCGATGGGATGGGGGATCTGGGCGAGCGCGGCGAGGCACTCCTTGGCGACGGGCTGCGGGGGCGACTGGGCGAGGACCTCGCCGAGGATCTTTGCCTGGCGGCCAAGGTCGCGGCGCAGCATCTCGGTCAGGCCGCGGATGGCGAGGACCCGATACTTGTCCTCGGAATTTTCACGCATGATGCGTTCGACGGCGGGGAGGGCGCGGGCATCGGGCCAGGCGATCAGGGTGCGGATCGCGGCGTCGCGCACCGCGGCGTCGCCTTCGGTAGCGACGTTCTGGAGTTTCTCTAGGGCGGGGTCGGTGGCGAGCGCGCCGAGGACGCGCGCCAGCGCGGCGCGGATCGCGGGATCTGGCTTGGCGTCCCAAGTCTTGAGCAAGAGGTCGGTGCGGGCGGCGGGGGGCTCGATCTTGTCGGCGAGGATCACGATGGCCCTCTCGAAGTCGCCGGCGCTGGGGTCGCCGGCGTGGGCGAGGAGCATGTCGACGAGCGAGGGGAGGGCATCGGCCCCGGAGAGGAAGGCGTAGCCGCGGAGGGCGGCGCGGCGGAGGGCGGCGTCGGGGGACTCGCAGGCGGCGCGCATGAGGGGGACCGCGGCCCCGACGCCGCGGTCGGCGAGCACGCCGATGAGATCGGCCTTGTCCTTGGCGTCTGCCTTTTCGGTCGCGGCGAGGAGGGCCGCGCTCGCGCCATCGCCCGGCACGTCGCGCAGGGCGATCAGCGCGGTGGCGCGCTCGCGGGCGTCGGTCGCTTTGGCGAGGGCGCCGACCATGGCGGGAACGCACCCGGCGTCCCCCACGCGGGCGAGTGCGGCGAGGGCGGCCAAGCGGGGCGCGGGCTCGCCGGAGGCGACGGCCCCGAGCACCGTGGGTCGCACCCAGTCGGGCGCCATGCGGGCCAGGGCCGAGATCAGGAGCGCGCGCTCATCGGGCGAGAGCCGCGGCATGATCGCGAGCACCTTGTCCAGATCCGCGCGATCCGCGATCGAGGCCACCTCCGCCAAGGCGGCGCACTTGAGGTCATCCGGCCCCGACCGGAGGAGCGCCAAGATCACATCCGCGGGCTTGCCCTCCGTCAACCGGCAGCGCAGCAGCAACGCGCCGCGGCGGACGTGCCGGGGGAAGCTGGCCACCATGAGTTGCCCGCAGAGCGCGTCGGCCTCCCCAGATTTCCCTTGCTCGGCCAGGGCCTCCGCGCATCGCAACGACCCCATCAGGGTGGCCGGGCGGGGCGGCTGTTGCCCCGCGCGAATGGCCTCGAGGGCCGCCGCGGCCTCGGGCGTCCCGATCTTGCCCAGGGCCATCGCGACGGCATCCGTCAACGCCGGGTCGCCGTCCTTGGCCCGCGCCGCGAGGGCATCGATGGCCCCGGCGTCGCGCCTGTCCCCAAGCAATCCCGCGATCGCCAGCGCGGCGCGCCCCCTGGCCCGCGACATCGCCTCCCGCAGGGCGCCATCCGCCGCGGGCGGATAATGGCTCAGCGCGAGGCACGCGATCTCCGATAGCGCCTCGTCTTCCAGCAGTTTGGCCAGCGCGGGCAGCGAGGCCTCTCCCCCGATCACGCAGAGGAATTTGCACGCCTCCGTCTTGGCCTCGCGCGTCGAGTTGCCGGCGATCAGCGCCGCGAGCCGCGATTCGAGATCGCGCAGGGCGGGGGAACCCGCGGGCTCGGCGCGGAGCATCGCGTCGATCGCCCGCAGGCAGGAGGGGTCTTTGCCGTCCTCGTGGGTGGCCAGCGCGGCCACGGCCTTCTCGATGTCGGACGGACTGGTGGCGAAGGCGGCGTGCGCCAGCGCGCAGGCGAGCGCGGCGGCGAGGGGGAACAGCGTGGTTCGGTTCATGGGATCGCTCCTCGGGTGGGCGGGATCGTCGCAATCACAGGGTCCAGGGTGGGCGCAGGGCGCGCGTGATCAGGCGATCGGCCTCGGGGTCGTTGGGGAAGCATTCTTTCTCCGGGTCCCAGCGCAGGGCCCGCCCGAGCCGCAGGCAGATGTTCGCCGCGTGCATCGTGACGGTCGCGCGGTGGGCCGCCAGCGGGTTGTCGATCGTCGGGCGGCGCAGCCGGATCCCGTCGAGGAAATCCCGGATGTGCCCGCCGGCCTCGGTGTACGAGCGCGTCGTGATCGCCCGATACCGGACGATCGACTCCGGCTCCGCCTTCACCGTCCCGTTCTCGTCCCAGAACTCGATCCAGCCCTCGTCCCCCTCGATGCGGAACAGGCGCTCCTGAAAGGTCCCCTTCGATTGCAGCAGCACCTCGACGCCATCGGCGTAGCGCGCGGTGACCTCGCAGGTGATCGGCGTGTCGCTCGCGACATCCGGGGCGAACTCCGAGGCGATCGGCTGGTATTCCACGGGGCTGGTGTCATCGCGGCCCAGGCAGAACGCCAGCAGGTCGGTCCAGTGGCAGTTCATGTCCATGAACATCCCGCCGCCCGTGTCCCAGAAATAGCGCCAGCCCCTGACCCGCTCGTGGCTGAACGGGTGCCACGGCGTGCCGCCCAGCCAAAGGTCGTAATCGAAACCCTCCGGCACCGGACACGGCTTGATCTCTTTCACGGTCCCGCCCGCCCAGCAGCGCAAGATCGCCCGCTTGACCTTGCCGATCATCCCCTTCCTCACCACGTCGGCCACGAACCGGCACGAGTCGATCGAGCGCCGCTGGTGCCCGCCCTGATAGATCGCGCCGCACCGTTCCGCGGTGTCCACCACCGCGCGCCCCTCGCCGATCGACAGGCTCACCGGCTTCTCGGCGTACACATCCTTGCCCGCCCGCATCGCGTAGATCGCCCCCAGCCCGTGCCACCGGTTGCCCGCCGCGATGTACACCGCGTCGATGTCCGGCCGCGCCATCAGTTCACGGAAGTCCGGGATCATCGCGCAGTCCGCATTGCCGTACGTCCCGTCCACCAGCGCCTTCGCCGCCTCCCGACGCTCCGCCTGGCAGTCGCTCACCGCCCGCGCCTGCAGGTCCGGCTCCTGGAGGAACAGCGGCACCAGCGAGCTCGCCCGCGGCCCAAACCCGATCACCCCAAAATTGATCCGCTCGCTCGGCGCCACCGCCCCGCCCCGCCCCAGGGCCGAGGCCGGCACCACCAGCGGCATCCCCAGCGCCCCGGCCGACGCCTTCAGAAAATCCCGGCGCGTCACGCGGCGGCAGGAAGGGACTCTGGCATCGGCAATTCTCATGGAGGGCTCCAGGTTGGGATTCCGATATCTTGCTCGCCCGGTCTCGCCGCTGGCAATGTTTTTTGATCGGGGTGGAGCATTTCCTCGCGGGTGCCGGTTCCGCGGGAAGGAAAAGCGGTGTCGCCGCTGCGCTCTGCCACCGCAGCAACTGTGTTTTCA
>CAZYWZ010000154.1:0-13611 GCA_964651705.1 uncultured Verrucomicrobiales bacterium
CGCCTTGGCGCACGCTGCCGAATCGAACGCCCGCGTGCGCCAAGGCGCAGCCTACGTCGCGACCCAATTTTCGAGTCAGAGCCCGTGCCGCCCCAGGGCGGCACCACCGGGGGTGAAAATGTAGGGCGCGAAATCCCTTTCGCGCCACGGGCAACCGGCAGGGCCCTCGTGGCGCGGATGGGAATCCGCGCCCTACAGGCCGATCCCGTGGCCAATTTTCGAGTCAGGGCTAACCGCGCTCGACAGAACTGGTTCTCGGGGCCATGTTTGGCCCGTGCGACGCTTCCCGGGCGCGCTGATTGCCCTGGCGCTGGCGTGTGTGGCCATCGCGCAGGGAGAGGGCGAAAGGTGGTACGTCGTCCGGGAGGGCGACACGCTCACCCGCATCGCCGTGCGCCATGGCGTGAGCGTGGCGGACATCGCCGGGCTTAATGGCATCGATCCGCGCGGGGTGATCCGCATTGGCCAGCGGTTGCGCCTGCCCCCCGAGCCGGCCGCTCGCGCCGCGGCGCCGCCGGCGAGTGCGCCGCTGCCCGCCGAGGTCTCGCGGCCGGTCACGTCCGTGCCTTCGCCGCCGCCGTTGCCGGAGGCTCCCGTCACGCATCTGGTGGAGCAAGGGGATACGCTCTACGCGTTGTCGAAGCGGTACGGGGTGCCGTTGCCCGATCTGATGGCATGGAATGACATGGGTCCCAAAGACGTGCTCCGGGTGGGGCAGCGTCTGACCGTCCGGCGGCCCCAGGCATCCCCTCCGCAGCCGCAGGTTGCGGCGGCGCCTCAGCCCGCGCCGCCGGGGGAGGAGAGCCAGGCCGGGAACCGATCGGCCGATGGAAAGGATGCGGCTAAGGAGAGTCGGCGCGAGCCGGTGGAACCGAGGCCAGACACCGAGCCCCAGAAAGCCCCAGAGCCAGAGGGCGAGCCCGAGGTTGCCGCGGCGACAAAGTCCCGCGCCACCCCCATCGCGACGAAGCATTCCGGTTCGGGATTGCGGCTGCCTTTTCTGTCGAGGGCAAAGGCCGAGGCGGCCGGCGTGCACCTCCGCGACTGCAAGGAACTCATCGACAAGCCGAAGGCCAAGCGGGACCGGTGGAAATACATCGTGATCCACCACAGCGGGACGAGCAAGGGGAGCGCGGAGGTGTTCGATCACTACCACCGGATGGTCCGCGGGATGGAGAACGGCATGGCGTACCATTTCGTCATCGGGAACGGCAGCTACACCGGCGACGGGCAGATCGAGGTCGGCGACCGGTGGCTCAAGCAGAAGGCCGGCGGCCACCTCTATAGCGAGTTCCTCAACGGGATATCCATCGGCATCTGTTTCGTCGGCAATTTCAACGCTGAGAAACCGACGGCCCGGCAGGTCGCCGCCTGCATCGAGCTGGTGGACTATCTGCGCAAGATCTGCCCCGGCTCGCGCCCGAAATTCGTCCTGCACCGCGAGATCAACCCGCGGCCCACCGAATGCCCCGGGAAGCTCTTCCCGGGCGACGCCCTGCGCAAGCGGCTCAAGTAATCGGGTGGACAACGGCCGCGGGCAGGCTTTCCTTGGGGACATGCGTCACATCGTCCTATCTTTCGCGGCTTGCGCCATGGCGTTGGCCTGCTCAAGTTGCCGGATGGCAAAGACTCCTGAAGAAAAGCCCGAACCCACCCGTGCGCCCGGAAGCGAGAGCCAGCGCCCGAACATCCGCATCGTCACGACCAAGGGGACGGTGCTGATCGAGCTCTACCCCGACATCGCGCCGAAGCACGTCGAGCGCATGAAGCAGTTGGCCAAGGACGGTTTCTACACGGGCATCCTGTTCCACCGGATCGTGCCCGATTTCGTGGCGCAGGTGGGCGATCCCCTCACCAAGAAGGGCCTCGATACGCCGGGTGTCGGCAGCGCCGGCTCGCAGTACCCGAATCTCCCGCTCGAGGTCAGCCCCGCGCAGCGCAACACCCGCGGCGCGCTCGCCATGGCCCGCAAGCCCGACCCCAACTCCGCCAACAGCCAGTTCTATTTCGTGCTGAAGGACGCCCCGCACCTCGACGGGCAGTACACGGTGTTCGGCCGCGTGCTCGGCGACGGCATGTCGGTGATCGACAAGATCCAGGCCGGCGACGCCATCCAGTCCTTCGAGGTGGTCAAAGAGTAGGTCAAAGGGCGAGATACGACCTGTGGCTTTGACCTATGCCTTTTGACCCTTGCCCTACTTCCCCATCGCCTTGATGAGAGTCTCGGCCATCTGGGCCGGGGTGGGGGAGACGGCGATGCCGGCGGCCTCGAGGGCGGCGATCTTGGCCTGGGCGGTTCCCTTGCCGCCGGTGATGATGGCGCCGGCGTGGCCCATGCGGCGGCCGGGGGGCGCGGTGGCGCCCGCGATGAAGGCCGCGACGGGTTTGCGGACGTGGGCCTTGATGTACTCGGCGGCCTCCTCCTCGTCGGTGCCGCCGATTTCGCCGATCATGATCATGGCCTCGGTGCCGGGATCCTCGTTGAACATTTTGATGCAATCGATGTGGCTGAGACCGTGGATGGGGTCCCCGCCGATACCGATGCAGGTGGACTGGCCGTAGCCGCGCTCGCTGAGCTGCCAGACGGCCTCGTAGGTGAGGGTGCCGCTGCGCGACACGACGCCGACGCCGCCCGGTTTGTGGATGTAGCCGGGCATGATGCCGATCTTGCACACGCCGGGGGTGATGATGCCGGGGCAGTTCGGGCCGATGAGGGTGCTCCCGCAGCCCTGCATGGCGACCTTGACGCGCATCATGTCGAGCACCGGGATCCCCTCGGTGATGCAGACGACCAGCTCGACGCCGGCGTCGACCGCCTCGAGGATCGCGTCGGCGGAGAACTCGGGCGGGACGAAGATCATCGTGGCGTTGCAGCCGGTTTCCTTGCGCGCCTCGGCGACCGTGTCGAACACCGGCACCTTGTCGTCGAACATCTCGCCGCCGCGCGCGGGGGTGACGCCCGCGACGACCTTGGTGCCATAGGCCATGCAGGCCCTGGCGTGGAATGCCCCGGATTTCCCGGTGATGCCCTGCACCACCAGCCTCGTGTTGCTACCGACCAGTATCGCCATGACTCAAGCTCCTTTCGCGGCCTTCACGGCCTTCTGGGCCGCGTCGCCAAGGTCTGTCGCCGCCTCCAGCGCGAGGCCCGATTCCTTCAGCAACTTTCGGCCTTCCTCGACATTGGTTCCCTCCAGCCGGACGACCAGGGGCACCTTGATCCCCACGGTCTTGGCCGCGTTGATGATGCCCTGCGCGATCACGTCGCACTTCATGATCCCGCCAAAGATATTCACCAGGACCGCCTTGGTGCGCTTGTCGGCCAGGAGGATCTTGAAGGCGCCCGTGACCTGGTCCTCGTCGGCGCCGCCGCCCACGTCGAGGAAGTTGGCGGGGTTGCCGCCGTAGAACTTGATGATGTCCATGGTCGCCATGGCCAGGCCGGCGCCATTGACCATGCAGCCGATGTCCCCGTCGAGCCCGATGTAGTTGAGGCCCAGTTTCGAGGCCTCGACCTCGCGGGGGTCCTCCTCGTCCACGTCGCGCAGCTCGACGATCTCCGGGTGGCGGAACAGGGCGTTGTCGTCGAAGCCGAACTTGGCGTCGAGGGCCAGGACCTCCCCGCCCTTGGTGACCACGAGGGGATTGATCTCGACGAGGCTGCAGTCGAGTTTGACGAAGGCCTGGTAGAGGGAGTGGAAGAGGCGGCATGCGGCCCGCATCTGGCTGGAGGGGAAGCCGAGTCGGCGGGCGATCTTGCGCGTCTGGTAGGGCTGGAGGCCGAGGGCGGGGTGGATGGGTTCGCGCACGATGGAGTCCGGATGCTCCTCGGCGACCGCCTCGATATCCATGCCGCCGTGGATGCTCGCCAATAGGATCGGGCAGGCGCGCGCGCGGTCCAGCAGCACGGCCACGTACAGCTCCCGCTCGATCTCCTTGGCCTCGGCGACCATGACCCTGCGGACGAGCCGTCCCTCCTCGCCGGTCTGTTTGGTCACGAGCACTTGGCCGAGCATCTTGTCGGCCATCTCGCGGATCTGGCTGGCGGTCTTGCAGACCTGGACGCCGCCCTTGAGGCCATTCTTGAAGGTGCCCTTGCCCCTGCCGCCGGCATGGATCTGGGCCTTGAGGACCATCTTGTTGACCCCGAGCCAGCGGGCCGCGGCCTCCGCCTCGTCCGGGGTCGAGGCCGCCTTGCCGCGCGGGGTCGGCACCTCGAAACGATTTAGCAACTCCTGAGCCTGATATTCGTGGATGTTCATGAGGACGGGCAGACGCTTGCAAAAAAAAGGCCGCGCGTCAATGGGCGGTTGCGGGCCCAAATCCTCGCGTAAGGCACTACCCGGAGGCGCAACACTTGGGAATGTAGGGCGCGAAATCCCTTTCGCGCCACGGGCAACCGGCAGGACCGTGCGTGGCGCGGATAGGAATCCGCGCCCTACAAAACTTGGCACAGTGACGTGCCTGTGTCCTTTACGGTTCGTTGAGGGCATGTTACTCGGGGAGCGATCCTTACGCGAGGATTTGGGGCGGGGCGCCCGGCAGTGGGCAGGCATTCCTGCCTGCCCGATCCCTTCGAGGGGCAGACAGGAATGTCTGCCTCACGGGGACTTATGTCATCAGCCCCCCGATCTCGGCGGGGGAGGCGGTGCCGGTGGTGCCGAGCTTGTGGACGACGATGGAGGCGGCGGCCATGGCGATCTGGAGCGCCTCGGGGATCGTGGCGCCGGCGGCGATGGCGGCGGCGAGGTTGGCGGTCACGGCATCTCCGGCGCCGACGATATCGATCGGGCCGCGTACGGGGAGGGAGGGCGCGTGCGAGGCCGGGGCGTCGGGCGGCGCGCCGACGATGCCGTTCTCGGAGAGGGTGACGAAGACGGGCTGGCGGTTACGCCGGGCGAGGTGTTCGGCCATGCGAGCCGCCTCGACGGGGTCGAGGGCGGCGGCGTTTCCGTGCAGCGCCGCGAGTTCGCGGGCATTCATCTTGAAGGCCAAGGGGGGATAATCGGCGAGGCCGCGCCGGGAGTCGGCGATCGCGAGGAGGGTGGGGCGTGCCTGCAGCGAAGCGAGCGCGGCATCGCGGACCGGGCGCGCGACGGCGCCGGTTTCCGGGACATCGACCTGATCCATGAGGATGAGGGCATCGGCCGATTGGGCGATGTGCCGGACGGCGTCGGCCAACTGGCGCGCGAGGGGCCCCGGCGTGGGGGTCCAGTTTTTTGAATCCAGGCGTTCCAGTTCCCTTGGGGGTTGCCCCGGTCCCACCAGCAGGGGCTTGCAGTAGGTGAAGGTGCGGCGGTCGGGGGAGGTGAGGAACGCGTCGAGCCGGACGCCGGGCAACGCGGCGAGCGCCCGTCGCAACTCGTAGCCCTCGCCATCGTCGCCGCAGAAACCGATCGCGTGGATCTCGCCCACCCCGAGCGCGACGAGGTTGCCGAGCACCGTGCCCGCCGCCCCGGGCTGCGGGCGGACCCGGATGACGTTGCGGACGGGAAGGCCCGTCTCGATCGACACCTCCTCGCGAGCGGGATCGATCTCGAGATACCGGTCGAGGCAGAAATCGCCAACGACGGCGATGCGCAAGCTGGCATAGTGCCGTGCTATTTGCTCAAAGCGGTCGGGGCCCATGGCGATGCGAGCAAGCTATCGGGCCCCCGCCGCAGGCAGGAATGCCTGCGCCACGAGGCCAAGTTTCCCCCTGAATGATGCGGCTCGCTGTCCCACCATTCAGTCTCCCTTCAACTCGTTGAGGAGAGCCGCGATTTCTTTCAAGGCGATCTCTGCCGCTTCCGGGGCGAACGGGCTGGTCTTGACCTCGTAGCCGCCCCGCGGGTACGCCTCTTTGACGACGAGGTAGCCGGCGCCGCCGTTACAGTGCGTCAGGATCATGGTGTGCGGGAAGGGCGAGCGGTCCTTGATCGCGCGCCCGATGTCATTGAAGACCTCGGCGCCGAGACCGACGAAGGCCACCTCGCCGACGCGGCCGATGCTGAGGGTCAATGGGACGGTCGGGGCATCGGGCGGCCTGTCGGGATCGGCCTTTGCGGGAAGTTCTAGCGTCTTGACCCGCGAGCGCACGGGGCCCTCTTGCCCGAACTCGCCGATGCGTTCGGAGGTGTGGGCGACCTCCTCGCCCAACATCGTGCCGAGCAGAACGGGCTCGGGGATCCAGCCGTCCACGGTCCGGATCTCGGGCAGGACGCGGAACCACGGATCGATGTCGCCCGAGGCGCCGGCGAACGCGGGGGCGATCACCCCCGCGCCGAAGAAGCGTTCGAGGAATTGCGAGGCGAGCCCGAGCACGTCGCCGCTGACCTTGAGGTTCTTGGCGCCCAGGGAGGTCCCGTGGGTCGCATAGGCAAACAGCACGGCCCGGGCCGCGCCGCCGTCCCGGTCCTGGATTTGCAGGACCTGCACCTCGCGATCGGTGACGATGGCGGGGTTGCGGCCGAGGCGGATCTGCGTGTTTCCCGCCTTGTCCGTGACCGGTTCGCGCCGATTGACGCCCACGGGGGATGCGCCGGAGCCGAAGCCAATGCGCGCTGGCCGGAGATCCCCGAGCGCACTCCGGCAGATCTGCGCCAGGCGATCGCGAAGCATCCGGGTGTATTCCACGTTGTTGGGGTGGAGTTTGCCCTCCTCGAGCGTCGGCGTCGGGGCGGCGTGGGTGTGGGTGGCGGCCAGGAGGAGTTCGTCTGGCTCGATGCCGCAGGCCTCGCTGATGCGCGCGCGGAGGTGCTCGGCCATCCCCCGGTAGAAACCGATGATGTCCGCCGAGACGAGCACCAGGCGCTGCCCGCCGTGCTCGAAGGCGACCGCCCGAGCCGATAGCGGGTCGTGCGCGCCGATGGAGAGGTTGGTGCGGCTCGCGTAGCCCGCCAAGAGGCAGGGTTGCGCCGGGGTGATGTCCGCCTTGGCGACACCGGCCCGAAGGCCCTCGGCCCGGGACGGGGACGCCGCTGCCATCGCGAGCGCCGCGATCAGGATCTGACGGGATCGGGCCGCGACCATGCGCGAAGGGTACGTGCCTCTCACGGCGGCGCAAGAGGCATCGGGGCGGGGCTTGACCGACGTTCCCGTAGCGACGGGCCGGAGTCCACCCGCCATGGCGGGCCCTTCGGCGGGCTGACTTGAAAATAGGCCACGGGATCGGCCTGTAGGGCGCGGATTCCCATCCGCGCCACGAGGGCCCTGCCGGTTGCCCGTGGCGCGAAAGGGATTTCGCGCCCTACATTTTCACCCCCGGTGGTGCCCCGCGGGCGGGGCACGGGATCTAGCTCGAAAATTCGGGGTGTAGCCACGGTCGTCAGACCGTGGTTGCGCCGGCTGAGCGCCCCGGCCCATCTGTGACCAGATGGGCTACGTACTCGGCGCCGGCGGTCTTTCCCGCGCGTGGGGGCGGGACGGCGACCTCTGGCCTCGACGCCCTCGGGTTGGCCATTACTATGGTCTCCATGGCCTTCCCTGAAGACGCCGAGTTCGAGGTGGCGCCGGTCGACAAGACGTCGCTGACCGACGACGAGCACATCGAGAGCATTCTGCCGCTGCCGCCCCCGGCGCACCTGATCCGGTTTTTCCCGATCAAGGGGACCCCGGTCGAGGGGTTCATCGCCGGGGCGCGCGCGCGCATCCGGGACATCGTGCGGGGCCAATCGGATCGGCTGCTGGTGGTCATCGGGCCCTGTTCCATTCACGATCCCGCCGCGGCGCTCGCGTACGCCGGAAAACTCGCCTGCGCCAGGTCGCGGTTTTCCGAGGACCTGGAGATCGTGATGCGCGTGTACTTCGAAAAGCCGCGCACCACGGTGGGTTGGAAGGGGCTGATCAACGACCCGCACCTCAATGGCAGTTTCCGCATCAGCGAGGGGTTGCGCATCGCGCGCGACCTGCTGGTGCGGATCAATGAGATGGGGGTCCCGACCGGATGCGAGTTCCTCGACACGATCTCCCCCCAGTACATGGGCGATCTCGTCTCGTGGGGCTCGATCGGGGCGCGCACCACCGAGTCCCAGGTCCACCGCGAGCTGGCCTCGGGGATCTCCGCGCCGATCGGGTTCAAGAACGGGACGGATGGCAGCGTCCGGATCGCCGTCGACGCGATCCTCGCGGCGAGGCAGCGCCACCATTTCCTCTCGGTGCACAAGATCGGCCAGGTCGCCATCGTCGCCACGCGGGGCAACGAGGATTGCCACATCATCCTGCGCGGTGGCGCGCGGCCCAACTATGACGCGGGGAGCATCGGGTCCGCCTGCGCCGAGCTCGAGACGGCGGGACTCAATCCCCGGCTCATGATCGATTTCTCGCACGCCAACAGCGGGAAGGAGTTCAAGCGACAGACGGACGTGTGCCGCGATGTGGGGGGGCAGATCGCCTCGGGATCGGCCTCCATCTTTGGGGCGATGATCGAGTCGAATCTGGTCGAGGGGCGGCAGGACCTTAGGCCCGGGGTGCCGCCGGTCTTCGGGCAGAGCATCACCGACGCCTGCCTCGGGTGGGAGGATTCCGAGTCGATCCTGGAGACCCTCGCCGCCGCGGTGAGGGCGCGGCGGTGCCTTCGGCCGGCCCAGTGAAAGAGGCGGTGGCCGCGCCCCCGGAGCCCGTCGGTGAACGGGTGGGTCCGCGCGCCCGGTTGGCGCAACCACGGTCTGGCGACCGTGGCCACGTCCCGAACCTTCGAGTCAGACATCATGCCCCGCCTGCGGGGCACCACCGTGGGTGAAAATGTAGCCCCTCCGGTCACGGAGGGGCCGCGTGGCGCGGGTCCACGGCCTGACGGCCGTGGCTACATCCGGAATCTTCAAATCAGCCCCTTCCCGCGCTAGCACCCCACGGCTCGATCTGGCGGAGGCGCTTGCCTTCCAGGGAGCGATAGCAGTCCGGCAGATCGAAGTGTTTCAAGACGTCTGGGAGCAGGGCGGAGAGCGGCCAGGCGTAGTCCTCCGCGGAGGCGATGGCGTGGTACGATCCGGGCGCGTTCTTGAGGGTGACGCGTGTGACGCGGGGGGAGAGCAGGGCGGCGAAGGTGGCGGGGATCGCCCCCCGGCCCCGGGCGGCGAGGTGGATCTCCTCGTGGCCGATGGCGCCTAACCATTCGATGACGCGCAGGACGTCGGAGGTGCGGGCGGCGGGCATGGGCCGGTCGAGCATGAGGGCGTATCCGGCGTAGAAGTAGTCGCAGCCGTAGGCGTCGAAGAAGGTGTCAATGCCGCAGGTGTTGGGCTGGGATTCGCCGGTGCCGCGGGGGTCGCAGGCGTAGAGGGTGGCGTCGGGTTGCGCGGCGACGAGCTCTCGGAGGAGGGGTTCCTCGCGGAGTTCTTGGTCGGCGGAGAGGTGCGCGACGTAGAGCAGGGCGGGGCGGGGGTCCTGCGGGGGGAAGGACTCGAGCCGTTCCTCGGCGACGCGGTAGACGATGGCCTCGATGCCGGGCTCGGTGGTGACCGCGTAGGGCGTGGCGTGGCGTCTGGGGTATCGGCGATTGGGGAGGGGGCGCAGGACCCGTGTCTCGGGCGCGCCAGAGGGATCGGGGATTCCGAGGAATGACTTCACGGTTTCGGCGAGTGCCGCGGGTGCTTTCGCGTCGCCGCGTTTCTTTGCCAGGGCGTCGGCCTTCTCGCGGGTGAAGGAGAAAACCGTTCGCGGTTCCATTTCGGCGACCTGGCCGGTCCCGGTACACCGCAGGGTCTCATCCGGTTCTATGGTCAGCTCGGGTTCTGCTTGCGCGTCGGATACTCCGGTGACGCCGTTGAACCAGCGGTACATCGCCTCGCGCCCATCTTTGGCATAGCCGTGTGGGCCGGGGCCGACGTAGAGGCCGATCCGGTCCTCGTGGCCGAGGAGCCGGTAGATGTGTTTCAGTCGCGCGTGGGCCTCGCGCGAGCCCCGCGCGTCGAAGAAATCGCGCTCCTGCGCGACGATCAGCACGGGCTTGGGCGCGAGGGCCGCGAGGAAGTCGGCGTGGTCCAGGCCGAGGGCGATCGCGCGCGGCGGGTACTGCTCGGTGTCGGCGGGGAGCTCGTTGTCAAGGTTGCGGCGGAAGGTCGTGACGAAGCAGCTGGGTGCGGCCATGGTCCAGCGCTGCTCGACGCCGCAGAGCCAGGTCGTCATCGTCCCACCCCCCGAATTGCCGGTGACGCCCACGTGGTTCGGGTCGACCTCTTTTCGGGTCAGGAGGTAGTCGAGTGCACGGATGCCGTCCCAGGCGCGCCACGCGGCGAGATTCTCGCCCACCAGGATCTGCTGGTTGCCCGCGTGCAGGTGCTCTTTGACGCCGACCCCGACCCGCGATTTCAATGTTTCGTCGGGATATTGGAGGCGTTCGCCCTGGCCGATCGGGTCGAAGATGAGAACGACGTAGCCCTGGCGCGCCAGTCCCTGGGCAAAAGATTGATAGGCCTCGGCCGCCTTGCCGTTTGCCGAATGCCCGCAGGTCCCCACGACCCCGGGCAACGGGAACTTCCGACCCGCGGGGACATAGAGGTTGGCGGTGACGGGGAAGTTCGGCCGGCTCTCGAAAATGACCTTTTCGATATGGTAGGCGTCGCGCTCGACGATCCCGGTGACCCTCGGGTTGAGCGGGGTCTTCTCGGGGAAGGGGCCGAAGGATTCCAGGATCCTATCGCGGATTGCGCGGACGTGGCGCTCGGCATCCTTGCGGGTCTTCAGGGAGTCCCGGATGGCGGCGGTGCGGGCCTCGGCCTCGCGCAACTGTTGGGCAAAGTAGCGCTGGAGCATTTCCGGCAGACGCCTGAGCTCGGGCAGCGGTGGCGGTGGGGGAGGCGGGGAGGGCGGCGGTTTGGCGGGAGCGGACTCCGTCGCGACGGTCGATCCGCGGAGGCCGACGATCCACGCGCCGGCGGTCAGCGATCCGAGGCGGAGCGCGCTGCGGCGGGTTAGCGGATCGCATGGGGGGATGCGGCAATTCTGACGCCGGTCCGGCATGGGGCGGTTCATGCGCCGAGGATGCGCGGGGCGTGGGTGCCCTGCCAAGTCTGGAAGCGGGGAGTCTGGAAGCGGGGAGGGTAGCGGCACCCGGGGGAGGAAATGTAGCCCCTCCGGTCACGGAGGGGCCGCGTGGCGCGGGTCCACGGCCTCGCGGCCGTGGCGGAATTTTCGAGCTAGATCCCGTGCCCCGCGTGCGGGGCACCACCGGGGGTGAAAATTTGTAGCGAAGCCCCTTCGGGCTTCGGCGCCCCACCGGGCCCCCGCCGAAGGGCGAAGGCCCTTCGCTACTAGAGAGTTACGTCGAATTTTCGAGTCAGACACGATGCCCGCCGCGGCGGGCACCACCGGGGCGGAAAATGGTAGGCTGCGCCTTGGCGCACGCCGCCGAATCGAATGTCCGCGTGCGCCAAGGCGCAGCCTACATCGCGACCCAATTTTCGAGTCAGCCCTTCAGCGCGCAAAGGAGGTGGTGCGCGAATGCCGCGTTGTCGCACCGGATGTAGCGCATCGCGCCCCCCATGCGGGAGTAGGTCTTGCAAAATCGGAGGTAATAGGCGGGGTTGTCCTGCGGGGGTTCGCCCGCGGCCCAATCCCAGCCGCCGCCGTCCTGGAGATCGATCACGTGGATCGAATGGCCGGACACGATGGGCCGACCCTCCCGCAACCGGAGGTTGTTGGCGCACGAGAGGGATTTTTCGAAAACCTGGGGGCCCATGATGGCCGAGCCGACCGACAGGACAACGCCGCCGTCGAGCTGGTCCACGGAGCCCGCAAACAGCCAGAAGTCCAGCTCGCCCGCGCGGCCGAGGACCGCGCCGTTGAAGATGGGATGGCACGCGACGATGTCGTAGCCGATGCCCGGATGGACGGTCGCCGGGATGCCGCGTTGCCAAGCCTGGGCCAAGATGGAGGCGCGCTTCCATCGGTGCTCGAGGCGGATGGGACCGCCGGGGATTTGGCTCTCGCGCATGGCGCGAAGGAGGTCGGCGCGGGCCGCCGTGAGGGGGTGCGACGGCTCGTCCGCGATCTGGCGGCTAAGGGACTCGGGCTCTGGGAGCGCGGCGCCATCCTGGGCGATGAAGCGCCCCATCGAGCGCCCGAAGCCGAGGCCGTCGAGCGCGCCCGCCATCAGTGCGAGATGGACATTGCGCCCGGTCTCATCCCATGCGCCGAAGCTCCCCGTCGCGACATTCTCCCGGACGCCTTCGGTGGAGCGCCCGAGCCAGGCGTATTCCCAGTCGTGGATGGCGCCCGCGCCGTTGGTCGCGAGATGGGTGAGCCAGCCGCGCTCCATCAGGCGGCCTAGGATCGTGGCGGCGCCGTTGCGCAACAGGTGGGCGCCGTAGATTAGCATGACCGCGGCCCCGCGCTCGCGGGCCGAGCGGATGCGGATCGCGCAGTCGCGGATCGCGTCGGCGGCCGCGGGCGAGATGGCTGGCGGGGCGGCATCCGGATCGACGAGGACGCCCTCGACGCGCGTCAGGCTCCTGCGCTCGGCGAGCGGACGGACACGGAGTTTCGCGGGGTCGAGGGGGCGCATAACCAACCCATGCTACCCCGCGAGCCTTGAAATCGGAACTTCAAAGCGCGGTTCGCCTCACGGCGGCAGGATTAGCCCCATCAGCGCGACCGCATCGCGGAAGTCGGGGATCACGACGTGAGCGCCGACGCCAAGGAGGCGCTCGCGCTTCCAGGCGTCCATGCGGCCGGAGCCGTTGTGCTCCTCGTCGCTGGCGACCGCGACGGCCAGGCCGCCCACCCCCACGGTGTTCTCGATTTCCACGTAGCCGTCGCCGAATGCCAGCAGCGTCGTCCCATCGATCCGGTTCTCCGACAAGATGCGGTCGATCACCATCTTTTTGGAGAACTGCCTATAATCGTCCAGCGCGCCGTGGATCCGCCCGCCGAAATATCGGGCGACGTCCAGCAATTCGGCCTCGCGGCGCACGAAGGGTTCGTCGGTGCCGCTGGCGAGGTGCAGGGTCAGGCCTCGGCCGACGAGGTCCTCCAGGAGCGCCCGCGAGCCGTGCACCAGCATGGCATCCGGCGGGGTGGCGCGCGACTCGAGGCCCCCGACGCGATGGCGGATCTTGGCATCGAGGCGGCGCAGGTATTCGCGCTTGTACCAGAGCGGCTCGCGGGGCTCTCCCCCGCGCTCGCGGACCCGCTCGGCCAACTGGATCATCTGATAGATGGTCTGTTTGCCATTGAGGCGCATGATGTCCTCGAAGGCCAGGCGGTGACGCTCCTCCCCCGATTCTTCCGGGAGCGGTGGCAGCATCTCCGCGAACATCGGCGTCATGACCTCCGCCCAGCCGGCCCGGATGAGCGAGAGCGTGCCGTCCCAGTCGAATAGCACGTGCCGGATGCCGGGGCGCGGAACGAAGGCCGGCGAGAACTCGATGGCGCCGGTGAAGGCGGGCTTCTCTTGATGGGGCTCGGCGGTGGGCATGGAAATCGGCTTATAGGCAGGCTGGGCTGACGGGGTCAATGGCGTTGCCTGGGGCCGGGGGTTGCCGGCGGACCTTTGATCGCGGGTGAAAATGGGGCCCCTCCGGTCACGGAGGGGCTGCGCCGTGGGGGTCCACGGCCTGACGGCCATGGCTACAGCTGGAATTTTCGAGCTAGATCCCGGGCCCCGCCCGCGGGGCACCACCGGGGATGAAAATT
>CAZYWZ010000155.1:0-13554 GCA_964651705.1 uncultured Verrucomicrobiales bacterium
GATGGGAATCCGCGCCCTACAGGCCGATCCCGTGGCCGATTTTCGAGTCAGCCCCTCCCGCGGCGCGGGGACGCGCCGCGTCATTCAGGGGGAAACTTCCGATTCGGACGAGGGGCCTTTTGGACTGCGGTGGCAGAATCCGGCGTCGGCCGGATGGCGACACCGCTGTGGCACCGCGCGGAGCGCGGGCGTTGGCCCTGGCGCGGGTTCCGGCTCCGCCGGACGCCAAAGCGGTGTCGCCGCTACGCTCTGCCACCGCAGTCCAAAAAAATGGGACACCGCCTCAGCTTGAAGGCGACCACCGGGTTCACAGCTAACTGAATTAAAATAGATTATCCCAGTTATCCCCGTTATCCGCGATTTTGAAGTTTCAGGTCAAGGGATAGGCTTGGCGCGGCCATGAAGAGCTGTGTGCGCGCGAGGCAATTCGTCCCTTTGTCTCGGCGATGCGGTGCGCTAGGGTGTCGCGATGCGCGTCTGGGCGCGGAGGTTGCTCTGGGTGGCGGTGCCGTTGGCGCTCGTGGCCGGCGGGACCGTCGCGCTCGCGCCGCTCTGGCTGTCGCGGCTGGCGGAGCATTGGGCGGCGAAGGAGGGGTTCCGGGGGATGCTGTCGCGCGAGGTGTCGAAGTCGATGAAGGTGCGCGGGCAGTTTGCGCCGCTGGTCCTTCGCGACTGGCGCGTGCGGACGGAGTCATTCGAGTCCGAGGGCATGCCCGGCGAGGCGATCGGGCTGCTGAATGTCTACGGCATTGAGGGCGAATTCGATCCGGCCGGGGTGTGGGATCGCGCGTGGCGGGTGAACTGGATCCGCGCGGAGCGCGGGCGGATCGCCCTGCGCATGCCGGACGATTCCAAGAAGATCGTGGCGCCGAAGGGCAAGCCACCGCCGTGGGCGGCGATCCTGCCGGACCATTTCGAGTGCGGCCCGATCCACGCGAAAGACGTGCTGCTGGAGTTCCCGTTCGAGGGGAAGACGGCCACCGTGTCCAATCTCTCGGTGACGGCGACGCTCGTGGGCCGGGACTTCAAATACCGCGGGACGAACGGCGTGCTGGATTGCCCGCTTCTGCCGCCGCTGCGCGTCGAGGAGATGGACATCTTCGTGACCCGCCCGATGATCGAGATCCTCGGCTCGCGATTCCGGGCGCTTGAGCCGGACGATCCCGCGCGCGCGATGGCCAAGGTGAAGATGGGCATGCGCGATGACAAGAGCGTCCGGGCCGACATCACCGCGGAGCGATTGCCCTTCGACCAGGCCATGCCGGATAAGCTGCGCGGCCGCGTGACGGGTCGCGCCTCGGGCCGCATCCTGTGGATCAACGACGCAGACGGCGGCAACGCCCGCTCCGGGGGCGAGCTGCGGCTCCACGACGTCCGCCTGCGGGGCATCCCCTTCCTCGACGAACTGGCGCGCGTGCACGAAAACCCCGACCTGCGCGAGTTCCTCTTTCAGGAGTTCTCATGCAAGTTCCGGCTGAAGGATCGCCGCTTCGACATGAGGCGCGTCGAGCTGGTCTCGGAGGGCAAGCTGCGCCTCGAGGGCGACGTGTCCTATGACCAGAAAGAGGAGGTCGGCGAGGTGGAGGTGGATCTGCTCGAGGTGCCGCTGACGGCGTGGCTGCCGGAGGAGATCAAGCCGCGGGTGTCGGCGGCCGCGTGGGGGAGGCTGCGCTGGAAGGGCAAGCCCGAGCAGATCGAGGGCTCGGCGGCGGAGGGCTACCTCCAGATCGACGACGGGCGGGTGCGCAACCCGGAGCGGCTGCGCGCGCTGCTGAGGCCGCTGGGCGTGGATGTCCCCGATGAGTTCACCGTCGAAAAGATGGCGCTGCATTTCGAGTACGCGGATCGCGTGTTCCGCGCGGAGGGCGTCGAGGTGGAGGCGCCGGGCCTCATCCGCGTCAGGGCGAGCGGGTCCTGGGACGAGGCGGATCGGCTCGAGATGGAGGCCGAGGTGGGCGACCTGGACCTGGACCGCTGGCTGCCCGCCGGCTGGCGGCGCCACGTCGCGGGCTCGGCGGAGGTCATCGGGCAGTGGAGGGCGCCAGGCCTCGAGCTCGATCGCGGGACTGGGGAGGCGACGCTCCGGCTATTGCGGGCGCAATTGTCGCGCCTGGAGGCGCTGGATACGATGGCGAGGTTCTTCAAGGACGATCGTTTTCGGCGGCTGGATTTCGACCGCGCGAGCCTGCGCTGCATCTGGGATGGCGACGCCATGGAGATCCGCGATATCGACGTCCGCGCGCGCGGGCGGATCGCGGTGACCGGCGCGGTGCGGGTGACGCGCGGGGGCCGGCTGTCGGGGACCTTGCAGATGGGCCTGACGCCGGAACACCTCCGGCGCCTGCACGGCGCGGGCGACTCGGTCTTCACGCGCCGGTCGGGTGGGTTCGCCTGGGCCTCGGTGCGGGTCGGCGGCACGCTGAAGCAACCGACGCAGGACCTGGGCGACCGGATCATGGCCTCGGTGAAGCGTCGGCCGTGGGCGATGCTCCAGCTCGGCGGCCGCGCCGTGAGCTGGTGGCTCGGGGATCTCTTTCGAAAGAAGTGACGTGAGAATAGGTCCCTCCCGCGGAGGCGCAGGGACGCGGGGCGAGTCTTGGTGGGAGACAAGGTCATCGGCCGCGGGGCCCATCTGTCACCAGATGGGCTGCTATCCCACCAGCATCTGGAAATCCTCTCGGGTGATGGGCGATGCGGTGGCGCGCGCCTCGGCGCCCTCGACGATGCGGCGGAACAGCGCCTGCTTCTGGCGCTTCAGGGCGAGCATCTTCTCCTCGACGGTGTGCCGCATGATGAGGCGGTCGATGAAGACCGTGCGGCGCTGCCCCATGCGGTGGGCGCGATCGGAGGCCTGATTTTCCACCGCGGGATTCCACCAGGGGTCGAGGTGGAAGACGTACGAGGCGCGCGTGAGGTTCAGGCCGGCGCCGCCGGTCTTGAGGCTGATGAGGAAGACGCCCGGCCCGGAGGCGGACTGGAAATCCGCGACCAGCTGCTTCCTCTTGGGGGAGGGCGTGGCGCCGTCGAGGCGCAGGAAGGGGATGCCGGCGGCGCCGAGCGCGCGGCCCACGAGGTCCAGCGCGCGGGTGAATTGGGAGAACACCAGGGACGCGTGGTTCTCGGCGGCGAGCTCGGCGAGCTTGCCGATGAGGTAGTCCAGCTTTGGGGAGGGCTCGCGCAGCGCGGGGTCGAGGATCTCTGGCGAGATGCAGATCTGGCGGAGGCGGGTGAGGGCGGCCAGGGCGATGATGCCGGCCTGCTGGGCGGGCCGGTCGTGGTAGGCGGCCATCACCTCGTCTCGGACCTCGGCGACCGCGCGGGTGTAGCACTGGCGCTGGACGTCCGAGAGATCCAGATGGGTGTCGGACTCGACCTTGGGCGGGAGTTCGGCGAGGATGCGCTCCTTCGTCCGGCGCAGCACGAAGGGCCGGGCGCGCTCGAGCAATTGGCCCCCCTCGCGCATGTCGCGCTGGAAGTCGGGCCACTCCCCAAAGATGCCGGGCACCGCCAGGTCCAGGATGGAGAAATATTCCCCCGCGTGATTTTCCATGGGGGTTCCGGTGAGGCAGAGGCGGAAGCGCGCCCGGAGGCGGCGCATCGCCTGGGCGCGGGCGCCGAGCAGGTTCTTGACGGCCTGGGCCTCGTCGAACACCGCGACGTGGAAGGGGTGCTTCGCCAAGATCTCTATGTCGCGGCGCGCGAGGTCGTAAGTGGTGAGCACGACGTCGGCGGCGCCGAAGTCCGTCGAGCGGCGGGCGCCGGAGTATTCGGCGACGCGCAGGGCGGGATAGAATGCCTCGATCTCATGGCGCCAATTGAATAGCAGGGTTGGGGGCAGGACGATGAGGTGTGGGCCGGTCTCTAGGCGGGGTGCCTGGGGGCGGATCTTGCCCTCGTGGAGGGCGGCCAGCAGGCAGATGGTCTGCAAGGTTTTTCCGAGGCCCATGTCGTCGGCGAGGCACGCCCCGAAACGATGCCGATAGAGGAAGGCCATCCAGTCGTAGCCGCGGTGCTGGTAATCGCGGGGCGTGGCGCGCAGGCCGGAGGGGAGCGGCGCGAAGGGGATGCCATCGAACTCGAGCAGCGACCGGAGGACGCGGGCATCCGCGGGCGGGAGGCGGCAGATCACGCCATCGGTGGCCAGCGCCAGCCAGTCGAGCATCTGGAGGCGCGGGACGCGGATGGGCTGGTTCTTGCGGCGGCGCGCGGCCCCGTGGCGATCCAGCAGTTGGCGCACGCGCGCGATGGCGCCGGGGTTGTCGAGGGCGATGACGCGGGGGTTGCCGTCGGGCCCCGCCAGGAGTTCGCCGCGCATGATGCCCTCCCATTGCTCGGGTGGGATGGTGGTCTCGCCGCAGCAGATCTCCGGCCGCAATTCGAACCAGTCGATGTCTTCCGACGGAATGGCCCCGACTTCGACGCGCGCCTGAAGCACCTCGATGGGTCGGCCCTCGTATTCGGATCGGATGCCGCGGGCGGCGGCCGCCATCGCGAAACGGCCGACGGAGGACAGGAACGCCCCGGCGGGGATCGCGAACAGCGGCGAGGGATCGGTGTCGCGCAACTCGATGCCATCGATGGTGCGCAGCAGGCCGAGCGCCTCGCCGGCCCGCCGGATGCCGCCCTCGACGAGGACCCAAGGCATCAGCGGGTCGGTCATCGCCGGATGGATCGTCGCCGAGGCGTCGCCCGCGACCCTGGAGGAGATCTCTTGCAGCAGGCGGCGGGCCGTCGGGGCGTGCGGCGTGCCCTTGAACTGCGGGTGGCCGACGATCTCGCGCAGGATGTCCGCGCGCTCGGTTCGTTTTCCCGCGAGCAGCATGCGCGTGATGAGTTCCCGGAAGGCGGCCTGGCGCCTGGCGGAGGTTTGCAGGGAATCGGCGTCGCGAGAGGTCTCGATGTCCTCGATGCGCCCGTGCGCGATGGCGGGGTGGGGGAGGTCCGTGCCCGCCGCGCGCATCCGTATGTCCACCTCGACATCATCGGCATCCCGGGACGGCGTGAAACGGACCGTGACCTCGGGCTCGGCGGGCGAGGGATCGGTGTCCGTGCCGCCGGGGCCGAGGAAGCGCGAGGCCTCCGCGCCCTCGGCCGGGATGGCGAGCGCGGCGAAGGCGGCGGGTGGCACGATCACTTCGGCGCCGGCCCCGGCATGGGGTGCGCCCGACTCGGCGCGCAGCTTGTGCCAGTGGCGCAACGCCTCGGGATTCTGGACGAGGACGAGATCGTTCGAGGCCTCCAGATGCGCCAGGCCGCCGACCAGGAACCGGTGGGCGCCGGCGTCGTGCCCTCCCTCGTCAAGCAGCACGCGCCGGGCGGTCATGCCTCCCTCGCCTAAAGCGTAATCGACTCGCGCCCGCAGGCGCCGCACGGGTCCCGGCATCACCTCCCTGGCGGCCGGCCCCTCCCCCACGAGCACCGCGTAACCCCCCGCCCCCGCCTCGAACCACGCCGCGAATCGCGGCACGAATTCCTCCGGCGACCACTGTTGGGACAGCAGCGTGGCGAGTTCCGGGGGAGGGGGCTGCCACCCGCGGGCGCCGGCTCTTGGCCCCTCGTGGCGGATGATTGTCCCGCCCGGGGCGCCGGCGAGCAGCCGCACGATGCCCCTGGTGGCGCGGATCGAGTGCGCGGAACGGATCTCGCCCCCCAGGCGATCCCAGTGCTCCGCGCCCACGCCACGCCCCGGCCAGTAGACGTGACCCGTCAGCGCGCGGAAACAACCCATCAGCGCCGCCAGAGAGTGGATGCAGGCGTCGGCCGCGCCCTCCCCGGCGCATTCGCAATCCAATCCGATGCCTTCCTCCTCCGGCGTGATCCATGCCGTGAGTTCCCGCCGCGTGCCCGGGTCCGCCACCCGCGCCGCGAGGCCGCGGTCCCCCGGCTCCCACCAGAAGGCCGCCACGCCCCCGTCGCGCGCGAGCGCCGCCGCGCGCTCGACGAGAGACATCGCGGCCATCGTGTAGACCATCCCCGGCGATGCGGCGCCCAGTCTCTCGAGCGCCTCGTCGCGCGCTGTGCTCCCCTCGGACATGAAGCGCCGGAGTCTGCCGCGCCAATCCGGCGCCGCAAGCGCGCAGGGCGGCTTCCGGCGGCCATTGTCACTGGGGGATGTTCAGCCGGATTGCCCGGAAGCACTTGCGGGCGGGATCGGCGAGGCGCTTGCAGGGTCGGCCATCGATGGGGATCGTGCCGTCGTCGCTGAGAAACTCGCAGGCGAGGCCGTCGGGCCCCTCGGTGACGAGAAGGGCCTCCGGCGTGAATCCCGAGAACTCGGCCGCGTCGAGCCCGGTCGGCGGGGAGGCGCCGCCGCCCCAAGAATAGAGACGGATCGGGCCGCCCTCGCCGGAGGGGCCGGCGATGATCACGTAGCGGTCCCCCGCGCGCTCGATGCTGCGGATGCCCAGACCCCCGAGGTCCAGCAGGAGGGGATCGTCGAACTCGGGGCGGGCGCCCCGGGCCGTCGCCCCGGGATTCTTCAGCGGGACCAGCAGGGCCTTGCCTCCCGGGATCGGATTTCGAAAGCCTATGAGCAGCCGGCCATCCGGCGTTGCGGCAAGGCCCTCGATGTTCAATGCGCCCTCCTTTTTGGGCGCCCGTCGGGACGCGTCATCCAGGTGGAATGGCCCGAGCCTCGGGTCCAGGAGCAGGGCCTGCAGCAGATCCTTGCAGGGGGCCCCGGCGGGCACCAGCGCCTGAGCGTCGCCCTCGCGCGTGATGTCGGTCGCGAAAAAACGTTGGCGGTTCGGGCGGTCCTTCCCCTCCGCATTGCGCCCGTGGGACGTGATCCAGTAGACCCGGTCGCCGATGCGCGTCGCCCCTTCCAGATCGGTCTCGGGAGATCCCCGGTCGACCTGGAGGAAGCCCGACAGATCGAATTGGGACAGTGGCATGCCGGGTTGCGCCCGGTCGAATATCCTCAGGATGTTGTCCTCGTCGTCGGCGGCCACAAACCGCCCCCCGCCCAGATCCGCCGCCGCCGACGCATCGCACATGCCCCGATAGACCGTGACGTCCCCCGGGTTCCCCTGGGCCGCCGCGGGTGACGCCAGGATCGCGGCGCACGATAGGACGAGAAGATCGGTCCGCATCGGCACGGGACACACTATTCGCCCGGAGGCCGCAAGCGGCAAGCCCAGAGGATGCCGGATCCAACCGCGAGGCACGCGACCGAGTCTAGCGCGATCCACCAGGCGGGCAGGCCCGCCTGAAGGTCGATGGAGAGATAGGCCGGGCCTCCGATGACCAGGAGCCAGCCCATGAGCACCACGAGCGGACGGTGGCGGACCGGATCGTTCGAGATGGCCCAGACCAAGACGCCGAGCACCACGTAGATGAAGCCCGCGTTGCCAGAGAGGTAGACCATGAGGGGCCCGAGCGGCGGCTGGCCGAGATCCATGAGCCATGAGAACTTCTCCGCGGCGATGCCCGGCAGCAGGGCCCCGGGGAGGCCCGTGAACAGGATGATGGCCGTGAAGCGCAAGAGCGCCTTCTGGAGGCGCAGCCGCCAGTCGGCCCGGGATGCGGCGGCGGGATCTGGCGCGTGATTCGAGGTCATGGTAGGCGAGGTCTGCCGGTGCCTCAGCGACCGCCGACCGGCGTCGACTCGAGCCTCGCATCGTAGGTCTCGAGCTGTTTGAGATCGAGGCGCTGGAAACCGGAAGGCAGTTCCACAAAGTTGGCGCCCATGCGCAGCGCGGCGTCGAGCGTCTTGAAGAGGCCCGCGGCATTGCCGCCGAGCCGCTGGAGCGTCCGCGTCTGCAAACCCTTGGGGCCCGGCACGGATTTGAGGAAGGCGAAGTGGCTCGTCTCTGGCGAGCCACGGTCGGGGTTCGTGTCGGCGCCGGCGCCATTGTTCTGGAGGACGAGCTTCTCGCCCATGAGCCCGCGCGCCCATCGGGCGAATTCGACGGTCGGCTCGAACGAGGAGCGGTGATGCGCGGGCGAGTCGTCGATGATGTCCCAGGCATTGATCGCCAGCGACGTGCGCGTGCGATGGAAGAGCCGGTGGTGGATCTCGATGACGCGGCGGTGCGCGGCGCGATCCTTCTGAAAGTCCAGGCCGGCCTGAAACAGTCGGGCGTTGGACCCGGCGTCGCCGTGCGCCCGGTAGAAGGGCTCCGCGTAGGTGGTCATGCAGCCCGACGCCACGACCTCGCGGATCTCGGGCACCCCGTCGTATCGCCTCGCCACCTCCGCCATCAACTGCTCGTACTGGTCCAGCACCTCGGGCAGCCAGAACCGCGGTATCACCCCGGGCCGATTGTCGTGCCGATTCCAGATCGCGATGCCCCCGGTCTTCGAGCAATCCGTGCCATGCTCCGGGTCCGAGATCCCCGGGCCCCCGATCTGTTTCACGAATCCCGGCGCGTGGACGCCCGCCATCACCCGCACCCGGACCTTCAGGCCCTGCCGTCGCGCGTTCTCGATCTTCGCCCAGCCGGGGCCGTCGAATCGCCCGTCGGCCATCTCCAGTTCCCGCCACAGCACGTGCGCCACCACGCTGTCGATGAATGGCACCTCGGCCTTGCCCGAGAACTCCCGGATCATCAGCCCGCGGCACGGTGGCTTTAGGCCCGTCGATGCGGTCGCCCCGCCCGAAGGAATGGCCCACGCCATCGCCCACGCGCCCAATAGCCATCGGCCCACTCGCATAACGGTGCGGAGCGTACATCCCCCGGCGGGGCGAGGGCCAACCATTATTGTATAACTTCCCCCCGGTGGCGTCTGGCACAGACGCCCAACAATTCTTTGTAGGCCGCCTGCGCCAGGCGGCTGCGGGAATGAAGTTTCCCCATGATTGTCGCGCCGCGGATGCGGCGGAGAATCCACTCGCCGCGGGCCCGGGCGTTGGTCTTATCTCTCCGCGTGACCCTCCTCGAGCTGCTCAACGCCACGGCAGGCTATTTCGCGAAGCACGGCGTCCCGCAGCCGAGGCTAAATGCCGAACTTCTCATCGCGGACGCCCTCGGGGCCCGCCGGCTGGACCTGTACCTGCAGTTCGATCGCCCCATCCTGGATGCGGAGCGCGAGAGACTTCGCCCGCTGGTGCGCCGGCGCGCGGGCCGAGAGCCGCTCCAGCACGTCATGGGCTGGACGGAGTTCTGCGGCATCCGGATCTCGTGCGACGCGCGCGCGCTGGTGCCGCGCCCCGAGACCGAAGGCCTCGTCGAGGAGGCGCTTCGCCGGGCCGCCGCGGAGGCCGGGACCCTGCTCGATATCGGCACGGGGACGGGCGCCATCGCGCTCGCTTTTCTCGCGCGGCGCCCGGGATGGCGGGCCGTCGCCACCGACATCTCGCCCGCGGCGCTCGAGCTCGCCCGCGCCAATGCCACCGCGCTCGCCCTCGACGAACGCATCGAATGCATCGAGGCCAATGTCTGGCCGCCCGGCGACGCGCGCTTCCCGCTCATCACCGCCAACCCCCCCTACATCGCATCGGGCATCCTGCCCTCGATGTCGCCCGAGGTGCGGGCCGATCCCGCGACCGCCCTCGACGGTGGCCCCGATGGCCTCGACCTCGTCCGCCGCATCGTCGACGGCGCCCCGGACCGCCTCGGGCCCGGCGGGTCGCTCCTGATCGAAATCGGCGACGCCCAGGGCCCGGCCGTCAGGGACCTGCTCTCCGCCGCGGGGCTCTCGGATCCCGCCATCCTCCCCGACCTTAACGGCCGCGATCGCATCGCCGCCGCGCGCCGGTAGGTGAGAGCATAAGCGCGATAAAATGTCCGTATAAGATATTCTCCCCCAACGGCCCGCATTTACCCGTTGACGGGAGGGGGGGGATCTCTACCTTATGGCGGTTCTCAGGGCACAACACTAACAGACGAGGAGTATAGTTATGATCAAGGTAGGCATCAACGGGTTCGGCCGCATCGGGCGGCTGGTGTTCAGGGCGATCTGCGACCAGAAGCTGCTGGGCAAGGAAATCGACGTCGTGGCGGTCAACGACCTGGTCCCCGCCGACAACCTCGCGTACCTGACGAAATATGACTCCTCGCAGGGCCGTTTTCCCGGGGAGGTCCGCAGCGAGAAGTCCTCGGCTTCGGTCGCGGAGGACGACGTGCTGGTCGTGGACGGGCACAAGATCAAGTGCCTGGCGATCAAGGAGGGCCCGGCGGCGCTGCCTTGGAAGGACCTGGGCGTCGACATCGTGATCGAGTCGACGGGGCTCTTCACGCAGGCGGACAAGGCGCGCGGCCACATCCAGGCGGGCGCCAAGAAGGTCATCATCTCCGCGCCGGCCAAGGAGGAGGACATCACGATCGTGCTGGGCGTCAACGAGCAGAAGTACGACCCCGCCAAGCACCACATCATCTCCAACGCCAGCTGCACCACGAACTGCCTCGCGCCGGTCGTGCACGTGCTGCTCAAGGAGGGCCTCGGCGTCGACGAGGGCCTGATGACCACGGTCCACAGCTACACCGCGACGCAGAAGACGGTGGACGGCCCCTCGAAGAAGGATTGGAAGGGCGGGCGCACCGCGGCGATCAACATCATCCCCTCGACCACCGGCGCGGCCAAGGCCGTCGGGCTGGCGATCCCCGAGGTGAAGGGGAAGCTCACCGGCATGGCGTTCCGCGTCCCGACCCCGACGGTCTCCTGCGTGGACCTGACGGTCAAGACGGTCAAGGAGACCAGCTACGAGGAGATCTGCAAGCTGATGAAGAAGGCCAGCGAGACCTACCTCAAGGGCATCCTGGCCTACACCGCGGACGAGGTCGTCTCGACGGACTTCATCCACGACGCGCACTCGAGCATCTTCGACGCCGGCTCCGGCATCGGGCTCAACAGCCGATTCTTCAAGCTGATCAGCTGGTACGACAACGAGTGGGGCTACAGCAACCGCTGCGTGGACCTCATCAAGCTCGTCGGCAAGAAACTGTGACCGGCCGGGCGGCGCCCGGAGGATAGGATATGGCCCGCGACCGGGGCCCGCGATGGCGGGTCCCCGGCGGGGCCCGGAGGAACCATGGCCAAGAAGAGCATCGACGATATTGAGCTGAAGGACAGGCGCGTGCTGGTGCGCGTGGATTACAACGTGCCGCTCGAGGAGCGGGACGGGAAGATGGTCATCACCGACGACACCCGCATCGCCGAGACGCTGCCCACGTTGAAATACCTCAGCGCCAAGGGCGCCAGGACCGTGCTCGTGGCGCACCTCGGCCGCCCGAAGGGCAAGCCCGATCCGAAGCAGAGCCTCGCGCCGGTCGCCGACAGGCTGGCCGAGCTGGTCGGCCGGCGGGTCGCGTTCTGCGGCGAGAGCCTGATCGACGACGCGGGCATGGCCTCGGTGAAGCGCGCGGTGGATGGCCTCGCGGGAGGGGATTTCCTCCTCCTGGAGAACATCCGTTTCTACCCGGGCGAGGAGAAGAACGACCCCGAGCTCGGCAAGCGGCTGGCCTCGCTGTGCGACGTGTATGTCAATGACGCGTTTGGCAGCGCGCACCGGGCGCATTCCTCGACCGAGGCGGCCGCCAAGGCGGCGCCGGCGTCGGTGAGCGGCTACCTGATGCAGAAGGAGCTGCGGTTCCTCGGGGACGAATTGGAGAGGCCGGAGCGGCCCTTCGTGGTGATCCTCGGCGGCGCCAAGGTCTCCGACAAGATCACCGTCATCGACAACCTGTTGGAGAAGGCCGACGCGATGCTCATCGGCGGCGGCATGGCCTACACCTTCCTGTCGGTGCTCGGGCAAAAGATCGGCAACTCGCTCTTCGAGGCCGACAAGGTCGACGTCGCGCGCGCCGCGCTCGACAAGGCCAAGGCCAAGGGCGTCAAATTCCTGCTGCCCGCCGACCACATGATCACGGAGAAGCTCGACTTCGCCGGCAAGGCGATCGGCGCGCCGAGGTTCGCGACGGAGATCCCCGACGGCTGGCTGGGCGTGGACATCGGGCCGGAGACGATCAAGGCGTATGGCGAGGCGATCCGCGGGGCGAAGACCGTCCTGTGGAATGGCCCGATGGGCGTGTTCGAGATCAAGGAGTGCTCCAGGGGCACCTTCGCGGTCGCCGAGGCGGTGGCGTCCTCCGGCGCGAAGAGCATCATCGGCGGCGGCGACTCGGTGAAGGCCGTCAAGAAATCGGGGCAGGCGTCGAAGGTGACGTTCATGTCCACCGGCGGCGGCGCGTCGCTGGAATTCCTCGAGGGGAAGGTGCTGCCCGGCGTGGCGGCCCTCGACGAGAAGTGATCCCCAAGCGCGCCGAGAGGATAGAATCAGGAGACTAGAACCATGGCCAAACGCACGAAGATCATCGCCGGCAACTGGAAGATGAACAAGACCGCCACGGAGGCGAAGGCCTTCGTCGAGGCGTTCCTCACCGAGGTCGGGTCCTTCTCGGGTTGCGAGATGGTGCTCTGCGCGCCGTTCACGGCGCTGGAGACCGTCCACCGGCGCCTCGCCAATGCCCCCAACGTCACCGTCGGGGCGCAGAACCTCCACCAGGAGGCCTCCGGGGCCTTCACGGGCGAGGTCTCTGCGGCGATGCTGAAAGACCTGGGTTGCAGCCACGTGATCGTGGGCCACTCGGAGCGGCGGCAGTACTTCGGCGAGACCGACGCGATCGTCAACAAGAAGGCCGTCGCCGCACTCGGCGCGGGGCTCAAGCCCATCGTCTGCGTCGGCGAGACCCTCGAGGTGCGCGACGCGGGGGGCACCGAGAAACTCGTGCGCTCGCAGGTCGCGGGATCGCTCGCGGGCCTGACCAAGGAGCAGATGGCCCAAGTCGTCGTCGCCTACGAGCCGGTGTGGGCGATCGGGACGGGGCGCAACGCCACCCCGGCGCAGGCCCAGGAAGTCCACGGCTGGATCCGCGACGAATTGAAGAAGTGCTTCGGGGCGGGCGTCGCCGACGCCACCCGGATCCAGTACGGCGGATCGGTCAAGGCCTCCAACGCCGCGGAGCTCTGCGGCCAGCCCGACATCGATGGGGCCCTGGTCGGCGGCGCGAGCCTCGACCCGAAGGGATTTGCCGACCTGGTCCGCGCGGGCGCGGCCGCCTGATCGGCCAGAATGATGGTTTGCCATCGGGCCGGAACCCGGCTATAAGGTCCGTTCTCATTTATGTGGCTTGAAGCATTGGTCTGGATCCTGCGCGGCTTGCTCGTGCTCGTGTGCCTGCTGATGATCCTCGTGATCCTCATGCAGCGCTCGAAGCAGGAGGGCATCGGCGCCGCGTTTGGCGCGGGCATGACCGAGTCGGTCTTTGGCGCCGACACCGGCAACGTCCTCAGCAAGACCACCGTCTGGTGCGCCGTCCTGTTCTTTGGCATCACGCTGGCCCTCAGCGCGATTTCGGCGAGCAAGCATCGCGCGGGCACCTCGGGTCTCGCCGAGGCCGCGCAGGAGGCGTCCAAGGCGATGGCGCCAGCCGCCGGCGCGACCACCAACGCCCCCGCGGCCAGCACGAATGCCCCGGCCGCCGAGGCCGCCCCGGCGCCCGCCCAGCCTTGACCTGAAACTTCCCCCCGTGGCGTCACACAGTGACGCCCTGCAAGATCTCCTATTTTCGAGTCAGGCTGACTCGAAAATTGGGTCGCGATGTAGGCTGCGCC
>CAZYWZ010000156.1:0-13219 GCA_964651705.1 uncultured Verrucomicrobiales bacterium
CCAGGCCAACGCGCCGCTGGTGATCGAGCTGCAGAAGAAGGTCAACGGGGCGTGGTTGACCTATCAGGTCCACTGTCCCCGGAAGAACGGGAGTCGTCTGGGGGGGGTACCGGGCATCAACCATCCGGCGACCGCGTGGTATTCGAAGTCGGTGCACGACAACGTGTACATGCGTGGCTGGCCGGTGGCCCACAGCTTCAATCCGGTGAGCGACCCGCGCTGCCAGCGGTATGGGTTCACGCACGGGGGCGGGATGAACCATGGGCGACGGAATCCACCAGACTATCTCAAGACCATCGGGAAGACGATCCGGTACGACGATCCCGGGGGCCGAAATTATGGGAGCGAGGGCAACGGGACGCGCCTGACGGAGGCCGGGTGGCAATTCCCGGCGTGGATCGCGCCATACAACACGACGGCGGGGAAGGGGAGGGACGTCGAGTTCGACAAGGACAGCCTCTGGTTCTGGCACTGGGGCGAGGTCCGCTGGCAGACGGCGGTGGCGGAATTCGCCGAGAACTTGCGGGAGCAACCGCGCGGGGGCATTGGCAATAGCCTCATGTGGGCGCGGGGGCACGATGGCCTGGTGCGCCGGGGTGACGGGTGGCGGGAACGGGGTGTCGACCCGTATGGCATGGAGACGGAGGCCGAGGACAACGTGGGCCGGCCGGTGTTCCTGAATCGGCCGTTCCAGTCGGTGGGCGAACTGGGGTATGTCCAGCGGGACGACCCTTGGAAGACGCTCAACGTTTGGTGGTCCGACAGCGCCGACAGCGGACTGCTGGATCTCTTCTGCCTTGCGGAGGGAGAGGTCTTTCGTCCGGTGCGCGCGGGAGTGCTGAACCCGAACACCGCGCCCAAGGAGGTCCTGGCGGCGGTGCTGGCCGGAACGGCGGGCCACGCGAAGGTCGCGGGCAACGATCCGCCGCGGTTGGACAGCGCGGCGGCGGGGCAACTCGCCGAGGAGATCCGAAACTACCTCGGGCCGCTGGAGAACCCGACCCGGGTGCTGCGGAACATCGGCGACATCGCGGAGATGTGCGAGGAGGTCTTTGAGTCCGGGGGGGCGGCCCAGGGGGCGCTCGGGGACATGAAGAATACCGACACGGGGCGCGAGGCCGTGGCGCGGGCGCTGGCGGACGTCTGCAACACCCGAACGTGGAATCTCTTCATCGACGTGGTGGCCCAGGCCGGCAGGTTCACCGCGGCGAGTCGGGCGCCGGAGGATTTCCTGGTGCGCGGCGAGCGGCGGTTCTGGGTCCATCTGGCGCTGGATCGGATAACGGCCGAGGTCGTGGCGATGGACATCGAGCCGGTGTTCGAGTGAGCCAGGCGCCGGGCGGCATCGGCTGGGGCGCCGCGTTCAGTGTTCTGGCCAAGCGCGGTCTTTGTTGCTATCGGATTACCCCGTGGCCTGGCGTCGCGTGGCGCCTGGCGAGAGAGCTGGAGGTGGCACGATGGGCAACAGGGTGATACTGGTACCGGTGGATGGGGCCTCGAACATCAAGCTGGAGGCGCTGGATTTCGAGACGCTGGCGACGGCGCATTCGGCGGTGACGGACAGTCCCGGCGCGGAGCGCGATGGGCTGAAGTACAACGACACGGGCGCGGAGTTTCGCTGGTTCGAGGAGGCGATCCGGGCGATGCCGGCGGCGCTGCGCGATGTGGCGGTGGTGGCGCCGGTGGCGCGGGGCGCCTCGGGGGGGCTGGTTGGGGCGGACAACACCTTGGCGGAGGTACCCGGCGAGGGGCTGACGCTGGCATACACGCAGGGCTACCCGTCTCGCGTGGACGAGCGCTTTGCGGAGATCGCGGGATCGCGCGAGGCGTTTTTCGAGGAGACGGGGTCGATCCGGGATTTTCCCGGTTCGCTGACGCTGCTGAAGCGGTTTCTTTTTGAGGAGATGGAGCGGCCGGGGGTGCTGCAGCGCGCGGCGGGTTTCGCGCATTATGGCGCGCTGATGGGGGGGCACTTCATCGGGGGCGACTATCTGGCCGCGATACGGTTGGCCGGCAACGAGCACAGCTATTGGATGTGCCATTCGGGGACGCGCGACGTGCGGGCGAGGCCGGGAACCCCGAGCCGCGCGGCGAAGGCGGTGGCCGCCTTCGGACGGCTGGTGCCGGAGGATCCGTCGGTGTGCTATCGCGGGCTCGGGGAGATGCCGGATGCGCAGGCGAAACGGCTCGGTCTGGCGGCGAGGCCTCAGGTGATCGCGGGCGGGCACGACACGTGCCTCTCGCATATCCCGGTACTCTCGACGTTCTACCAGGCCTTTCCCGGGATGGCGGGCAAGCCGGTCCTGCAGGTGGAGGCGGGCACCTGGGCGATGATCGCGCAGGTGGGCGGGACGGCTAAGGTGCCCGGCGATGGCTACACCCGGGACATCATCATCCAGGGAACGGTCGATGGCGAGCCCGTCACCACGGGACGCTATGGCAGCGGCGCGGATTTCACTTATCTGAAGCGGTTGGCCCAGGACAAGGGCAAGGGCTTTCGGAGAACGGCGGATCCGGCGGCGATCGGTCGTTTCCTGTCGGCGGGCGAGGTGTTCGTGCTGCCGAACGCCGAGCCATCGCTGCACAAGACGGGTCCATTTCCGGAGGTCAAGGGCAAGAT
Source organism: uncultured Verrucomicrobiales bacterium (assembly GCA_964651705.1). Taxonomy (GTDB): domain Bacteria; phylum Verrucomicrobiota; class Verrucomicrobiia; order JADLBR01; family JADLBR01; genus JADLBR01. The sequence goes on from CAZYWZ010000156.1 coordinate 2,621, forward strand.
CGTGGGCGAGGCGGCGTTCTTTGGGGATGCGGAGCTGGCGTTTTTGGCGACCAATGTCATGACGGCGCTGGCGGTGGCGCAGCAGGTGGACGCGATCGCGCAGGACGCCTCGGTGCCGGTGGTGCTGACGGCGGGGGGATCGAAGGATCCCTGCTTCTCCGCGCTGATCGCCACGCTGACCGGCCGCGAGACCTACGCCATGTTTGACAAGGATGGCCAACCGGTGAGCGAGACGACCACTCTCGGCGCGGCGATCTGCGGCAAGGCGGCATGCCTTGGCATCCATCCCTATGAGGTGGATACGGCGCCGCTGGGCGTCAAGTACCGCAGGGTCGAGGCGCTGCCAGGCGATGTCGCGCGCGCGTTGGCGGGCTATCGGGAAACATGGCTGGCGAAGGTCCGGGAGGGGTGATCTCGGGTCGGGGGGACGGACGGTCGAGACCGAACATCCAATATCCAACATCCAACATCCGACATCCAACATTCAACATCCATGGCTAGTGCCCGGTTGATGATCCTCGCGGGTGGGGTTTTCGTCCTGGCGGTGGGCGGGTCGGCGGGCGCTGGGGAGTGGGTGGAACTCTTTGACGGGGAGACGCTGTCCGGGTGGGTCCAGAGGAATGGGATGGCGAGGTTCTCGGTCGAGGATGGGGCGATCGTGGGGCGGAACGTGGAGGGCAGCCCGAATTCGTTTCTTTGCACGGAGAGGGGGTACGGGGATTTCGAGCTGGAGTTTGAGGTGAGGTTGGATCGGAGATTAAACTCGGGGGTGCAGATCCGTTCCACGACGAAGGCGGGGTGGTTCGGCGGTGGCGGGGGGAGGGTATATGGCCCGCAGGTGGAGATCGCGGCCGGCGGGGAGGCGGGCTACGTGTATGGCGAGGCCACTGGGCGGGGTTGGCTAACGCCGAAGGCGCGGCGGGTCGCGCACGGGGTATTTCGGGATGGCGAGTGGAATAGGTTCCGTGTGGTGGCGAGGGGGCCCCGCATCCAGACGTGGATCAATGGCGAGGCCGTCGAGGATCTGGTCGACGAGGCCATCTACCGGAGCCATCCCCGAGGGTTCATCGGCCTGCAGGTGCACGGGATCCCGAGGGGGCAGGGGCCGTACGAGGTCGCGTGGCGGAATCTGCGGGTCCGGGAATTGGAGTGACGGGGGCGGCAACTTGCGGGCAGAACCTCACCTCGGCGATGCCCCATTCGCGCATCTTGGGGATGAGGATGCGGCATCCGGCGGGCAGCGTCTCCCACTCGATGTCGGTCGGTGCTTCGCCCGGCGCGTGCCATCGGATGGAGGAGATCGCGGATTCTGGAAGCGCGCGCCGGCGGATGGCGAAGGAGAGCCATCGCAGCGAGGACTCTGGCGACGCGCGGTTGATCACGTGGAGGAGAAGGGATGGCGGGCTGGCCCCGGAACGGATGCGGGGGATGACGTGGATATCGGGGGGTCCCCAGACTTCCGCGAAGGCGAGGGCGTCCAGGCTCGCATCCGTGGCGGTATCGGCGCTGAGGATGGGGACATCGGCGGCGGCCGCGGCGAGGGCGGCGCGGTCTTCCGGGTTCAGGAGGGAGGCATCACCGGCGAGCAGCAGGGCGTCGAAGGCGGCGAGGTGTTCGGCCCGGAGGGGGACGCGGAAAAAGGAATCGCCGACCGGAATGACGGCGAATGGGACTTGCGCATCGAGGAGGCGTCGGCATGCGGCGAAGGCCTGGCTGCGATCGCAGTGATCGATATCGATGATGAGGCCGGCGGTGGCCAAGGGTTTCGCGTCGTCGAGGAGGGTGGGGTTGTCGCGGACGAAATGGAACAGGTCGCCATATTGCTCGACGGTGCCCCAGCCGCGCGGCTGGATCTTGGTCTCGTCGCTGCCCATGTACATGTCCCATGGCACCATGGGCAATTGTCCCAGTGCGTAGACCGTGGCGATGCCGGCCCGGGCCTCGGGGACGTCGAGGCTCTGGGTCACGAAGACGTGCCACTTGCCCATGCCCTCGGCGATTTTTGAAGCGAGCGCCAGCTGGTCCGGGTGGAAATGGAGTGTCTCGCCCTGGACGAAATCGACGATGTCGGTGAGAAACCGTCTTTGTTGGGAGGGGTCGGCGAGGTTGGCGTTGATCGACATCGGGACGTGGCGCCCGGCGATGGCGTCGATCCTGGCACCGAGGTCCTTGAAGAAGGCGCGGATCGAGCGCCGATGGAAGGCGTCAAAGTGGGGGAAGGTTGGGAGGGAGCGCTTTTGGGCGGCGTAGGCCGCGGCGTTCGTGATGCCGTGTCGCGCCGCAAGGTGGTGGCGGTAGTCGAAGGGGCCGGTGGCGGGGATGCGGAGCCGCGCGAGTTCGGCGGGTGGGACGTTTGCGCGGAGGTCGGCGGGGAAGGCATCCATGCAATTCGTGCAGAAGCAGGCCCCGCCCCATCCGGAGGCGCTGGCGATGAGGGCCCAATCGTCGAATTGGAGCATGTCGGCGCCGGCCTCGATGGCCTTTGCGGCGCGCTCGAGACAGACCCCCATGAAACGCGGCCGGTTGTTGCAGCCCCAGTAGACCGGGCTCTTCTTGCTGAAGGCGCGCATCCACGGGGCGACCATCGGGTTCCCGTCAAAGTCCAGGGCGTGCGCTGCGGTCTCCGCCGTCCCGGGGAGGGAGTTTATGGTGCCCTGGAAGGTCTCGGCGCCGGCCGCGCGGAGCGCCCGTGCGAAATCGGCGTCATGGGCATAGCTCCATAGCAGGCGGTTTGCCCGAAAGGCGCGAAAGGTTTCCACCGAGTTGGTGTGCCTGGATCGGCTGGTGAAGCAGACATCGCTCTGGCGGAAGAAGGCCGGACGGGGGGGTGAGGGGTCGTTCAGCATCGTGCGCGGGGGTCGATCATCGGCGCGGGCGATGGCGGCGATCTGGTCTGGCGAAAGGATGGAGTCGTGGAGGCGGACGCAGTCGATCAGGCCATGGAGCGGGCGGATGCCGTGGAGGTTGCCGATCTCCAGGAAGGCTGGCGCCGCGTCGGGAGGCGGGATGTTGGACCACGTGCCGACGGGGCGGGGCGCGGTTCCCGGGCCGGCGTGGAAGACGGAGGCCTCGCCACTGGCGGGGTCATGGGTCAGCGCCAGGAAATGCCATCGGCCCTCGGCCAAGTCGAGTTGCGAGCGGGGGATGCCGTGGGGGACGTCGGCCTTCTTGTGCTGGATCTTGAATCCGAGGGACCCGTTCGACACATGGATATCGGCGCGCGGTCCAAAGTGGATGAGGCGCGCGGGCATGTTTGGGGCGATGGGCTGAAACCAGAGGGTCACGGTCATCGTGCCGAGCCCCGTGAGGCGTGGGTCTTTGAGGATGGCGCCGCCGCCGGACTTCGTATTGTCTGTGCCGCCGCCCCGGGAGCTGGCGGTGAGGTCGAGGCCGGTGCCCCGATGCCCGAGGCCGAATCTGGGTCCTTGGCCCGGCGCGTATTCGACGAGGGTTGCCGCGCCCCCGAGCGTGCCCGAGTTGGTGGCATCCATGCTGAAATGGAACTCGATCAGGGGCGGTGGGACCCCGGGCCCGTTGGCCGCCGACTGGGGTGGGCTGGCAAGGGCGATCGTTAGGACCGGGAGGAATGCGAGTGATGCGCGGGCGCGTGGGGGGCTCATATTCGTTCCGAAAGATTCTAGCCGTGGCCGCCATTTTTGAAAGAAGCCAAAGCGGTGTCGCCGCTGCGCTCTGCCACCGCAGTCCAAAAGAGGCCGCCTCCTCGCATGGAGCGGCATACATGAGGATAGGTGCGCGGCCTCGGCCAACCCGATGTCTCAGGCGCCAGGGAGGGGGTTGGGGTGGCCAAAGATCGGCTTTGACACGGGGGCGGGGAATCGGTGGCATTTTGGGATATGAAGAACACCCGCCGACCTATCTGGAGTCTGATTGTCCTAGGGCTTGGGCTGGCCCTCGCGCCTGCCGGGGCCGCCGAGGCGAAACTGTACGAGATGCGGACGTACCACGCCGCGCCCGGCAAGGCGGAGGCGATGCACGCGCGTTTCCGGGACCACGCGTGCGCGCTGCTGAAGAAGCACGAGATGAAGGCGATCGGTTTCTGGGTGCCGATGGACGAGGCCGACGGCGCCAAGGACACCATGATGTGGGTGCTGGAATGGCCGGATCGCGAGACCCGCGAGAAAGCCTGGGAGGCATTCAAGGCGGACCCCGAATGGCAGGCGGCGTTCAAGGAATCCGAGAAGGGCGGAAAACTCGTGGAGAGGGCGGAAGTCCGTTTCTTGAGGGCGACGGATTTCTCGCCGGCGCCGCAGGTCTCGTCATCGCCGTCGCCCCGTGCGTTTGAGCTCCGCACGTACACGGCCGAGGCGGGCAGGCTGGGCGCGCTCCTGGCAAGGTTCCGGGACCACACCGTCAAGCTTTTCGAGAAGCACGGCATGACGAATTTCGCGTACTGGACATTGGACGAGGGGCAGGAGGGGGCTGATGCGACGCTGGTCTACATGCTGGCGCACGCGAGCCGCGAGGCGGCGAAGGCATCGTTTGACGCCTTCCGTGCGGACCCCGACTGGGTGGCGGCGAGGAAGGCCTCGGAGGAGAGGGCCGGGGGTTCGCTGACGATCAAGGGGGGCGTGAAGTCGGTCTTCCTGTCACCCGCCGATTATTCCCCGACGCGATGAATGAGCCGACGCAGTTTGCGGTGGGGTGGGGTACGCTCTCCCTGATCAACGCGGGCCTGGCGCAGGCCAAGGGGCGGAGCGGATTGGCGTGGTGGCTTTTGTCGCTACTGCTAGGGCCGGTGGCGACATTCTTGATTGTCGTGCTCGATCGGGTCCCGCCGATGGGGGAGTGAAACCGGAGGCTGGGCCGTGCGTTATATCCTCGCGCTCGATCAGGGAACCACCAGTTCGCGGGCCGTGCTATTCGATGCGGGTGGTGGCGTCTGCGGCATGGCGCAGCGCGAGCTGACGCAGCGTTTTCCGAAACCCGGTTGGGTGGAGCACGATCCCCGCGAGATCTGGGAGGACCAGCTCGCGGTGGCGCGGGAGGTGCTGGCGCGCTCGGGTGTCGCCGCGGCGGATGTCGCGGCGATCGGCATCACCAACCAGCGCGAGACGACGGTGGTGTGGGACCGGACGACGGGCGAGCCGCTGGCCCCGGCCATCGTCTGGCAGGATCGTCGGACGGCATCGATGTGCGACGGCCTCAAGGCGGAGGGCGCGGGGGCGATGATCCACGGGAAGACGGGGCTGGTCGTGGACCCGTACTTTTCCGCGACGAAGCTGCGATGGCTAATGGATAACGTCGGGGGCTTGCGGGCGAGGGCAGAACAGGGCCGGGCGATCTTTGGCACGGTGGATTCCTGGCTGATCTGGAACCTCACCGGTGGCCGGAGGCACGCGACCGACGCGACGAACGCGTCCAGGACGATGCTGTTCGATATACACTCCGGGCGGTGGGATGATGAGCTGCTGCGGCTGTTCGGGGTACCGGCATCGATGTTGCCGGAGGTGGTGGCATCCAGCGGCGTCATAGGGGAGGCGGACGGGTCGGTGCTGGGTGCCGCGGTGCCGATCGCCGGGGTGGCGGGCGATCAGCAGGCGGCGCTTTTCGGGCAATTGTGCACGCGGCCGGGCATGGCCAAGAACACGTATGGCACCGGTTGTTTTCTGCTTCTCAACACCGGCGGGCAACCGGTGATCTCGGCGCACCACCTGCTGACGACGGCGGCGTGGCGGCTCGGGGACAGGACGGACTACGCGCTGGAGGGGAGCGTCTTCGTGGCGGGGGCGGTCGTCCAGTGGTTGCGGGATGGGCTCGGGCTGATCAAGACCGCGGCCGATGTGGAGGCGCTGGCGCGGGGCGTGCCGGACAGCGGGGGGGCATACTTGGTGCCGGCGTTCGTGGGGCTCGGCGCGCCGCATTGGGACGCCAGGGCCCGCGGGCTCATAGCGGGGCTAACGCGCGGGGTCACGGCCGGGCACATCGCGCGCGCGGCGCTCGAGGGTATCGCGCTGCAGACCCTGGACGTGATCCGGCTCATGGAGGGTGACGCGGGCACGCCGCTGGCCGAATTGCGCGTGGATGGCGGGGCGTCGCGGAACAACCTTCTGATGCAGATCCAGGCCGATCTGTTGGGGGTGCCGGTCGTGCGATCGGCGCAGGCCGAGACCACGGCGCTGGGCGCGGCGTATCTTGCGGGGTTGGCGGCCGGCGTGTGGAGGGACCTGGGCGAGCTGGAGTCGCACTGGCGCGCGGACCGCACCTTCGAGCCCGCGATGGATGCGCGCGATCGGGAGCGGCTTTGCTCGGGATGGCGCAAGGCGCTCGAGCGGGCGAAGGGATGGGACGAGGAACCTATCGGACCCGGTCCGGCAGATGCCTAGGGGCGTCGCGAAGGGCGGCCTTGTGGGATTTCTTTGGGCCGCTAGCATGGGGGATGCGTGCCGGATGGAGAAGGGCGTTTCGGGGCATTCGAATTCGCGGCGCCTCGGCGCCGGCGGTGCTTTTGGGCATGGCCTCGGCGCTAGCCGCGCAACCGCTGGTCTTGTCGCCCCCGGAGCGGGGCATGGGGAGGGATCTGGTGATCGCGGAGACGCTGAAGCCCTACTCGGGGCAGCACGTCCGCGGGGTGGATACCGCGACGCTGGATGGGAAGGTGGTGTGCGGCTATCAGGGGTGGTTCAACTGCGAGGGGGACGGTGCGGGACTCGGCTGGATCCACTGGGGCAGGGATCGGAAGCGGCCGCCGGGCCCGGGAAATGTCACGATCGACCTGTGGCCCGATACGTCGGAGCTGGGCCCCGGGGAGCTTTACCCCACGGATTTTCGGATGCGGGACGGTCGGCCGGCCATGCTGTTCAGCAGCTTCAATCACGCGACGGTGGTGCGGCACTTCCGATGGATGCGGGAGCACGGGATCGATTGCGCCTTCGTGCAGCGGTTCCTGTCGGCGAAGATGGACCCGCTGCATTTCCGGCACAAGAATGTGGTGCTGCACAACTGCCGGGACGGGGCGAATCTCCATGGCCGGGGCTATGCCGTGATGTACGACCTCTCGTCGATGAAGGCGGGGCAGATCGATGCGGTGATCGAGGATTGGAGGCTCTTGGCGGGGAAGATGCGCGTGACGGAAGATCGCGCCTACCAGAGGCACAAGGGGAAGCCGGTCGTCGCGGTCTGGGGCTTTGGATTTAAGGACCGGGAGGTGACGGTGGAGGAAGGGCTGCGCCTGGTCCGTTTCCTGAAGGAAGACCGGGAATTCGGGGGCGCCTGCGTGATGTTGGGCGTCCCGGCGGGATGGCGCCGGCAGGAGAGGGATTGCATCCGGCACCCGCAATGGGAGGAGCTGATGGGGCTGGCGGACATCATCAGCCCCTGGGCGGTGGGGCGCTACCGCGATGCAAAAGGCGCCGCGAGGTACGTGGCGGATTTGGCGGGGGCAGACCTGAAATGGTGCGCGGCGAGGGGGAAGGATTTCATGCCCGTGGTCTTTCCTGGTTTCAGCTGGTACAACATGAAAAAGGACGAGGAACCCAAGGCCGTCCTGGACCAGATCCCGAGGGAAGGGGGCAAATTCTTGTGGTCGCAGTATGTGGCGCACAAGCGCGCGGGCGCCAAGATGATCTATCAGGCGATGTTCGACGAGGTGGACGAAGGGACGGCCATCTTCAAATGCACCAATGCCCCGCCCGGCACGAATTTCATGACCTACGGCGGCCTGCCCGCCGATTTCTACCTGAAGCTCGTCGGGGCGGGGGGAGAGTTGCTGCGGGGAGAGATCCCCGCAAAGGGCGAGCTGCCGCGGATGCGGTGAGACCGTGGCTACGCCCGGAATTGTCGACCTGATTCGAGGGCGCGCCGCGTCATTCGGGGGGAAACTTGGCGTCCATCGTAGCCGCCGACGTGAGGAGGCGGTGGTACCAACTGGCTTGAATCCGCCTCCTCACGTCGGCGGCTACCAAAGCGGTCGCGAGTATTTTATTTGCAGATTATTATCTGAACCATGCCCGTTATCCGCGGTTTGAAGTTTCTGGCTAGATCCCGTGCCCCGCGCGGAGGGGCACCATCGGCAGGAAGGCTTTGGCGAATGCGGCGATGGCCCCGGCGACATCTTTTGCGGTGGCGTCAATGGCGTCGGCCCTGCGGAGGTCGCGCCCGAACTCCAGTTGGATGCCATCGATGCCGGAGCCGATGGCGTGCTCGAGGAGGATGTGGCCACCGACGAACCGCGTCTCTCGCGCGTCGGGATCATCGCAGGGAGGCAGGATCTTGTGGCCGCGTGAGGCGAGCTGGCCAACGACGCTATCGGGTCCGGAGATGGCCGCCTTGCCGTGCCGCTTCAGCAAACCCTGGACCGTCTTCCCGTTGATCGTGCCGCGGAAGATCGCCTCGGCATCGGTGCCCTGGCCGTGGATGTCGATGAGGATGCCCGATCCCCAGCGCCCGCGGACGTCGCCACAGGCATCCCGCAGCGCGTCGTGGTAGGCATCGTAATGCGGCCTGGCCGCCTCGGATTCGTAAGCCCCCGCGGCCGGGCGATTCGCGTCGATATACTTCCGGTGGAAGTGCGCCACCACGAGAAAAGGGCGGGCGCCCATCACCCGTTCGATCTCATTGGCCAGTTTGAACGCCAGGACATCGGTGTCCCCGTCGCGCAGTTTGACGAATTTTCCGGCGCCTCCCACCATGCGCTCGGGCACGCCCGGGATCGATCGGGTGCCACCGTGGGGAGAGGACAGGATGATGGGGAGATCGCCTCTCTGGAACGTGACCAGGTCGGGGGCGGATTGCGCGCGGGCGGGAATGGGGGCGGGCCCCAGCGCCAAGAGCCAGGCGAGGGCGATGCCCTCGGCTCCGGGGAGTAACGTTCTCATGGGAGAATCCGCGGGGTCCCGTCACCAGGCCCGGGCGCGCTTGAAGGCGCCATGGGCGACGAACGCCTCGGCGGCGGCGACATCCGCCTGAAGGCCGCGGGCCTCATATTGTTTGCGCATGAGTTCCGCGAGCGGGGAGAAATCGCGGTCGGTGGCCCGGGCCAACTGGCTCTTGTGGCAGGCGAGCATCTTCTGCTTCGTGGACACGAAGGGTGAGATATCGACAAAGAATCCCGGTTCGAATCCCATCATGGCGATGGTGTCCATCCACCAGATGGCGGGGGCGACCGGGATCGGGGCGGAGCGGGTGCGGAAGCCGCGCGAGGCGCAGTACCACGATGCGGCCTCCACCAGCGCCGAGGCGGCCCGGTGATCCGGGTGATAGTCGCGGGGCGAGTGCCCCAGCACCAAGGTGGGCCCAAACTGGCGGAAGATCTCGACCAGGAGGCGGCGCTGGACCGCCGCATCGGCCAGGGTCCCGTCGGGCGCGATGCCGAAGAAGGGGCGGGCGCCAAGGATCCGCGCCGCGGCTTGCATCTCGCGGCGTCGGATCGCGGCGAGGTTCCGGATCGGTTTCGCCGGCTGGCCCCCGTTGCCCCGGCAGAGGACGCAGACGGCGATGGCGGCTCCCTCGGATCTCGCGCGGGCCAGGGTGCCCGCGCACAGGAGTTCGGCGTCATCGGGATGCGCGACGACCGCCAGCACGCGCTCGGAGGAAAAGTCGAGTCTCATCAGCGGAGCATGATCTGCGGGGGTTGTGCGACGTATTGCGCGATAGAGAGCGTGGCGTCGGGGTGGAGGCGCATCAGCGAGGCGGGGCATGCCGCGGTGACCGGACCGTGGAGGACGCGCCGCACGACGGCCGCCTGCCAGGGGCGGTTGCAGTAGAGCCGCAGGCGCCGCGCCCCGAGGCACTCCCGCATGCCGACCGTCACCGCCATCCTCGGCACCACCGAGATCTCGCCCCCGACGGTGACCGAGTTGATCGTCCGTGTCTCCCGCGACAGGGGAAGGACCCGCGTGGACAGGCCGGCGAACGCCTCGGCGGAGAGCGCCTCCCCGGGCTCGGGGGGCTCATTGAAGGCGATGTGCCCATTGATCCCGATCCCCCCGAAACAGGCGTCCACGCCCCCGCGATCCGCGATGAGCCGCGCGATGTCACCGGGCCTCGCGGGATCCGGGACGACGCGGTTCTCCGCCCGCGGCGCCAGCGCGGGATCCAGAAGGTCGTAGAACTTCCTCGCCATGAATCCGGTGAAAGAGAGGGGATGCTCGCGGGGCACTGGCGCGCCGTCGTCCGAAAGGTACTCGTCCATGTTGATCAGGACGACATCCCGGCAGTCGACGCGGGCCGCGTTGATCATCTCCGCCAGCAGCGGATACTGATCCACCGGGCCGACCGGCAGGATCAGGGTCGCCGCGCGACCCGCCGATCTCGCCGCCAGCAACTCGTCGCGGATCGCCCCGGCCATGTCCCGCGCCACATCGGCCTGGTCGCCGAGGATCCGGACCTTCACCGGCGTGCCGCGGCCGAGATCCGCCGCGGGGATCGCCAGATAGTCGGGGAGTCCTGCCTGGGATTGTGGCACCTTCGCTGTCACCGCTGCATCGTTCCTCTCCGAAAAGCGACATCTCATTCCCCGCCGCGATCGAAGTCAAGTCCGATGCCGATCCGATAGGCTACGGGCAGCGCGGCTTCGCTACGGGGGCAGAGCGGCGGCGGTGGCGAAGGGCCTTCGCCCTTCGGCGGGGGCCCGGTGGGCGC
>CAZYWZ010000157.1:0-13121 GCA_964651705.1 uncultured Verrucomicrobiales bacterium
CTCTGGCTGGACCCGCCCCCCGCGCGCCGGGGGCGGGGCTGACCTGAAACTTCAAAGTTCGGGACGGTCCGACCTGTGTTGCAACAAACATGGAATCAGCCGGTTATGCGGACACGCCCTGAAGGCGGCACTACGAACCTCAGGTCGCGGGAATGTTCGTAGTGGTGCCTTCAGGCACTCCCCGATCCACCAGAAGTTTCCACATGAATGATGCGGCGCGCTCTCGAATCCCGTCAACCAACCTTGGCGTAGGTGTCCTTGAGGGCTTTGGCGGAGGCCTGGAGGCCCTGGATTTCCTTGGGCCAGAGTTCCAACTCGATGTGTTGGAGGGCGCCCTTGCGGCCGACGACGGTGGGGACGCTGATCGAGATGTCGCGGATGCCGTAGGCGCCCTTGACCGGGCTGGAGACGGGGAGCACGCGCCGGCGATCCAGCGCGATGCAATCGATCACCTCGCGGATCGCGACGCCGACGGCCCAGCCGGCCCCGCCCTTGCGCGAGATGACCTCGGCGCCGCTCTTCTTGGTGCGCTCGAAGATCTGGTTCTGGAAGGTGGGGGTGACCCCGGGGAATTTCGTCAGGGGGAATCCATCGACGGTGGCGGAGGACCAGACGGGAATCATGGTGTCGCCGTGTTCCCCGAGGACCATCGCGCGGACCTGGGTGGCCGGGAGCTTGAGCGCCTCGGCGATCAGGGAGCAGAAGCGCGAGGTGTCGAGCATGGTCCCGAGTCCGATGACCTGGTTCTCCGGCAGGCCGGTGGCCTTCCAGGCCAGGTGCGTGAGGATGTCCACCGGGTTGGAGACGACGAAGAGGATCGCCTCCTTGCGGAGCCCGGCCCCCTTGAGGCTGTCGAGGATGCCCTTGAACAGGGCGACGTTGCGGTTGATGAGGTCGAGGCGCGACTCGTCGGGCTTGCGGCGCAGGCCGGCGGTGATGCAGACCAGGTCGGCGTCGGCGCAATCGGCGTAGCCGCCCGCGCGGATGACCTGATCGGCGCAGTAGGCGGCGCCGTGGAGGAGGTCGAGGGCCTCGCCCTCGGCGGCGGCCTGATTGGCGTCGAGGATGACGATCTCGCGGGCGATGCCGCTGCACTGGAGCGCGAACGCGGCGCACGCCCCGACGCGCCCGCCCCCGCCGATGACCGCGACCTTCATGATGTGCCTCCGGCGGACTTCATGATCTCGTCGGTGACGCGCTGGACGAGGGTCTCCAGTTCGGCGTTGGTCATGGCCTCGGGGTCGGCGCCCCCGCCGGTGGCGGGCGAGGAGCAGGCGCAGGGCCGGTCGGAGATCATGTTCCAGGGATCCACCTCGCAGAGCTGGACCGGCTTGTAATCCTCGCGCGCGTCGGGCAGCCCGAGCTTCTTCTTGATGTCGAGCAGCTCGCGCACCCCCTCGGCCGGGATCGTGGTGCGGTTGGTCGGGAGGTGGGAGGCGACCACCACCGTGCGGCAATACGCGTCGGTGATCTCCATCTTGAAATAGGCGTCCTCGACGCTGGTGCCCCAGCAGATGACGCCGTGGTTGCCCATGAGGATCGACTGGTGCTTGGGCGCCAGCGGCTTGATGACCTCCTGCATGTCGGGGCTGCCGGGGGTGCGGTACGGCGCCAGCGGCGCGCGGCCGACGAAGACCTCCATCTCGGGGATGAGGCACTGCGGCGGCTCGAGTCCGGCCATGGCGAAGGCGGTCGCGTACACGGGGTGCGCGTGGGCCACGGCCTTGGCCTGCGGCACCGCGCGGTAGATCGCCATGTGGGTCAGGATCTCGCTGGTGCGCTTCCACGTTCCCGCCAACTGGTTGCCATCGATGTCCACCAGGCACATCATCTCCGGCTTCATGAAGCCCTTGCTCACGCCCGTCGGCGTGCAGATGAAGACGTCGCCCAGGCGCGCCGAGATGTTGCCGCCGTTGCCGTCGCAGTAATCCCGCTGCCAGCAGCGCTTGCCGATCTCGCAGATCTGCTGTTTCAACGACTCTGCCTCGGGGGAGCGGAACAGCCGCTCCCAGTCGGATTTCGGGCCTCCCGCGGCGGGCGCCGGCGGCGGCGCCGACGGCGCGGGCGCGTCGGCCTCGAAGATGACCTTGATGCCGCGCTCGGAAAACACGTCGCGCGCCCCCGGGGTCAGCCGGGTGTCGCGGTTGAAGCGGAACACCTTCTCGCCGGTCCTGGCGAATTCCTCCGCGTCTCGTTGTGCGAATAGTCTCATATCTTTGTCACCTATTGTTGGGCGCCTGTGCCAGGCGCCATCCCATACCGGCAGCCGATCGCCTCAGGCGATCGGGCCTACAAGATCCTGAAAACGCGTTTGTCATGCCTTCTTCTCCGGCGGGCAGTAGAATTCATCGATCAGCGCGGCGCAGTAGGCGTCCACGGGCGTGGGTCTCTCGAAGGGGCAGGCGGCCTCGCGGCCCTCGCTGATGCCGATCTCCTGCCCCACGTTGGCACCCAGCTGGTCGTACACCACGATCGCCGGGTCAAAGACGCGCTTCCCCCCGAAGGTGTCCTTCTTCCACGGGGCGGTCAGCAGCAGCCGCTCGCCCCGGAACGCCGGGTGCCGGACCGAGAGCGTGACGCGGCCGATGACGGTGCCCATCCTCATATCGCCAGCTCCCCCTCGGGATCCACGATCCCCAGCACCGACCAGCGCGCCGGGCTCCGCTCGTCGCCCACGAGTTTCCTCGCCTCCGCGCCATCGGAGGTGATCAGGACCCTCTGCCGGATCCCCGCGCCGAACGGATCGATCACGATCTGCGGCGGGCCCTCGTCCTTCCCCTCGCCATCGAGCGGCTGGGCGATGAGCAGGCGCCAGCCCCCGAGGCTCCTGTGCTTCACCGTCGAGGTGACGTGGCCGATGATCTGGGCAAGGCGCATCTTGGCTTCCTCAACACTCAATAACCAACATTCAACACTCAGCTTCCAAGGGGAAATCCTCGCGCAGGCGGTAGCTTCCGGGGCGGAGGTCATCCGTGCCCTCGGCGTTTCGCTGCGCGGTGCGGACGCTGGTGTAGAAAATTCTGATGAGCTCTTCCGTCTCCTGGATCAGGGGAGGGACATTTTCTTGGGAGAGCGAGAGGTTGGCCTTCTGGATGACCCGCAACCAGCGTCGGGACTCGCGCAGTTCCTTCAGGCAGATCTTCATCTTGTGGATGAAATCGCGCCGCGACTCGGCGGCCCCGGCCTCGCCGTGGTTGGGAAGCGGGGACGTGCCCGAGCGGATAAGTTGGGTCCCCACATGCCGCGCCCCAGTTGAGTCCCTCATGTTGTCGACGATAGCGATGATCCCCGCGGAATACGCGAGAAGCCTCTCTTCGAGATCGTAGCGATTCCCTCCATCGGCGTTGCGATGGCCGCCAGGTCCGGGCTCATGCTTCTCTTCCACTTTGAATGTTGAGTGTCGAATGTTGATTGTTGGGAGTTGAGAATCAAAAGAGATTGAGGTTCTCCACCATCACGCACCGCCGCGACCGCGTGAAGGTCATGGGGGTGGTGACGCCCTCGCCGGTGGGGGTGGCGACGGAGAAGCTCAGGAAGCCCTCGCCGCCGAGGCCCAGGCCGGTCATGCAGGGGCCGTTCTTGATGAAGAGCGTGGTGTCCACGGCCTGGGCCATCTTGGTGAGGCGGCCGACGTGGACGGAGTGCATGATGGCGGTGTGCTTGTAGCCGTGCTCGGCGCGGATCGCGGCATCGATCGCGGCGTCGACATCCCTGACCCGGACGATGGGGATGAAGGCCATCATCTGCTCCTCCTGGACGAAGGGGTGCTTCTCGTCGGTCTCGCCAAAGAGCAGGTCGCACTTGTCGGGGACCCCGACGCCGATCTGCTGCCCGAGGAATTTCGGCCCCTGGCCCACGAGCTTCTTGTTCAGCTGGGGATGCGGGCAACCGGCGCCCTGGCCCTCGGGGAAGGTGAAGGCGGCCTTGGTCAGGGCGTCGATCTGCGAGCCGTTCAGCTGCATCGCGCCGGCGCGCTTGAGCGCGGCGATCAGGGCGTCGGCGACGGCCTCGACGACGAAGACCTCCTTCTCGCCGATGCAGAGGAGGTTGTTGTCATAGGCGGCGCCCTGGATGATGCTGCGGGCGGCGCGGTCGAGGTCGGCGGTCTCGTCGACGACGACGGGCGGGTTGCCGGGGCCGGCGCAGATGGCGCGCTTGCCGACCTTCATGGCGGCCTTCACGACCCCGGGGCCGCCGGTGACGCAGAGGAGCTTCACCCGGTCGTCGGCGCACATCGCGTTGAACGTGTCCAGGGTGGGCTTGCGGACCGTCGTGAGGAGGTCCGGGATGCCGGTCTCGCGGAAGATTCCCTCGTTGTAGGCGCGGACCGCGACCGCGGCGCAGTGGCAGGCCGAGGGGTGCGTATTGAAAACGACGGAGTTCCCCGCCGCGATCATGTTGATGGCGTTGCCGGTGAGCGTCGGGATGCTGTGCGTCGAGGGCGTGACCGCCCCGATGACGCCCCAGGGCGCAAAGTCGATGATCGTCAGCCCGAAGTCGCCGCTGAAGGCCATGCGCTCCAAGAACTCGACGCCCGGGACCAGTCGCCCGCAGATGCCCAGTTTCTCGATCTTGTGGTCGAGCCGGCCGATCTTGGTCTCGTCGAATTCCAGCGGCCCCCACTCGGCGGCCTTCTCCTCGGACATGCGGCGTATGACGCCGAGGGCCTTCTTTCGGGCCTCGACGCCCGCGTCGCGGAGTTTCTCGAAAGAGGCGTGCGCCGCGGCGACGGCGTCCTCCATCTTGTCGTAGACCCCTAGGCCCGTCTGGCCCGTCGTCGCGGCCGCGGTCTGCTTCTCCAGGCGCGCGAGCACCTCCTTGACGACGCGCGATACGATTTGCTCATCCATTTTCATGATAACTTGATTCCACTAGCGGGTTGGGCCGGCGCAAAGCGGTGCGGGGACGCACCGCACTCCATAGCGCTGCGCGCGAAATGGAGCGGGGCTGTCGTTGGGCGCCGTGCCGCCCATCGAGATTGACGTGTTTCGGCCGAAGGCCTTTGGAGTGCGGTGCGTCCCCGCACCGCTTTTGGGAGGCCAAGCCATCGGCGAAGTCGATTCCATGGGTCCCTCACCCGTGCGCGCGGTAGACGACTTTCTTGCCGATATCGACGGTGTCGACGATGCCGACGACGACGGCGTCCACGGGGGAGTCCTTGTCGCTCATCCCGAGGCGGGCGGAGCTGCCCTGGGCGACGAGGACCATCTCGCCCTCGCCGGCTCCGATCTGGTCCACGGCGACGAGCGTGGAGCCCCCGGCGCGGAGCGCGCCGGCCTCCGGCGAGTCGGCCGTGTGGGGCCGGACCAGCAACAGCTTGTTGCCGGTGATCTTGCCGTGCTTCTTGGTGGCGACGACGCTGCCCTCGACCTTGGCGAGGATCATGGCGGTGGCTTCCTTGGCCGGTTACTTGGCCTTGGGCAGCACCGCGCCGAGGTCGCCGTGCGGCCGCGCGATGACGTCCACCGACACGACCTCGCCGAGCGCCTGCGCCGCGTTGCGGCCCGCCTCGGTGGCGGCCTTGACGGCGGCCACGTCGCCCTGGACGACGACCGTGACCATGGCGTTGCCGACCTGCGTCAGCGGGCCGACCAGCTCGACGTTGGCGGACTTCAGCATGGCGTCCGTCGCCTCGACGAGCGCGATCAACCCGCGCGTCTCTATCATTCCGATTGCCTGGCTCATGGTTCTCCTTGTGTCTCTTCTCTCTGTTTCTCGAATCCCTGCTGCGTGTGAAATCGATTTCCTACCCCTGGCGCCCGTCGCCGAGCTTCTCCCAGGCGTTGCGCGCGATGATGATCTCTTCATTGGTGGGTATGACGCGGACCTCGACGGCCGAGCCCGCGGCGGAGATGACGGCCTCGCGGCCGACCGCGCTCTCGTTGGCGGCGGGATCGAGGCGGAGGCCGCAGAACTCCATGTTGGCGCAGGCCTCGGCGCGCAGGTCCGGGTTGTTCTCCCCGATGCCGCCGGCGAAGATCAGGATGTCGGCGCCGTTCAATTCGACGAGGAACTGGCCGATGTATTTGCGGATCGAATCGACGAAGACCGCCAGCGCGACGCGGGCGTCGTCGTTGCCGGCGTTGGCGGCGGCGCGCACGTCGCGGATGTCGCCGGAGTCGAGGCCCGACATCCCCTTGAGGCCGGCATCTTTCGCCAGCGCGGCCTCCATCTGTTCGATCGATAGCCCCGCCAGCTTCTGCACGTAGAATGCGGCGAAGACGTCGAAATCCCCGACCCGGTTGTTGTGGGGCAGGCCGCTCTGCGCGGTCATGCCCCAGGAGGAATCGACGGCGACGCCGTCGCGCACCGCGCAGATCGAGGAGCTGCCGCCGAGGTGGCAGGAGATCATGCGCAGTTTCTTGGTGCCGCGGATCTCGGCGGCGCGCTCGGTGACGAAGCGGTGGCTGGCGCCGTGGAAGCCCTCGCGGCGGATGCCGTACTTCGTCTCCCATTCGAGGGGGATGGGGAAGCGGCGCCTGGGGCGCGGGAGGTTGTCGTAGAACGCCGTCTCGAAGGTGCCGATGCAGGGGAGGCCTGGCAGGCGAGCCTGGAACGCGCGGACGGCCTTGACGTACGGCGGGTTGTGCGCCGGAAGCAGCGTGTACAGCGCCTCCATCCCCGCCAGTACCGTGTCGTCCAGGATCTGCGTCCCGGAGATGCCCTTGGCCATCACCGGCTTGAAGCCCACCGCGGCCAGCTCGCCAAGACCGCCGATCACGCGCCCGCGGAGTTTCTCCTCCACCAGCGCGATCGCGGCCCCGTAGTCGGGGAACGCGCCCTGGCCCTCCTCGGGCTTGGCGTCGCCGACCTGCGCCTTCCACGCGCCCTGCGGCGCGCCGATGCGCTCGACCGCCCCTTTCGCGAGCAGGCGCTCGGACGGCATCTCGAACAGTCGGAACTTGAACGAGGTGCTGCCGATGTTGGCGACCAGGATCTTGTTCTTGGCTTCCACGTCATCCTCCCCCGCGCCACACGCGCGGGGTCCGGGGGAATCTCTCGGGCCTTGTCCGAGCGACTCCCCTCGCCTCACTTCGCCGAGGCCTTCGCGCCGAGGAACTTGCCCAGCCTGGAGAGGTCCTCGTGGGGGCGCGGGATCACGTGCACCGCGATCACCTCGCCGATCGACGCGGCCGCCGTGGCACCCGCCTCGACCGCCGCCTTCACCGCGGCGACCTCGCCCTTGACGAAGGTCGACACGAAGCCCGAGCCGACCTTCTCCCAGCCCATGAGCTCGACGTTCGCGGCCTTGAGCATCGCGTCGGTCGCCTCGAACAGCGGGGTCAGCCCCCGGGTCTCGATCATTCCAATAGCTTGTCCTGCCATATGCTTGTCCTCCGTGTGTTGGCGGCTCAGCCCGCGAAGAATTCCAGCAGCCCGGGGCTCGGCCGCGCGATGATGTGCGAGCCGACCAGGTTGCCCACCCGCGTGGCGGCCTCTTTGCCGGCCTCCACCGCGGCGCGGACGCTGCCCACGTCGCCGGTGACCAGGGTGGTGATCAGCGATCCGCCGATGGGGATCGACTTGACCAGTTTCACGTTCGCGGCCTTCACCATCGCGTCGCTGGCCTCCACCAGCCCCACGTAGCCGCGTGTCTCTATGATTCCGAGTGCGTCGTTCATGTTACCTCTGTGTTGTTGCTCCGATGTCGCTGCTTCAGCGCAAAAGTTCCACCCGATCCGCCGCCTCCAGGTTGCAGGCGTTGGCCTCGTCGGTGTCGATGTGGACCTCCAGCTTGAAGGTCGGGTCCACCCGCACCAGCAGGTCGTCGAAGATCGTCGTGCAGTCCCGGGCCACCACCTTCAGCTGCATGCGCCCCAGGTGCTTCACCCCGTAGAACGCCGCGTCCTCCGGCGACATGTGCACGTGCCGCGCCGCCCGGATGATCCCCTCCCTCATCTCCAGCATCCCCGCCGGACCCATCACGAAACCCCCGGGCGTCCCCGCGATGTCCCCGGACATCTTCACCGGCACGTCGATCCCCAGCTGCACCGCGTCCGTGATCGCCAGCTCGATCTGCGTCAGATTCCGCGTCGGGCCCAGTATCCGCAAATTCGGGATGATCCGCCGCCGCGGCCCGATCAGGGTCACCGTCGCCGTCGACGCAAACTGCCCCTCCTGATACAGCCACTTGTGCACCTCCAGCTTCGCCCCCGGCCCGAAGAGCACCTCCAGGTTCTCCTGCGACACGTGCATGTGCCGCGCCGAACTGTTCACCACCAGCTGCGGCACCGCCGGCACCCCCGGCCGACGCGCCATCTCGCGAAACACCGTCTCGCGCACGATGCGCTGCACCAGATCCCGGCTGGGGGCAAGGGCGGCCATGGTTTAATGATCGACTTCCGTCATATTCCCACGCCGGGCGCCGTGCGTCAAGGGGATTTTTCGGTGGCGCGGAGGAAGTGGTCTTTGGGGAGGTGGATGCCGGCGGCGCGGAGCTGGGCTGGGGTGGCGTCGGAGAGGAGGGCGACGGAGTGGGACCAGGGGAGGACGAAGAAGGGGGTGCGCTGGGAGAGTTTGGAGGCATCGGCGCAGAGGATGACGCGGTGGGCGCGGCGGGCGGCGGCGCGCTGGAGGCGGATGATTTCCTCCTGGGAGTTCCAGAAGCCCTCGGTGGTGAGGCCCTCGGCGCCGAGGAAGGCGAGGTCGATGTGCCAGTGGCCGAGGGAGCGGCGGGCGGCGTCGCCGAGCAGGACGGACTGTCTGGCGAGGAAGCGGCCGCCGATGAGGTAGATTTGGAGGGCCTCGACGGGGGCGAGGAGTTCGGCGCAGGGGATGTTGCAGGTGACGACCGTGAGGGGGGAGACGGGATTTTCGCGGAGGGCCTCGGCGACGGCGAAGGGGGTGGTGCCGCCGTCGAGGTAGCAGGTCTGGCCGGGCTTGAGGAGGTCGCGGGCGGCGCGGCCGATCTGGCGTTTGGCGGCGGCGTTGGTGGCCTGGCGCTGGCGGAACGAGGGGAAGTTGGCGTTGTAGTCGCTGAGGGCGCCGCCGTAGGTGCGGGTGATGCGGCGCTCGCGCTCGAGGGCGGCGAGGTCGCGGCGGGCGGTGGCCTCGGAGATCTTGAGGCGCCGGCACAGTTCCGACACCGGCAGGTAGCGGAACTGGGAGAGGAGGCTGGCCACCTCGTCGCGGCGCCGGCGGATGACGTGCTCGGGAACTCGCACGGGACCATTTCGCACAGGAAATGATCGAAGGCAATCAGTTTCGCCGGGGGCACGTGCCGTCCGCCCAAATCCTCGCGTAAGAGTTGGTCCTAGATCGCCCAGTGTCTGCTGCGCGGCAGGGTGAGACGGGGCGAAAGCGGTGCGGGGACGCCCCGCACTCCAAAGCGCTGCGCGCGAAATGCGGCATGGTTCTCGAGATCCCGCAGGGGCGCGGGAGCCGGGCGACATTTTGGCCGAAGGCCTCTGGAGTGCGGTGCGTCCCCGCACCGCTTTGTCCGCGCAGGTTCTTGAGCGATCCACCCGCCGCGTGAAGGCCGGATGTGTTCTATACCGGTTGTCGAAGATGGTCTCCTTCGCCAGGGGCTCTTTACGCGAGGATCTGGGGTCCGGTCACGGTCTGGCGATATAGTAATAGTTCTGGATATCGTGGGGGAGGGTGTGTCGCTCGAGGCGGCGGAAGCCGGCGTCGGAGAGGAACTGCAGGGTCTGCTGCTCGCCCCAGGCGGCGCCGAGCCCGAGTCCGCCCTGGGCGAGGGACACGGTCATGCAATGCATGCACGAGATCGTATAGATGAGGGCGCCGAGGGGGTGGTCCCGGTTCTCGGCGATGTTGCTGGAGGCGCCGATGTCCTGCATGAGGAAGAGGCCATCCGGCCCGAGGCTGCGGCGTATGCCGGCCAGCACGCGGTCGGGGCGCGCCTGATCGTGGATGGCGTCGAAGGCGAGCGCCAGATCGAAGGCCTGGGCCTCGGCGTCCTGGTCGAAGGTGGTGAGGTCGCGGGCCTCGAACCGCAGATTGGCCAGGCCGTCCTTCTGGGCGCGGGCGGCCGCGAGGCGGATGGCCTCCTCGCTGAGGTCGTACCCGACGAAGCGGCTATTGGGGAAGGTCTTGGCGAGGAGGTGGAGGGCGGCCCCGCGCCCGCAGCCGACATCCATGGCGCGGATGCCGTTCTTGAGCGCGAGGGTGAGCCCCGGCACCAGGGGCAAGATGTGATCGAGCAGCGGATCGACCACCGTCTGGCGGCTCTCCTCGACCATCACGTCCTGGAACCTCGGGTAGGCCGAGTAGGGCACCCCGCCGCCCTCGTGGAAGCAATCCACGATGCGATCCTCGACGGAGCCCATCATGCCGATGAACTGCGCGAGGTGGCCGACCGTGGGGGTGCCGTTTCCGCCGACCAGCAGCGGGCCCCATCCTTCCGCGAGCGCGAAGGTCGTTCCCGACCCGTCGCACCCGACGAAGCCGGCCGCGGTCATCGCGCCGAGCCATTCGCGGACGTACCTTTCGTGGAGGCCGGCGGCCCGCGCCAGACCCCCGGGGGTCGCGGGCCCGTGCGCCGCCAGGGCGGCGAAGAGGCCGGTGCGATGCCCGACCGATACCATCAGCGCGGCCGAGGCCTTATTGATCATGTCCAAGAACTCGTTGCCGAGGGCGTCGGTGTCCGCGGCGCCCCGTTTCACCGTCTCACATGCCATGCACATAACATTTCCTTTCGCTGGTTTCCGAATCGATGTGACGCCCCCACCATCGGCCCGATCGGCCGATCCCGATAGATCGGGGAAATACGGTATTTCGCTGGGCGGGCCACGGTAGGGGCGCACGGGGCCGCCTCACGGCGATGCGATCTCGGTCGCCCTCCGGACGGCCTCGCTGCGAGTGCGGCAGTTGAGTCGTTCCAGGAGCCGGGCGACGTGCATTTCGACGGTCCGGGGGCTGAGGTGGAGTCGCGCGGCGATCTCCTTGTTCGTCCATCCCGCGGCGATGAGGGCGAGCACCTCGTTCTGACGCTGCGTCAGGGCCGTCACCGCCGCGCCGTTCGGCGAGGCGGCCGCGCCCGGTCCGGCGCCATCGCGGCCGATCCGATCGATCAGGGGCCTGAGGCCGAGCCGCCGTGCGATGCCCAGCGCCCGGTCGCGGGCGGGCGTGGCGTCCGGCTCTCCGGCGGCATGGAGGAAGCGCGCGAGGCGCGAGCGCGCGAGGGCCTCGTCGAAGAGATTCCCATTGCGCGAGTGATGCTCGGGCACGGGTCGCATCGCCGCGGCCGCCCCGGCGGCATCGCCGCGGCACCAGGCGGTCTCCGCGAGGGCCGCCTGTCGGGCCATCTTGTTCTCGGCGTTGTCGTGGCGCGCGGCGATGCCATTCACGATGTCCGTGCATTCGGAGACCCCGACCCTGTCGCCGCGATCCCCGAGAAACGCCATGGCCGCGACCAGGCCGGGGATGACGTCGTGGCTATCCTCCGTTTCCCGCCAGAGGCGGACGAGGTCCCGGAATCGCTCGCGCGCCGCATCCGGATCACCCGAAGAGGCATCGAGGTCCGCCCGCGCCCACAGGGCAAAGAACTCGACGCCCACCAGGCCGAAGCGGCGGGCGTCAGACAGCGCCGCCTCGATCGTCGCGAGCGCCGTCTTGCGCTGGCCGCGGAAGGCGGCGATGCAGCCCTCGACCATGCGGGCGATGGCGCGGACGGCGGGATGGGTGTCGTCGTTCCCCAGGACCTCGCGGCTCGTCGCCAGCGCCCGCTTCCACTCGCCGGTGCGGAAGAAGGCGTACGAGAGGCAACCGAGGCAGGCGTGCTCGCTGTCGCGGACCCCGCGCCGCCGGCAATAGGCGATCGCCGAGAGGTGGGCGTCGCGTTCCCCGTGGTAGTCGGCGGCATAGTCGCGGATGTTGGCCTGGCGGCGATAGGCGAGGGCCACCTGCTCGGTCAGGTTGTGCTCTAGGGCGAGGCCCAGTGCCGCGTCCACGTCGGCGCGCGCGCCCGCGGCGTCGCCCCGCATCGCGCGGATGAGGCCGCGGAAGCCCATGACCTCGCATCGGGTGGCGATATCGCCTCCCGCCTCGGCGGCCCGCGCCGCATCCCCGATGGCCGCGGCGGCGTCGGCGAGCCGGATCCGGTCGGCCAGGAACGACGCGAGCGCGAGCCACGCCCGGGCCCGGCGATCCGCATCCCCGCCTGCCTCGGCCAGCCCCGCCGCGCGCTCCAGATGCCGGCGCGCCGCCACCGGGTCGCCATCGAGCAAGGCGAGGTCGCCCAGCTGGCGATGCGCCTCGATCGCGGCCTCCCCCCCGCCCGACGCATCCGCGCCGTCGAGCAACTCCTCCCAGGCGAGGCGCGCCGAGGAGAAATCGCCGCAGTTCTTCGCGCAGCGGGCCATCTCCACCAGCACCCGGCGCCGATCCTCCGGCTCCTGGTCCGCGGGCCACACCTCCATCGCCCGGCGGATGTGCTCGAAGGCCTCCGCATACCGGTTCTCCCGGCACGCGGCCTCCGCCGCGCGCACCCAGGCCGCCCGCGCCTCGCGATACGCCTGCGCCCCAAAATGGTGCGCCGCCACCTCTTCCCACGGCGCGCGCCGCGCCTCCAGCACCCGCGCGATCTCCCCATGCAGGCGCCGCCGCCTCGACCACGCCATCGCCCGCACGATCGCCTCCCGCCGCGCCCCATCGGCAAATCGCGCCCGCCCCTCCCCTTCCGGCACCAGCACGCCATCGTCAAATAGCGGATCCAGCGACGACGGATCAATCCCCAGATCCGACAGCGGCGGCAGCGCGAACCGCTCGCCCAAGAGCGCGGCGGCACCGATGGCCCCATCGGAGTCCGCCGCGGAACCTCGACGCGCGGATTTCGGCTTGGTAGGCATTCTTAACCCTTCATCAGCATAGCTGATAATCGCCACCGCGCGAGCGGGCACGGGCCGCGCCCCGCGCCACCGGGCGACGGGACGGCCCCGGATGGGGTTCTCATGTCCGGGTAATTGGTTTGGCGGATGCCCGAGGGCGCCCACGACCGCCTCCTGACCTCGGCGGCTACCACAACAAGTTCAACCGCAATAAATGGTTTCCGCCAGCAGCGTGATCTCGAGCTTGAAGTATTAGGTCGGCCCCGTCCCCGGCGCGCGGGTGCCGGCTCCGCCGGGAGCCAAAGCGGTGTCGCCGCTGCGCTCTGCCACCGC
>CAZYWZ010000158.1:0-13038 GCA_964651705.1 uncultured Verrucomicrobiales bacterium
CACTCGCGGATGTTGGAGGGTCCCGGCGTCATGGCTCAGTCCTCCCTCGTGGCGGTCTTGGCGCGCTCGGCGAAGGTCTCGACAATGGCGCGAACCTCGGCGGGGTTCAGGCCGCACAGGGCGCCCGCCTGATCGAGGGCGGGCTCCATGGCGTCGTGGAATTCGCCCCCGCTCTCGGCGAGCGCGGCCGCGAGGGCGCGGTTGAAGATCTCGACGCTATGGAGGTTGGCCCAGCGGCGCCGGTTGCCCTCCAGCGCCGCGGCGAATCGCGGGAGGCTGGAGTCCGGCGCCATCGGGTCCCAGCCGATGCCGGAGCGGACCCTCTCCAAGCCATCGGCATCGATCTCGAGGACCTCCAGCGCGGGGGCCAGGCGGGCCGGGGTCACGGGGCCGGTGGCCTCGATGAGGGCGCAGGCCACCAGCAGGCCGGAGATCTCGACGAAGACGCCGACCTCCTCGGGCAGCGGCCCCTCGAGGGGCGGGTGGGCGCGGCGGTCCAAGCCGAGCACCGCTGCCTCGAACGCGGCGCGCGGCATGCCGCCGGGGATACCGTCGCAGGCGCGATAGACCTCGCTGGCCACGAAGGCGTCCAGCACCGCGGGCTTGGCGGGCAACCAGCCGATGTCCGGGCCGCCGGAGAGGACCTGGGCGAGGACCGAGAACTGCCCCGAGGCCATCTGGGCCTCCCCGAGTTGGCGCAGGTCGATGCCCGCCGCGGCCGGGTCGGCCCCGCCGCGGGCCATGAAGCCGACGCGCAGGGCGGCGCCGATGTCGTCGGTGCAGGCGACCGCGAAGCACTCGCCCATGTAGGCGCCCAGGCGGCAGAATTCGATCACCGCGACCCAGAGTTCGAGATCCATGGGCGAGTTCGCGTTCAGGAGCATCTGGAGCGCCTCGTTGAGGGGGTGGAAGGCCCAGAAGCAGGCGGTCGCGATGCGGTGGCGCAGCAGCGCCTCGTCGCCGGACTCCAGCAGCGGGCCGGTCACGATCAGGTGGAGGGTGCCCTCGTGGCGATGGGCGACGCAGGTGGGGCGCCTGTCATCGCCCAGGACCAGGGTGGTTTGGATCGGGATGCCCAGCCGCGCGCGGGTGCGGATGGCCGCCACCGCCCGATCCAGCTTCCCGCAGGCCCCCTCGGGCAACGGCATCTGCGTCGGGCCCATGTCGCGCACGATGTCCAGTATCCCTCTCTCGGGGAGGATCTTGCGGATGCGCCCAAACAGGGGCGAGGCGGTGATCTGCCGCTCGAGCGCGGCCTGCCGCTCGAGGCGGAAGTGGTCTGTCTTGAAGGGGATGGCCATGGGCCGTGTCGCGGGGGTGGTCGGGTTCATGCGCATATTATAATCTGGGGGGGTTGACATCCGCTGTCCCAGGGGGTCCGAATTTTTTCCCGAGGAGGTCCCCCGATGCCGAAGGCCAGCCCCAGTTTCATCTCGCGCTTCCCGATGGAGCGGATGTTCCGGATCCACGAGCGGCTCAAGGCCAACCGCTACCCCAACGCCAAGAGCATCGCGAAAGATTTCGAGGTCTGCGAGAAGACCGTCAAGCGGGACCTGGGCTTCATGCGCGACCGGCTGCGTCTGCCCATCGAGTACGACCCGCACCGCTACGGGTATTACTACACCGAGCCGGTGGACGTCTTTCCCGACCTGCCGCTCTCGGAGCAGGAGATGTTCGCGCTTCTGGTGGCCCACAAGGCCATCGAGCAATACCGGGGCACACCGTTCGAGCGCCCGCTGGCCGACGCCTACCGGCGGCTGGCCGGTCGGCTCGACCCGCAGGGGCGCTTCACGATGGCGGGGCTCGAGGAGGCCATCTCCTTCCGGCCCTTCGCGCCGGGGGACGCCGAGATGGAGCAGTACGAGATCCTCACCCGCGCCCTGCGGGAGCGCCGGGCCATCCGGTTTCTCTATCAGGGTTTGCAGGATCAGCGTGCGGTCGAACGGAAGGCCCACCCCTACCATCTGGCCTGCGTCGATAACCTCTGGTACCTCTTCGCCTTCGACACCAACCGCCGCGCCATGCGCACCTTCGCGCTCTCGCGCATGGCCGACGCCGAGATCCTCCCCGACCGATTCACCGTGCCCAGGGATTTCAGCATCGAAAAGCACCTCAAGGGCGCCCTGGCGGTGCACCCGGGCACCGGCGACCACGAGATCGTCGTGGAATTTGACGCGTGGGCCACGCGGCTGGTGCGCGAGCGGCGCTGGCACCCCAGTCAGGAGATCGAGCCGCTGCCCGGCGGCGGCTCGCGGCTCAAGCTGCGGCTCGGCGGCTTCGAGGAGGTCGAGCGCTGGATATTGAGCTGGGGCGTCCATGCCACCGCGGTCGCGCCGGCGGAGTTGGTCGGGCGCCTGCGCGAGATCGCGGCGCAACTCGGCGACCGGTATCGCGGGGAATAGGGCGGCGTCCCGACATCCAAGGTGAAACTCTTTCTAGGGTGGGACAGCATCTGTCGATGCGCGGATACCAAAAGATACCACTTGCACCTATGAGAAAAGGGGGTATCGGCGGGGCATGGGCAAGAGAGGATCAGAGCGGGTGACGAGACTCGAACTCGCGACATCAACCTTGGCAAGGTTGCACTCTACCAACTGAGTTACACCCGCTTGATGCTGAAAGAAATGATACGCGAGGGGTGGGGGAACGCAAGGGTGAAAATTTGAGGCGGGCGTCATGGCCCGGGTATCGGGCGCGACCGGATTAGGAAAATGTACCCCATCTGGCCACAGATGGGATCGTCCGATCCGCCCGAGGGTGGCGCCTCTGGGGAGTGAGAGCCCCTGAGCGAGCGCGGGCAGACAGGAATGTGTGCCTCGCGTTTGAAACGGTGTGGCCAGAACGGGGGCGAGCGCTATAAGGGGCGGCATGCTGCGGTTGCTTCGGGTGCGCCATTTCGCGCTGGTGGAGGAGCTGTCGTGGGAACTGGGCGGGGGTTTCACGGTGGTGACGGGGGAGACCGGCGCGGGGAAGTCGATATTGATCGGGGCGCTGCTGTTGCTTTTGGGGGACCGGGCGGACCGGTCGATGATCCGGACGGGGTGTGACTCGTGCTCGGTGGAGGCGGAATGGGATCTGGCGGGTGCGGTGGTGTTGCCGCGGGTGGCGGCGCTGCTGGAGGAGTGCGGGGCGGAGCCTTGCGAGGGGACGGTGCTGCGGCTGAAGCGGGCGATCGCGGCCTCTGGGCAGAACCGGCAATTTGTGAACGGTTCGACGGTGCCGCTGGCGGCGCTGAAGCGGCTGGGGGAATTGTTGGCGGACTTCCACGGGCCGCACGATCACCAGTCGCTGCTGTCGACGGACACGCAGCGGGATTTGCTGGACGCGTTCGGTGGGCTGGTGGTCGATCGGGACGGGGTGGCCTCGCTGTGGGCGGGATGGCAGGGGGCGCGGCGGCGGCACGAGGCGCTGGAGAAAGAGACGGCGAGCACGGACCGGGAGATCGAGAGGCTGCGTTTCGAGGCGGAGGAGATCGGGAAGGCGGGGCTGCGGGCGGGTGAGGACGCGGAGGTGGGCGCGCAGCTGGACGTGGCGAGGAACGGGCAACGGTTGCTGGAGCTGAGCCGGTCGCTGTCGGCGCTGCTGACGGAGGGCGAGGGGTGCGTCTCGGACCAGTTGGCGCTGGCATCCAAGCAGGCGAAGGAGCTGGCGGGGATCGACGCGCGGTGCTCGGGCTGGCTGGATCTGCTGGATTCGGCGCAGGCTGCGGCTGGCGAGCTGTCGCGGGAGGTGGCGCATTACGCGGACGCGCTCGATCTGGACGAGGAGAGCCTGGCGCGGATCGAGGAGCGGTTCAACGCGCTGCAGTCGCTGAAGCGCAAATACGGGCCTGCGTTGGAGGACGTGATCCGGCGCGGGGAGGAGGCGCGGGCGCGGCTGGACCGGATCGATCGGCGGGACGAGGAACTGGCGCGCGCGAGGGGGGAGGCGGAGGCGGCGGGCCGGGCCTACGATGTGGCGGCGGGCGCCTTGAGCGCGGCGAGGGGAAAGTCGGCCGCGAAGTTGGCCAAGGCGGTGACGGGATTGCTGAAGGATCTGGGCTTCAAGAAGGCGCGGTTCGATGTGGCGGTGGCGCGGTCGGAGGCCCCGGCGTCGCACGGGTGGGACCGGGTGGAATTTCAATTCAGCCCGAACATCGGCGAGGGCGCGAAGCCGCTGCGGGCGATCGCGTCGAGCGGCGAGATGGCGCGGGTGATGCTGGCGATCAAGGCGACGCTGGCGCGGCAGGATGAGGTGCCCCTGCTGATCTTTGACGAGGTGGATGCGAACGTGGGCGGGGAGATTGGCGCGCAGGTGGGGCGGAGGCTGCGCGAGTTGGGCGGGACGCACCAGGTGGTGTGCATCACCCATCTGCCGCAGGTGGCGGCGCTGGGGCACGCGCATTTCGAGGTGCGGAAGCGCGAGCAGGGGGGCAGGACGATCACGGAGGTCGAGGCGCTGGGGGGCGGCGCGCGGGTGGAGGAGCTGGCGCGGATGCTCGGGGGGGCGTCGGCGTCGTCGCGGGCGCTGGCCGCGACGATGTTGGAGCAGGGATAGATCCGGCAGATTCCTGGGCCTTGAGTTCGGCGGTGATGCGGGTTAGAGGTTGCTGTGGCGATGGTGGGCCAATTGCGTCACGGCATCCGGCGTTATCCGGCCGTAGCGGCGGGCTGCGCGCTGGCGGCGATATTTTATCTGGTCGGGTGTTTTGACGTGTGGCGGTGGGCGGAGGCGCCGCTGGCGGACTGGATGCAGACGCGGCGCGCGAAGGTGCCGGCGGCCCAAGACAACATCGTGAGGGTGGGGGTGGACCAGAGCACGATCGAGACGCACGGGGGCGGGGCGTGGCCGCTATCCCGCCTGGCGTACGCGATGGCGCTGCAGGCGATCGCGCCTCGTGGGGTGACGGGGGCGGGGCTGGAGATGCCGCTGACGCAGCGGGATCCGTCGCTGGCGGTGTTCGATGCGGCATTCGCCCGGCAGGTGCCGAAGTTGCCGGCGGTGGTCTTGGCGGCGGTCGGCCTGCAGTCCGGCGGCGAGACCGAGAGGCCGGCTCAGCTGCCGGTCGTGCCAGTGTCGGGGATCCCGATGGAACGGTTGGTGGATCATCCGGGATTTCTCCTTCCCGTGGAGGGACTGGGAAACGAGGTGCGGCTGGGACTGAACAACTTGCCCCGCGACTGGGATGCGCCGGTGCGCTCGGTGCCGCTGTTGCTGCGCGGCGGGGATGCGCTGCTCCCGTCGTTCTTCCTGCAGTGCCTGCTGGCCCACGAGGGCGCGGCGGTGTCGGACGTGGCATTGGAGGAGGGGCGGCGCGTCGTGATCTCGCGCCGGGGCGAGGTGCTGCACCGGATTCCCGTGGACCGGGGGCTTCGGATGGCGCTGCCCCTGAGGCCGCTGCTGCCGGAGCCTCCCCGGGTGGGCCTGGACGCGCTGGTGCTGGCGGCGGAGCAGGAGGCGGCGTCGGTGCCCGGCGCGTCGACCAACGTGTTCGACCTCGACAGGCTGCATGGCAAGTTCGTGCTGCTGGGGCGGGAGGCCGACGAGACGTATGAGCCCATCCTGACGGCGCGGGGCGAGGTGTCGCCGTCCGACATGCTCCTTTGGGCGTGGCAGACGGTGTTCGCGCGGGATTATATCTCCGCGGTGCCGGCCTGGCTGCTGTGGTTGGCGTGCGCGCCGCTGGGGGCCTTCTTGGTCTGGTTCTCGGCGCGCTTCCATGCGGTGTGGGCGGTCCTGATGGCCTGTTTCGTGGTGGTGGACTTTTGCGCGCTGTCGTGGTGGGCGCTCTCCGAGTTCCGGTTGTGGGTTTTTCCGGTGCCGCCGAGCCTGATGGGGGTCGCGGCGATCGGGCTGGGGCGGTGGCTGAGGGCGGCGAGGCCGCAGCGGGAGGGCCTGCTGGCGGCGCCCCCGTCGAAGGGCGTGTCCCGGGTGAGACCGAGCCACCCGCCCGGGTGGAGCGGGCCGCCCTAGATGTTTTCCAGAACGCGCCGGATAATTCAGGGGGAAACTTCTGGTGGGTCGCTCCGGCTAAAGCCGGTACTTCGAGCCGTGGGGCCGGGCCCCTGTTCGGAGTCCCGCCATTAGGGCGTGTTGATTTATTTGGCGATCACGATGGAGCGGAGGCCCTGTGTGGACTGCGGCGGCAAAGCGAAGCGTCGACGCCGCTTTCTCGTCCGGCGGAGCCGCGATTTGGCGGAGTGGGCGGGTGCCGCGCCGCTCCGCTGCATGCCAAAGCGGTGTCGCCACCCCGTTCGGGGTTCTGCCACCGCAGTCCAAGGGCCTGCCCGCCCGATTCGGAGCGCACGATGGCGTCCCGATGGCATCCCGGCACAAGGTACTCCCGCGAGGTCCGGAATAAATCAACACGCCCATTAGGCGGTGCGTGTGACTTGTGCGGGACGCTGGGGGGAGCCAAAGCGGCGCTGCGGCGCACGCAGTCCAAAACCGGGACGTCGCCGAGCGCTGGCGCATCCGCTACGGGGATCCCGGCGGGGCCTTTTCGGGTGATTCGGTGAAGGCGGGGACGTCCTGGATGCCGGCGTCCTTGAAGGCGTCGAGGACTTTGACGACGATGCCGAAATCCGAGGCGCGGTCGGCGTTGAGGGCGAATTTGGCGTCGGGACGCGAGGCGGTGGCGGCCTTGAGGCCCGCGGAGAGTTCCTCGATCTTGACGGGTTTTGCGTCGAGGAAGACGGCGTTGTCCTTGGAGATGTGGACGACGACGGGGCCGGTGGCGTCGGCGGGGGCGGCGTGCTCGGACTCGGAGAGGTCGATCTTCACGGCGGGCTGCTGTCGCTTGAACGTCGTGCTGAGCAGGAAGAAGATGAGCAAGAGGGTTAGGATGTCGATGAGCGGCACGATGTTGACGACCGGTCGGCGCTTGAGCCTGGCGGGGAGGAACTTCATCCGGCGCTAGACCCCCGTGAACTTGTAGAGTTTGCCGATGAGCTCTCCCATCAGGGCCTCCATCTCGGCGGCGAGGCTCTCGATCTTTCTGGAGAAGTAGCTCCAGAAGATGAGGGAGGGGATGGCGATGACGAGGCCGGCGACGGTGGTGTTGAGGGCCTCGGAGATGCCGCGGGCGAGGCCCATGCCCTGGTCGCCGAGGCCGACGGACCCGATGTCCTCGAAGATGTGGACGAGGCCGGCGACGGTGCCCAGGAGGCCCAGGAGGGGGGCGATGCCGGTGATGATCTCGAGCACGACGAGGCCGCGCTCGAGGAGGACGACCTCGTGGCGGGCCTGCATCTGGACGGCCTCGACGTTGGCGGGCCTCGGCTCGTCGAGGTGCTGGAGCGCGGTGGAGACGAGGCGCGAGAGGCTCGAGGCGTCCTTCGAGACGATGCCGGCGAGTTCCTGCGGTTGGGCGCCGATGGCCAGGGACTCGATGGCGGTGGCCACGCGCGGGCTGATGAGGCGGTTGCGGCGCAGGGCCACCCCGCGCTCGATGATGATCATCAGCGAGACGATCGAGCAGGCCAACAGCGGGATCATGAAGATCCCGCCCTTGAGGAAGAAATCCAGGGCGTTCCAGTTCATCGGTCCGCAAGGTTGGGCCAAATCCGCGAAAAACCCAACAGGATTCCTCAGTAGATGGTGAACTTGACGTCGAAGGGCAATTCGTCGCCGACCTGTTCGCGGACGCTGCCTGGGAAGGGAGGGAAGGGGGCGACGAGGCGGATGGCGTTTTCGGAGATGGTCTGGAGCATGGCGCTGCTGGAGGTGTTGTAATCGACATCGACGGTGGCGAGGGTGCCGTCCCTGCGGACGATGAAGTCGATGGAGACGGTGCCGAGGTCCAGGAGGCCCTTCTGCTGGCGGACCATGTGGCGCCACTGGGAGCCGATCGCGCGGTACACCTTGGCCTGATATTCGCCGAGGGGCGTGGCGCGCGAGTCGACGCTGGCGTCGCCGGGGGCCGCGGCGCCGCCCTCGATGGCGGTGCGCTCCTGGCGGAATTCGAATGGCGCCGCCGCGGTGGCCGGTGGCTTCGGCGGCGCGGCGGGGCGGTTCTCCTCCGGTTTTTTCTTCTCCTCGGGCTTATCCTCGCCCTCCATGGGTCGGGGGAGGATGCCGGTCATGGCCTCGGGGAGTTTCTGTTCTTGGCGCATGGCCTGTTGGGGTTCGGCGGGGGGCTTGGGCGTGTCCGGCGGGGTATCCGGCGTCGGGGGCTGCGGTTCGTCTGGCGGCATGGGGGGTGAATCGGGTGTTTCGACGAGGGTGAGGCCGGGCTTTTCGATCCCATCCTGGGTGGGCAGCGGCATGTCGGCGGCGCCGGGCCTGGGGCTTCGGAGCGCGGTGTCTTGGGCGGAGATGTTTGGGGTCGGGGTCTGCGGCTTCTCCTCTTTGAGGCCGGTGGCGTCCACGAACATCGGGGCCGGGGGCGGTATCGGCGGCGGGGGGGGGACGAGGCGCATGCGGGGCGGTTCGGGGATGGGCGGTCTCGGGGCGACCCGCGACAGGTCGGGCAGGAGGCCGAGGACGATCAGCGCGCACAGCACGAGGTGCGCGCCGAAGGAGAGTATCCCGGCGATGACGAAGGCGCGCATGTCGCGATGCCTAGGCATGGTGGTTCCCGATCAAGGAAAATAAGCCCCCGTGTCGCCTTGCGGCAACTGGGCGGCGCGTGGGCGAGACGTTCCCCCGCCTGGAGGCGGGCGGGTCGTCTGTCCCCGAGAATCCTGGGCGCCCCCAGTGGCAGACAAGAATGTCTGCCTCACCCCTGAGCGCCCCCATGGCAGACAAGAATGTCTGCCTCACGTTCTCGCCGGTCGCCCGACGGCGCGGTCGACGACCTGAACCTTGACCGGGATGTCGCGCATGACGCCCTTGAGCGGGTCTGCCTGGCTGGCGGCGAGGTGGCGGAACAGGAAGAACAGGCCGACGAGGATCACCAGCACCACGATGACGCCGACGAAAAACCACAGGGTCCACGAGAGCTCCTTGGTGGCGCCGGTGACGTCCAGGTCCTCGGGCTTGCGGACGCGGGGGGCGGCGATGGCGGTCTTCCGTGCGGCGGCGAGGGCGTCGAGGAGTTCCTGATAGCTCTGGTAGCGGCGATCGGGATCTCGCTCGAGGCATCGGTTGATGACGTAGGCGGTCTCGTTGGTCACGAAGGGGGCGAAAGCCTTGAGGGAGACCTTCTCGGACTTCAGGTGTTTCCATGCCACGAGGGAGGCGGTGGCGGCCTCGAACGGGGGGCGTCCCGCGATGGCGTGGAAGAGCGTGCCGCCGAGGCTATAGATATCGCTGCGGAGGTCCTCGCCCTTCTGGTCCAGCTTCTCGGGCGCGACGTAGTAGGGCGTGCCCCAGATCTCGCCGCGGAGCGCCTTGGCCTCGTCGATGGGAAGGGACAGGCCGAAGTCGACGATCTTCACCGTGCCGTCGGAGGTGAAGAGGATGTTGCCGGGCTTGACGTCCCGGTGGAGCAGCCCGCGCGCGTGGGCCTCCTGGAGGCCCCGGGAGGCCTGGATGCCGATGTCGAGGGCCTCGATCTCGCCGATGGTCCCTTTCATCATGCGGTCGTCGAGGCTCCCGTAGGGCATCAGCTCCATCACCAGATAATAGACTTCGCCCTCGCTGCCGAAGTGGTAGACTTGGACGACGTTGGGGTGGTTGATGCTGGCGGTGATCTCCGCCTCGCGGGCGAAGTCGCGGAGGAACTCTTCATTCGCGGCGATCTCGGCCTTGAGGACCTTGACGGCGACGATGCGGTTGAGGTTGGTATCGAGGGCCTCGTAGATCGTCCCCATCCCCCCGATTCCGACCACCTGCCTCAGGTGGTATGGGCCCAACTGGGTATCGACTCCCACTTGACTGGGATCCAGCATAAGTTTGATCTGTAGCAAGGCGCCGCGGTTCGTGCAACCGATATTAGCGCCTGAGGCGAAGTCCTGAGTGTCTATGATGGATGCCGAGGCGGGAAGCCGCACGCTCGTTGCCGACGCCGGGTCCGGGAGGCTGGACGTCTGGCTGGCGTCGCGTTGTCCGGACCTGAGCCGGGCGCGGGTGCAGAAGTTGATCCGGGAGGGGCGGGTTCGGATCGGGGGGGCGGCGGCGAAGCCGGCCGCGCGGGTGCGGCCGGGTGATGTGGTGGTGATCGAGATCCCGGCGCCCGAGCCCTCGGAGGTGCTGCCGGAGGACATCCCGCTGGACGTCCTATTCGAGGATGACGAGGTGCTGGCGATCAACAAGCCGCCCGGGCTGGTGGCGCATCCGGCGCCTGGGCATCCGTCGGGGACGCTGGTCAACGCGGTGCTGCACCACTGCCGCGGGCGGCTGTCCGGGATAGGTGGCGTCGAGCGGCCGGGCATCGTCCACCGGCTCGACAAGGACACCAGCGGGATCATGCTGGTGGCGAAGACGGACGTGGCGCACCGGTCCCTGGCGCGGCAGCTGGCGCGGCGCGAGATGCGCAAGACGTACATGGCGCTGGTGTCGGGGTGTCCGGCGGCGGGATCGGGTCGGATTGAGGAACCGATCGCGAGGCATCCGGTGGACCGGCAGCGGATGGCGGTGGTCCTGGGGGGGCGGCAGGCGGTCACGCTGTACCGCGTGGTGGAGCGATTTTCGAGCTCGGCGCTTTTGGAGTGCGACATCCTGACGGGCCGCACGCACCAGATCCGGGTGCACCTGCAGTGGCTCCGTTGCCCCATCCTCGGGGACGCGGTCTACGGGAAGGCGGGCGGCGCCGCGCCCCGGCAGATGCTCCACGCGTGGCGGCTGGCCTTCGAACACCCCACCACCGGGCAGGCACTCTGTCTGACCGCGCCCTTGACTCCGGATTTCGAAACCCTGCTAAATGGTATGAGAGATGAGCGATCCCGCCGATAGCCCCGCCCTCCTCCTGGCCCGCGCCCTGCGCCACAAGATGGCCCATGGCGAGAACCGCGTCCGCCTGTCGCCGGAGGAGCGGGCCGGATTGAAGCGGTTTTTGAAGGGTGGGGCGAAGCAGGGCGGCGAAGGGCGAGCGCCGAGTGCCGAGCGCCGAGCGACGGAACCCGAAACCCGAGCCGTGAACGTCGAGGCCAGAACCCCGAACGACAAACCGAGCGCCAAGAACGACGAACCAGGAACGAAGCGCCAAGAGCTGACCCCCGAATCGCTGATCTTGCCGGGCGCGGGCAAGGCGGAGCAGATGGAGCACCTGCGGCAGATCGCGCTGGCGTGCGCGCGATGCGAGGCCCTGGCGGCGACGCGGGCGCACGTGGTGGTGGGCGTGGGGAATCTGGACGCGGATCTGATGTTCGTGGGGGAGGCGCCCGGGGCAGACGAGGACCGGCAAGGGGAGCCATTCGTGGGGCGCGCGGGGCAGTTGCTGACGAAGATGATCGAGACGATGGGGCTATCGCGGGCCGACGTGTACATCGGCAACGTGCTGAAGTGCCGCCCGGACATGCCGAAGGGCAGCACGGGCAACCGCCAGCCCACGGAGACGGAGATGGGCACCTGCCTGCCGTACCTTCAGGCGCAGATCGCGATCATCCGTCCGAAGGTCATCGTGACGCTGGGCGGCACGGCGATCCAGGGCCTGCTCAAACTCGAGGGGGGCGTGAGCTGGCACCGGGGACGCTGGAGGCAGTATGGCGACATCCCGGTCATGCCCACGTACCACCCGGCCTATCTGCTGCGCAACGGGTCGATAGAGACGAAGCGGAAGGTGTGGGAGGATCTCCTGGCTGTCATGGAGCGGCTCGGGATGCCGATATCGGAGAAGCAGCGTGGGTATTTCTTGGGCGGCAAGGGAGGGGGGGGATGATGTTGGACTCGGGAATAGGATTTTCGCGCGGGGGCGCAGGGAGGCGGGGGCGAAACCCGTCGTAGGTCCATCATGCCGGCATCGCTCGTTGGCCGATCGGAGCGCGGAAGGCTCGCGGCGAGTTTTCGCGCGGCGCGCGACATCGCGCGGCATCACGCGAAGAGCTTCTATTTCTCCTCTTTCCCGCTGCCGGCGGATCGTCGCCGGGCGGCGTATGCGGTGTACGCGTTCTGTCGCCACGCGGATGACGCCGTGGATCGGGCCGCCGAGGGCGCGCGGCTGGATGAGGCGGTCGCCGGGTTGCGCGACCT
The DNA here is from genome assembly GCA_964651705.1 of uncultured Verrucomicrobiales bacterium. Lineage (GTDB taxonomy): Bacteria > Verrucomicrobiota > Verrucomicrobiia > JADLBR01 > JADLBR01 > JADLBR01. Next base: position 12,052 of record CAZYWZ010000158.1, read on the forward strand.
CACGGCCCGGTTGTTCGGCGAAGGGGAGGCCCCGGATCTGCCCTGGGCGGGGGCATTCCGGCACACGGTCTGGGAGTATGGCATCCCGCGCTCGCTCTGCGACGACCTGATCCATGGCGTGGCGCTGGACACCCGCGCGCCGGTGCGCCTCCGGGATTGGGCCGAGCTGAGGGAGTACTGCTATTACGTCGCCTCGGTGGTGGGGCTGATGATGGCCAGGGTGTTCGGCATCCGGGATGCGGCGGCGGCGCCGCGCGCCGTTGACCTGGGCATTGCCATGCAGCTGACCAACATCCTGCGCGACGTCGTCGAGGACGCGGCCCGGGACCGGGTCTATCTGCCGGCGGAGGAATTGGCGGCGTTCGGGATCGGGCAGGAGGCGCTTTCCGTAGCGGCGAGCGTGAGCGAGCCGACGCACCACTCGCTTACGCTCGCGGCTACGGGAGATGGACACCCCCTCTTCCATTCCGACCCCTGGCGCGATTACGCGATGTTCTTCGCCGCCAGGGCCCGCGACCATTACCTTGCCGCGGAGGCGGGGATCCCGTCGCTGGCCCCCGGCGCACCGCAGCTCGCGGTCTGGTGCATGCGCGAGATCTACGCCGCGATCCTCGACGAGATCGAGGCCGTGGATTGGGATGTCTCGGTGCGCCGCCACGTGGGCACCGCGAGGAAAGTGTCCCTGGCCCTCCGCGCATTTTGGAGCTGGCGGGGCCGGGGCGACTTCTCCTCGTGACGCGGGCCAAGAATCCGCGTTCGCCTCGCTTTGGACTGCGGTGGCAGAGCCCCGCAAGGGGCGGCGACACCGCTTTGGATCTGCCGCCGCGCTCCAAAAATTCCGCGGCCGTGGTTCGGTCCAAGGCATGCCGAAGGGCGGAGGAGGCCCTTCGCTATTAGCGAGTTGCGTCGTATTTTCGAGTCAGTCAGACATCATGCCCGCCGCGGCGGGCACCACCGGGGCGGAAAATGGTAGGCTGCGCCTTGGCG
>CAZYWZ010000159.1:0-12989 GCA_964651705.1 uncultured Verrucomicrobiales bacterium
CCCGCCGCCGGCGCGGGGACGCGCCGCATCATTCATGTGGAAACTTCATTCCCGCCGCCGCCTGGCACAGGCGGCCTACAAAAATTGCAGGGCGTCTCTGTGAGGGCGTCTCTGCGAGATGCCACCGGGGGGAAGTTTCAGGTCAGCGCAACGGCAGCCCGATCTCTGCGGCAGTGGGGGGTTGGCCGTCGGCGATGCGGACCTCGGGCGGCTCGCGGTGCAGGGCGAGCTCCGAGATGGCGGGGCACGCCGCGGCGGCCGTGATGCGCAGCCGGACGCGATCGGTCCGGATCTCGGCGCCCCGCCAGAGCCTGCGGTTGCCGATCGACTCGCCCTTGCCGAACTCCGTCCATCGCCCATCGGTCCAGCGGTCGAGCGCCCACGCGTCAATGCGCTGGCCGAGGGGCAGGTATTCGCGGAGGCTGACGACGTTGAAGGCGGTCGGTTGCCCCAGGTCGAGGACGAGTTCGGGCGCCGGCTCGCCGTCGTCGGTGCACCAATAGGTGTCGCGGTCTCCGTCGATGGCGTGGGCCGCGTCGAATCGCGGGTCGCCGCCGCGGGTGCTCGAGGCGGAGGCCTTCGCGCCGGAGGCGAGATCCCTGGCGAAGATCTTGTCGATGATCGCGCGGAATCCGCGGAGGGAGGCGACGTCGTTTTCGTGGATGCGGCCGCGCCGGTCGGGCGGGAGATTGAGCAGGAAGGCGGCGCCGCGGCCGACGGATTTGAAATACAGGTCGACGAGGTTCTCTGGGGTGCGCACGCGGCCGTCCTCGGCGGCGTGATAGAACCAGCCGGGGCGGATGGACACGTCGCATTCGGCGGGCCACCAGTGGGTGCCGGGGCGGTCGCCGCGATTGAGGCGGTCGCGATAGGAGCCTTCGGCGGCGGCGGTGTCGCGGTTGAAGGTGGCCCAGCAGGGGTCCCCCGCGATGCCGGCCTCGTTGCCGACCCAGCGGATATCCGGGCCGGAGAACATCACGGCATCGGGCTGCAGATCGCGGACGAGGCGATAGGTCTCCTCCCAGCCGTAGTAATCGGCGCCGATCTGGCGGCGCTCGCGGGCGCCGCCGTAGTAGCCATCCCCGCCATTGGCCCCGTCGAACCAGACCTCGAATATCGGGCCGTACCGCGTCAGCAGCTCGCGGAGCTGATTGCGGTAGTACTCGACGTAGGCGGGCCGGGCATACTCGGGGTGGTTGCGATCCCATGGCGAGAGGTACGTCCCGAACAGCAGCCCGTGTTCCCTGCACGCGTCGGAGATCTCTCGGACGACATCGCCCTTGCCCCCGCGCCAGGGGCTGTTTTTGACGGAGTGCCCGGTGAACTTCGACGGCCAGAGGCAGAAACCGTCATGGTGCTTGCAGGTGAGGATGAGGCCGCGCATCCCGGCTTCCTTGGCGACGCGCGCGATCGCGTCGGCGTCGAAATCGGTGGGATTGAACAGCTCTGGCCCCTCGTCGCCGTAGCCCCACTCCTTGTCGGTGAAGGTGTTCACCGTGAAATGCAGGAACCCGTAGAACTCCAGCGCGTGCCACGCGGCCTGCCGCGGCGCGGGGACCGCTCCGTGTGGGGTGGGCGGTTCGGCGGCGGACAAGAGCGCGGCGATCGGGAGCGACCCGAGGGCCGTGAGCCAGCGGAGGAAAGAGGGGAGCGGTGACGGGCGCATCACTCATTCCTAGCAGGCGGCGGCTTGGGCTGTCGAGGGGCCCATGTCGCTGGGGCGCTGGCCCTGCGGGGGTTCCGGCTCCGCCGGACGCCAAAGCGGTGTCGGCGCTCCGCTCTGTCACCGCAGTCCAAGAAAATTTTCGCCACCCCAACGAGCATGAACCTTCAGGCCAGCGCCGCATCATTCATGTGGGAACTTGGCGCCCGCTGCCTCCTGGCACAGGCGGCCTACAGATTTTGTAGGGAGTCTCCGCGAGACACCAACGCGGGTGAAGTTGCTGGCTCGGCGGACCGCCCGGCGATGGCGGCGAAGATCCGGATCATGGCATCCATGTATCGGCGGGCGTCGTCGAGCGGCATGGTCAGCGGCGGGCTGATCCGGACGACCTTGCCGGCGAGGGGGCCGAGCAGGTGGATGGCGTTGCCCTCGGCGTCGCCCCGGTAGCAGGCCTCGACGCAGGCCTTCGCGATGTCTGGAGCGGCGCGGCCCTTGTCGTCGGCGAACTCGATGCCCCAGACCATGCCCTCGCCGCGGACATGCGCGACGATGGGCAGCTCGCGCTGCATGCGCGCCAGCCCGGCCTCGAGGATCTCGGCGAGTTTGGCGGCGTGCGCCAGCACGGTCCCGTCGGCGAATTCGTCGAGGGTGGCCAGGACCGCGGCGCAGGCCAGCGGGTTTCCGCTGTAGGTGTCCGAGGCCTCGCCGTAGCCGAGGGCCGCGAAGAGATCCGCGCGTCCCGCGGCGGCGGCGACGGGGACGCCATTGCCGAGGCCCTTGCCGAGCACGACGATGTCCGGCTCGACGCCGTAGTATGAGAAGGCGAACATCTTGCCCGTGCGCCCGAAGTTGGCCTGCACCTCGTCGAGGATGAAAACGAGATCATTCTCCCGGCAGAACCGCTGCAGCAGCCGCATGTATTCTGGCTGCGGGTGGTACGATCCGCCCCCGCCGAGATAGGGCTCGGTGATCAGCGCGCAGAGGCGGTCGCCGCATTCTGCCTTCACCGCGGCCAACTCGCGCTCGTAGGGGGCGAGATCCAGCTTGTCGCGGCGGCGGAGAATGTCCGCGCATTCCTCGCGGGGGAAGGCGATGAATCGGACGCGGGGGTCGCGGTCGGGGTCCTGCTCGGTGCCGGTGACGGCGCGCGCGAGGCCCTTCTTGCCGTGGAAGCCGTGCCGCGTCGCCAGGATCACATCTTTTCCGGGTTGTCGCGCGAGCGCGGCCCAGAGCGCCTTCTGGATCGCCTCGCTGCCGCTGGCGGCCCAGAGCACCTGCTCGCAGCGCCCGCCCCCGGGTTCCTCGCGCAGGCATTCGATGAGCCGCTCGCAGGCGCGCACCTCGATGTCGAGGACGGCGTTGTAAGAGGTCAGCGGCGCGGCCCGCAGGAAGTCGCCATCGCCCCGGACGTCCAGGCCCAGGTAATCGCAGACCCGACGCCACCAGCGCGCTGGGTTGTGGCCAAGGTTGGCCACGAGCACGCCGGAGGCGAAATCGGCGAGGCGGCGTCCCTCCGGGGTGAAGAGGAAGGAACCCTCGGCCCGGTCGATGACGGCGAGGCTCGGCGTGAACGTGCGCTGGCAGAGTGGTTCGACGCGCGCGAGCCGGCGGCGCACGTCGTTGGACTGCGGCTCGCCGGGGTGGGTGATGGTCTCGGGAGTCGATGCGGTTTCGGTCTTCATGGGATTCTCCTGATCGTGGGTAGGAAGATGGGAACGAAGCCAACTTTTCGCAGTGACGCCCCTTCGGGCTTCGGCGTGACCGAAGGGCGAAGGCCCTTCGCTACGGGATCGCTCGGGTCGGCGCGCATCACACCCTCCCATCGTATAACACTTCGGCCCCGCCCCCCGGGCGGAGCAGCACTAGCCCCTTGCCATCGTGATCGATTCGCGCGATGCAATCCGGCTCGCCCGCGGCGTGGCGCGCGAGGATGGCCTCCATCGCCTGGACCGCGGCCACGGTCTGCCGGTCGGCGGAGATGTCGTTGTGCGCCAGCGCCCGAATCTCGGCCAGGCGGTCCGGCCGCGCCTCCGGCGCGCCGCCGAATTCCACGGTCGCGACCTCGCGCGCGAAGCGCTCGATCGCCTCGATGCCGTAGCCTCGCTGGGCGCGCTCCCCCCACGGTTCCAGGAACGCGCCGTTGTAGTGGTTGTTCAGCGAGATCTTGGCCCCGATCGGGGTCTTGCCCTCGATCGTGCACTCGACGCCGCGCCGCCGGCCGTGCGCGTTCCAGACCCCGTTGTCAAAACGGAATTGCACCTCCTGCTCCACGTAGCCGGGGAAATTGTCCGGCGTCACCCAACTCGTGTGGATGTCGAATGCCGCCTCCCGTCCGCCGCCCCGATCGTAGATCAGCCGGAGCTGCGTCGAATCCCAGGTGTCCCCGCCGCTGTCGCCCACGATGCCCCGTTGCCCGGTGCAGGATATCGTCTTTAGGCGCCCGCCGAAGGTGAAATCGATCAGCTTGATATAATGCACCGCCACGTAGGTGCCGGGATTGCGCCCGCGGATCCATTCGGCAAATTGGCTGCCGGAGACCTGCTTTGGTTCCAGCAGGGAACAGTAGCCGTGGTTCGCGTGCCGCAGCACCCCGTCCGCCACCAGCGTGCGCAACTTCTTGTGGTCGGGATCGAACAGCTTGTGGTAGACGACCTTCGCCAGCACGCCGTTCTCGCGCGCCAGCCGGTCCAGCTCGTCCAACTCCTGGAGGGAAAGCACCGATGGCTTCTCCACCAGCAGGTGTTTGCCGGCCTCCAGCACCCGGCGCGCCACCCCGAAATGCCGGTCGTCCGGCGTCGCCACGCACACGAAATCCACCCCGGCCCCCAACAGCCCGTCCACCGCCCCCGACCCAGAAAAATTCCGGAACGCGCCGATCCGGTCCCCCGCCGCCAGCCGATAGGCCTCCGCCCGCTTGCCCGTCCGGCTCGCCACCGCCACCAGCGGCACCTCCACGTGCCCGAACCGGCGCCCGTGCAACCCCGCCGCGCGCGCCGCCTCGAAAAAGGGCCGGTAGGTCTCGTCAAAAATCATCCCCGCGCCCACCATCCCCGCCCGCAGCGCCACGCCCCCGATGCCGTCCAAAACTGTATTCACTTTTTAGCCTTTCTGCGGTGGTGGCGCCTGTTTTTGGTGGACATGGCGATAAAACCGCATTAAAGTGAATTCACTTTAATCGAGGTGCGCATGCGGGTCAAGAGGAAAAGTGCCGGGGATGGGAGGGCATCGCTGGTGGACGCGGTGTACGACCGGATATTGCTGCGGATCGTGCGCGGGGAGCTGGTGGGCGGGGCGGAGTTGAAGAGCACGGGGCTGGCGAGGGATCTGGGGGTGAGCCGGACGCCGGTGGTGCAGGCGCTGGGGCGGCTGGAGGCGGACGGGATCGTGGTGCACGAGGTGCACCGGCGGGCGGTGGTGCGGCCTGGCGCGGAGAACTGGCTGATGGAGGTGCACCAGTTGCGGGAGTTGCTGGAGCCGGAGGCGGCGGCGATGGCGGCGGCGCGGATCGGGGGGGAGGCGGTGGCGCGGCTGCGCGAGTTGGCGGCGCGGGCGCGGCCGGGGAGGCGCGGCTGGGGGGGGCGGGCCCGCGAGTTTGACTACGCGCTGCATCTGGCCATCGCGGAGCACTGTGGCAACATGCCGCTGGCGGAGGCGATACGCCGTTGCTGGGGCTTCAAGCGGGCCAGCTACGGGGCCGGGGACGAGGACCCCGCGTGGCTGGCGCGCAACTACGAGCAGCACATGGCGATCCTCGACGCGCTCGCGAGGCGGGACGGCGCGACGGCACGGGCCGCGGCGCAGTTCCACCTGCGCAGCGCGGCGAATTTCCGCCCGGCGGAGAAGATTGTCTGAGTCAATACGTTTGGAACTGGATGGCATGCCATGACCGTTGTGCGATGGGTTCTTGGGGCGATTTATTTCGCGGCGGTGCTGCCGTTGGCGCCATCGACTTCTGCCGGAGGTTTCATCGACCGCCTGCGGCCGGCGCCGGTGGGCGGCGGCTTCCGGATGGAGGGGTATTGGGTGTGGTGCGGGTCCGTGATACGGGGCGAGGACGGGCGGTACCACATGTTTGCGTCGCGGTGGCCGAAGCGGTACCCGTTTTTCGAGGGGTATGTGTTCTACTCCGAGGTGGTGCGGGCGTCGGCGGACCGCCCGGAGGGGCCGTACCGTTTTGAGGGGGTCGTCTTGCCGGCGCGGGGAGAGGGATTCTGGGATGGGCGGATGACGCACAATCCGACGATCCACAAATCGGGAGACACCTTCCTGTTATATTACATTGGCAGCACCTATTCGGGGGAAGCGCCGGGGGAGGAGGAGTTGCGGTCGGGGAAAGCGAAGCTGGGGCGGTCCTACGACAGCATACGGATCGGGCTGGCGACGTCGCGCTCGGTGCTCGGGTCCTGGAAGCGGCCCGACCGTCCGATCCTTGGGCCGAGGCCGGGCAAGTGGGACGGGAAGATCGTGACCAATCCGGCGGTCTGCGTGCGGCGGGACGGGAGCGTGCTGCTGGTGTATCGATCGAACACGCCGCAGGGGCTGCGGCTCGGGGCGGCGCGGGCGGCGACGTTCGAGGGGCCGTACGAGCGGGTGTCCGACGAGCCGGTGCTGCAACTGGAGGGCGGGAACTTCGTCGAGGATCCCTACATCTGGGAGTCGGGGCAACATTTCGAGATGATCGCCAAGGACATGACGGGCGGGATCACGGGCGAGAAGCACGCGGGGATCCACGCGATGTCGGGGGATGGCCTGTCGTGGCGCCTGGCGCCCGAGCCGAAAGCGTATTCCCGCGCCGTGCGCTGGGATGACGGGACCCTCACCACGCAAGGGTCGCTAGAGCGGCCGCAGTTGCTGTTCCAGGATGGGAGACCGGCCTTCCTCTTTGCCGCGACCGCCGATGGGCCGGGAGGTTTCCGGGCGGCGTCCAATACGTGGAATCTGGTGATCCCGTTGCGGGTGGAGTGAGGGGTTCAGGCGGGGGCGCGACGAGGCGGACCCTGGGGAGATAGGTTCGGTGGCGCGCGGCGTCGCGTGTCACGAGGGCCGGGCCGGTGATCTCCGCGTTGGCCCTGGTGCGCGGGTCCCGGCTCCGCCGGGAGCGAAAGCGGTGTCGCCGCTGCGCTCTGCCGCCGCAGTCCAAACGTGGGCCGCGTCATTCATGTGGGAGGTTCCGGTGGGTGGTGCCGGCTGAAGCCGGAACTCCGAGCCGTGGGGTCGGGCCCCTGAAGGAGCGCACGGGGTCTGCCCTGAATGGCGCCAAGTTAAGGGCAATCACGGGCGCCGGTGCCCGCCGCGGCCCTGGCCTCCTGGACGTCGCGGGCGATCTGGGCCTTGAGGGAGGCGAGGTCGGGGAAGCGTTTTTCGGGGCGGAGGAAGCGGAGGAGTGGGATCTCGATGTGGCGCCCGTAGAGGTCGGCGGAGAAATCGATGACGTGGGCCTCGACGCGGCGCTCGCGGCCATCGACGGTGGGGCGGTTGCCGATGTTGACCGCGGCGGGGTGGGTGCGGCCGCCGGCCTCATAGGTGCCGGCGTAGACGCCGTCGGGGGGGAGTTTTTCGCCCTCGACGTCAAGGTTGGCGGTGGGGAAGCCGAGTTGCTGGCCGAGGTGCTCGCCGTGGACGACGCGACCGAAGACCGAGAAGGGGCGCCCGAGGAGGCGCTGGGCCTGGTCGAGGTTTCCGTCGGTGATGGCCTGCCTGACGCGGGTGCTGCTGATGTGGTCGTGGTCTTCGGTGACGGGGGCCAGCTCCAGGACGTCGAAGCCGTGCTGGGTGCCGAGGTGCTCGATGAGGGAGACGTTGCCGGCGCGGCGGTGGCCGAATTCCCAGCGGAAGCCGACGCCGATGAGCCGCAGGGGGCGGCATGCGGCGACGAGGTCGCGGATGAAGGCATCCGGCGGGGTCCGCGAGAATGCCTCGTCGAAGGGGATGACCAGGACGTGTTGGACACCGGTCCTCTCCAGGAGGAGCAGCTTGTGGTCGAGGGACGTCAGGATCGCCGGGGCGTTATCGGGGCGGAGGACCTTCAGCGGGTGTGGCTCGAAGGTGACCACGACGGGCAGCGCATCGCGGCGGCTGGCGGCCTCCTGCACCGCGGCGATGAGGGCCTGGTGTCCCCGGTGGACGCCGTCGAAGACCCCGATCGCGAGGCAGGCGGGGCCGCCGATGGTGGCAAGCTCGCGGATGTCGCGGAGCACTCTCATGTCGCCGTGGAGCGCCTATCGCCGCCGCCGTCGGCTGACCTCGGGCAGGCTCACGATGTGGGGTCGGAGTTCCTCGATGGATTCCATCGCCTTGATCCTGTCGACCGTCAGTGCCTCGGCGACGTCAAAGTTGCCCGATCGGGTGCGTCGCAGCGCGGCGAGGTGGCCGCCGCAGCCGAGGGCCTCGCCGATGTCGTGGCAGTAGGTGCGCACGTAGAAGCCCTTGCTGCACTCGACCAGGAAGTCGACATCCGGCAGGCGGATGGCCAGCACCTCGTGGCGATAGACGTGCACGGGCCGCGGCTCGCGCTCCACGACCTGTCCCTTGCGCGCCAGTTTATAAAGGGGCACGCCGCCCCTCTTGAGTGCGGAAACCATGGGCGGCGTCTGCTTGAAGTCGCCGTCGAATCGGGCGAAGGCCGCGGCGATCTGCTCGGCGGCCAGGGGCGGCACGGGTTTCTCCGCGACGACCTTGCCGTCGGCGTCCTGGGAGTCGGTGGCGATGCCGAGGCGCAGGGTGCCCTCGTAGACCTTGTCCTCGCTCATGAGGAGATCCTGGATCTTGGTGCCGCGCTCGAGGGTCAAGATGACCAACCCGGTGGCCAGGGGGTCGAGCGTGCCGCAGTGGCCGACTTTTCTGAAGCGGAAGCGTCGGCGGACGAGGTCCACCAGGTCGTGCGAGGTGCATCCGGAAGGCTTGTCCACCATGAGGATGCCGTCGAGGGCGTGTTGGTCCATGCGCATAAAGCAGAGAGTTTATATCGGGGCAGGCCACCTGCCTAGCCCGGAGTCGGCCGAAGGGCCGACACCCCATTGGGTTGTCGGGGCAAGCCCAGACCCTTCGTGTCGGCACTCCGTGCCGATTGTTAGGGCCGCGCTCCACGGCCTCATGGCCGTGGCTACGTGTGGAATTTTCGAGTCAGCTCCCGTGCCCCGCTGGCGGGGCACCACCGGGGCGGACAGCCTATCCCCCGCCGAAGGGCGAAGGCCCTTCGCTACCGCCGGCGCTCTCACCCGTAGCGAAGCCCCTTCGGGCTTCGGCGCCCCACCGGGCCCCGCCGAAGGGCGAAGGCCCTTCGCTACTATCGAGTTACGTCGGACTTTCGAGTCAGGGTCGTTGGTGGTCTTCAGAAATTGCAGGGCGTCTCTGCGCCACCGGGGAGACTTTTTCGCGTGGCGCAGGCATTCCCCCGCCTATGGCGGGGGAGTGTCTGCCTTACGGGCCGTCGGCGCAACCCATTCCAAACCCACAAAATATCCGCGGCATGCCCGATATCCGTGGTTCCAGGTTTCAGGTCAGTCTGTCTTGGGGTGGGATCGCAGGTATTCGCGGGTCTCGTTGGCGATGATCCCGCTGAGGGCGATGAGGGAGATGAGGTTGGGGATGGCCATGAGGCCGTTGGCGATGTCGGCGAAGGTCCAGACGGCCTTGAGGGAGAAGACGGCGCCGCAGAAGACGGCGATCACCCAGAGCCAGCGGTAGGGGAGGATGGCGCGCGGGCCGAAGAGGTATTCCGCTGCCCTCTCGCCATAGTAGGCCCAACCCAGGATCGTGGAGAAGGTGAAGGTCAAGAGGCCGAGGGTCAGGAGGGTGGGGCCCAGGACGTGGACCTCCCCGAAGGCGGCCTGGGTGAGCCTGGAATCCTGGAGTCCCTCCGTCCAGAAACCGGAGACCACGAGGGTGAGGCCGGTGAGCGCGCAGATCACGACGGTGTCCCAGAAGGTGCCGGTGGCGGCGACGAGGGCCTGGCGGACGGGGTGGCTGGTCTGGGCGGCGGCGGCGACGATCGGGGCGCTGCCGAGGCCCGACTCGTTGGAGAAGAGGCCGCGGGCGATGCCGTATCGGATGGCGTTGGCGAGGGTGGCGCCGGTGACGGCGCCCACGGCGGCGTGGCCGGTGAAGGCCGACTCGACGATCACGCGGATCGCGCCCGGGATGGCGTCCATCTTGAGGGCCAGGACGATCAGGCAACCCAGGACGTAGGCGGCGGCCATGAACGGCACGAACCACTCGCAGACCCGGGCGATCTTCCGGATGCCTCCGAGGATGACGCACGCGGTCAGGGCCGCCAGGCCGAGCCCGCACCCCACGCGGATCCACTTGAGGGAGGCATCGCCGAGGTGGAAGTTGTCCTGGATCAGGTGCCCGATGTTGGCCGAGATGGAATTGGCCTGGACCATGTTGCCGATCCCGAAGGCCGCGATCGCCGTGAAGGCGGCGAAGAGGATCGCGAGCCACTTCGCGTTCATGGCGCGCTCCAGGACGTACATGGGGCCACCCGCCATCGTGCCGTCGGGTTTCTGGATGCGATATTTGACGGAGAGGAGGGCCTCGCCGTACTTGGTGGCGATGCCGAAGACGCCGGTGAGCCACATCCAGAAGAGGGCGCCCGGCCCGCCGAGCGAGAGCGCGGTGGCGACGCCGATGATGTTGCCCGTGCCGATCGTGGCCGCCAGCGCGGTGGCCAGTGCGCCGTAGTGGCTGATGTCGCCCTGCCCCTCGCCGCGGGGCGCGAGGGAGAGACGGATGCCGCGCGGGAGCAAGAGCTGAATGAAGCCGAGCCGGAAGGTCAGGAACAAGTGGGTCCCGAAGAGGAGCACCAGCAGGGGTGGGCCCCAGATCCATCCGCAAATTTTGTCGAGAATCGCCTCGATCTGCAGTTCGAGCGGGGGTGGGGAGGACATGGGGGTCAGTCTGGGGCGGGTTTCGCGAGGGTCAAGGGGAGAGGCGGATGATGGGTGCGAGCGCGGGATCAAACGGGGCGGGGGCCGGGGCGCCCGCGCCAGCGTCGGGACCCGCGAGGATTGGCGCGAGGGCGCGTTCCATGTCCGCGATGAACCCCGCGATCCTCAGCCCGGCCATGCGCTCGGGGAGGGCGTGCAGTTTGGCGCGACAATTGTGCCAGACGTTTCGGGCGCTCCTCGGGTTGCCGCGGCGATAGTGCTCGAGCGCGACGGCCGCCTGGATCAGTGCCTGATAGAAGAGGCGATCCGTCCCCTGGTTATTCTGCCAGGGTTCCTCCCAGACCTCGTGGGCATCGAAGTACTCACCGCGGTTGAAAAGCTCGATGCCGTGGAGGTAGGGGTCGGGGGAGTGTCCGTGTGGCATGGGAGCCCTCCGCTACGATGCCTCTCTTTGGTACCACTCCCAGAAACGGGTCAGGCCCTCGCGGACCGAGACGCCGGGGGCATAGCCGAGCAGGCGGCGCGCCTTCTCGACATTGGCGAAGGTGACCTTGGGCTCGCTGGCTGGTGCGGGTGCCACGCGGATGATGGCCTTCTTGGCGGTGATCTCCTCGGCGATGCGGACGAACTCGTTCATGTCGATGGGCTCGCCGCGGCCGAGGTTGATGACCTCGTAGCCCAGCGGGGTGTCGATGGCGGCGATGACGCCCTTGAGGATATCGCCGACGAAGGTCCAGTCGCGGCGCATGGCGCCGGCGTCGAAGAGGGTGATCTCCTTGCCGCGGACGAGGCTATCGGTGACGATGTAGGGCATCATGTCGGGGCGGCCCTTTGGTCCGTAGACATTGAAGAAACGGAGGGCGGTGAAGGACATGCCATGCATGTTGTGGTAGGCGTGCCCCATGACCTCGCCCGCCTTCTTGCTGGCGGGGTAGGGCGCGAGGGGCCGGTCCGTCGGGTCGGTCTCGACGAAGGGGATCTTGTCGGTCTGGCCGTAGACCGACGAGGTGGAGGCGAAGACGAAGTGTGGCGCGCCGGTCCGGCGTGCGGCCTCCAGGAGGTTGGCGGTGCCGACGATGTTGGCCTGGACGAAGAGTGCGGGGTTCTTGACCGAGTAGCGGACGCTGCCCATGGCGCCGATGTGGGCCACGGCGTCGGGTTTCCACGCCACCGCCTCCCCGGCGACCGCGGCGTCGGCGAAGTCGCCCTCGATGAGGCGGAACCGGGGGTGCGCCAGCAGCGGCGCGACATTGGCGCGCTTGCGGGCGGGGCTGTAGTAGTCGTTGAAGTTGTCGAGGCCGACGACCTCGTCGCCGCGGGCGAGGAGCGCCTCGGACAGGGTGCTGCCGATGAAGCCGGCTGCGCCGGTGACCAGTATCTTCAAGTTTGCATCTCCGGGGGTTTTGGCGTAGGCGCCGTCATGGTGCCCCGCGCGGGACTATCGTCCGCGAAACGGGCCCGGAGGTCAAATGGCAAAGCGGGGAGATGCCCATGAGAAACGCGGTGACATTGCGGCGGTGGAATGATCGGGTGGATCTCGAGGTCGCCGGGGCGAGTTTCAGCTCGTGGCACCCGCGGCTGCGGATGACGGGGCTGGCATGGGACGCGATCACGGCGGCGTGCCTCCTGCGCGCGTGCGGTCCACCGCGGACGGTGCTCATGCTCGGGCTGGGCGGCGGCACGGTGGCCAGGCAACTCGGGGTGGTCTCGCCGGGGACGCGCGTGACCGCGGTGGAGATGGACGAGGCCGTCGTCGCGATGGCCCGCGAGCACATGGCGCTGGACTCACTCGGCGCCGAGATCGTCATCGCCGACGCCTATGATTTCGTGGGAAGGGACCGGAGGCGATACGACGTGGTGATCGACGACCTCTACGTGACGGGGAGGGAGGATGTCTGGAGGCCCCGCCCCCCGGACTGTGGGCTTCTGGCACAGTACCGCCGCCGGTTGGCGCCCGGGGGGCTCGTCCTTGTCAATCTGGTGACCGGGCGGGGGCATCGGCGGGTGCAGTCGATGGTTCGGCGCGCGATGGCGACGGCCTTTGGGGAGGTGCGGTCCATCCTTCCCCCGGAGGGGATGAACGAGATCCTGGCCGGCGGCGATCGGGTCTTGGCGGGCTCGGCGCTGCGTGACTTTGGGGCGCGCCTGCGGGAGGCCGAGGACCGCGAGATATGGGGGAGGATACGGGTGAGGCGGCTGGGCTGACTCGAAAATTGGGTCGCGATGTAGGCCGCGCCTTGGCGCGCGCGGACGGTGGATTCGGCGGCGTGCGCCAAGGCGCAGCCTACCATTTTCCGCCCCGGTGGTGCGCCGCGTGCGGGGCACGGGATCTGACCTGAAACTTCAGCCATGGATGGGCTACGCGGGCGCGGGTCGGGTTGCTCCCCAAATCCTCGCGTAAGGATCGCTCCCCGAGTGACGTGCCCTCAACGAACCGT
>CAZYWZ010000160.1:0-12961 GCA_964651705.1 uncultured Verrucomicrobiales bacterium
ATCTCCGTCGTCCCCATGATCCGCGGTTTGAAGTTTCTGGCTAGATCCCGTGCCCAGCACGCGGGGCACCACCGGGGCGAAAAATTTGTAGCGAAGCCGATCGCCAGAGGCGATTCTACGACATTCCGGCTTCGGCCTATCCCCCGCCAAAGGGCGAGGTCCCTTCGCTACTAGCGAGTTACGTCGTATTTTCGAGTCAGTGCGCTGGCCTTTCGGACTTAGCCCTGGGCGAGCGTGGCACCGGCATCCCCGCGGGATCGCCGCAGGTCACCTCCAGCAGATCGTGGCCCACGACAACCTCGCCCCGGAATATCTCGCCAATCGCCTGTATTGTGGCGGGCTCGTCGACCGCGTCAGCGACGATGTGCGTCAGCACCAGTTTTCCGACGCCCGCCTTTTGGGCCATGTTGGCCACGTCCCGGGCGCTGGCGTGGGCCGAATCCCGGCGGGCGGGACCATCAACACCACTTCGCTGGCCAGGCCGAACGATGGAACCGCCCGAGTCGATGATCAGCACGTCTGCATCTCTGGCGAGGTCGATCAGTTGGTCGGAGTACGTTAGATCGCCGGAGATCACGATCGATCGCCCGCCGGCGTCAAACCGGTACGCTACCGTATGGATGGTGTGTGGCACCTGCGCCACCCTGACGTCCATCCCCGAAAGCCCGATCCTCTCCCCGCCCTGGACTTCGCGCACCCCGGGCGCCGGGGCATCCTTGGCTGAGCGACCCGTGCGCCCGAGGCGGTACGCGATGTCCTCCGCGTAGAATTCCGTCGCGAAGTCCGCGAGCCTCCTCGTGCCAGGAGGTCCGATCACCTCGATCGGTGCGGCACGCATGAGGGCCGAGGCCAGCAAGGGCATGAATTCCTCGTTGTGATCGCGGTGGTGGTGTGTCAGCACCAGCGCGTCGATCAGCCCCGGGGAGATGCCGGCCTCGTAGAGCCGGGCCTGCGTGCCGTTGCCCATGTCCACGAGGACGCAACGGCCCCGGTGCTGGATCGCCGCGCTCGGTCCCGAGCGCCGGGGGTCGTATGGCGGGCCGCCGGTGCCAAGCAACAAGACGCTGAAGTCTGCCATGGGCAGGAACGTCCTATCCATCCGAACGCCCCCCGATCGGCCGGTGGCGCCTCGCCCATCGACGCTTTTCTCGCCCTGTGGCACGCGCGCCGCGCCGGCGCCCGGCCGCGATGCCCCACCCCCAGACGTCCCGGCGCTGGAGTCGTCCGTGAAAACGTCGTTCCCATTCCGCCCCGCCCGGTTCCCGGCGAAGGCGCAGTTCGTGATGGTGCCGATCGAACTGTCGCAGAACGCCGCGGCACCCCCGTCTCCCTTCGCCGCATTGTCCTCGAACCGACAATCGTCCAGCGCGACGACGCTGTTCTCCAACTGCGACGCGCGGCTGACGCTGAATATCGCGCCGCCATGCCCGCCGGTCGAGTTGCCCCGGAAGACGCACCCCGTCAATCTGGGGCGCGACCCGTAGTCGACGTACAGCGCTCCACCCCGCCACATCGCCTCATTGCCGATGAACTCGCAACGCTCGAACACCGACTCGACACCGACGCGATCCAGCACCGCACCCCCGTTGTCCGCCCGGTTCCCGGCGAAGGCGCAATCGGCGAAGCGCAGCCTGGCGCGGTCGTAGCTGTACACCGCCCCACCATCGCGGGCGACATTGTTGGTGAAGACGCACCGGCTAATCGTCATCGAAAATCCGCCGGCAGTCTCCGCATTCGGGCGGCCCTGCGGCCCGTCCCGGTAGGCCACCAGCCCTCCGCCTTTGCCGGCGTAGCCCTCCCCATCGGCGCGCCCACCCCGGATGGTGAGGCCATCGATCGTGGTCCCGTTCGCGCCAACCAGCACGTGGTACCCGCCATTGCCGTCCAGCACCGTCACGTGCCTAGACGGTTCACGCACGTCGCCCCGATAGCCGCCAACCAGGCGCACGCCGGGCCGCAGGACAAAGGATGATGCCCGGTCTCCGCCGGGCCGATAGGTTCCCGCCGCGACGCGCACTTCGGCGCCATCGCGGCCGGCATCCTCGAGTGCCGCGGTCAATGCGCTGTAGGCGGTGGCCCATGATCGGCCGTCGCCCCCGGTCGCTGCGGCGGCATCCGCGTACACGACGCGCCCCGAGAAAGGGATCTCCCCCACCGGGACTCCCCCGGGGCGTCGGTCCGGCGCCGCGCGGTACTCCCGGAGGCGGTCCAGCAACTCCGGCAGATCAGCCTCGGTGAACCGGCCCGGCCTGTACCCATTATCGCCCGCGGCGCTGCTGGTGATCTTCGGCGCGTTTCCATGCCAGTTATACAGCCCGGGCTCCCCCCATTCGCAGGTGTTGTCGGCAACCACGCAGTCGATGAGCGCCGGATTGTTGGCCGGGCCGGTGCCCTGATACATCGGCGCGCCATAATCTTCAGCATGGTTTCTCGTGAACGTGCAATGTCTCAGCACCGGCGAGGAACCCCCATCGTTGCCCATCCCGCCCGCGCTCTGGGCCCTGTTTCCAACAAAGAGGCAATTGATAAGGATCGGCGAGCAGGCGAAATCGTTATACATGCCCCCGCCTTTTCGCGGGGTCTCGTTTTCCTCAAAAACGCAGTTCAGAAACAAGGGCGAGGTGCCGAGGTCGTTGGCCACGCCACCGCCGCGTCCCTGCGCGACGTTCTTACGAAAAACGCAGTTGATGAACCGCGGGACTTTCTCGTCCCCGCCCGGCCTTGGCGGAAATCCGGCGCTCGTCATATTATAGACCGCGCCGCCCTTCCCCGCCGTGTTGCTCTCGAAGACACAGTTTCGGACGGTCGGGCACGCCCGGAAATTGAGCATTCCCGCACCGCAGCCAACGCCGGAGCCTCCGGCGATGCCGTCCGGCGTCATGTGGATCGGTCGACCCCCACCACCGCCCGGGCCTCCCCCGGACGGAGCCCCGCGCTCCCCACCGACGGCATTGCCCCCCGTGACGGTGAAACCGTCGAGCACCGCGCCGTCGGCACCGGTGACCACGTGTGCCGCGCCATCGCCATCGAGCACGGTCTTGTGCTTCCGCCAGTCGCGCTGCTCCACCCGCGTCTCGGTGCCGGAAAACCCCCCGTACACCGCACCGCCGGAACGAAGCTGAAACGTGGCGCCGCCCGGCGTGTAGGTCCCGCGCGCAACCCAGATCTCGGCGGCATTGCTCGCCAGCGCTTCCTGTAGGGAAGCAAACGCCGTGGCCCATGTTTTGCCGTCCGGCCTCTCGGCCTTGCTGGCCGCGTTGACATAGACGCGCACTCCCGCCACGGCGCCGGGGATGGAAGGCTCCGCCGCCGATGCCCGCGGCGCGACCACCGGTTGCCTCGCGCCCTGCCCGCCAGAGACACGCGCATCGCGGGCTTCAAGTTCGGCGAGGGTGACAAAATTGTCCTCATCTGCGTCGAGCGACTTCCAGCGTGAGCGCATGCGCTCGGGGGCCTCGTCGGGCGCGATCTTCCCGTCTTTATCCCGGTCGAAGCTCTGGAGAATCTCGGCCGGCGACGGATGTCGCTCGCCCATTCCCCCGGGCATGGGCCCCCGCGTGCCGGGGGATTCCCCCGTGGCCGCTTTCGCGGCGGCCTGTGACTGAGGGCGCGCGCCGCGCCCTTGTGTCCTCCGCGGGCTGAATCCGAAAGTCCAGCCGCCGTAATCATCCCGCTCGAACACGATCGTGTGCTCCTGCGCGAGCGCGAGGCAGAGCGTGTCGGTACATCCGTGGTAGCTCAGCTTCAGGCCCACCGAGGCCGGCGGCCCATCGCCATCAAGAGTGACCCAGAATTCGCGCGGCTCGGTGTCCGAATCGCCCGGGTGCGCGGCGGCGGTGGCCTCGCGCGGCTCCGCCTTGACGCCCGATGGTGTCACGAGGCTGAACCGCATCGGAGGGGCCAGATTATTCCAGTGCGCGCCGCGGATGGGATCGGGAAAGAACCCGAGGTACAATCGTCCCTTGCCACGGCTCAGCAACTCGGGTTCCGCCTCCGCGCGCAATTTCACGTAATGCACCTCATCCGGTGCGGTCGGGCGGACCTTCAGCGTCACCAGCCCCTCTGGGCGAACCACGCGCGTGGCGCTCTCCCGCGGGTCGGCGCGCCCCGGTTTCGGCTGCGCGGGCAGATGTAGCGAACTGGTGGCGGTTGGGGACTCGACGGAACCCATGACCTTGGCGAGAGCGGCGCGAAGCGCACCGGCGTCGCTCCACTGGCTCGAATAGATGATCTTGCCGCCGGGGTCGATCAGGTACTCGGAGTTCGGCCCAGACTTCAGCGCCAGGCGCAATGCGTCCTCCATGGTGTCCGCGAGCCATGGGATCGAGGTGCCCAGCTCCTCCTTGGCCCGCGAGATGTGCAGGAGCCTCTCCTCCAGATTCAGCGGAGCCACATAACCCCTGTACTCGGGATGGGCGAGCGCCTTGTAGAAATAGAAGAACTGAACACCCTTGGGACGGTAGTCTCGCGCGACCGCCTCCACCCCAGGGTAGCTACCGCGAAAAATCGGGCAGGTCAGGCAGCCCGCAATCAGCACCGTGTGTTTCCCGAGGCATAGGTCGCGCAGAGGAACGGCATTGCCTCTCTCGTCGAACACCGTCACGTCGGGCACCACCGTGTCGGCCACTGGGCCATCGCCCCCGGCGCCCACGCCGCCCAACTGCCCGTGGGCGGAAAATGCCACCAGCGCCACAGCCAACACCCACGCCCTCTGCGACACCTCGTTCATGGACAGATTCAACGCCCGAATCAGGAAAAGGTTGCATCTGCCCGGCAAGCCTCTCAGCGATCGGCCTTGCCCTCTGGCACCGCGCCGTCCCGGTAGTGTTTCTCGACCCATCCGCTCACGGCATTCGTGCGGCAATCAAACTGCCGGATGTAGGGTTATCACGAACGCGTGGCTGAACCCATCCAGGTCCTTCAGGCCGGGCGCGTATTCGGGCCCGACCTCCACAAACGCCTCTCCCCCGTCGCCGAAAACCCCCTGGATGGGCGTGCCTTTCGTCTCGGCATATGGCGAGCGGATGATCCCTACCGAATGGAAGGTCATTTGTCCGTCATTCACCCGCCAGTGTCTTGTCGTAGAACTCCAGGATGTCACCCCGCTCGGGGGCCTCGTTGAATTTCATGGCGAGCCGCGGGTGCCGGTTCAGCAGCCCGGTGATGAGATAGGGCAGGTCGAAGCCCCACTTCAGCGCCTTGCGCATGGGCTCGATGTGGTTCTCGACGCAGTCCAAGATCGGCCGGAGCTTGTATTTCGGATTGTGCAGGAACCCGATGAGCAACTCCATGGGGCAGTTGCCCGCCCCTCGGCCGAGCCCGGCCATCGTCGCGTCGGCCATGTTCGCCCCGAGGACGATCGCCTCGATCGTGTTCGCGAAGGCCAGGTCGAGGTTGTTGTGGGCGTGCATCCCGACGACCTTCCCCGTGGAACGCATGTATTGCATGTATTTGATGATCAGGTACCGGATCTTCTCGCTATAGAAGTGCCCGAAGCTGTCGACCAGATAGATCCCCAGGGCCTCGGAGTTCGCCACCAGCCCGAGGGCCTCGTCGAGATCACGCTCCTGGATGACGGACGCCGCCATCAGATTCACGGTGGTCTCGTACCCCTTGTCATGCGCGTCCTTGACCATGTCTAGCGCCAGCGGGATCTGGTGGATGTAGCACGCCACACGCACGAGATCGACCACGCTCTCGGACTTCGGCGGGATGTCGTTCCTGTAATCGCTCTTCTCCGCGTCCGCCATCACCGCCAGCTTCAGGGCGGTCGGGTTGTCACCGACGATCCGGCGGATGTCGTCCTCGTGGGAATAGCGCCACGCGCCGTACAGGTCCGGGGAAAATATTTTCCGCGAATTCCGGTAGCCTATCTCCATGTAATCGACACCGGCCTCGACACAGGCGCGATAGACGGCCGACACGATGCCATCCTCGAAGCGGCTGTTGTTCATGAGGCCACCGTCCCGGATGGTGCAGTCCAGCACCTTGATCTGGGGCCGATATCCCACCCATCCGCTGTCCGCTGGATTATCTCTGACTTCCATGGTTCCTCCTGCGCTCGCCATTTGTCACTTCATCTCCCGGTGCACCACCAGGCTGCCGCGGGGACAGCCCAGGGATTCACCCACCACGTCACATTTCACTTTGAACAGAAAAAATACGTCCCTCCCGCATCCGGCCAACGACTCGAAATTCCCCTGCCCCTTCGCGATCACAAGGTCCGCCTCCCGGAACCGTTCCCGGAATTCCGGCGAGCAGTCCTCCAGGATCGTGCCGGGGGCATCGGACCCGTTCGCGATGACGTCACAAAAATCGGGCAGCCCGATCCAGCGCGCATCCTCCAAGGTGGCATCATTGAGCACGGGGCCACCGCGCACGGCCACCGTGACCCGCCCCAGCGGCAGCAGCGACAGCAGCCATCGGTCGAACACGATCTCGCCCGCGTTGTCGGCAAGATAGAGGATGTCCCTCGCCCCGGCCACGGCCGACTCCAGCTCACCCACCGAGCCCACGAGCGGCGCGGTCAGGGCCTTCTCGAAGGCGGCCATCACGTCGGCATCGCCCAGCCGCGTCTTGGCGCCGACGTCGAGCAGGTTGCCGACGATGGCCGTGCGGACCGCGGCCTCGAAAGGCAGGAATGCCTCGCCGAACCGCCGCCGCCACTCCGGCTCTATCTCGGCGGCGCGCCGGTTGAGCCGCTCTTTCACCCGCGCGTAGGGGTCCGGATTTTGCGTCGCCTCCCGGATGAGACGATGGAGCTTCTGGGCCATGGCGGGGGGGGATTGCCTCCAATCCATCTGCGCCATGAGGCCCAGCGACTGGCGCAGCGCCGTCTCGCGCATCGCGTCGTCGGCCGTCGCCGAAAGGACCGCCTCGTTCGCCTGCCGCAGCAGGCAGGCGACACACTCCAGTCGTGGCGCGAGGCCGACCGTCATGGACCCATTCCTTTCACGCTATAGAAAGCTTCGCCCCCGTGCCCCCTCCTGACAATCTTTCCCATCGTGACCAGCGCATCGAGGTGCTTGGTGATCTCCACGGGCCCAAATCCGAGGGATGCGCGAAGATCCGCCTCGGTGCAAGGGCGTCTCCCGAGGGTCGCCAGGATGTCGCGCTGATCACTTTCCAGGCGATCCCCATTGCCGCGCCGACCCCGGTACTCGGCGATGACGGAGGCCCTCGGCCCAAAAAACCTCGCGAGGGCCTTCAGGCGCCCGGCCGACACCGGCACGGCATATTCCTCCGCGGGGGGGCGGACCGCGGTGTTGAGCTGCACGCGATCGGGGCGAATGCGCCGCACGCGTCCCGCGATCTTCCGCGCGTGCGCCTCGATGCCCGCGTGCCCCGCGAGCAGCATCACCTCGAGCCAGAGGCCGCCAGCGAACTCCCCCCGGAATGCCTCCAGGCCCGCGAGCATATTTTCGAAAGTGATCCCGCGATGCGGGCGATTTACCGCCTCGAACATCGCCTCATCCCCCGCGTCCAAAGAGGGCATGACGAGATCCGCGCCCACGAGCGCACGCCGCACCTCCGGGTCCCAGAGAAGCGAGCCGTTGGTCAGCACGGCGATGGGAATGTCGCACATCCCCCGGATGCCCGCGATGATCTCCCCCAGCCCAGAATGCAATGTCGGTTCACCCGAGCCGCTGATCGTGATGTAATCGGGCCGGCTATCCATCTTCGCCCGCAACTGGTCCAGCACCTCCCCCACCGGCACCCACGCCTTCCGCCGGATCGTCTTTTCCGTGGTGCGGCCCAGCTGGCAATAGATGCAGTCGTAGCTGCATGTCTTGAACGGCACCAGGTCCACCCCCAGGGATCGGCCGAGCCGGCGCGAGGGTACGGGGCCAAAGACGTGCCGCGTGGCCCTGGATCTCATGGTCCCCCTTCCAGATCCCGCACGCCCGCCCCCGAGAGACATCCTCGATCTCCGCCTTGAAATCCAGGAGAGTGACTGCATCGCCATCCGGCACACTGAAATCGAAGTCCCGGGCGATTTTCGTCATCGGCCCACCGCACCCGGCTCCCGGGCCGAGGGGGCCGATCTTCCCGGCGAGGAACACGCGGATCCCATCCCCGGCCATCGCGACCGAAGAATCCCACCCTCTGCCCCGCCAGTCGCCCTGTCATCGTGCTCACCACCCCAGTGACATGGCCACGGAACCCGTGATGGCCACCGCCTGCCTCGCGATCTCCCCCGCGGCGAACATATCGCCTGCCCTTTCTAACCCTCCCCGCCCAACGGGCCGTGATCATGCCCGTGATCATGGTCGTGGTGGTGCCCGTGGTGCTCGCATCCCTTCGGGGTAGCGGTCAAGCCGCCCGCCAGATACGCGTCGACCAATTCGGCGACCGTGGCCCCCGGCATGCCCGCACGCACGATGACGCCATTCAGCGCGAAGTTGGCCAGGGCCCGCTTCCCGATGCCTCCGGCGATCACGACCTGGATGCCGCGCTCCCGCAACCATCGCGGAAAAAGTCCCGGTCGATGCTCCGGCGCCACCACCACTTCGGTGTTTAGGGCGCTTCGGTTGGCCGCGTCGACCTCGACCAGCGCAAACTGCCGGCATCCGCCGAAATGTTCATGGAGACGACCATTCTCGACAGGTATGGCGATTTTCATAGATGAGCCTCTTTCATTTCTTGTACGCGAATCGGTCCCCGACCGAGCAGGTGCCGCACGACCCCGGGAATTCCTGCCACAGGCGGGCCGTCGCGGCGGCGCCCGTGCAATGGGCGGGGCAGAGCTGTTTCACATCGAGGGACCGCAACGCCTCCACCGTCCGCGACATCCGTTCGGCGCTGGCGACGAGCAGGTGCATGCCCCCGAGCACGGCCCGGATGGGCCGTCCCCCGCCGAGATGGCGGATGTGCCGCAGCGTGTTCACCACGCCCGCGTGCGCGCAACCGAGCAACACCACGATGCCCTCGGCCGTGTCGAAGAACATCGCCTGATCATCGACGATCGGGTCGGGACGGACCCCGGCCTCATCCAGAACGAACGGCCCGCCCACGTCCTCGTACTCCGTCACCCGCGGGATCTCGCCGGTGAGGAACACGCCCGGCAGAACCGCCGTGACACACCGCGTCTCGACCACATCGGCCTCGCGACAGCGGATCGCCTGGAGCGTCAGGGGGTCCGTCCCCACGGCCCGCGCCGCCCCACCTGGACCACGGGAGAATCGCGGCACCAGCGCCGAGGGATGCACGAAGAGCCGCGCGTCCGGCGCCTGCTCCCACACCGCCCGCAACCCGCCCGAGTGATCGTAGTGCCCGTGGCTGAGCGCCACCGCGCGCACCGCCGAAAGATCCACCCCGAGCAGCGGCGCATTTCGGGCGACCAGGCCGCTCTGGCCCGTATCGAACAGCGCACCCTGCCCCCCGGCCAAGACATGAAACGCCAGCCCATGCTCGCCCATCACGCCACGGCCCTGCGCAGTGTTCTCCACCAGCACCGTCACAAAAATCTCGTCACTCATGGCTCTCCAAGAATTTTCCCTGCGCCGTCGCCTTCACGCGCCCACATTGGCGCAGGTCCGCGCGCAGCAGGCGCAACCGGCCCCGCGCGCCAGTGACCCAGGCCCGCACCTCGATCTCTCCCCTCGCCATGACCGGGCCCCGATAGCGCACGCTCAATTCTGCGGTCATCGCCTCGACGCCGCGAGCAAATAGGCAGTTCGTCATCGCCCCATCGAGCAGCGCGGCCGTCACCCCCCCGTGCAGCAATCCCGAGTAGCCCTCGAACACCTCCCGCGCCGCAAACCTCCCCTCCACGCTGCCGTCCGGCATCACCGAGAAATCTTGTCCCAGGCCCATGGGGTTCGACGGGCTGCAGACCACACAACCGGGGTGCGCCCGCCGACGGATTGCCCCCAAACGCTCCGCGCTGGCCTCCGGCCCGGCAAGGGTCCGCGCCGCTAACTCCGCGCTCATCGCGCCCCCCTGGCGGCCACGCCCCGCGCCAGCCCGCGACATGGCCGCCGCGAGCGGCAGCCCGGCATGCAAAACCGCGGATCCCGCCAGTTCCCGGCATGGAAGGCCCGCAGCAGCGCATCGACATCCCCGCACAGCTCCGCCTCCACCCGCACCCCACCCCGCTCCAGCGCCAGCCGGACCGGTTCCGATATCGCCGCGCATAGCAACACATCGACGCCGAGATCCACGACGCACCGCGCCAGCCCATCGGGCCCAAGCGCCCCGAGCGCAAATTCCCGACGCTCCAATTCCTTCGCCCGCCCACGACGCACCACCAACAGCCGAGACGCCGTGTCAAAAACCGGCGACACGCGATCCTGCCAAATCGGCACGGCCACTGTCATGCCTCCGGCGCAGCAGGCTCCATGCCAAAGCCGGGGCGTCGACCCCGCCAACCCTGTCGCAACATGCACCCCGATAGGTTGTCAGCCAAGAATCCCGCCTCCTTCAAAACGTGAAGTTTCAGGTCAGATCCCATGCCGCCCGAGGGCGGCACCACCGGCGCTGAAAATGTAGCCCATCTGGTCACAGATGGGCCCGTGCGCTCGGCCGACGCATCCACGGTCTGACGACCGTGGCTACACCCGGAATTTTCGAGTGGCATTCTGCCACGGTCCCCGGGCGTCACCGTGGCGTTCCGCCACGCCGCGCGTTCCCGCCCCTGCCCGGCCTCCCGCCCCTGCCCGGCCTCCCGCCCTTGCCCGCGGCCGCCCGTAGCTTCCGGAACAGCGTGCTGGCGTTGATGCCCAGCTCGCGCGCCGCCGCCGCCCGATTCCCCCCGTGCCGTTCGAGCGCGTCTCGGATCAGCAACCTCTCCATCGCATCGATCGTCAGCCCGCCCGGCAAACCGCCCACGAGGCCCGGCACAAAATCCTCCCGTAGGTGTGGCGGCAGGTGCCGTCTCTCGATCAGCGGGCCCCGGCATAGGACGAAGGCATGCTCGATCACGTTCTCCAGTTCCCGGACATTGCCCGGGAAATCGTGCCTCATGAGCGCCGCCAGCACGTCCTCCGAAACCCCCGCGATGTCCCGACCCTGTATCCGATTGAAGCGCGCGATAAAATGGTCCACCAGCAGCGGGATATCCTCCCGGCGCTCCCGCAGCGCGGGCAATTCCAGCCGCACCACGTGTATCCGATAGAAGAGATCCTCGCGGAATTTTCCCTCGGCCACGAGCCGGTGCAGGTCCTTCGCCGTGGCCGCGAGGATCCTCACGTCGGCGCGCACTGGCTCCACGGAACCGAGGGGCTCGTATACCCGCTCCTGCAGCACGCGCAGCAGCCGCGCCTGCATCGCCGGTGAGATGTCCCCGATCTCGTCGAGCAGGATCGTCCCGCCCTCCGCGATCGCGAACCGACCCGGCTTGTCCCTCTTCGCGTCGGTGAACGCCCCGGCCTTGTACCCGAAAAGCTCCGACTCCAGCAGCGTGTCGGGCAGTGCGCCGCAATTGATCGCGACAAATCGCCTCGATCGCCGCCGGGAATGGCCATGGATCGCCCGCGCCACGAGCTCCTTGCCCGTCCCACTCGGCCCCTGGATCAACACCGTGCTGTCGCTCGCCGCCACCACCGGCACCAGATCGAATACCTCCCGCATCCGCCCGCTCCGCCCGATGATGTCCGAAAACGAATCCTGCTCCCTCGCCTGCCGCCCGAGTTCCTCGACCACGCGCAGGTCGCGGAAACTCTCCACGCCCCCTATGATCCTCCCCCTCCCATCTTTCAGCATCGCCGTCGAAATGCTGATCGGGATCCGTTCCCCCTGCCCGTTGACGATGTAGACCACTTTATTGACCAGCGGCTGGCGCGTCGCCAGCGTCTGCTTCAGCGCGCACGCGCTCTCGCAGATCGATGCCCGGAAGACGTCGCAGCACCGCCTCCCCACCGCATCCCCCCGCCGGACCCCAGTGATCCGCTCCGCCGCCCGGTTGAAATACGTTATCCGCCACTCCAGATCGACGGCGAAAACCCCGTCTGGCACCGAGTCCAACAGCTGCCCGAAAATGGCCTCCCGCATGACTCAAACACCTCGCCCGCCATCGGCTCTCGCGACGGATGCCCTCATCATCTAACTCTTGATCGCCCGCCCCCCATTGCCAGACAAATCTAAGCCTCGCCCCCAGGCCCCGCCCCCCCCCGCGCAGATTTTTGCCTGCAACCCGCGCGCGGCCGCGCTACAACACCCGCATGAAAACCGCCCTCACCCTGATGCTCACCCTCGCCGCCATGGCCGCCGCCGCGGTCGACTTCCCCCCCACCTATTCCCGGAAGATCTTCTCGGACGATTTCTCCGGGAAGGCCTTTGACGCCCGCTGGGGCCACTACAAGAGCGGCAGCGAGGTCAGGGATGGGATGCTCGTCGGCATCACCCCGGAGGGATCCGACCACTCCGCGGTGGACAGCGTCCGCATCGAGCCCGAGCGCGACCTGGAGATATCCGTGAAATTCCGCTTCGCCAGCGACAAGGCCAAGAGCTTCAACGTCTGGTTCGACGACAAGGATCACAAGGATTCCCACGCCGGGCACATCTGCAACGTCAGCATCAGCCCTAAGACCGTGACGGTCGGCGACGCCAAGACCGGCAACATGCGCAACGACATCTATGGGAAGCGCAAATCCCCCGAGGGCCTCAGCGCCGAAGACAAGGCGATGCTCGCGACCAAGACGACGACCTTTCCCGTGAAGTTGGCCCTCGGCGACTGGCACAAGCTCGTGATCCGCACCTGGGGCGAGCAGATCGAGGTCAGCATCGACGGGAAATCGGTCGGCGCCTTCAAGTCCGAGGGCATCGCGCATGACCACAAGACGCTCGTCAGCCTCACGACAAACCCGGTGGACGTCCACTACGACGATTTCGCCATCAAGGCCGCCGCGAGGCGCTGACTCGAAAATTGGGTCGCGATGTAGGCTGCGCCTTGGCGCACGCGGACGTTCGATTCGGCAGCGTGCGCCAAGGCGCAGCCTACCATTTTCCGCCCCGGTGGTGC
>CAZYWZ010000161.1:0-12835 GCA_964651705.1 uncultured Verrucomicrobiales bacterium
GCGGATGGGAATCCGCGCCCTACAGGCCGATCCCGTGGCCGATTTTCGAGTCAGCACACCCCTCCTTGCCTCCAGCCCCCCATCGGCTAGCTTGTTGGCTCATGTCTGACCTGAGCCAGTCGCTGTTCCTGAAGGCGTGCCGCCGCGAACCCGTCCCGCGGCCACCGGTCTGGATGATGCGGCAGGCGGGCCGCTACCTCCCCGAGTACCGGGCCGTGCGGCAAAAAGTCGATTTCCTCTCCCTGTGCCGGACCCCGGAACTGGCCGCGGAGGTCACCCTCCAGCCGGTGGACATCCTTGGCGTCGATGCCGCCGTTATCTTCTCGGACATACTCGTCCTCCCCGAGGCGATGGGCATCCCCGTGACGTTCGAGGAGCGGGGCGGGCCCAAGCTCGCGCGCCGCATCGCCACCGCCGGCGACGTCGAATCCCTCGTGCCCCCCGATCCCGCCTCCGACCTCCGTTTCGTCGGCGATGCCATCCGCCTGACCCGCCGCACCCTCGGGCCCCGCGGGATCCCCGTGCTCGGTTTTGCCGGCGCGCCCTTCACCCTCGCCGCCTACATGATCGAGGGCGAGACCAGCCGCGATTTCACCAAGACGCGCCGCGCCATGCACGCCGACCCGCCGCTGTTCCGCCGCCTCTTGGGGAAAATCGCCGACGCCATGGGCCAGTTCCTCCGCTTCCAGATCGAGGCGGGCGCCTCCGCGGTGCAGATCTTCGACACCTGGGCCGGCCTGCTCGGGCAGGACGCGTTCCGGTCCTTCGCGCTTCCCGCGATCTCGCGCGCCATCGACGCGGTCAAGGGGCTCGGCGCCCCGGTGATCCTCTACGTCAATGGCTCGGCCCAGCACATCGAGTCCATGGCCCAGAGCGGCGCCGATGCCATCTCCGTCGATTGGCGCGTCCCGCTGGACCAGGTGCGCCGCCGCGCCGGAGATAAGGTGGGCATCCAGGGAAACCTCGATCCCGCCGCCCTGTACTCCCCCCCGGCCCAGGTCCGCGAGGCCACCGCAGCCATGCTCGCCCGGCACCCCGGCCCCGGGCTCGTCGCCAACCTCGGCCACGGCCTCTTCCCGGATACGCCGGTTGAAGGAGCGCGCGCCTTCGTCGATACTATTAGGGAATGGAGCCCTTGAAGCCATTCGTCGTGCCGGTCGTCGACGAGGGCCTGATCCTGAAATACGATCAGCCCGGCCCGCGCTACACCAGCTACCCGACCGCCCCGCTCTTCACCGACCAATTCACCGCCGCCGATTTCCTCGCCGAGATCGACGCCACCAACGCCGCCGAAAAACCTCCCCCGCTGTCGCTGTATTTCCATCTGCCCTTCTGCGAGTCGGTCTGCTTCTTCTGCGGCTGCAACGTCACCTTCACCAGCGACCGCACCCGCCCCGCCGGTTACACCGACGTCCTGATACGCGAGATGGACATGGTCGTCCCCCGCCTGCGCCCCGGGCGCCCCGTCGCGCAGCTCCACTGGGGCGGCGGCACCCCCACCTTCTTCTCGCCGCCGCAACTCGAGGCGCTCTTCCGCGCCATCCGCGAGCGCTTCGCCTTCGCCGACGACGCCGAGATCGGCATCGAGATCGACCCGCGCGAGACCACGCCAGGGCACTTCGATGTCCTCGCCCGCTGCCAGTTCAACCGCCTCTCCATGGGCGTCCAGGACTTCGACCCGAAGGTCCAGCAGGCCGTCAACCGCATCCAGCCAGAGGCCCTCACGCGCGACACCATCCAGACCGCCCGCGACAAGGGCTTCACCAGCATCTCCGTGGATCTGATCTACGGCCTCCCATTCCAGACCGAATCGACCTTCGCCAAGACGCTCGAGGCGATCCTCCGCCTCAATCCCGACCGCATCGCCCTGTTCAACTTCGCCTACCTCCCCAAGCAGATCCGCCACCAGAAGGCCATCGATGCCGCCGCCATGCCCTCCCCAAAGGAGAAACTCGCCATCCTGCGCCGCGCGATCGCCGACTTCACCGCCGCCGGGTACCGCTTCATCGGCATGGATCACTTCGCCAAACCCGATGACCCCATGTGCCTCGCCCAGGACGCGGGCACCCTCTACCGCA
Source organism: uncultured Verrucomicrobiales bacterium (assembly GCA_964651705.1). Lineage (GTDB taxonomy): Bacteria > Verrucomicrobiota > Verrucomicrobiia > JADLBR01 > JADLBR01 > JADLBR01. The sequence goes on from CAZYWZ010000161.1 coordinate 2,079, forward strand.
ACTTCCAGGGATATACCACCCACGCCGGTTGCGACATCTACGCCTTCGGCGTCTCTTCCATCTCCAGCGTCGGGCGCACCTACGCCCAAAATGACAAGGACTCCCGCCAATACGCCGCCTCGATCGCCAACGGCCAGCTCGCCACGCGCCGCGGGCTCCGCATGACCGACGAGGACGCCCTCCGCCACGAGGTCATCATGCGCCTCATGTGCGACTTCTCCCTCGACATGGCCGCCATCGGCAGACGCTTCGCCATCGACTTCCCCACCCACTTCGCCGATTGCCTCGACGCCCTCCGCCCCCTCCAACTCGACGGCCTCGTCAGCATCTCCGGCAACCGCATCCAGGTCTCCCCCGCCGGCCGACTCCTCATCCGCAATATCTGCATGGCCTTCGACGAGCACCTCCCCAAGACCCACGCCCAGTTCTCGAGGACCGTGTAGAGACGGGGCACGACCGGAGCGGAAAATGGTAGCGAAGCCGCTTCCGGCTTCGGCCCTATACCCCGCCGAAGGGCGAAGGCCCTTCGCTACTAGACAGTTACGGCGAATCTTCGAGCTATCCTATCCGCTTTTGTCCGAAAGCCCCGCCGGCGGGCTCCCCCACTGCTCCTCGATGGTGTGGGAGGCGTCCTGCATGGACCAGAGGCGGGCGTAGCGGCCGCCGAGGCGGAGGAGTTCGTCGTGGCGGCCGCGCTCGGCGACGCGCCCACCCTCCAGCACGACGATCTGGTCGGCCTTCAGGACGGTGGAGAGGCGGTGGGCGATGACGAGGCAGGTGCGTGAGGCGGTGAGCCGTTCGAGGGCGACTTGGATGAGGCGTTCGGTGGCGGTATCGACGCTGGCGGTGGCCTCGTCGAGGACGAGGATCGGGGGATCCTTCAATAGCGCGCGGGCGATGGTCAGGCGCTGCTTTTCGCCGACGCTGAGCTTCACCCCTCGCTCGCCGACCAGGGTATCGAGCCCAGTCGGCAGGGCGCGGACGAAGGGCTCGGCATTGGCGGATTCCAGCGCGCGCCAGAGCTCGGCCTCGTCGGCGCCGGGTCTCCCGAAGAGGAGGTTATCGCGGATGGTGCCGTTGAAGAGCAGCGGCTCCTGGGTGACCAGTCCGATCTGGCGGCGCAGGTCGGGCAGCGGTATGCGGCGGGTGTCGGTGCCATCGAGCAGGATCTGGCCCTGCTGGTGGGGATAGAAGCGGAGCAGGAGGCCGGCGATCGTGCTCTTTCCGGCGCCGGTCGGGCCGACGAGGGCGACGGTCTGGCCGGGCTCGACCGTCAGGTCGATGCCGTGGAGCACGGGCAGGTCGGGCCGATATTCGAAGCAGACCCCGCGGAACTCGATGCGCCCGGAGGCGCGCCCGGCCAATCGCACCTCGGGTCCTGCGCCCGCGGTCTCGGGCTCCGGGGCCTCGTCGAGGATCTCGAAGACCCGGCGCGCCGCGGCCCGGCCCGCCTGGAGCAATTGGTTGAGGCCATGCAGCCGCGAGATCGGCTCGTATAGGAATCCGGCCAGCAGGATGAAGGCCACCAGTTCTCCGGTGGTCAGCTCCGACGCGATGGCCATGCGACCGCCGACATAGAGCACCAGCACGATGCCGAAGGCCGCGACGAATGACATCGAGGGCGAATACAGCGCCCAGGCCCGCATGATCTGCAGGGAGCTCTGGCGGACCCGCTCGCAGCGCTCCTGGAAACGCCCGCGCTCGTGCTCCTGCCGCACGAAGGCCTTGATCAGGCGGATGCCCTGGAGGTTGTCCAGCAAGAGCGAATTCAGCGCGGAGACCGCGCGGCGCTGCACGGCGTACCGCCGGTGCGCCGTCGTCGTGTACCACAAGACGCCGGCCAAGATCACCGGCGCGGGCGCCACCGCCCACAGCGCCAGGCCCGCGTTCATTTTGAACAGCAGCACGGCCGCCACCGCGATCTGGAGAACCGCGACCGCGCCCCCCTCGATGCCGTCGATCAGGACCCGCTCGACGGCCGTCACATCTTCGCCGATCCGGGTCATGAGGTCGCCCGAGGCGCGATTGTCGAAAAACCCGGAGGGCAGCCTCTGGATCGTAGCGTACAGGTCATCGCGGAGGTCGAAGATCACGCGCTGCTCGAAGGAATTGTTGAGGAGGATCCGCGCGGCGTTGAACAGGTCGCGGCCGAAGAAGGCGCCCGCGAGCCCGAGGCAGGCCCAGGGCAACGCGGCGGCGCGACCGCCGCCGATGACGTCGTCGATGACGAACTGCGTCAGCCGGGGATAGAGCAGGCCGAGGAGTGTCGAGGCCATGGCGCAGGCGAGGGTCCCGAACGCGAAGAGCGGGTAGCGCCGCAGGTAGGCGAAGACGCGAAATATCAGGCGCATGGCACACCCCTCACCACCGCCACGCCCCGATGATGCCGGGCGCGATCTCCCACCGGTCTCCCCGCCGCTGCCACGGCACCGTGATCGCCTCCCGGCGCCGCTCCCGCGTCACGAGACGAATGATCTCCAGTTCCGCCGTGCCCGCCTCCGGCTCCCAGCGCAGCAGGCGGCCCACCGAGTACCGCGCGGCATCCGCGTTGTCATGCTCCGCCACGATCCGGATGGCCCCCATCAGCCCCCCCGCCTCGCGATCCACCTCGGCGCGGAGATCGGGGCTCAGGTGGCGCGCCGCGTCCCAATACTTCCGCTCGTTCGCCAACCGGCAACATCGCTCGGCGGTCTTGACCAGGCGCTGCTGCTCGGTCAGGTGTCCCGACCACATCCACACGGCCACGGCCACGAGAACCATGGCCCCCGAGGCGATGCACAGTCGCGATGGCGCCGTCATGAGGCGTTCGATCTAACGATCCTCTGGCCGGATGCCGACGGGCGGGAGGGCCGGATCCAGCGGCTTGCGGGCGGGCGCCTCGGGGGCCGCGGGCACCGCCATCGCCCGCGGGATCTCCGGACCATCCGGGGTCGCCTCGGCGCTGGCGCCCGCCTCGCCAAACTGGCCGACGGGCGAGAATCCCCACTTGGCCCAGACCGCCTGGTTCGACGGGGAATGGAGAAAATCGACGAAGGCCTTGGCGGGTTCGGGCGCCCCCGCCGCCCGGAGCACCACGGCGCAATACAGGATGGGCGGCTGGTTGGTCCGGGGCAGGTCATAGACGCGAAACGTCTCGCGCGGCCTCAGATGCGTCACGTCGCTCCGGTAGATGATCCCGGCGTTCACCTGGGCGCGTTTCACCTTCTCCAGCACGCGATTCGAATCGTTCTCGTAGTAGATCTTGCCCCGCAAGTCCTCCACCAGATTCAATCCCTCGAGCAGCCCGCGCGCCGCGACCCCCGACATCGTCTTCTCTGGATTCGCCAGGGCGATGCGCTCCCACGCGTGCATCGCCAGCATCTCCCACGGGGCGCTCGGGTTATCGGTCGCCCAAGCCGATGCCAGCACGATCTCGTTTTCCGCCAGCGTCCGGACCGTGTCGTCACGGGTCAACTGCCCGGAGGATAATCTCTCGATCTCCCCCGGGCTCGCCGCCACAAAAATGTCCAGCCCGCTGCTCCCCTTCTCGATCTGCTCGCGGATCACCGCCGATGGCGCCAGGCTCAGTTGCACGTCCGGCCGCCCCGGCTCGTCGGCGTACGATGCCGCCAGTTCGGAAAGCACCCCCTTCAGGCTCGAATCGGCCGCCACCTCGAGCCGCTGCCCCGCCTCCTCCGCCACCGCAATCGCCCCCAGCCCCAAAAATAATGCCAGCGGCCGCAGGAAAAAATTCCGCCTCGCGGCATCCCCTCCCATGGCGTATATTCCCTGCAGAGGTTCCCCCATGCGCGCGGGGTGCATAATAGTCAGCGAGGAACCGCCTCCGGCGACTCCGGCCAAAGGCGACGGACAGGCCGTAGAGAAGGCATTCGCCTCGGCTTTTGGCGAACCCTTCGAGTGGACAGGCGTCGCCGTCCCGGCCGATGAGGGCATTATCGAGGAGGCACTCCGCCGCCTCATCGACGTGGACGAATGCCCCCTCGTCATCACATCCGGGGGCATCGGCCCCTGCGAGCACGCCATCACGCCCGACGCGACCCAGGCGGTCCTCGTCCGGGAGCTCCCGGGCCTCGCCGAGGCCATGCGGGCCCGCACGTCCCGGCTCGCGCCGGACGCCCTGCTCTCCCGCGCCGTCGCGGGCATTCGCGCCAACACCCTCATCCTAAACCTTCCCGCTCAACCCGCCCTCGTCGCCAGCATCGCCGCCTCCCTGGCCCCCGCCATCGCCGCGTGCATCGACCAGATCGCCTCCTGCAAACTGGCGCTCAAACCGGGCGTGGGCAGTGAGGGGATCGAACCCCCGACCTACTGGGTGTAAACCAGCCGCTCTGCCGCTGAGCTAACTGCCCGAACACGGTCATCTTGCCGCCTCGCGGCAGATCCGCAAGTGCCGCCGAAGGGCGAAGGCCCCTCGCTACTAGAAAGTTACGTCAAAGTTTCGAGCCCTCCCTAGCCGCCGGACTCGGGCGGCGGCCCGGGTCCCTCCTCTTCGGCGGGCGGCGGGAGATTATCGAGTATCTGGAGGATGCGGGTGCCCTCCTCGACGGAGTGGTCATCGACGAAGTGGAGGTGCGGGGTGAACTTGATCCTGACCCGGCGACCGATGAGGCCCTGGATCTCGCCGCGCGCCTCCCTCACCGCGGCCAGGTATGCCGCCCTGGCGTCGGCCTGTCCGCCGATGAGGCTCAGGTAGACCTGGGCGTGCCGCAGGTCGGCGGCGATGCGGACGCGGTTGACGGTCAGCAGGATCTCGGGCCCAGGCGGGACGAGCTTGGGCAGGGCGGCCGCCAGCTCACGACGGAGGACCTCATTGATGCGCTGGAGACGATGCTGTGCCATGGTCGGCGCGCCATAAATCGGGTCTGCCTCAGAGCTGCTGCGGGATCTTCTCGAGCTGGTAGCACTCGATGAGATCGCCCGCCTGATAGTCGTCGAAATGGCTCAGCCGGATGCCGCACTCCAGGCCGTTGCGGACCTCGTTGACCTCGTCCTGGAATCGCTTGAGCGTGACGATCTGGCCGTCGTAGATCGGCTGCCGGTTGCGCAGGATGCGGGCGCGCCCGCTCTTGGTGATGCGCCCGTTGATCACCGCGCATCCGGCGACGTGGTACTTCGATAGCTCGATGACCTTCTTGCAGAGGGCGGTGCCGACGGAGGTCTCGCGCTCGATCGGGTCCAGCAGGCCCGCCATCGCCTCGCGCACCTGGTCGATGAGCTCATAGATCACGCTGAAGAGCTTGATCTGGACGCCCTCGCGCTTGGCGGCCGTGGCGGCGCTGTTCTCGGTGCGCACCGCAAAGCCGATGACCACCGCGTTGGAGGCGGCGGCGAGGTTGATGTCGGACTCGGTGATGGGCCCGACGGCGCCATGGATGATCGACAGGGTCACCTTCTCCGACTCGATGCCCGTGAGCGCGGTGGTGATCGCCTCGAGCGAACCCTGGACATCGGCCTTGAGGACGACATTCAGCTGTTTGTTCTTGGACTCCTCGAGCGCCTCGAACAGATTCTCCAATGTGACGCCGGGGCGGCGCTCGAGCTTGCCCAGCCGCTTTGCGTTGAGCCGCTCCTCCGAGGTCCCGCGCGCCTCGCGCTCGTTGCGCAGCACCTCGAAGGACTCGCCGGCCTGCGGGACACCGCTGAAGCCGACGACCTTCACGGGCATCGCGGGCGTCGCCTCCTTGACGCTGCGCCCACGGTCGTCCATCAGAGCCTTAACCTTGCCCCAGTAGTCGCCACTCAGGAAGGCGTCGCCCACGCGAAGCGTCCCGGACTGTATGAGGACGGTGGCGGTGGGACCCCTTCCGCTTTCGAGGGCGGCCTCGACGACCCTCCCGTGGGCCAGCCCCTTGGCGGTGGCCTTGAGCTCGAGGATCTCGGCCAGGGCCACCATGTTTTCGAGCAGCTTCTCGATGCCCGTCTTCTTGGTCGCCGAAACCTCGCAGACGATGGTCTCCCCCCCCCATTCCTCGGGCACCAGCCCCTGTTCCTGGAGCTGTTTCTTGACGCGGTCGGGATTCGCGCCCGGAAGATCCATCTTGTTGAGCGCGACCAAGATCTTGACGCCGGCCGCCTTGGCGTGGGAGATCGCCTCCATCGTCTGGGGCATGATCCCGTCATCGGCGGCCACCACCAGGACAACGATGTCGGTGAGGTTGGCGCCCCGCGCGCGCATGGCCGAGAACGCGGCGTGGCCGGGCGTATCCAGAAAGGTGATCTTCTGCTTGTCGTGATCGATCGCGTACGCGCCGATGTGCTGGGTGATGCCTCCCGCCTCGCCGGAGACGACGTTCGCCTTGCGGATCGCGTCCATGAGGGAGGTCTTGCCGTGATCGACGTGCCCCATGAACGTGATCACCGGGGGGCGGGAAACCATGTCGTCGACCACCGGCGGCGGGGGAGGTTCGGGGACCACCACGACGACGGGCGGCGGCTGGGGGGCGCCGCGCTTTTCCACTTCGAGCGTGAAGCCCCTGCTGGCGCAGACCTTCTTGGCCACCTCGGTGTCGAGGGCCTGGGTCAGGCTGGCGAAAACATTCATCCCCATCAGGTCGTGGATGATCTGATAGCTCTTGGCGTTCAGGTGCTCCGCCAGATCCTTGACGGTGATGGGGGGCTTGAGATGGAGTATCTTGGCCGCTTCGGGTTCGGCGGGCGGCCCCGGTTCCGGGGCCACGGCCTTCGGTTCTGGGGTGGGGGCTTTCGCGGGCGCCTCGGGCTTGGCTTTCGCGACGGGCGCAGCCTTCGGCTCGACCGGGTGCCCAGGCTTCTCCTCGGGCGCGACCTTCTTCTCCGCCGCTGGCGGCGCCTTTGGTTCCACCGGGATCTCGGCGGCAACCGGGGCGGCGGGGGCGGCCGCTTCAACCTTTGCCGCCTTGGAACGGGCGGGCTTCTTTGGGGCCGCCTCTGCCGCCGCGCCCGCATGCCCCGTCTCGGTCGCCTCGGCCGGGGCCTTGGCCTTCTTCGTCCCGGCCTTGGGTTTGGCGGGCGCCTTGGCGGCGGCCTTCTTCGCCGCGGTCGCGGCCTTGGGCCGCGCCGCCGTCGCGCTTTTCGATTTGGTTGTGGAGGCGCTCGGCATACCAGTTTTCTACGGCGATCAACCCTCGGTCGACGTCGGGGCGGCATCGCCCCCGGTCACCTCCGCCGGTGACCCGCCTGTCGTGTCGGCCTGCGCCGCGGGGGTTTCGGATGGCTTCAATCGTCCGAGCGCCTCGATGATCGCGGCAGTGGCCTCGGGCTCTGGGATCGCACCATCGAGATCGCCGGGATCTGCCTCCTGGAGCGCCTCGACCGTCGGGAAACCGTAGACGACCGCCAGCCGGGCCGCCTCGACATCGATGCCCAAAACCGCGGCCATGTCCTCCGCGGCCTTCTGCACCTTGCCCTGAAATTGTTCCTCGGCGCTCTCGTCGCGCCGGATATCGATCTCCCATCCCGTGAGTTTCTGCGTCAGGCGCGCATTCTGGCCGCGCTTGCCGATGGCCAGCGACAGGTTCTCGTCGTCCACGGTCACCGTCACCCGGCGATTGGCCTCGTCGAATTCAAGCCCCTTGAGCTTCGCCGGCTTGAGCGCCTCGACCACCAGCTCGCGGATGTTGTCCGACCACCGGAAGATATCCACGCGCTCGTTGTTCAACTCCCGGACGATGTTCTTCACGCGCGAACCGCGGATGCCGACGCACGCGCCGACGGGATCGACCTTATCCTGCTTCGAGGTGACCGCGATCTTGGTGCGGTAGCCGGGCTCCCGCGCCATGGCCCGGATCTCGACCGCCCCATTGGTCAGCTCGTTGCACTCGAACTCGAACAGGCGTCGCACGAAATTGGGGTGGCTGCGGCTCAGGACGATCTCCGGTCCCCGGGGGGTCATCTCGACCGAAAGGACGAGGGCCCGCAACCGGTCGCCCACCTGATATTCCTCGGTCGGCACCCGCTCCATCTGCGGCATCGTCCCCTCGAACTTGCCCAGGTCGACGATCACGTCAGACTTGACGAAGCGGCGCACGGTGCCGGTGACAATGTCGCCGACACGGCCCCGGAATTCGTCGTAGATCATCTTCTTCTCTTCGCCCCGCAGGCCCTGCATGATGGCCTGTTTGACCGCCTGGGCCGCGATGCGCCCCATGTCTTTCGGGGTGACCTCGATCTCGTAGGTCTGCCCGAGCAGGCACGACGGCAGGCGCTTGCGGGCCTCCGCCAAGCTGATCTGCTCGAAAGGTTTGGTGACGTGGGTGACGACGGACAGCCTCGCGAACGCCTTGATGTCACCCGTCTTGCGATCGATCGTGCACCGCAGGTCCCGAGCCGGCCCCTGGGCCTTCACCGTCGCCTGCAGCAAAGCGGACTCCACCATCGAAAAAAGCGTGTCCCTCGGGATGCCCTTCTCCCGCTCAAACTGGTCCAAAACGCTCAACAATTCCGCACTCATGACGCAACTCACGGCCAGACCCAGAGACAAAAATAGGCGGGCAGCAACGCCAACCCGCCTTCACCGAGTCAAGCTGAATTTGGATTATGCGGCAAACCCGGTGTGCGTCAAGCCCGTTTGGCACACCGTTTCCGAGGCGATCCAACGCGCGGCAATTCACCTAACGGCTTGCGGGTTAGACCCTTCCCGAGAGGGTCGGACCCGACGTGTTGGGAAGCCCCCAATGATCGCCGAGGGTGATCCCACGGCAGGAGTGCCCGCCATGGCGGGCAGAGTCCGGCCCTTCGCCACTTGGTGCCACGCCCAAAGTTCTCGAGAGCCCGTCCCGCCCGTTGGGCGGGACCAACTGGGAAAAATGTAGCCCATCTGGTCACAGATGGGCCACGCGCAGGAACACCCACGGTCTGGCGGCCGTGGCTACGTCCCGAATTCTCGACTGCCGTCGGAGCGACCCATTCCCATCCTGGTGAATATCCGCGGCATCCGTGTTCCAAGTTTCTGGCAGCGTACCCTACTCGCCCCGGCGAATCACCAGATAGCCCTGCCTTTTCTCGCGCGAGTAAAAAACCAGCATCCCCTTGTCGAGGTCGGCCTCCTTGATGCGACTCCGGTAATCTTCGACGGCCGAGACCGGGTGGCGGTCGATGGCGGTGATGAGGGTCCCGACCTGCACATCGAATTCGGCGGCGAGCCCTTCCTCGGCCACCTCGGTGACGACGACGCCGGGTGCCTCGCCCAGCGCAAACCGCTCGCGGAGTTCGGCGCTGGGCGCCTCGACCTTGATGCCTAAGGGGTCCTTCTCGTTACGGGGGGAGGAGCCGAGGGATGCGGTCTGGAGTTCCGGGTCACGCGGCATGGCGCCGAGCTGCACGGCGACCTTCATCTCCCGGACCTTGTCGCCCGGCGTGGCGCGGAGGACCGTGAGGTTGACCCGCTGGTCGGCCTTCTTTCGAACGACCTCGTAGATCAGATCGGAGGCGGAGGTGACCGGAACCCCGTCCACGGCGGTGATCACGTCGAAAGGCCTGATCTCCGAGGACGCGGCGGGGGCGTCCGGCTCGATGCTCTCGACAACCACACCCTGATAGGTGTCCGGATAGAACGAGGCGGCCTCGGGATGATAGCGCACCGAACGGATCTGGATGCCGAGCCAGGGCCGCGTGACCACCCCGGACTCGATCAGCTGCCCCGCGATCGAGGAGACCAGATCGGCCGGGATGGCGAACCCAACGGAGGTGCCGATGCCGCGGATCAGGGTATTGATCCCGATCACCTCGCCATCGATATTGCAGAGCGGCCCGCCACTGTTGCCGGGATTGATCGGCGCCGTCGTCTGCAGATACTGGACGTAGTGCTGGGGCATGAACTGCTGCTTCATCGACTCGCCGCGCTTCTTGCCGCTGAGCCAACCGACCGAATACGAATACTCCAGCTGGAATGGCGCCCCGACCGCGATCGTCCACTGGCCGACCCGCGCGCTCGACGCGTCCCCCAGCTTGGCGGGCACCAGCTTTCCGGCATCGATCTTGATGACGGCCAGATCGGCCTGAGGCTCGGCGCCGACGAGGGTGGCCTCGTGCTTGGAACCGTCTCGAAGGTAGACCCAGATCTTCGTCGCGCCCTCTACGACGTGGTGGTTGGTGACGATGTGCCCGTCCTCCCGTATGATGGTTCCCGAACCCTGGTTCTGGGGCGGCTCCGACCGCCTTGGCATCCGGTGCTGCTTCGGTGCCGGCAGGTCGTCCTTCTCCGGGGCCTTCTTCTCGGGCTGGCGACCATCCTCCTGCCCCTCTTCGCCCGGGGCCTCAAAGAACATGCGCCAGACGATCTCCCGCCCATCATCGGGCCTCTCGGCCTCGATCACCACGACGGAGGAGGCCACCTTCTCGAAGGCGGCCACGAAATCGGCCTCGAGCTGGCGCGCCAGCTGGCCAGGCTCGAGTGCCGGGGTTTGTGCCGCGTGCGGCTGCAAGGCCGGGAGGGCGACGATTGCCGCAGCAACCCTCCATGTTCTGTATGATGGCATAGGGGCGAAATATCGACGAGAATGCCCCCCAACACAAGTGCCGCCGCAGCCCCCTATCCCCCCGGGCCGGAAAATTTGTAGCGAAGCTGATCGCCAGAGGCGATTGTTCCGACATTCCGGCTTCGGCCTATCGCCCGCCGAAGGGCGAAGGCCCTTCGCTACCGCCGGCGCTCTCACCCGTAGCGAAGCCCCTTCGGGCTTCGGCGTGGGCCCAGGCCGCCGGCCGAAGGGCCGAAGGCCCTTCGCTACTAGCCCGGACATTTCATCGTGGGAGAATTTTCTCGGAGGGTCGCAGGATTGATA
>CAZYWZ010000162.1:0-12511 GCA_964651705.1 uncultured Verrucomicrobiales bacterium
ACGGTCCGCGTGCGCCAAGGCGCAGCCTACATCGCGACCCAATTTTCGAGTCAGCAGGCCGTCCCCTTGGCCTGGACCTTTTGCCAGGAATCCTTGAGGGGGAGGGTGCGGTTAAAGACGGGGTGGCCCGGGCGGCTGTCGGGGTCCTTGCAGAAGTAGCCGACGCGCTCGAACTGGCAACGGTGTCCCGGCGGGGCGGCGTCCAGGCCGGGCTCGAGGCGGCAGCCGGGCAGGACCCGGAGCGAGTTGGGGTTGATGCCGTCCATCCAATTGCCCTCGCTGGCCATGGGGTCCTCGGGGAGGAAGAGGTGGTCGTAGAGCCTGACCTCGGCTTTCACGGCGTGGCGCGCCGACACCCAGTGGATGGTGCCCTTGACCTTGCGGCCGTCGGGGGCATCGCCGCCGCGCGTGGCGGGGTCATAGGTGCAGCGGAGTTCGGCGATCGAGCCGTCCGGGCCCCGGACGACCTCGGTGCACGTGATAAAGTAGGCGCTGCGGAGGCGGACCTCGCGGCCCGGGGCGAGGCGGTGGAACTGCTTCGGGGGATCCTCCATGAAATCGTCGCGCTCGATGAAGATCTCGCGGCAGAAGGGGACCTTGCGGGTGCCGGCGGCGGGGTCCTCGGGGTTGTTGACGGCGTCCATCTCTTCGGCGGCGTCCTCCGGATAATTGGTTATGGTGACCTTGAGCGGATGGAGCACCGCCATGGCGCGCGGCGCGATCCGGTTGAGGTGGTCGCGGACGCAGTGCTCCAGGAGCCGGATGTCGACCGTCGTGTCGCTCTTGGTGACGCCGATCCGGCGGCAGAATTCCCGGATGGCCTCCGGGGTGAAGCCGCGGCGCCGCAGGCCGCGGAGGGTGGGGAGGCGCGGGTCGTCCCAGCCCGAGACGGTGCCGCCCTCGACCAGTTCGCGGAGGTAGCGCTTGCTCAGGACGGTGTGGGTCAGGTTCAGGCGCCCGAACTCGATCTGGCGGGGATGGTGGACGCCGAGCGCCTCAAGGAACCAGTCGTAGAGGGGCCGGTGGTTCTCGAAGCTGATGTCGCAGATGGAGTGGGTGATCCCCTCGATCGAATCGGATTGGCCGTGGGCCCAGTCGTAGGTGGGGTAGATGCACCATCTCGTTCCCTGGCGGTAATGGTCGGCGCGCAGGATCCGGTACATGACGGGATCGCGCATGTTGAGGTTGGGGTGCGCCATGTCGATCTTGGCCCGGAGGGTGCGCGAGCCGTCGGGGAACTCGCCGCGCCGCATGCGCTCGAAGAGGTCGAGATTCTCCTCGACGGAGCGGTCCCGGTGCGGGCTGTCCTTGCCGGGTGGGGTCTGGCGACGCCCGTCCGGGCCGAAGACCTGGGTGCCCCGATAGGCGCTGATCTCGTCATCGCTCAAGTCGCAGACGTAGGCCTTCCCCTTCCGGATGAGGTCGATGGCCCAGGCGCAGAGCCGGTCGAAATAGTCTGACGCGTAGAAGAACCGGTCGCCCCAATCGAACCCGAGCCAGCGCACGTCCTCCTGGATCGCCCGCACGAACTCGTCCTTCTCCTTGGCCGGGTTGGTGTCGTCCATCCGCAGGTTGTATTTGCCGCCGAACGCCTCGGCGACGCCGAAGGTGATGCAGATGGCCTTCGCGTGGCCGATGTGGAGGTGGCCGTTGGGTTCGGGCGGGAAGCGCGTGTGCACGCGCCCGCCAAAACGGCCGGAGGCATTGTCCGCCTCGATGGCCTCGCGGATCAAATCGGACGGGGACGGGCTGGTCTCTTCTTTCATGGTGACGGCGCGAGTCTATCGGGCGGCCCGAAGTGCGCAATCGAGGAATCCGTCGGACGGGACCCGGCCGATCCCCGCACGGGCAGATAATTTGAACGGTGGCGGCCCGCGATGCGTCGAAATTACAAAAGGGGGTCCGCGCGCGGGAATGGGCGCCGAGGCGGGTGGATATAGGGCGGGCACCTCCGGCAGTTTAGGGTTGACACCCTATTGAGGGAACAGGGCGATGAGAGCAACGTGGAATAGCATGAAAGTGGAAAGCGACTACACCGGTGATGTGGCAGAGTTTCGCGGGACGGAGAGCCCGACCCGCTTGTACTTTCGCGAGATCGGCGAGGCACCCCTCCTGACCCCGCGAGAGGAGGTCGAGCTGGCGAACCAGCTGCAGCGTGGCCTCAAGGCCGAGGAACGGATGGTCAAGGCGCGCAAGCGGGCGAAGGGCAAGGCCAAGGCCCCGGCGGCGCTCAGCCCCGCCGTGAGGGCGAAGCTCAAGGCGCAGGTGGACGAGGGCAAGAAGGCCCGCGAGCGCCTGATCAAGGGCAACCTCCGCCTGGTCGTGAAGATCGCGCAGGATTACGCCAACATGGGCCTGCCCCTCTTGGACCTCATCTCGGAGGGCAATATCGGTCTCGTGAAGGCCGTCGAACGCTTCAATCCCAACAAGGGAGCCAAGCTCAGCACGTATGCGGCCTGGTGGATTAAGCAGGCCGTCAAGCGCGCCCTCTCCAACCAGGGGCGGACCATCCGCATCCCGGTCCACATGAACGACAAGATCTCCCGCATGCGGCGCATCGAGTCCCAGCTCCAGGAGGAATTCGGGCGCGAGCCGACCGACGAGGAATTGGCGGAGGAGCTCTCGGTCCCGCAGGCCAAGATCGTGCGGATGCGGCTGGCCGGCAACCGCGCCACCTCCCTCAACACCAAATTGCAGGGCGACGATGGCGCCGAGCTGGGCGACCTCGTCGGCGACGACCGCACGCGGACATCGGCGGACCTCATCGAGCGCGAGGAGCTGGCCACCAAGGCGCTCCGGTATCTCGGCACCCTCGACGAGCGCGAGCGGCTCATCCTCGTGATGCGCTTCGGCCTCGATGGCCAGGCGCGGCGAACGCTCGAGGAGGTCGGGGAGAAGTTCAACGTCACCCGCGAGCGCATCCGCCAGCTGCAGAACGTCGGCCTGCGCAACCTGAAGCTGGCCCTCGAGAGCACGGCGCCGGACGAGGATATCTGACCTGAGATTCCCCCGCTGGCATCTCGCGGAGACGCCCTACAGATTTTCGTAGGCCGCCTGTGTCAGGCGGCAGTCAGACTGCCTCAATCCGAAGGATCGCGTCCCGCGCAGCACAGCCTCCGGAGTCTGAGTGAGAATATCGCGTGAGGACACACCCTCAGAAGTTTCATCCTGAATCATCCGGCGCGTGGACGACTCTGGCTTGCCCCGCCCCCGCGCGCCGGGGGCGGGGCTGACTCGAAAATTGGGTTGCGATGTAGGCTGCGCCTTGGCGCACGCCGCCGGATCGAATGTCCGCGTGCGCCAAGGCGCAGCCTACCATTTTCCGCCCCGGTGGTGCCCGGTGCCCGCGTTCAGGCGGGCGAGACGAGGCCGGCCTTGATGGCGTAGAGGGTGACGCCGACCGCGTCATGGACCTTCAGCTTTCTCATCAGGTTGGTGCGGTGGTTGTCCACCGTCTTGATGCTCACCCCGAGCCGGTCGGCGATCTCCTTATTGAGCAATCCCTGGGCGACGAGCCGGAGTATCTCGAGCTCTCGCTCGGTGAGATTGGCGACGGAGGGGGGCGGTGCGGCGGCGGTGCGCTTCAGGATGTCCTGTACGGCGGGGCTGAAGAACGAGGCGCCGTCGAGGACGGCGCGGATGGCCTGCTGGAGCGTCTCGATCGAGGCGCCTTTTTCGACGAAGCCGTGGGCGCCCATCCGGAGGGAGTCGGCGACGAGTTCCGGGGTGGCCTGCCCGGAGACGATCAGCGCGCGGCAGGCGGGGATGTCGGCGCGGATGGCGCGGAGCACATCGAGGCCGGGCATGTCGGGGAGCACGAGGTCGAGCACGACCAGGTCCGGGGCCTCTTCGCGGCAGGTGGCGATGGCCTCGGCCCCGTGGCTGCACTCGGCGATCACCTGGATGTTCCGTTCCTGATCGAGGATCAGCCGGAGCATCTCCCGGAGCATCATGTGGTCTTCGACCAGGACCACCCGAAATTTTGACAGGGACTTGGGCACGGGTTATCTGATTTAGCATTATAGGATATGCTGGCCCCGACAGAATTGCCAACCGTTTTGGATTGCCTGCCCGATGCCATCTGGCTTCTGGACGGGGAGGGTGGCGTGCGGTTTGCCAACGCGGCGGCGCGCGCGCTCGGGGGGGGTGGGGAGAAGGACGTGGCCGCGGCGCTCGGCCGGTGCCTGGAGGGCCTCCGGTTTTCGGGCGAGGTGCCGCGCGAGCCCTTCGCGGTGCGGAGCGGGGGGATGACGCGATGGTACTCGGCGCAATCGGCGGGCTGCGCGTGCGGCGGCGGCCCGGTGCTGGTGTGGCGCGACGTCACGTCGGCGAAGGACGCCGAGGACCGCCTGAGCCTCTTCCGCAGGGCGCTGAGCGACTGCAGCAATGCGGTCTGCATCGCGGACTGCACGGTCAAGGACATGCCGCTGGTCTTCGTGAATTCGAGCTTCGAGGTGCTCACGGGCTATCGCGCGTCGGAGGCCATCGGGCGCAACTGCCGTTTCCTGCAGCGGGAGGAGCGCAACCAGGAGGCCGTCGACGAGATCCGCCGCGCCCTGTCCGAGGGGCGGAGCTGCCGCGTGGTGCTGAAGAATTTCCGCAAGGACGGGACGATGTTCTGGAACGAGCTGTTCCTATCCCCCGTGCGCGATGACGGGGGGCGGGTGACGCACTTCCTGGGATTCCAGCACGACGTGACGCAGCTGCGGGAGGCGGAGCAGGCCCTGATCCAGGCGCGCGATGCGGCCGAGAGCGCGGACCGCGCCAAGGGGGAATTCCTTGCGGTGATGAGCCACGAGATCCGCACGCCGATGCAGAGCGTTTTCGGTTTCACGGACCTGCTGCTGCGGACCTCGCTCGACGAGTCGCAGCGACGTTTCGTGAGGGTCATCCGGTCACAGTCCGACGCGCTGCTGGGGATCCTGAACGACATACTGGATTTCTCGCGCCTGCAGTCCGGGGCGATGAAGCTGGAGGCGATCCCGTTTCGGGTCTGCGGGGTGGTGGAAGACGTGATGGCCACCATCAAGGGCACCGCGGAGGCCAAGGGCCTGGTGGCGGAGGTCCAGATCGATGGGGACCTGCCGGCGCTGGTCATCGGCGATGCGGCCCGGCTGCGGCAGATCCTGATGAACCTGGTCAGCAACGCGGTCAAGTTCACCGAGAGGGGGAGGGTCGTGGTGCGGGCGTCGGCGGTGGGGGTTGCCGGGGGCGGGCGCCATCACATAGGGTTCGAGGTGATCGACACCGGCCGGGGGATCTCCCAGGAACAGATCCCGAGGCTGTTCCGTTCCTTCAGCCAACTCGATGCCGCCGACGTGCGGCATCACGGTGGCACCGGGCTCGGCCTGGCCATCACGAAGAAGCTGGCCGAGCTGATGGGCGGCGAGGTGGGCATCCGGAGTTGCCCGGGCAAGGGGTCGACGTTCTGGGTGAGGCTGCCTTTTCACGCGATCCCCGAGGGAATGACCCCCTCCAGCCCGCGCCCCGATGGGGACGGGGATCCCGTCGACCCCGGGTTCGCGGAGAGGCACCCGATGCGGATCCTCGTCGTGGAGGACAACTCATTGGCCGCGGAGGTGGTCTGCAGCTATCTGTCGTGGCTGGGCTATCGCCCCGATCACGCGGCCAGCGCGTCGGCGGCACTCGCCCTGGTGGGGGGTGCCGATTATGATGTGATCGTGATGGATCTCCAGATGCCGGACATCGATGGCATCGAGACGAGCCGCATCATCCGTGCGGCCTACGGGGAAAGGCACGTCCCGCAGATCGTGGCGCTGACGGCCAACGCGATGGCGGCGGAGCGCGAGCGGTGCCTGGCGGCGGGCCTGGACGATTACCTCACCAAGCCGATGGGCGTCGGGACACTCCGGGCGGCATTGTTGGCCGCCGAGAAGCGCCGGCGCGGGGAGGCGGCGGGACGCTGGGTGGGCCCCGCGGTCGTGGAGGATGGAGCGCCCGTGCTGGATGGTTCGGCCCTTCGTGCGATGGAGCGGCTCAAGGCCGGCGCGGCCTTGCGGATGATCGAGATGATGCGCCAGGACGGGCCCCTGCATCTCGGGGAGATCGGGGAGGCCGCCGTCGCCGGGGATCTCGAGGCGCTGGGCCGTGCGGCGCATCGGTTCAAGGGCGGCTGCGCGGTGTTGGGGGCGCGCCGTCTCGAGCGGGAGTGCGGGGCGATCATCGAGGCGGTCTCGCGCGGGGAGATGGGCGCCGCGCGAGAGCGCGCGGCGCAGTTGCGCGTGGCGTGGGACGCCCTCGGCGCCGAACTGGATGCGCTGGAGAGGGAAGTGCGCCCCGCGCGCGAGGCACCACCGGGGCGGAAAATGTAGCCCATCTGGTAACAGATGGGCCACGCGTGGGAAGATCCACGGCCTCACGGCCGTGGCTACGTCTGGAATTTTCGAGTCAGCCCGCCGGGCTTGGAAAAGTCTGACGGGCTGCTAGGAGGGGACGCATGAAGTGGCGCGGTCTGGTCCTGGTGGTGTGTGGCGCGGCGCTGCCGTGGGCGGTCCCGTTGGGCGCGCAACCGACGGCGGGGGCGGCGCTGGATGGGATGGTGGGGGATCCGGGGTTGTGGGCGATGGGGGCCGATGCCTTCGCGGAGAGATTCAAGGGGCTGGGTTTCCGGTGGACGAGCGCGGCGAAGACATCGTCCCGGACGACGGTGAAGGGGCTGATATTTTGCAACATGAGGGTGGGGGAGACGATCGTGGAGTTCGAGGGCGACCGGCCGGCCAACATCCGGATGTCGTTGCACAATCGGGGCGACGACGGGGCGATCACGGACAAGGAGAAGTTCGAGAAGCTGCTGGCGGAGTGGGGGGCGATGCTGGACTCGCTGGCGGGCGCGAGGGGCGAGGCGAGGGGCCGCGACGCGAGGAGCGCGGTGCGGGCGGAGGGGATGGCGTGGGTCAAGGATGGCGTGGAATTCCTGCTGGAGCATAGCGCGACGGGCGGGAGCCGGGATTTCCGGAGCGAGTTCATCCGGCTGACGGTGCGGCCCGTGGCGGAGAAGTCGCTCATCGCGCGGGCCACCGAAGAGAAGGTGGTTCGGCCGACGGCGAAGGCGGACCTGCCGAAGAATGTGGTGAGGAAGGATGGGGACGCCTACATCGATGGGGTGCCCATGGTGGACCAGGGGCAGAAGGGCTATTGCGTGAACGCCGCGTCCTCGCGGGTCTTCAATTATTACGGGGTCGGCGTGGGCCAGCACGAGGTGGCGCAGATGGCGGACACGACGGCGGAGAAAGGCACCTCGGCGATGGAGATGGTCGAGGCGCTCAAGACGATCGCGGGGCGGTTCAAGGCGCGGCTGAAGATCTATCGGGAACGGGATGTCGGTGGCTGGCTGGATTGGATCGAGGACTACAACAAGGCCGCGAAGAAGGCCAAGGCGAAGGAGATGCGCGTCGGGAACATGATCGACGTGGCGAAGCTATACGCGACCGCCGACCCGGAATTGCTGAAGGCCGCGTTCGCCAGCGGCAGCGATGCGGACCGATTCCGGCGGGATGTGCGCGAGAGCGTGGACGCGGGGATCCCGATGCTGTGGACGCTGCAGGTGGGGATTTTCCCGGAGCAGGGCAGCGAGAGGCTGCAGGGCAGCGGCGGCCACATGCGGCTCATCATCGGTTACAACGAGAAGGCCGATGAGGTGATCTTCAGCGATAGCTGGGGCCGCGGTCACGAGATGAAGCGGATGAAGTTCGCCGACGCCATGGCGGCCACGACGGGGCTGTTCGCGATTTTGCCGATCCGGTGAATGGCGAAGGATCCATCGGAGGGTCTATGTGGACTGCGGCGTTGCAGCGCCGCTTTGGCTGGGCGCGTCGGGCCCTGTTGGGGGGTTTGGCGGCGGGCACACACCGGGCCGTTCGGGGCAATCCAGAGCGGCGCTGCAACGCCGCAGTCCAAAATAGGGCCGCCTCCTCGCCCGCAACGCGGGGGAGTGTTTTTTGGGTGGCGGCGTCTGTCTTTCTGTTGGGATGTGGGGCGTTGTCGGTTGGGGGCACGGGTGGCGTGGTGGCGACGGTGCATCCGCTGGCGACGCGGGCGGGCCTGGAAGCGCTGGAGGCGGGGGGCAACGCGATCGATGCGGCGGTGGCGGCGGGGCTGACGCTCGGCGTGGTGGACGGGCACAACTCGGGCATCGGGGGAGGGTGTTTCATGGTGATCCGGACGGCGGACGGGCGGCTCATATGCATCGATGGGCGCGAGGTCGCGCCGTCGGCGGCGACGCGCGACATGTATATGCGTGATGAGGAGCCCGAGGAATCGCTCAGCAAGACGGGGCCGCTGGCCAGCGGCGTTCCCGGGGCATTGGCGGCCTATCGGCACGCGATCGAGCATTTTGGGCGCCTCACGTTGGCGGACGCCCTGCGCGCCGGGATCCGGCACGCGGAGGAGGGATTCCCGATCGACGCGGTCTTCGCGCGGAAGCTGAAGGCGGCGGCGAAGGATCTGGCGCTTTTCCCGGCATCGCGCGCCATTTTCTTGAAGCCGGATGGCGAGCCGCGCGAGGAGGGGGAGGTGGTGGTGCAGAGGGATCTGGCGGCGAGCTATCGTGCGCTGGCCGAGCGCGGGGCGGATTGGTTCTATGGCGATCCGTTCCCCCGCATCTGCGAGGAAGCGCTTGGGGCGGGTGGCGGCATATTGCGGGCCCGGGATTTTCGAGAATACAGGATACGCCTGCGCGAGCCGCTGGTGACCTCGTATCGGCAGTGGACCATCGTCGGGATGCCGCCGCCGAGTTCGGGCGGCGTCCACATCGCGCAGATGCTCCACATCCTGGAGCATTTTGATGTCGGGGGGACGCCGCCGGATTCGCCCCTGGCGGCTCACGTGATCATCGAGGCGATGAAGCTGGCGTTCGCCGACCGGGCGCATTGGCTGGGCGATCCCGATTTCGTGGACGTGCCGCTCGGGTTGGTGGACCGGGGTTACGCGGCGGCATTGTTCGGGAAAATCGATCCCGCGAGGGCGACGCCGGTGCCCGCACATGGCGAGCCGCCGGATTGGCAGAGCCGGCATTTTGAGAAACACACGACGCATTTCGCCGCCGCGGATGCGTTCGGCAATTGGGTAGCGTGCACGGCGACCATCAACACGGGTTTCGGCTCGAAGGTGGTTATCCCTGGCACCGGGATCCTGATGAACAACGAGATGGATGATTTTTCCATCGCCCCTGGGGTGCCGAATAGTTTCAAACTGATCGGCGGGGAGGCCAACGCGATCGCGCCGGGCAAGCGGCCGCTCTCGAGCATGAGCCCGACGCTTGTGATGCGGGATGGGAAGGTGGTTTTGGCGATCGGGGCCTCGGGCGGGCCGACGATCATATCGCAGACCTTGCTGGGGCTCGTGTGGTGCCTGGATCACGGGATGTCGCCGGAGGCGGCGCTGGGGCAGTCGCGGTTTCATCACCAGTGGGCGCCGGACCGGGTGCGGATCGAGGAGGGGTACCCGGAGGCGGTGCGGGAGGAGTTGGCGCGGCGGGGACACGTTTTGGATGTGGTGGAGAGGTTCGGGGCGTGCCAGATCATCGGGGTGGATGCCGGGGGAGCGTTCGTGGGCGCGAGCGACCCGCGGGTGCCGGGGAGGGCGGCGGTGGCGCATCCCTGAGGGGGATTTCCTGGATGACATCGGAGGCTGGGGCGGGTAGTCTCCCGTCGCGGATCAGGAAGAGGGGATGGAATTTCGGAGTCGCAGGCCGCTGGTGCCGGTGACGCTCGCGCTGATGGCGGGGGTGGGGCTGGGCAGCGTCATGCCGGCCGAGTGGTGGCTGGGGTGGGTGATTGCCTTTTGCGGGTGTGGCACGGGGTGGTTGTTTGCGGCGCGGTGGTCGGAGGGCGCGGGGCATGCGCTGACTCTGGCGGGGATGGGGCTGGCGGGTGTGGCGCTTGTCGGGATCTTGGGGCGGGAAGGGGATTTGCTTGTGGCGCATCGTCTGGATGGCGCGGGGGAGATCGCGGGTCGGGTGGCGACGATGCCGGAGCTGCGCGGCGCGGGCGAGGGCTTGGCGCGTCTGGAATTCGTGCTGGCCGTGGAATGGGCGAGGCGGGAGGAGGGGTTGTGGGAGCCATCGTCGGGTCGGGTGCGGGTGGTGGTGCGGGGCGGGTCGGCGGAGCGGGTGCTGTATGGGCAACGGGTGCGGGTGGTGGGCCGGGCGCGGCGGATCGAGGCGGCGATGAATCCGGGGGAATTTGATGCGTTGGCCTATTGGATGAGGAAGGGGGTGAGGCTCGAGTGGCGCGTGGATCCCGGGGCGGTGCACGATCTTACTGGCAAGTCGCGCGGCTGGGTGGCGCGGCTGGCCGGTCGGCTGCGCGCGCACATGCGGGAGACGTTGGCGCATGGGCTCGAGGGGGACCGGAAGATTGCCGCGGTAATCGCGGGCATGCTGTACGGGGATCGGGCGGGGTTTGACGATCGCCTGCTGGAGGTATTTCGGAGAACCGGGACGATGCATCTGTTTGCCGTGAGCGGGCAGAATGTCGGTGTGATCGCGGTGGCGGGGATCGGGCTGTTGCGCTGGGCGGGTCTCAATCGCTGGCGGTGGGGCTGGGTGGTGGTGCCTGTGCTGGGCCTGTACACGTTGGCGACTGGGGCGCAGGCATCGGCGGTGAGGGCCTTCGGCATGGCGGCGATGGTGCTCTTGGCATGGGTGATGGATCGGCCGGTCGGGGCCGGGCAACTGCTGGCGGGCGCGGCGTTCGTGATGCTCTTGTCGGAGGCGACGCAGGCGTGGGACGTGGGTTTCCAGCTATCGTTTTCGGTGGTGCTGGCGCTGGTGGTCCTGACGGCGCCTATCTATCGGCGACTTTTGCCGGTGGGGGCGCCCGACCCTTTTCTGCCGAGGCGGCTGTGGCCGGTCTGGCTGGCGGGATGGGAGCGGGCGAGGCGCGCGGTGGCGGGGACGGTGGCGGCATCGGTCGCCGCATTTCTGGGTTCGGCGCCGCTATCGGCCTGGTATTTCCACATGGTATCGCCTGCGGGCGTGGCGGTGAACGTGGCGGTGGTGCCGCTGGCCGCGGTGGTCGTGGTCGTCGGCGCGTGCTCGCTGGCAGCCGGAGTGGTGCACCCGCTATTGGCGGTCGCCTGCAATCGCGCCAACTGGCTGGCGGCCTCGGTCATCGTCGGGGTGGTGGAATTCGCGGCCGGCCTGCCGCTGGCCTGCATCAACGTCGGTTCTCCCGTCTGGGGCGGGGCGGCGGAGGTGGTGGCGCTGGCGGTGGGACCGGGCCAGGCGGCCATCGTGCGAACGGGTGACGGGTGCGAGGTGTTCGATTGCGCGGGGGCGTGGCAGGCCCGCGGCATCGTGGCGCCGGCGCTCCGTTATTATGGGGTGAATCGGATCGAGAGATTGTGGCTGGGCCACGGCGATGCGGCGCATGTCGGGGGCGCCGAAGCCCTGCTGGCCAACTGGCCGGTGGGGGGGCTCATCGTGCCGGGCTCAGACGTGGGCCGCGGGACGCTGGCGGGGGTGGTGGCCCGGCACGCGATGCGGGCCAGGGTTGCGCGCCGCGGTGATGTGCTGGATTCCGGGCGGTTTCGTTGGTCGGTGCTGTGGCCCGGCAGGGATACGGTCGGGTCCTTGGCCGACGATCGCGGCATCGTCGCACGGCTGGAATGGGAGGGCGGCGCGCTGCTGTTCCTCGGCGATGCCGGCGCTTCGGTGGAGCGCGAGCTCAGGGCCTCGGGCGCCAACCTCCGCGCCGACGTCATCCTCGCGGGAAGACACGCCCGCGAAGGCGGCCTGACGGCCGAATTCCTGGATGCGGTGCGGCCGCGGCACGTTGTCTTCAACGCGGGATGGAGGGCGGGGGAGAGGCTAGACGGGGGACAGCGCCGCAGGATCGAGGAGCGCGGGATTCTCCTGTGGGATCTTTCAGAAATCGGGGCGGTGGAGATCCGGTGCGGCAAGAAGGGGCCAGAGATCCGCGCGCCCTACCAAAAACGGGGTTGAACCACGGATGGACACGGATGGCGGGTGGGTTGGGGGTAGGGGTTGAACCACGAATGGACGCGAATGGACGCGAATGTCGAACAGGAGCCGGGCTGAAGACCGCCACGCTGTTCGGTTCGCGCGCCAAGGGCACGCACGACGACCGCTCCGATGTGGACCTCGTGGTGACCGGCGACGTCGCGCCGCTGCGGGCCGAGGCGATCGCCGCCGGGTTGGAGGAGCTCCCCATGCCCTACCGTTTCGATGTCCAGCCTTTGGAGCACATCCGCTACCGCCCGCTGCTGGAGCACATCGAGCGGGTCGGTATCCGCATCTATCCCGCGGCATGAAGGCGGCACGCGCCGGGGCGTTGGGGCGGTTAGGGTTTTGGAGACGACGCCGAAAGGCGCTTAGTTAGGGGCTATCGCGGACGCCGGTGCCCGTATTCCCCGCGGATCACGCCAAACACGCCAAGAATTCTTCGCCCTTGGTGTGATTCGCGCGATTTGTGGGAGGGACGCCGGCCTCGGCGTCCGCGCGCCACCAGCATGCGGGGACCTCGACCCA
>CAZYWZ010000163.1:0-12506 GCA_964651705.1 uncultured Verrucomicrobiales bacterium
AGAAAATGAGCGCGGGACCCACTTGCCCACTTGACACACGCACGTCTATATCAACACCGAGCATGATGGACAAAATGAACCGCGTCTGCGCGGTTCATTTTGTACCATCGATGCTCTTGTTCTGACGCTCTTCTCGCTTTCGGAGCCTGTTCTGCTCCCATTCGAGTTCCTCAGGAGCGAACTTCCTAAGACATTCATCTCTTGCCCGGCGGCACGCCGGGCAGAAGAAAACCTGCCGTTCCTTCGGGCTCATCATGTACCCTCCGAACGTGCAGCCACCAACTCTGTAGGGGTTCGCGTTAGGGAAGTTCGTGCTGGCAGCACGAACTTCTGGTTCTTCCACAACGAGGCCATATATGATCGGCACATACCCCTCTTCGAGAACGACAGAGGGATGCAGACTGCAATGCGGTGTGTCGTTCGTGACGAAAACATGGTTCGTATTCCAGGGAGGCGGTTGCGGCCGAAAGTACCAATCGTAAACGCTGAATGCGGCATTGGTTTGCGCGTTCGTCTCGGCCAAGGATGACGATGCGATCAGGATTGCCCCAAGTGCTGCTATGGCCAGGTCTTTCATCTTCATGGTCAGAACATTGTATTGAGGGACACGCGATGTCCGAATGGCCGGAAATGCCCATTTTCGGGCACGCCGTTGTGGCTGAGTGCCTTCGGTTCATTCCCCAGTGGTTGAAGGTAGCACCGGGGCGGGCCGTGCTCAAGGACATTCGGTGTCCTTAAACACGGTGCGCCCCTGGGAGAGGCCCCGTGTTTAAGGACACGGGCGCCGTGTTTAAGGACACCGCGTCGGGAGGGGCCGTGTTTAAGGACATTTTGGAGCGGTTGCCCGGATGCGGGCAGCATTTGAGGCCCGGCGATCCGGCCCCAACCCGGCGGCGGCGGGATGGTTCGTGTTTCCGTTGGCCTCGGCCGATTGGCCGTCCATCGGGCTCGTCCGGGGGGACGATTTCGCCCTTGACTCACGGATAATACGTGCGTATTATCGTGTCATGGTGGCGGATCTGGGATATCGGGCGGGGGGCGCGGCGTCATGCCGCGGGGAGGCGGATCACTACCCCGGATTGTTCACGCGCAGGGTGAACAATCCGGTTTGATGTGCACCCACAACCGCGCATACCGCGACCCTACGGCGCGAATGGCCCCTGGACGCAGAACAGGTCGGCGCGGACACGGTCCTTGTCGGGGACGCGCCCCAGCGAATAGACGCTGCCGTCATGGCCGACGGCGATGGAATTCACGTAGAGCGGGCGTTCGCCGTCGGGGAAATAGATCGCGCCCTGGTCTTTGCAGCGGCCGGTCGGGATGTGGTAGGTCACGAGGTGGAGGTTCTCGAGGCCCTTCGCCGCGCCCATCGCGATGCGGTCCTTGCCCTTCAGGCGCTTGCCATCGACATAGATCGGCCCGCCGGTGAGGTAATGGATGGTGTCGCCATCCGGGCCCAGCGCGAAACCGAGATACCCGTAGCTGAACTGGTCGAACATGCCGCTGCGCTTGGAGACGTCGGAGGTGATGCGATCCAGCACCTCGACCCGCTTCTGGCGCGGATCGAAGCGGAAGAGGTATCCGGAATTGCCGTGCACGCCGTAGATCATCTTGTCCTTGGGCCGATAGAACGTCTGCCTCCAGTTGTAGCCCATGTGGCCCGGCGACGCCGGGTCGTAGAGCCCGAAGTAATCCTTCCTCAAGTCGTCGTCCTCCACCCTGACGACGGCGTCGGTATCCGCGCGGTACTGCAGTATGTCGCCCTCGGAAGTGCTGAAGTAGGCCGAGCCATCCTCCGGATCGACCGCGATGGAGCGGCAGATGGTCCGGTATCTCTCGCCCTTGGCGTTCTCCCCTTCGGCGCACTGCTTGCCGAAGTTCTTCAGGTCCTTCGTCGCGAGGTCGAACCGGAAGAACTCTCCCTTCGGCCACGTCAGGCAGAAGATGCGTCCGCGCCCGGTGTCCATGCCCATCGTCAGCACGCCCTCGCCCCCGGGCGCGATGGCGAGGTCCTCGAACGTGCCCGCCTTCGGGTCGTAGGCGAGCAGGTGGCCGCCGGGATACTTGCCCCATCCGGCGGGGGGCACCCCCATCGTCTCCATCCCATCCACGATGCTGTAGAAGCCGATGTGCGTCGCGAAATAGAGCCTCCCGTCGGCCTCGACGAAGTTCACGTGGCTCTTGCCCTGCACGATGGTCTTCTTGCCCTTCTCGCCGCACGCCTCGGTGAGGTCGCCGACGAGCGAGACCTTCCCGGTCTTGGGGTCGAACGCGAACATGCGGCCGCCGATGTCATGCGGCTCGGCGCTGAGCACGTAATAGATGCGCCCGTCGCTGCCGCGGCCCATGCCGTTGTAGGTGTCGTGCCCCTCGGGGAAACCCGAGTCGAACATCTGCGCGGTGAGCCGCTTCGCCGGCAGGAACGGGTCGCCCGCGGCCCGGGCCGGCGCCGCGCCCGCCAGCCAGGCAAGCGCCATCCATAGTGTCGTCGCGGGAAGTGCCCTCATGTCCATAGATCCCGGGATGGTACCCGGACGCTACGCCGCCTTCAACCTTTCCGCATGCCTCTGGATCTTCTCGATGGCCCGGGCGATGTCGTCCATGTCGGACCGCGAGCCGAGGAGGATTCCCTGCGAGCTGATCCAGACAGATGTCCCGAAGGTCTTGATCAGGTTCGGGCAGTGGTTCTTCTCCTTGTACGCATCGAAGTCCAGCTCGGCGCCCGAATAGAATTTCTTGTAGATCTCCGTCTGGAACACCTGCCGGATAAACTCCTGCGCGTAGATGGGATAATGGGGATAGCCGGCGCCGGCCGGGACGCCCTCCGCCGCCAGCGCCTTGAGGAACGCGGCCCGGGGCAACCCCTTGAACTGCGCCTCGTCGTAGATGAACGGGTACATGTAGTAGGAGAGCCGGGTGACGCCGGGATACGGCTTGACCGGGGTGATGCCCGGGATCGCCGCCAGCTGCGGCGTCAGATAGCGCGCGTTCTCATTCCGTATCCGGGTCTGCTCCTCGAGCTTCTCCAGCTGGCACAGGCCGATGGCCGCCTGATACTCCGCCATGCGGATCTTGTTCCCCAGCACGAACGCGGCGATGTTGTCCACGGAACCGGGCGCTATGTTCGTCTTGAACCCGAAGTTGTGATAGGAATACAGCCTGTCTTTGAGCCCGGCGTCGTCGGTCAGGATCGCGCCGCCCTCGCCGATGGGCATGACCTTTGACGTCTGGAAGCTGAAGCACCCCGTGGTGCCAAAGGTCCCCATCTTCTTCCCGTCGATCTCGGACATGTGGGCCTGGCAAGCGTCTTCCACGACAAAGAGCTTGTGCTTTCGGGCGATTTCCATGATGCGCCCCATGTCGGAGGGATAGCCGCAGATGTGCACCGGCAGGATGGCCCTGGTCCTCGGGGTTATCTTCGCCTCGATCTGCGCCGGGTCGATCTGATACGTCAGGGGATCGATGTCCGCAAAGACGGGCATCGCACCCTTGTACAGCACGCCGAACACGCTCGCGCTGAAGGTATACGGGGCGCAGATGACCTCGTCGCCGGGATGGATGTCCAGCACCATGAAGGACGCGCTCAGGGCGTTGGTGCCATTCACAACGGCCAGGCAGTGTCCCGCCCCCATGGCGGAGGCCCACTTTT
Organism: uncultured Verrucomicrobiales bacterium; assembly: GCA_964651705.1. Taxonomy (GTDB): domain Bacteria; phylum Verrucomicrobiota; class Verrucomicrobiia; order JADLBR01; family JADLBR01; genus JADLBR01. The sequence continues at coordinate 3,650 of CAZYWZ010000163.1, forward strand.
CCTCAAATTCCTTGACCAGCCTGTCGCGCGACCAGACCCGGCCATGCAACACCTTGGCCACCGCGGCGTCATCCTCCGGATCCCATTGCGGCCAGGAGGGCCAGGCCCGCGCGTGGGCCTTCGCGCCACCCAGGGCCGCCGGCATGCCCCCGTCGCCGGAAGCCCGCGCCCGCGCCGCGGGCGCGGCGCCTGCAGCCAGCATCGCCCCCCCGGACTTGATGAAACCGCGGCGTGTGAACCCGGATCGGTCGGCGGTGGGGTTCGCGCTCATGATGGCACTCCTTCGGCGGCTCGTCGTGTTTCGTTCAATGCCGATTGCAATACTATAGCGCGCCGCGGGCGTGGCGGCAATGCCGCACGCATCGCAATTGGGGCGTCATGGCCGAGGGGGTGGCGACACGGGCCTTGCCCGCGCATCGCGCCTCGGACACAGTGATCCGGCGAAACCATGAACCCCGACCCCATCCCCATCGGCATCATCGGCGGCAGCGGCATCTACGAGATCCCCGGCCTCGGGGACGCGGCGTGGCGAAAGATCGACACGCCCTGGGGCGAACCGTCCGATGAGATCCTCACGGCGCGCCTCGGCGACAGGCCGGTCGCCTTTCTCCCGCGCCACGCCCGCGGCCACCGCATCCTCCCCTCCGAGCTGAATCACCGCGCCAATATCTACGCCCTCAAGACGCTCGGCGTCCGATGGATCCTCAGCCTCAGCGCCGTCGGTTCCCTCAAGGAACCGCTCGAGCCGGGCACCTTCCTCATCCCCTCCCAGTTTTACGACCGCACCAAGCGCTCCCCCGACCACACGTTTTTCGGCGGCGGCATCGTCGCCCACATCGGATTCGCCCACCCCGTCTGCGCCACCCTCCAGCGCCTCCTCTTCGATGCGGCGAAGGCCTCCGGGCCCGCCGTCCTCGGCGGGACCTACGTCAACATGGAGGGTCCCGCCTTCTCGACCCTCGCCGAGGCCGAGGAGAATCGCCGCGCCGGCTTCGACGTCATCGGCATGACCAACCTCGGCGAGGCCAAGTGTGCCCGCGAGGCCGAGATCGCCTACGCCACCGTCGCCATGGTCACCGACTACGACTGCTGGCACCCCGGGCACGACCACGTCTCCGTCAGCCTCGTCCTGGAGTGCCTCCGCAAGAACGCCGAGCGCGCGCGGGCCCTCGTGGCCGACGTCGTCCCCAAGATCCCCCTCGATGAGACCTGCGACTGCCACCGCGCGCTAAAGAACGCCCTCATGACCCCACGGCACCTCTGGCCCCCGGAACGCGTCGCCAAGATCGAGGCCATCCTCCGGTCCTATATCACTTGAGATCAACGCGGCCCCTCCGCTGGAACGCATCCCCCCGATCGGCGCGGCACTCCCTCCGTCCGGCGACGCCCCCGGAACCCCGCGGCAGACCATCGATCGCCTATCGCGCCCCCGCCATGGGAATCCTCACCACGACCACGGTCTCCGCATCTGGCGCCGACGCGAAATGGATCGCACCGCCGTGGGCCTGCACTATCCATCGGGCAATCGCCAGACCGAGGCCCGATCCCTCCACGCCCCGCCTCCGCGCATCGTCGCCCCGGACAAACTGCTCGAACACCCGCGACGCGACCTCCTCCGGGACCCCTGGCCCGGTGTTCGCGACCACGAGCCGCGCGTCGCCTCCGTCGGCCCTCAGCGATATCGTCACGCGCCCCCCCGTAATGTTGTATTTGATCGCATTGTCCGTCAGATTCAACAGCAGTTGCCTGAGCCGATGGGGATCGCCCATCACCGCCAAGCTCTCGCACTCGCCGAGCTCGACCTGGATCCGGCTCGGTTCGGCCAGGATCTGCGCGTCCTCATAGCCCTCCCGCACGAGGTCCCCAAAACGGACCGGCCGGAGCGTCAGGTTGGCGCTGCCGCTATCGGCCTTTGCAAGGAGCGTCATCGCGTCCACGATCTTGGTGAGGCGTTGCACCTCATCGAGCATGCCGTGGATCCACTCCCTCCTGCCTCTCTCCAGCGAAGGACTGTCCCGCAACACCGTCTCCAGCTCGGCCCGCATCACGGTAAGCGGCGTCTTCAACTCGTGGGAGGCATGGAGGGCGAAGTCCTGGATCTGACGGAAAGACTGGTCGAGGCGCGCGATCATCGCATTGAACACCTCCGCCAGGCGATCCACCTCATCACTCTCGCCGGTGATAGGCAACTTGGTCCGGAGATTGCTCGCCTGGATATGTTCGATCCGGCGGGTGAATGCGACGATTGGCTCCAAGGACCGACGCATCAGCCACCACCCGCATCCGAGAACGAGCGGGATCATCGCATAGCAGAACACCTCGGCTACCTCGGCCCACCAGAACCCCTTCGGCGCGTCGGGACAGTTGGGACAATGCATCTTGGGCTCGACCACAAACTCGTGATGGATCAGCCCGAAGAGCATTAGCACGCAGGCCACCACGATCCCGGCATACAGGATGCCCAGCCGCCGCCGCAACGTCATGCCGGCTCCCTCATGACGTACCCCACGCCGCGGACGCTGTGCAGCAACTTCACGTCGAACCCGGCATCAATCTTGTCGCGCAGCCGCCGCACGTACACATCGACTATATTAGACCCCGGATCGAAGTCGTAATCCCATACCTTCTCCAATATCATCATCCTCCCGCAGATCCGGCCAGCGTTTCGCATGAGCACCTCCAGGAGCGAATACTCCCTCGCGGTGAGTTCGATGGCCCGTCCGCCGCGATGCGCCTTGCGCGTGGCGGTGTCGAGACTCAGGTCGCCGAGCCGGATGACCGGGGACCCCCTCTCGGCACCCCCCCGCCGGATCAGCGCCCTGACCCGCGCAACCAATTCCTCCAGCGCGAACGGCTTGGCGATGTAATCGTCGGCGCCCGCGTCCAGGCCCTCGACCCGCTCGTTGACATCACCCCGGGCCGAGACCAGCAGGACCGGCGTATGGTTGCCCCTCGCGCGCATCAGCCGGAGCACGCTGAGCCCGTCCCGCCCGGGAAGCATGATGTCCAGCAGCACCACGTCAAATGGGCTGACGGCGACAAGGTCCAGCGCCTCCTGCCCATCGCGGAGCACGCCCACCGCGAACCCTTCGGACTTCAGCGCCTTCGCGATAAAGGCGGCGGTCTTCCTGTTGTCCTCGACAACCAACGCGCGCATCGCGGGCATTCTCTGACTCCTTTCGCGATTGGCAACCCTTTCCCGCAAATGGGGCGGGGCGGGCCCGGGCCCGCCCCCCATCTTGTCCGTCCGCACCGTCCTGGAGGGGCAAGCCCCGCCTTTGCCGGCCTTCCGCCGGAGGGATTCGCCGAACAGGGTCTGGCAGATCCCTAGGCATCGTCGTCGTCCCCATCATCGTCGTCGTCACCATCATCGTCGTCGTCATCGCCAATGGGGGCCAGCCCGGTCACCACCGTGGCCGCCGTGGCGAGGTCGATGTCGGGATCGTCGTCCTCGACGATGGCGCTCCATTCGATATGGCCCGGCCCAGCCGGAACAAAGGACGGAAAGGTGCTCTGTCCCTTGCCCTTTTTGCCGCCGCCGGCGCCGACGGCTAGGGAGACACGATACACCTCGATCCCGCCCTGGAGCCCGACCACCGTGGCCTGCCGCGCTGCGCTGACCTTGCTCCGAGCCACCACCCCAAGCCGGATCTCGATGGGCTTGGCCTTTGCGCTCGTCGCGTCGTACCTGTCCGTTACCTTGAACTCGGAGATGTCCAAGTCCACGATCGGCGTCGTCACCCGGGTGGTCGCCGTGGCCTCATCGGTGTCCGGGTCTCCATCCTCGACTGTCGCCACCCACTCGATCGTCCCCTTCGCCGAAGGGGAATAGGGCTGGAAGGAGACCCTGGCGGTCCCGCCTTTGGGCTTGGGCGACAACGATGCGGTGGCCCTATACACCTCGGCCCCGCCCTGAACGCCCACCAGGGTCGCGGTGCCCCTCCCGCTCAAGGAGCTGCGGTTGACCACCCCGAGTTGGATGGCGATTGGCTTGTCGACGCCGATCTCATGGGTCGCGGTCACCACGAACCCGTCGATGTCAAGGTCCAGGACCGGCAGACCGACGCTCGTCGTCGCCGTGGCAATGTCCGCGTCCGGATCGTCATCCTCAATGATGGCGGTCCACTCGATGGTCCCGGCCTCCTTCGGGACGTAGCTAGGGAAGGTGACACTCGACGCAGAGCCCTTCTTCTTCTTTTTCTTGCCCGATTCCGCCGAGACATCGCGCGACACGCGATAGACCTCTGCACCTCGCATGAGCCCGATTACTGTCGCGACACGCGTCCCGCTGGCCGAACCGCCGCTGCTGACGCTCAAGTTGATTTCGATGGCCTTCGTGATGCCGATCTCAAACTGCTCCGTCACCTTGAATGCGGCGATATCCAGATCCACGGCCTGACCGTTCGGGATGCCCGCGCCGACCAGCGCCACGGAAAGATTCGGCGAAACCGGGTCATCGCTCGCGACCTTCAGCGCGCCGCCGTCGGTTCCGGCATCGACTGGCTGATACCCTAGCGGCACATCCACGCTCGCGCCCGCCGCCACGGCGAACGGCACCGCGGGAGTGGCCGCGCCCAAAGAGAATTCCGCGCTACCAGAAACCGACAGGCCGTCCACGATGGCCCCGGCCGTCCCGCGATTTAGGATCGTGACAACTCGGGTCACGGCCCCGCTCACCACCACCGACCCAAATGACACATCCGGGGGATCGACCGACAGCGCGGGCGCGACCCCGCGCCCCGAAAGAGGGACATCGATGAAAGGGTGGTTCACGTCATCGCTCGTCAGGGTGAGGCGGCCCGCGTTGCCTCCTCCCGTCGGCGGCGCGTAGGTGACCGTCACTTCGCGAGAGGCCCCCGGGGCAAGCGCGAAGCTCGATTCCTGTACGCTGAAGTCCGCACTCCCGGAGACGGCCGGAACGCCTATGTTGGCGACCGCTCCGCCGGCATTACCGACCGTCACTTTCGCCGAACGGGTCAACCCCACGCGGACATCGCCAAAATCGAGGGCCGATGGCATCACGTTGACCAAGGGCAAGGGCGGCGGGAACTGGCCCGCGCCATCGAGCGACACCGTCACGCTCGGCGCGACGGGATCGTCGCTGCCGATGGCCAGCGAACCAGAGTCGGGCCCCTCGTCCACGGGGGAGTAGACGAGCGTCACGTTGGTCGCCCCTCCAGCATCGATCACGAAAGGCGGGAACGGGGTCCCTGGCGCGTAATCAAACTCGGCGCTTGCCGTTAGCACGAGAGACGCGATCGTCGCCGCCGCCCCCCCCGCATTTGTCACGACGAACGATCTTGATTCGGCGCCACCGATGGTCACGGTTCCAAAACCCATTGCCGCCGGCACCGCGCCCACATGCGGCAACACGCCCGAACCAGAGAGACCCACAACGATGGCGGGATTATTCGGATCCGTGCTCTCAACCGACAGGTTGCCGAGCGCGTTCCCTTCTACCGTCGGCGAATAGGTGACCGGCACCACGATGGACGATCCCGGCACCACGTCGAAAGGTGGAACCGGGGCGCCCGCGCCAAGCGCGAAGCCGGCCCCCGAGACTCCGAGGTCGGTCACCCTACAGCCCGCGCCACCGGAATTGCCGATGGTCACCGCGAGGCCGCCCGACTGGCCGACCCGCACCGGACCAAATCCCAGCGACATCGGGTCCACCGTGATCCGCTCCCCGACCGGGATCGGATCACCCGCGCCGGTCAGGGGGACTGTCACCATTGGGTTGACGGGGTCGTCACTGGCGACCCGCAGGCCCCCGCTATCCGCACCGACATCCGATGGCGTGTACGCCAGGGGCACGATGACCGAGGAAAGAGGCGCCATCGCGAAGGGCGGCACGGGCGCGGATGGCCCAAAGGCAAAATCCCCGCTACCCGATCGGGTCAGTGCACTCACCACACATTCGGCACTCCCGTTATTGAACAGGGTCACGGTCAGATTCGCGGTCTCGCCCTGCCTGAGATTACCAAAATTCACCGCGACCGGGTCAACGGTGATGGCCGGCGCGACACCGCTCGCCTCCAGCGCGACGATCACTCCGGGCCGCGCCGGGTCATTGCTCGCGATCGTGAGCGTCCCGTTGTCCGGCCCGGTGTCACCCGGAGAATACCGCAGGCTGATGACGGCGGCCTTGCCGGGCGCGATATTCAATGGCAGCGCGGGCGCGTTGGTGACCCCGAATTCTGCCGTTCCGGCTATGGACAGGCTCGTCACGCTCAGCGTGGCGTTCCCGGAATTCGAGATCGTCGTTGCCAGCGCCGACGCGAGACCCCTCTTCACGCTTCCAAACGCCAGCGTCGTCGGCGACACTCCGATCACGGGCGTTCCCGATGGGGGAACATCGGTCGGATCGCCAGGAAAGGTCCGGGCCTGAATCTCGGTCAGGTTGAGGGCGCCATCCCCGTCGGAATCAAGACCCTCGATATTGGCCAACGCCGTTGCCGTATTGCGCGCGATCAGGTACCGGTCGAAAAAGTCGCCCCCGTACCAGTTCACCGCGGGCGGCGCCCCATCATGGCACACGGAACAATCATTCAGGCGCGTGCCCGAGGTGCCGTATCGGCTGTTGAACGTCGACATGTAAGACGAGAAGGCGTGCCCGGGGGATGGCAGGCCGCAGGCCACCCAGGCGGCGCACAGCCACAGGCACCGCCCGATCAATGCTCTTGCTCTTGTTTTCTTTTCCATGCCGATACCCATACCAGAACAGAATGAACACCCCATGAATCACGGATGAAAAAAAATTCATCCTTGCCCGGAATCGGACGCTCCAGGGCGCCGCGAACCAGGATTTGTCTTGGCGGGGCCGGCGGGGCGGCTCGCACAGATTATCGGAGCCCGGAACACGATGGATTGAGGTTTGTCGCGATCCGCCCTAAGAATCGATGCCATGATACGGTCGTGTTGCCTCTGCCTGCTATCCGTCTTCGTCCCGCCAGTCGGCTCGCTCGGCGGGTCGCCGCCCAACGTGATCCTCGTCATCACCGACGACCAGGGCTACGGCGACATGTCCTGCCACGGCAACCCGACGCTCAAGACCCCGAATATGGATCGCCTGCACGCCGAATCCGTGCGCCTGACGGATTACCACGTCAGCCCGACCTGCGCGCCCACGAGGGGCGCGCTGCTCACCGGCCGCTACGCGAACCGCGTGGGCACGTGGCACACCATCAACGGCCGCTCGATCCTGCGCGAGGGCGAGGTCGTTTTGGCCGAACCCTTCGCCAAGGCCGGCTATGCCACCGGCATGTTCGGCAAATGGCACCTCGGGGACAACTATCCGTCGCGCGCGGAAGACCGGGGCTTTCAGGAGGTGCTGCGCCACGGCGGGGGCGGCGTCGGCCAGACCCCAGACATCTGGGACAATGCCTATTTCGACGGCGCCTACTTCCGCAATGGAAAGCCCGAGCCGGTCAAGGGATTCTGCACCGACGTGTTCTTCGACGCCGCCATGGCCTTCATCCGCGCGCAGGCGAAGGCGAAGAAGCCCTTCCTGGTCTATCTGGCCACGAATGCCCCGCATGGCCCCATGCATTCGCCCGAGGGATCCGACGCGCCCTACGCGCCGCTCAAAACCCACGTCGCCCACTTCTTCGGCATGATCGCCAACATCGACACCAATCTCGGGCGCCTGATCGCGCTGCTCGATACCGAGGGCCTCGCCGAGGATACCATACTGATCTTCACCACCGACAACGGCACCTCCAGCGGCCACAAGGTCTTCACCGCCGGCATGCGGGGCAGCAAGGGCTCGGAATACGAGGGCGGCCACCGCGTCCCCTTTTTCATCCGCTGGCCCAGGGGCGGAGTCGGCGGCGGGCGGGACGTCCGCCAGCTGACCGCCCACGTCGATATCTACCCCACCCTCCTGGAACTCTGCGGCATCCCCGCGCCCGCCGGCGTCGCCTTCGACGGCGCCAGCATCGCCCCACTGCTCCGCGGATCGTCCAAGGGAGGCCCCCCCGAGGACCGCATCCTCTTCACCGATTCCCAGCGCGTCCACATGCCCATCAAATGGAAACAGTCCTCGGTCATGTCCGGCCAGTGGCGGCTCGTCAATGGCAAGGAGCTCTACGATGTCCGCTCCGACCCCGGGCAAACCACCGATGTCGCACCCCAAAACCCCGCGCTCGTCGCGCGCCTGCGGGAGGCCTACGAAACCCAGTGGGCCAGCATGGAACCCGGCTTCTCCGACCCCCAAGAGATCGTCGTGGGCAACGATGCCGACAACCCGACGCTCCTGACCTGCCACGACTGGCTGCTCCCAGACAGCGAGGGCAACGCCCCATGGAATCAGGCCTCCATCCGCGGCATGAAAGATGCCCCCTCGGGCCAGTGGCGCATCCGCATCGATCAACCCGGCCGCTACCGCATCACCCTCCGCCGCTGGCCACCCCAGATCGATCACCCCATTGCCGCCGACCTGCCCCCCGCTCCCCCCGTCCCCGGCGAAAAACCCTTCCGCGCCAACCCCGGCGTCGGATTCCCCGCGGAACGCGCCCAACTGGAGATCCTCGGCCAGCGCCGCGAACACGAAGTCGCCCCAGGTGCGGCGACGGCCACTTTCGAATTGCCCATCGAGACCGGCGAGGGCTTCCTGAAAGGCACCTTCTCTTCGAAGGACGGCAAGGCACTCGGCGCCTATTATGCCGAGGTCGAGCGGCGCTGACTCGAAAATTGGGTCGCGATGTAGGCTGCGCCTTGGCGCACGCGGACGGTGGATTCGGCAGCGTGCGCCAAGGCGCAGCCTACCATTTTCCGCCCCGGTGGTGCCCCGCGCGCGGGGCCTAGGATCTGACTCGAAAAGCGCCAAAGGCTGTAGCGGCGAGCAGCCTGCCCGCCT
>CAZYWZ010000164.1:0-2725 GCA_964651705.1 uncultured Verrucomicrobiales bacterium
GATCGTGTTTCGTTGGACCGCCGGGGCGGGCCAACGAAACACGATGCGCGGCCCTGTGCGAGGCCATTCGTGTGCATTCGTGTGAATTCGTGGTTCAAATCCCCTCCGCGATCTCGGGGGCGATGCGGCGGAGGTAGTCGGCGTACTCGGTTTTTCCCAATTTTTCCGCGCGGCGGAGGAGGGCGTCGCCATCGAGCCAACCCTGGCGGGCGGCGATCTCCTCGAGGCAGGCGATCTTGAGTCCCTGTCGCTGCTGGATGGCCTGGACGAACTGGCTGGCCTGGAGGAGGGCCTCGCAGCTGCCGGTATCGAGCCAGGCGGTGCCGCGGCCGAGCGCGCGGACGCGGAGCGTGCCATCGCCCATGTAGCTGCGGATGAGGTCGGTGATCTCGGTCTCGCCTCGGGCGGAGGGCTTCAAGGCCTTGGCGCGCTGTACCACGGTGGCGTCGAAGAAATACAGCCCGGGTATCGCGTAATGGGACTTGGGTCGGGCGGGTTTCTCCTCCAGGGAGATCGCGCGGCCCTCGCGGTCGAACTCGATGACGCCATAGGCCTCGGGCTGCGTGACGTGGTAGGCGAAGATGGTCGCGCCCCCGGCGCGGGCGGCGGCCTCGCGGACGATCTCGGAGAACTCGTATCCGAAGAACAGGTTATCGCCGAGGACGAGGGCGGCGGGCTGCCCATCGAGGAACGATTCCCCGAGGAGGAAGGCCTCGGGCAGGCCGCGGGGCTGGTCCTGTTCGGCGTAGGCGAGGCGCATGCCGAAGTCGGCGCCATCGCCGAGCAGCTCGCGGAAGCGTGGCAGGTCGCGCGGGGTGGAGATGAGCAGGACCTCGCGGATCCCGGCGAGCATGAGGACCGACAGGGGGTAGTACACCATCGGCTTGTCGTAGACCGGGAGCAATTGCTTCGATACCGCGCGCGTCAGCGGCAGCAGGCGCGTGCCGTGGCCCCCGGCGAGGATGATGCCTTTGCGTGTCATAAGGGGGAGATCAACCACGGATGGACACGGATGAACACAGATATTCCGATGGTTTCGAAATGGGGACTTTTGAATCCGTGTCTATCCATGTTCATCCGTGGTGAATTCGTCTTCAAAAGGTCACGAATTAGGGTTAATCGTCTCCCATGGATAGGGGAACCATCGAACTCATATCGCCTTCCGACACCCATCAGATCATCGGTTGCGCGATGGAGGTGCTCAACTCGATTGGGCACGGTCTTCACGAAAAACCCTACGAGAACGCCTTGGTCGTCGAGTTTGGCCTCAGGGACATCCCTTTCCGGCAGCAACCCCGATTTGATGTTCAGCATAAGGGTGTCTGCGTGGGGGAGTTCATACCAGATCTCATCGCCTTTGATCGCGTGGTGGTGGATGCCAAGGTCATTGAGAGGATCACGGATCATGAATTGGGGCAGATGATGAACTACCTGAAGGTCACCGGCTTGAGGGTCGGAGTCATCCTAAACTTCAAACGTGCCCGTCTGGAGTGGAAGCGGGTCGTGCTGTGAGGAACCACGAATGAACACGAATCGACACGAATGCCTTCGGGATATGGGAGTCCAAACGAATTCGTGTCCATTCGTGTTCATTCGCGGTTAAAACAATCCGTGGTTCAAATGACGTCGGCGAAGGTGCGCTCGGTGCGGCGGAAGTACCAGATGCCGAGCCACAGGAGGATGGCGACGAGCGCCAGGGACACGCCGAAGCCGGGCCAGTAGATCGCGGAGTCCCCGCCGAGGATCGCCCAGCGGAAGCCATCGATGACCCCGACCATGGGGTTCAGCGAATACAGCAAGAAGGCGGTCTCCCCGAATTTGTCGCGGATGAGGGAGCTGCTGTAGGCGACCGGCGAGACATACATCCCGAACTGGACGATGAAGGGGATGACGTAGCGGAAGTCGCGGTATTTCACGTTCAGCGCCGTGATCAGGAGGCCGGGGCCCATGGCGGTCAGGAAGGCGACGACGATAAAGGCGGGCAGGGTCAGCATCGCCCATCCTGGCGGGAACTGATAGATGAGCATCAGGACCAGGAGCATCCCGAAGGCCACCAGGAAATCGACGAAGCTGGTGATGACGGCGCTGGCGGGGACGATCATCCGGGGGAAGTAGATCTTCGAGATGAGGTTGGCGTTGCCGACGAGGCTCTGGCTGGCGGCGGATAGGGAGGTGGAGAAGAACATCCAGGGGAGCATGGCGGCGAAAACCATGATCGCGTAGGGGGCGTTGCCCTCGGAGGGGAGGCCGGCGACCTTGCCGAAGATCACCGTCATGACCACCATCGAGAGCAGCGGCTGGATGACGGCCCAGGCGACGCCGATGACCGTCTGCTTGTAGCGGACGGCGATGTCGCGCCAGGACAGGACGTAGAAGAGTTCCCGGTAGCGCCAGAGGTCGCGCCAGTACTGTTTCTCGGTCTTGCCGGCCTCGATGACGATCTCCTCGATCGCCGGGGAGACCTCGGATGGGGTTGCTGTGATGTCCATGCTAGGTCACTTTCTATTCTCGCGCAGGGACGCGGGGGCGCAGGGGGACACCGTTCCCATTGGTTGGGGGGGTCTGGGGGCACGCATCTGGACGTGCGCTGGTTTGACCACGGATGGCGCGGATGTCGTGGATCGGGGCCTCGGCTCGGGGATAACGGATCGGTTTTTGGGGGGGGGGGGGGGGGCGGCGGCGCCCCCCCCCCCGCGCCCGGGGGGGGCGGGGGGGGATGCAGAGG
>CAZYWZ010000164.1:2735-5209 GCA_964651705.1 uncultured Verrucomicrobiales bacterium
TGGGGGCGGGGCGCGGGTTTCCCCCGGGGTGGCGGGGTGGTCGTGGAGCGGGGCCGGGGCTGGGGGATACGGGAGGGTTTTGTCGCGCGCGTCATCGCGCGCGCGACAAACCGATCGGTCGCCGTATTCGGACATGGCTTCATCCGTTCTGTTCCTGTTTCGCGCGCAGTTTTGCAAGGCGGTCGAGGATGGCCGGGGACTCCTTGAGTTCGGCGAGGGGGGTGAGCTGTTCGAGGATATAGGGCCAGTCGAGCTTTCCCTGCTGGCGGATGAGGATGGTCTCGACGTCCAGCCAGTCGCGCTCGCGCTCGGCGAAGGCTTTCATCACCACAAGATCCTCGGCGGAGCAGGTCGTCAGGCTGAGACCCGGGAGAAACTCGAAGGACGTCGCCCGCGATATGGCGTCTCCCTCAAAAGGCAACGCGCCCATGGCCACATCGATGCCGATCCCGTCGTCGGATTTTAGGAGCAGCACGCGCCGTGTCAGCGCGAACTCCTTGGCATCGCCCACGCGCGGACAGAACGCCTTCAGGAGCGCATCGATGTAACGTTCTTCGGTACCGAAGCCCGTCATCAAGGTGATGTCCACATCCTCCGTCACCCGCGGCTCCCCCCAGCGCTGCAAGGCGATCCCACCGATGAAACAGAACTCCCAATCCCAGTTTCGAAACTGCGTCTCGATCCGCGAAGCAAGGTGAAACAGCCGAGTCATGGCCGAGCCCGGACAAAGAGCCTCTGCTGTTCGATAAGGCCGGACGTTGCCTGCGGTGGGTTGAGGCGGATGGCGGATTCAAAGGCATCGTCGAGAATCTGGATCGAGCGAGCCGTATCCGTCGCTCGGATTTCCTCCGCGCGGATGCGCTCCAGCTCCGGTCCGGCGCGGCGCCAGCACTCGATCCAGCGCAGGGTGAGCTGCTTTTCCTCTTCGGTCATCGATCGCCTAGCGCGATTGGTTTAACCACGGATGGACACGGATGGACGACCTGTCCGCCTCTGGCGGACGGATGCTGGCGGGTTGGTTCTCGCGCAGGGTCGCGGGGACGCAGGGGGGTGGGCATCCGGACCCCTCTCCAGACGGGGGGATCGTGTTTCGTTGGACCGCGAAGGCGGGCCAACGAAACACGAAGGTCGGCCCTGTGCCATATCCGTGTTCATCTGTGTTCATCCGTGGTCCCTCTTCGCGCCCTGCGTCCGCCAAGGGCGGGCAGGTCGTTCATCCGTGGTTAGACCGCCCCCTTGAGGCCAAGTCGTTTCCGGTCGTAGCGTCCTCGGGTGATGGCGTCGGCCCAGTCGCGATGGGCCAGGTACCAATCGACCGTCTTCTCCAGCCCGGAGTCGAGGGTCTCGGCGGGCGCCCAACCCAATTCGCGCTTGGCCTTGGCGCAATCCATGGCGTAGCGGCGGTCGTGGCCGGGGCGGTCGGGGACGAAGGTCTTGAGCGCGGCGTGGGGTTTTCCGGCGGGGTGCTTTCGGTCGAGGATCTCGCAGATCGCGCCGATGAGCTCGAGGTTGGTCCTCTCGCAGTGGCCGCCGAAGTTATAGGTCTCCCCGGGGCGACCGCGATCCATGGCGAGGCGGATACCGCGGCAGTGGTCGGCGACATAGAGCCAGTCGCGGACGTTCTGGCCATCGCCATAGATCGGGAGGGGTTTTCCCTCGATGGCGTTGAGGATCATCAGGGGGATCAATTTCTCGGGGAACTGGAGGGGCCCGTAGTTATTGGAGCAATTCGTGGTGATGACGGGCAGGCCGTAGGTGTGGTGGTAGGCGCGGGCCAGGTGGTCGGAGGCGGCCTTCGACGCGGCGTAGGGGCTGTTGGGCGCGCAGGGCGTCGCCTCGGTGAAGGCGGGATCCGCTGGCCCCAGGGAGCCATACACCTCATCGGTCGAGACGTGCAGGAAGCGGAAGGCCCCGCGCTCTCCCGGCGGCAGGTCGCGCCAATACTTTCGGGTCTCGTCGAGGAGCCGGAGGGTGCCGACCACGTTGGTCTCCACGAAGGGCTCGGGCGAATCGATCGAGCGGTCCACGTGCGATTCGGCGGCGAAGTGGACCACGCCCGTGATCCGGTGCTCGCGGAGCAGGCGGGCGACGAGGTCGCGGTCGCCGATGTCGCCGCGGGCGAAGACGTACCGGGGATCGGCGGCGACTGGGGCGAGGTTGGCCGGGTTGCCCGCGTAGGTGAGCTTGTCGAGGTTGACGACGGATGCCACCGAACTGCCGCCGTCGCCCAAGAGCGCGAGGATGAAGTTCGACCCGATGAACCCGCAGCCGCCGGTGATGAGGACGCGCATGGGAGTTTCAAGTTTCAAGGGGCGAAGCTTGTGGAACGGGTTTTGACCGCGGATGGCGCGGATGTCGTGGATCGGGACCGCCGCTCGGGGAGAACGGTCCGGTTTGGGGGGGGGGGCCCGGGGGCCCCCCCCCAACCGCCAGAACCCCAGTTCGGGGCAGCCATAAAAACCCCCAACATCGCG
>CAZYWZ010000164.1:5219-12135 GCA_964651705.1 uncultured Verrucomicrobiales bacterium
GGGGTTGGGCCCGGGTGGGGGGCGGTGGGGGTGGGGCGGCCCCCCGCCGGGGGCTCACGGGGCGGTTGGGGGGCGCGCGCGGCGGCCCCCCCCCCAAACCGGACTGACGCCATTTTCGGATCTGCATTCATCCGCGACATCTGCGCTATCCGCGGTTCAATTCTCTCGTGGTCCACGCGGCGTGGATCTCGGCGAAGATGTCATCGAGGGATCGGGTGATATCCCAGGACGGGTAGTGGGCGCGCATCTTGCGGAGGTCGGAGATGTAGCAGATGTGGTCGCCCTCGCGATTCTGGTCCACGTACTCCCAGCGCATCGGTTTCCCGCTGAGCGCGGCGATCTTGTCGAAGGCCTCGAGGATCGAGCAGCTATTCTCCCTGCCCCCGCCGATGTTGTAGACCTGGCCGGGGCGGGGCGCGGCGATGAACGCGGCGATGAATCGGGCGACGTCCAGGGAGTGGATGTTGTCGCGGACCTGCTTTCCCCTGTAGCCGAAGACGCGGTAGGTGCGGCCCTCGAGGTTACATTTGACGAGGTAGGAGAGGAAGCCATGCAGCTCGACCCCGCTGTGGTTGGGGCCGGTGAGGCAGCCGCCGCGCAGGCAGCAGGTGGGCATGCCGAAGTACCGCCCGTACTCCTGCACCATGATGTCCGCGGCGACCTTCGACGCGCCGAAGAGGCTGTGCTTGCTCTGGTCGATGGGGAAGTCCTCCGCGATGCCCCCGGCGAAGGACGGGTCATCGTAATCCCAGCGGGTCTCCAGCTCGCGGAGGCGGATGGTGTTGGGCCGGTCGCCGTAGACCTTGTTGGTGCTCATGTGGGCGAAGGGCGATCCGGGGCAATGGCGGCGCGCGGCCTCGAGCAGGTTGAGCGTGCCGACGGCATTCACGTCGAAGTCGTCGAAGGGGCGCGAGGCGGCGAGGTCGTGGCTCGGCTGCGCGGCGGTGTGCACGATCGCGTCGGGGCGCAGTGTCTCCAGGAGGGCGAGGACCGCCCCGCGGTCGCGGATGTCCAATTCGTGGTGGCGGAAGCCGGGGCAGGCCGTTTCCAGGCGCCGCTGGTTCCATCGGGTGTCGCCGCCGGGGCCGAAGAAGTCGGCGCGCATGTTGTTGTCGGCGCCGTGCACCTCCCAGCCCTGGGCGTGGAAGTGGGCGACGACCTCGGAGCCGATCAGGCCGGAGGAACCTGTTACGAGGAGTTTCAAGTTTTAAGTTTCAAGTTTCAAGGGACGCGGAAGCGTGTGGAACGGGTCTTGACCGCGGATTGCGCGGATGTCGTGGATCGGGGCCGCCGCGCAGGGACAACGGATTGGTTTGATGGGCGCGCCGCGGGGCGCCCATCAAACCAATCTGCGACCGTTTTCGGATCTGCCTTCATCCGTGCCATCCGTGCCATCCGCGGTAAAAACTCATCGGCGGTCAGGGCACACTCCGTGCTGGTCAGTTCGGCGGCGATTTTTGCCGAACCGACTTTACCCGAGGCAGTTACGCCTCAATTCGCGGCCGCCAGCATGGCGGCATCGACCTCGAGGGCGACGCTGCGCTGGAGGATATCGACCGTCAGGCATATGCGGGTCTTGTTACGGATCCGCGTCACGATGCCCTCGATCCCGCGAAATTTTCCCGTGGTGATACGGACCCGCTGGCCCGCGGCGATGTAGGGATGGTCCTCCAGCGGGGCCCCGGCCTCCAGCGCGACGCGGATGGCGTCCATCTGCTTCAGGAACGTATCCTGATCGGCCACGGGGATGATGTTTGCCGCGTATTCCGAGCGAAAGACCGACTGCCGCCCGAGGGGCGAGAATGCCCCAAAGGCATAGCCGGGAAACAGGGGCTTCTCGAACGTCACCCGTTTGCTCTTGTAGATGCGGAGGCTCGGCCGCCACGGGAGGTATCGCGCGCAGCCGGCCAGGCGAAGCCATTCGTCCATTTTCTTCTCGCAGCGCGGGCGGGTGTGGATCACCCACCAGACCGGCGTGCGCTCGGGACTGTCGGGGAGGTATTCCGACATGCCGGGGTCGTCGATGAGGTGGCATGCGGGAAGCGTGCCCTCTTGGACGACGGCGCTCATCTCAAGACCCTTTCCACGATCGGCAGGATCTTCGTCAGCTTGCGCTGGATATCGCGGAGGCGACCGACCCGCTCTTTCAGGAAATCGCCATCCCCGACCTCCACCCCCGCCACCTCAAGCTCCGCCTCGACATCTTCGATCTGCCGCCCCGCCGATTGCAGCCGCGGCATGATGAATCCCGCCAGCGCTTGTCGCACCAAGGCCTTGAAATCCACGTTCGCCTCGTAGTAGTCCCGCCGATCCCCGCGCTGCCAGATCTGCCGCACCGCCCCCCACGCCTCCAACTGCCGCACGCTCATCGACGCGCTCCCCTTGCTGATCCCCAGCAAATCCACGAGTTCTTGGAGGCATAACGGCTTGGGACTCAGATAGATCGCCGCATAGACCTGCCCCAGGGATCGCCCGAAACCCAGCCGCTGCGCCGAGCGCCCTCCCAAATCAATCAACCGCTCCCAGACCTGTGTATCCGAAGCGTTCAATATGTATTGAACATAGCGGAATGGGTTGTGTTGTCAAGGGGTTGTGACGTAGGCTGCGCCTTGGCGCACGCGGGCATCGCGCCTTGGCGCACGCGGGCATGACGCATGTCCGCGCGGCGGAGCCGCGCCACCGCGCGCGGTCCGAGGGTCTCCCGTGCGCCCTAGCGCATGTCTCAGCTCCCGATGCCACGGGTCGCTGGGACACGCCGTGCCCACGGCCCTGATTTTTCGCGTCCTATGGCACCGGGCAGGTTTCTTCGGCCAGCGTGCGCCAAGGCGCAGCCTACGGGATGTGCCTGCGGGCAGGGCCAGGCGCATTGTCCGCGTGGGACGGCCAGCGTGCGCCAAGGCGCAGCCTACGGGTTCTGGTCCGGGGTGAGGCGGAGCCAGAGGGGGATAAAGGTCTGGAGGGCGGCGTCGGCAGATTCGACGGAGGGCTGGGTGGGGGTGGTGATGAGGATATAGCACTGTTGGCGGCGGCGGTCGGTGCGGAGTTTGAAGTTGAGGGCGAGGCGGGTGAGGATGCCGCGGCCGACATCGAGCGTGGTGGTGCCGCCGAGGAGGTGGACAAAATAGACGAGGACCTCGGAGCCGCCGACGCGGTAGAGGCGTCGTCCGAAGGGGACATCGCGGTCGCCGACGCGGAGGATGTGCTGGCGGAGTTCGGTGGGCAGGGGTTCGGCACCGGAGGCGGTGAAGCAGACATCCGGGGTGTGGGGGCCATAGGAGAGGTCGGCTCCCTTGCCGGTCTCCCACTTGGCGAAGAAGGCGCCGATGGTCCGCCCGTCTGGGGCGATGGCGCTGCCGTTCTGGATCTCGGATTCGCCATATTGCTGGCGGGCCCCATCGGACATGGGCTCATCGTGCCACTGGTAGCCAGGGATATCCCGGAGGACGGCGACGTCGCAGGTCTCGCCGCCGCGGGCGAAGAGCCCGAAGATCCAGAGTGGGGAGGTCACGGCGGCGACGAGGCCGACGAGTAGCGCCACGGCGGCACCGACCGAGGCCCCGCGCGAGGGCTCAACCTCACGGCTCATGGCGTGGCCTTCTCGGCTGGGGGGGGCAATTTTCATTGGTCGGCCGCCGGTCTTGCCTGGGGCGCGCGGCAAGTCTTGCCAGGCGGCGCACTGGCCAGCAGGCCCTCGAGCTTGCGGAGGAGGATCACGGCGATGCCGAGCCCGACGAGATTGACCACGAGGATGCTCCAGCCGGCGGCGTCGTGCATCTTTTTCAATTGGCCGAGGCCGCCATAATGCGCCGACAGGGAGAGGATGAGGGTGCGGCAGATGTTCCCCGGGATCGCGATGAGCGGGGCCATGAGGACCAGCAGGACGCGGGCGCCGAGGCTGTCGAGGAGGATCTTACCCATGAGGAGGGCCACCATGATGCTGGACTGGAGGGAACGGATACCGCTGCAGGCCTCGTCGATGCCGACGGCGCAATCGCGCAGCTGGACGACATTGCCCTTCTGGAGCGCGGCGATGCCCATGAGCCCGAGCACCTCGACGTTGACGGCGGCGACAAAGCGCTGGAGGCCCTGGGAAATGCCGTGCAGCAGGGTGCCCGGCAGGGGCACCGCGACCAACAAGAACAGCAGCGGGAACAGGCAAAGCCTGAGGCAGCGCGGGCCGCGGGCCGCCAAGATCGTGGCGGCCACGCCGCCGATCGTCGCCAGAGCCAGCAGCCAACTGAAGGAGGCCGCCGGGCTCACGAGGCGGCGATTCGCCTCGACGAGGGCAAAGACCGGCACCGCCAGTAGCCAGGCCCACAGATAGAAGCGCCCGTCCGGTCGCCCGGGCTTCCGGATCTCCGACCAGTTATCGTAGATGAGGTAGCCGGAGAGTGCGGGGACCAGCCAGCCGAAGTTGTAATCCTCGAATTTTTGCCACCAATAGGACAGGTCCCGGAGCAGCCAGCCCATGGCGAACAGGGCCGGCAACCACAGCAGCGCCTCCGCGCGGCGCCAATACGGCGCCTCTCCCGCCTCCTCCGGGTTCATGTGACGGGCAAAGCTAACGGCATGCGGGGAAAAGACAAAGGCAAAAGGGGCTTTCGCCTGTCGTCGCGAAGCCCCCCGCTCGCAGCGAAGCCCCTTCGGGCTTCGGCGCGCAGGGCCGGCGGCCGAAGGGCGGAGGCCCTTCGCTACCGCTCGTAGCGAAGCCCCTTCGGGCTTCGGCGCGCAGGGCCGGCGGCCGAAGGGCGGAGGCCCTTCGCTACCGCCCGTAGCGAAGCCCCTTCGGGCTTCGGCGGCGCGCTGGGCCGGCGTTGGCCGAAGGGCGAAGGCCCTTCGCTACGGGGATGCTCGCCCGTAGCGAAGCCCCTTCGGGCTTCGGCGGCGCGCTGGGCCGGCGTTGGCCGAAGGGCGAAGGCCCTTCGCTACGGGGATTCGCGGCTGGGATTCGCTACGGGGCCGGTTCCCGCAGAGCGCGGAATCGCTCGGCGAACGCATCGCGGAGGACGTGGGCATATCGGGGGCTGAGGCGCAAGTGGAACGCATCGGCGGGCTGGCCCAGTTCCAGCGAACCGATCGCGCGCTTGCCCACTAGGACGGGAATCTCGATTTTCTCCAATTCGGGGCGATTCTCCCCGGCGGGACCGAACATGGGATCCCCCGTGCGCGCGGGGCGGAACGCGATGTAGCCGAACCCGGCCCCATCGGCCAATTCCACGAATTCCCGCCAGAAAGTTGCCGCGTCATCGCCCTGACCCCGGCGCCCCGCGAAGCGCCGGCAAGCATCGATGAGGCGCGTGGTGCGGCCGCGGGCCAGGACCGCCTCGCCCATCTGCTTCCAGAATTGCATGCCGCGGAGGTAGCCCAGGCCCCAGACGGCCGCGACCGCCAACAGGAAAATCAGGCCGAGCGCCAACTCGAGCCCCTTCCCTTGGCGGAAGAACACGACGAAGCCGGCCGCGCTCAGGAGGATGCAGATGGCGTAGAGACCGAGGACCACGCGCTGGGGGGACACGCCCATGTCGATCATGCGGTGGTGGACGTGCTCCCGGTCGGCGCGAAAAATCGGCAGGCCCCGGATCCCGCGCCGCAGGATCGCCAGCGCGGTGTCGATGATGGGAACCCCCAGCGCGATGATCGGCACCACCAGCGCCGCCGCGATCCGGGACTTCTCCTGACAGGCCAACCCCACCTGCCCGATCAGGAATCCCAGAAAATACGCGCCCCCGTCGCCCATGAAAATGCGCGCCGGGGGAAAATTGAAAAAGAGGAACCCGACGAGGGTGCCGATCATGAGGAGGCAGACCATGAGCATCCCGACACCGGCGGTGAACACCGCGGTCAACGCGAGCACGGTGAACACGAAGACCGAAACCCCGGCGGCCAAGCCATCGATCCCATCGATGAGGTTGATGAGGTTCGTGGTCGCCAGCAGCCAGAACACCGCCACCGGATAGCCAATCCACCCGAGGCGCACCGTCTCCTGCGTAAACGGATTCGTCAGGGCATCGATCCCGAACCCGAAGGCCACGACGATCCCGCAGGTCAAAAGCTGGCCCAGGAGCTTGACCTTGGCCCCCAGCGGATGCACGTCATCCGCCAACCCGAGCGCGAACATCCCCGCGCATCCCCCGATCATCCAGCCCCACTCCTTGAGCAGCGCCGCCGCCTTCAGATCGGTCGTCAGGAATGCCGTCACCAGGCCGACGCCGACAAGAAACGGGACAAACAGGCAGATGCCGCCGACGCGCGGGGTCGGCCGACGGTGGACCTTGCGCGCCGCATCCACGGGATCCACCCAACCCCAGGCGAAGGCCAGACGGCGGACCGTGGGGACCATCAGGAACGCCCCGATCAGACCCAGGGCCAGCATCCCCGCCCCCCATGCCTCGACGAAGCCCACCCGCCCCTGCGGGTCAAAGGTGATCTCCAGCGCGCCCACGAAACGTCCTTAAACAAAAATGGCAGCCCCGACGGGAGTCGAACCCGTGTACCAGCCTTGAGAGGGCTGTGTCCTAACCACTAGACGACGGGGCCTATGGAAGGCGGGTAGAGTACCGTGCCTCTTCCGAATCGCAATAGGATTTTGGCGCGTGTCCCCCCGAAGGGCGAAGGCCCTTCGCTACCGCGCCCCCCGGGTAGCAAAGCCGCTTCCGGCTTCGGCCCCCGTCCCCCCCGAAGGGCGAAGGCCCTTCGCTACCGCGCCCCCCGGGCAGCGAAGCCGCTTCCGGCTTCGGCCCTCGTCCCCCCCCGAAGGGCGAAGGCCCTTCGCTACCGCGCCCCCCGGGTAGCAAAGCCGCTTCCGGCTTCGGCCCCGTCCACCCCCCGAAGGGCGAAGGCCCTTCGCTACGGACTACGGGCAAACGGAAACCCCCGGCCCGCCTGTTGGCGGGACCGGGGGTCCCAATTTCTAATC
>CAZYWZ010000165.1:0-11996 GCA_964651705.1 uncultured Verrucomicrobiales bacterium
TTATCTCCGTCGTCCCCATGATCCGCGGTTTGAAGTTTCTGGCTAGCCGCGGAGGTCGAGGTTTCTGGCGGCGGCGACCTCGTCCATGCGGCGGACGGGGAGGCGGTGGGGCGCGGCGCGGACCTTGTCTGGGTCGGAGGCGGCCTCGTCGGCGATCTTGAGGAGGGCATCGGCGAAGCGGTCGAGGGTCTCGCGGCTCTCGGTCTCGGTGGGTTCGATCATGAGGCAATTGCGGATGGGCCAGGAGAGCGTGGGGGAGTGAAATCCATAATCGAGCAGGCGCTTGGCGATGTCGGCGACCTTGACGCCGTGGGAGATGGGTTCGTCTGGGACGACGACGAACTCGTGCATGCAGGGGCCTGGGACGGCCTCGCGGTAGCGGGAGCGGACCCGGGATTTGAGGTAATTGGCGTTGATGATGGCGGCGCGGGAGGTGCGCTCGAGGCCGGGGGCGCCATGGGCGCGGATGTAGGCGTGGGCGCGGACCAGGACGCCGAAGTTCCCGGCGAAGGAGCGCACGCGGCCGATGGTCTGCGGGCGGTCGTGGTCCCATGCGAGGGAGCCATCGACGCGCTTGAGGCGGGGGATGGGCAGGTAGGGTTCGAGGAAGGCCTTGACGCCGACGGGCCCGGCGCCTGGACCCCCGCCGCCGTGCGGGGTGCTGAAGGATTTGTGGAGGTTGAGGTGGACGACATCGAAGCCCATGTCTCCCGGGCGGGCGAGGCCCAGGAGGGCGTTCATGTTGGCGCCATCGTAATAGAGCAGTCCGCCGGCGCGGTGGATGATGGCGGCCATGTCGCGGATGCGGCCCTCGAAGACCCCGAGGGTATTGGGGTTGGTGAGCATGAGCGCGGCGGTGTCCGGGCCGGCGAGCTTCTCCAGCGCGGCGACATCGACCTCGCCCGACGGCAGGGAGGGCACGGTGACCACGTCAAAGCCGGCCTGCCTCGCGCTGGAGGGATTGGTGCCGTGGGCGGAATCGGGGACCAGCACCGTGTTGCGGTGGCCCTCGCCCTTCGCCCGGAGGTGGGCGCGGATCACCAGCAGGCCGGTGAACTCGCCATGGGCGCCGGCGGCGGGCTGCAGGGAGAAGCGGTCCATGCCGCAGATCTCGGCGAGGAGGTGCTCGAGTTCATCGAGCATCTCGAGCGCGCCCTGCACCGTGGCCACGGGCTGGTAGGGGTGGATCGAGGCGAACCCCGGGAGCGACGCCATCCGGTCGTTGATCTTGGGGTTGTATTTCATGGTGCAGCTGCCCAGCGGGTAGAAGTGCGTGTCCACCGAGAAGTTCAGCTGCGAGAGGCGGGTGAAGTGCCGGACCACCTCGATTTCCGAGAGTTCCGGCAGGGCGGCGGGATCGCGCCGCCGCAGGGCGGGGGGCACCGCGGCATCGAGGTCGGCGCCGCCATCGGCGAAGGCGGGGAAGCGCGCGGCGCGCGCGCCGGGGCGCGATCTCTCAAAGATCAGGGGCTGGAGTTCTAGCAGTTCCACGGGATCCTCCTCATCGGTCGATGCCGACCTGGCGGCCGGAGGCCCGTTGGGCGACGGCGGCGAGGGCCTTGAGATACCGGTCGATGTCGGGGCGGCTCTTGGTCTCGGTGACGCAGGCGAGCAGGTGGTGGGACGGGCCGCCGAACGGCCCGAGGGGGAGCCCGGCGTAGATGCCCTGGTCCTCCAACTCGGCGCAGACGCGGTCGGCGGCCACCGGGCAGGCGACGACGAACTCGCTGAAGATCGGCCCGGGGTGGGCCAGCGAAAAACCGGGGATCTGGGCGATGCTATCCGCGGTGAAGCGCGCGGCCCTGGCGCAATATTCCGCCACCTCGCGGAGGCCCTCTTTGCCGAGGAGGCAGAGGTAGATGCAGGCCCGGAGCGCCATGAGGCCCTGGTTGGTGCAGATGTTGGAGGTCGCCTTCTCGCGCCGGATGTGCTGCTCGCGGGCCTGGAGCGTGAGGCAGAAGCCGGGGGCGCCGCAGGCGTCCGCGGTGCGGCCCACCAGGCGACCGGGCAGTTTGTGGACGAGGTCTCTCTTGGCGGTCATGAACCCGAGATAGGGTCCGCCGAACGAGAGCGGGATGCCGAGGGGCTGTCCCTCGCCGACCGCGATGTCGGCACCGTATTCTCCCGGCGCCATCAGCAGCCCGAGGGAGAGAGGGTTGACCACGGCGATGAAGAGCGCGCCGCAGCCGTGGGCGATCTCGGCGGCCCGGGGCATGTTTTCGGCGCGGCCGAGGAAATTGGGGTTCTGGCAGATGACCGCGGCGGTGGAGCCATCGGCGGCGGCGGCGAGCGCGGCCGGGTCCAGCGCGCCGTTGGCGGAGGGGAAGGTGCGGATCTCGCAATCCCAACCGGAGAGTTGGGTGCGGAGCACGCCGAGGTATTCGGGGTGGAGGGTATCGGCGACGAGGATGGCGCGGCGGCCGGGGCGGGCGTTGAGCGCGAGGACGGCGGCCTCGGCGACGGCGGTGGCGCCGTCGTAGAGCGAGGCGTTGGAGACCTCCATCCCGGTGAGGGCGCACATGAGGGTCTGGAATTCGTAGATGACCTGCAGGGTGCCCTGGCTGGCCTCGGCCTGGTAGGGGGTGTAGGCGGTGTAGAATTCGCCGCGGGAGGCGAGGTGGTCGATGGCCGCGGGGATGAAATGCTCGTAGGCGCCGGCGCCGAGGAAGGAGAGCGCCTGGCCGGGCGGGGTGTTGCGGTGCGCGAGGGCCGAGATCTCGCGCGCCAGCTCGATCTCCGACAGGGGCTCGGGCAACCGCAGTTTCGGGTGGCGCAGCTCGCCGGGGACCGCGGCGATGCAGTCCCCGTAGCCGGACGCGCCCGCCTCGCGGAGCATCGCCTCGAGCTCGGCATCGGTGTTTGGGACGTAGTCCATCCTAGGCGCCGATCGACTGCCGGTAGGCGGCCGCGTCCATCAGGGACGACAACCCGTTCGCGTCCGACATGCGTATCTTGAACATCCAGCTGTCGTAGGGGGCCGAGTTGACGGCGCCTGGATCGCCGGGGAGGGCGCCGTTGACCTCGACGATCTCGCCCGAGACCGGCGCGTAGATGTCCGAGGCCGCCTTGACCGATTCGATGGCGGCGACGGGAGACTTCGCCTCGACCTGTTTTCCGGGGGCGGGGAGCTCGAGGTAAACGATGTCGGTCAATTCCGCCTGCGCGTGGTCGGTGATGCCGACGGCGGCGATGTCTCCCTCGACGCGGACCCACTCGTGCGTGGCGCTGTATTTCAGATCGTCAGGTACCTTCATATAGTCCGCCCTTGTAAAGTGGCTTGCGCGCGATGACAACCGGAACCCGCCGGCCCCGCACCTCCATGTCCAGCCGGGTGCCGGGCGCCGCGGATCCCGACGCCACGTACGCCATGCCGATGCCCAGGCCCAGCGAGGGGCCAAAACTGCCGCTTGTCACCTCCCCGACGCGATCCCCGCCCGAAAAGAGCGGGTAGCCCGCGCGCGGCGGCGCGCCCCCGCCCTCGGCAGAGAAGGCCACCAGGCGCTCGTTTAGACCCGCCGCCTTCTGCGCGCGCAGGGCGTCGGCCCCTACGAATCCGGCCGATTTATCCAGGGCCACCGCAAAGCCGAGCCCGGCGGCCAGCGGCGTCCGGTCCGGGCCCAGCTCGTGCCCGTTGAGGGGATAGCAGGCCTCGAGCCGCAGGGTGTCGCGCGCGCCAAGGCCGGCGGGCTTCGCCCCCGCCGCCAGCAGCCGATCCCAGAGCGGGTTCGCCGCGGCGTTCGGGACGAAGATCTCGACCCCGTCCTCGCCCGTGTAGCCCGTCCTCGCCACGATCGCACCCGCGCCGCCAAAAGACAGCGGCGCGACGCAAAAGCGCCGCGGCGGCTCCGCCCCAAAGATCTCGCGAAAGATCGCGACGGCCCCCGGCCCCTGGAGTGCCACCGCCGCCATCGAGTCGCTCCGGTCCTCGAATCGCACGCCGCCCCCCAGCCGCCCGCGCATCCACGCGCCGTCCTCGTCGATCTTCGCGGCATTGACCACCAGAAAATATTCCGCCTCCCCCATCCGATAGGCGATGAGGTCATCGATGACGCCCCCACGGTCATTTAATAGCAGGGTATATTGCCCTTCGCCGACCGCTAGACGCGCGATGTCATTGGTCAGCAGGCCATTGAGCCATGCGCCGGCTTCCGGCCCCGAGAAGAAGAACTCCCCCATGTGGGAGATATCGAAGACGCCCGCGCCCTCGCGCACCGCCCGGTGCTCGTCGAGGATGCCCGTGTATTGGATGGGCATCTCCCAGCCCGCGAAAGGCGCCATCCGCGCCCCCAGAGCCACGTGCGCCCCGTGCAACGGGGTCCTCTTCGCCTGCCCGCCTTCTGCCATCCTCTGTGTTTAACGCGGATCCGCGCCGTTTCCAGCCCCATGGAGGCTAGCTCGAAAATACGGCGCAACTCTCTAGTAGCGAAGGGCCTTCGCCCTTCGGCGGGCGATAGGCCGAAGCCGGAAGCGGCTTCGCTACAAATTTTCAGATCCGGTGGTGCCCCGCCCGAGGGGCATGATGTCTGACTGGAAAATTCCGGTAGCCGAACGCCCCAAGGCGTTTGGCCCGTCCCACCAGGGCCCACGCGCCGACCCCGACATCGATGACGTCGATGTCGGGGTCGGATACATTTTCGCCCACGGCGGTGCCCCGCCGGCCCCATCGCCGGGCAATCACTTGGCCGAGAGCGCCGCGCGGATCGCGGCGTGGCGTTCTGCCTCCTCGCGCTCCAGTTGCGATGCGCGATCGAGCGCCTCGCGACCCTCGCCGGTGCGTCCCCGGGCTTCGAGGAAGCGTCCGAGCGCGGACCATGCGGCCGGATTCTTCTGGCGGAGTGCGACGGCGCGGCGCAGGTGGGGTTCGGCCTCGTCGGCGCGTCCCTGTCGCCCGAGGGCCTCGCCGAGGCGCGCGTTGGCCCAACTGCATTTGGGACGGGATTCGAGGGCCTTGCGGGCGGCCGCCTCGGCCTCGGCGGCGGGCTTCTCTTGTTTCAGGAGCGCGGTGGCGAGATCGCACCACGGCGCGTGCTCTTCTGGGTGGCGGACGAGACGCTCGCGGCAGAGCGCCTCCATTTCCTCCCATCGGTGGAGTTCGCTCACCGCCAGCACGAGCCCATTCCATGAATCGAAGTGGTCGGGGTCGATGGCGAGGGCCCTGCGGTACGCGGCCTCGGCGGCGGCGTAGTCGCCGCATTCCGAGAGCCACCAGCCAAGGTCTCGCATCCGCTCGACATCCCCGGGTTGCAGGCGGGCGGCGGTCTCGAACGCCTCTCCGGCCTCGGCCCAACGGTCCTGGTGGAAAAGGGCGGAGGCCAAGCGAGAGAGGGCCTTGGCGTAACGCTTGCCGGCGGGTCCGCGGCCCGGAATCTTGCCGTTGCCTTGTACCACATCAAGCCACATCGAACGCCGGGCGGCGGATTCCGATTCTCGCCATTTCTCCTGTTTGGATAAAAGCAGGGACAGATCGCTCCACGCGCGGGCGTTTCCGGGGCGGAGGCGGGCGAATTCGCGGTACGCCGCCGCCGACTCCTCGTAGCGGCCAAGATACCAGAGGGCGTTGCCGAGATTATCCGGTCCCTCGGGATCCCATGGCCAGAGGCGGCTCGCCTCGCGATAGGCCCCGGCGGCGGTCTCCCAATCCTCGAGACGTTTGGCGCACCAGCCCAGCTTGTACCAGGCGAGCGCGCATCCGGGCCATCGGCGCACGAGGCGCCTGCAGGTCGCGACGGACTCGGCGTAGCGATGGAGGACGTTGCCCTGCAGCCAGGCCAGGCCGAAGAGCGCGTCGGGATGATCGGGGTCGCTGGCGAGGCCTCTTTGGAATGCGGCCTCGGCCTCCTCGTGCATTTTCAATCGTCCGAGCACGTAGCCGAGCACCCGCCATGAGTAGGGGTCCTCGGGGTGATCCGCGGCGAGGGCGCGCATGGCGGGCGCCGCCTCATCGAGGCGGGTGCTCCACCGCGCGCAGACGCAGCCGAACGTCCCCCGCGCATCGATGTCATCGGGAGCGAGGGCGATGGCGCGCCCGGCGGCTTCGAGGGCCTCCCCGGGATCATCGGCGAATCGCGAGAGGACCGCGGCGAGGCCGGTCCACGCGCGCGGATCGCGCGGGGCGAGGCGGAGGGCCTCGCGGGATGCGGCGATGGCCCCGTCGCCGTCCTTGCGCCAGTTGAGCGCGAGCGCGATAAGCCAGTGGGCCTCGGCCATCGTGGGCGCGCAGCGCGCGGCGCGTCGGAAGGCCTCCTCCGCCTCCCCCCAGCGCGTCATCTGCGCGAGGCACACGCCCGACATCAGATGGGCCTCGGCGCAGCGCGGGCGCCGGTGCAGGAACTCGGCAAAAACCGCGTTCGCCTCGCCGTGCCGACCCAGCGCGGCGAGCGAGAGGCCGCGCAGCGCCAGATCGTCTGGGAAGGCCCTTTTCCGATCGGTCGCCGAGTCGGCCGTGGCATTGGCCATCGCGCGGGCGTGGTCGTCGAGATTCAATCGCACGCGCCAGACCTCGAGGCCGCCGACCTTGGGGCGAGCGAAATCGCGCCAGCTGACACCGAGGGTCTGCGCCGCAATCAAAAAATCGGGATCCTCTGGGCGCGGGGTGATGTCATCGGGTGGCGTCGCCGATTGGAGGAGCCGCAGGACCAGGATCGTGAGAGAGATCCACCACATCCCTTCCCGAGGATGGGCGGCTTGGCGTGTGGCGTCAACGCGCATCCTGGTTGGGCCATCTGGGGTTGCCGTCGCCGGCGATTGACCGTAGGCTCGATACAGTCCGGCGGGTCGATGGTCGGCGCGCCAAGCTGGAGGAAGGCGATGCGATTTGTTTGCCCACACTGTGCGATGCCGCTGACTTGCGACGGGGGCTGGGCGGGGCAGCTGGTCCAGTGCCCGGCCTGCAACAACCGCGTGAAGGTCCCCGGTGAGGCGGGCGCGTCTTCGGCGGGAGGCGCGGCCGGGGGCGGGCGCCGCCGCCGCCGGTCGGCCTACCAGTGGGGCGAGCGGTCGAGCATCCCGGCGTGGGCGGGGGCGCTCATCGCGCTGGGCTTCACGATCGTGTGGTACCTCGCGGTCTATCCCTTCGCGGACACGTATTTCGGGGAACTGTTCTACGCGCGCGGCCCGGTCCCGTACGCGCTGGTGTTCCTGACGGGCTGGTCGTGGGCGATCATCGCGGTGAAGTTCTTTGCGCTGCGGCGGCAGCAGGCGGCGCTGATCTTCGACGCGCTGCCGATGGGGATCGCGGAGGACATCACGCGCGCGACGGTGGAGGCGTTCCTCAATCACGTGGACCGCCTGCCGCTCCGCCTCCAGGACTGCCTGCTGGTGATGCGCGTGCGGCGGGGGCTGGAGCACTTCCTGGTGAGGCAGAACAACCAGGAGGTCGCGGACCTGATGTCGTCGCAGTCGGACATCGATGCCAACGCGATCCAGTCCTCCTACACGATGGTGAAGGTGTTCATCTGGGCGATTCCGATCCTGGGCTTCATCGGGACGGTGATGGGGATCTCGGAGGCGATCGGGGCGTTCTCCGGCTCCCTGGACAAGGCCGAGGACGTGCAATATCTGGTGGACTCGATCAACCGGGTGACCGGCGGCCTCGGCGTGGCGTTCGACACCACGCTGGTGGCCCTGGTGCTGAGCCTGCTGGTGTCCTTCCCCTCGAGCGGCATGCAGAAGGCCGAGGAGGAATTCCTCAACCGGGTCGACGAGTACTGCAACGAGAACCTGCTGAAGCGGCTGGATGACGGCAGCGGCGGGCTGGGGGAGATCAAGACCGAGGGGGACGTCGTGCGCGCGATGGCGACGGTGGTCGGGCAGATGGGCGAGTTGCACCGCGAGCAGGTCGAGCAGGTCCGGCAGACGGGCGAGGCGCTGCGCGAGCAACTGGCGGCGATGGGGGAGCGGGCGCAGGAGCACGGGGCGGCGGTCGACGCTCACCTGGGCCAGGCGCTGGAGCTGATGCGGCAGGGCATCGGAGAGCGCGCCGCCGAGTCGATCCGCCAGACCGAGGGGACGATGGCCGGGCACCTCGGGGCGCTGGCCGAGGGCGTGCGGCGGTTGAACGACGCCTTGAAGGACTTGGGCGGGCGGCGGATCGTGGTGCGGCAGCTCCGGCGACCGAAGGGGCTGAGGTTTTTCGTGGGGGCGAAAGGGCGGGGAGACGATGGGAAAACGAAAGACCAAAAGTGACCCGGGGAGCGAGGTCTCCCTGTTTCCGTTCCTGAGCGTGCTGGCCTGCGTCATCGGGGTGCTGACGCTTGCCATCACGGCCCTGTCGATCAGCCACCTGAGGAGCGGCCGGGACCCGGAAGAGGTCGCCCGCGCGGACGAATACGTCCGCATGGAGCGGCAGATGCGCGAGGAGCTCGAGCCCCTGGATCGGTTGCGGCGCGAGGTCGAGGAGGCCAAGAGGGTCGAGGAGGAACTCCAGCGCCTTCGCCCGCAGGCCACGCAGAGTGCCCCGGACATTTCAAAGGAGGAGGTGGAGCGGCTGCGCCGCCTGCTGGAGGACCTGAAAAAGCAGATGGCCGAGCGGAGCGAGGCGGCGGAGCGGCTCAAGGAGGAGATCGCCAGGCTGGAGGCGTTGCTCAAGGAACTGGAGGCCGATCTCGAGACGCGACAGGCCGCGCTCAAGGGGCCCGCGATCATGGTCAAGCCGGGCGAGGCGGGGCGCGGCAAGAAGTACTTTTTCGCGGAGGCGACACGGGAGGGCCTGGTGCTGCATGGCCCCGGGGCCAAGGGGCGGGTGCCGCTCAAGGAGATCGAGAAATCGAAGGCATTTGATTCGCTGTGCGGCTCGGTGAAGAAGGCGGGCCAGGCGGTGCTGGTGCTGCTGATCCGGGGCGATGGGATCGAAGCGTTTCAGAAGGCGGAGCGGGCCGCGCAGAAGGCCGGGGTGACCGTCGGTCGGCTGCCGCTGGTGGGGCAGGGCCCGGTGGACCTGTCCGAGTTTTCCGGGGGTTGAGGGGAGAGATGGCGCGGCGACCGACGAGCGATTCGCAGGGGAGCCTCGATTCCCTGCTGGATACCATGACCAACGTGGTCGGCATCCTCGTGGTCGTGCTGATCATCACGCAGCTGAAAGTCTCCCAGGCGGTGCGCCGCGTGCAATCCAACCTCCCCGAGATCTCGATCGAGGAATACATGCGGCTCAAGGACATCTTCGAGGAACAGCGGCGGGAGCTGGAGCGCCTGCGGGCGGAGTGGGAGAGGCTGTCTGCCGAGTTGGAGAAGAAGCGCCAGGAGCTGGAGCACCTCAAGGAGGAGCTGGGCAAGCGGGCCGACCCCGAACTGGCGAGACAGGCGGCGCTGCTCGAGGCGGAGATCAAGAAACTGCGCGAGCAGATCCAGAAATTGGAGGCGCTCATCCGCGAGCTCGAGGCGAGACTGGCGGAGCTGGAACGGAAGCGGGAGCTTGCGGAGAGCAAGATCCAGAGGGTGCCCAAGGCGCGCGAGGAGCCGCCGCTGGTGGCGCGTCTCCCGGACCCGAGGGAGGCGCCCGAGGGGGCCCGCGTGCTGGAGGTGGTCTGCCGATATAACAAGGCGTACATCATCGATCACTCGACGATCCGGGATGCCATCCGGCGACGGATCGTCGACACGCCCGCCAAGGACGGGATGCTGTTCAAGGACCCCAAGACCCGCCAGCCGCTCGAGGACACCCAGCCGGTGTTCGAGCCGGATAAGGTGTTGAGATATCTGGAACGGGCGAAGCTGGATGGCCCCGACTACGACGTGACGATCAAGGCCCACCCCGATCCCAACAACCCCAACCTCCATTTCGTCGTCGAGCCCGACAGTTTCCGCGGCATGCCGCCCTATGTCGTCGCGCTGGAGAGCTCCGAGTTCGGCAGGCGACTCCGGCAGGCCCAGGGGGAGAATCGCTGGTTGCGGTATTACGTCTATCCCGACAGTTTCGAGGTCTACGTCGCGGCCCGGACCACGAGCGAGGCCATGGGCCTCCCCGCCGGGTGGATCCTCGTGACCGACCCCCCCCTGCAGAATGCCGGCATCAAACTGTACCGCGGCGAGAAGTACTACAAGCCAAGCGCCCCGCCGCCCAAGGATGCCAAGCCCGCGCCAAAGCCCATCGTGATCGATTGAGGGGCGACTCCAGCGGTTGGCCTACCGCCCCGCGCGGGCCTCGACCCACTCGACGATGGCGCCGTCATCGTCCTCATGATCCATGACCACGCGGAGGAACTCGGCCGGGTGGATGTCGTGCTCGCGGAGGAAGGCGCGGTCCCCGCCGCAGCCGTACATGATGTCGGGCCCGAGCTCGCCGCGCAGTTTGGCCTTGGCCTTGGGGATGATCCGGGGCAGCCAAGGGATTCCCCCGATGGCGGAGGACTTGGCCGGCAGGCTCGCGGGATCCAGCGTGCGCCCGCTGGGCCGTCCCCCCTGGATCTTCAGAAAATAATAGCGCCGGATGTCCATCACCTGCGCCACGGTGATGAGATCCGGCTCGCCGCCATCCGAATAATCTTCGGCATAGTCGTAGAACTCCTGCGCCGACGCGCCGATCGAGGCGAGGAATTGATGGTGGGCGCGATTGAAAAGAGACGAGGGCTGGCGCGCTCCGGCCCGGTAAGCCGCGACGGCCGCCTCCCAGACCTCGAGCAGAAGCCGCTGGTAATCATAATGTCGCATGGCGGCCATCCTATACCGCTCCCCGCCCGGGATGCCATCCCCGGGATGGGGGTGAGGTTTCTGGCAGATCCCATGCCCGCCGCAGCGGGCACCACCGGGGCGGGAAAATTTGTCGCGAAGCCGATCGCCAGAGGGGCCCGGGCCGCCGACCGAAGGGCCGAAGGCCCTTCGCTACCGCCGGCGCTCTCACCCGTAGCGAAGCCCCTTCGGGCTTCGGCGTGGGCCCGGGCCGCCGGCCGAAGGGCCGAATGCCCTTCGCTACTAGCGAGTTACGTCGCTTTTCGAGTCGGCATGCGACGGGTGGGCGGGGGACGCCTATAAGATTTCATTTACAAAGTGACATCCGGATTCATAGTTCGCCCGTTGGCTGGGATGGGGGCGGGAAATGTCTTGGAGGAGGTGGATCGTGCGGTGGGACTGGTGTGGGGTCTGCGGTGTGGCCGCGCTCTGTGCGCTGGGCGGGATGGGCGCGCGCGGGGACATCATTCATTTGGATGCGACGGATTCGGGGTTCGTGACCGAGCGGGGCGGTTCGGCGAAGGGCGACGGGACTGTGGCCCCATCGGCGAAATTCAACTACTCTGTGGGGCTTGAGGCGCACTACACCAATGGGGCGCTCTTTGCGCCGACGGGGCCGTTGCTCCGGAAGAACTACTTCGTTTTTGACCTGAGCGGGGTGACCGGGGAGGTGCTGAGCGCGTCGCTGGAGCTGTCCGCCGGGGTGTATGAGAGCGGCGACCCCACGGAGACGTACGCGATCCGGGAGATCGCGGATCAGGCGGGGGCGCTGGGCGATGCGGACGCGCTGGCGGGCGGGCTGGTGCCCACCGAGTTTGATGAGCCGACGGATCCCCTGGTGGGGATGGCGGACGCCCTCTACGACAAGATCCCGGGCCCCGGGCCAGGACCGCTCTTTTTGGCGTCGTTCGTGATGACCTCGAATCTGAACGCGTCGACGATCGAGATCGTGCTGAACGCGGCGGGCATCGCGCATCTGAATAGCAATTTGGGAAGCCGCGTGATCTTGGGAGGATTCGTGTCCACGGTCACGGGAACCAATTACCCGCAGCAGCCGTTCGGGTTCACCGGGTCGGACATGCCGGTTCTGGAGCTGACGGGAGTTGTGCTCGTGCCGGAACCCTCGGTTCTCCTGATGGTGATGATGGCGGCCGGGGCGGGGATGATCTTGGCGCGCGCGCGGCCCCGTTCTTGATTGGAGTCAGATCCCGTGCCCCGCCTGCAGGGCACCACCGGGGCAGAAAATGGTAGGCTGCGCCTTGGCGCACGCGGACGTTCAATTCGGCAGCGTGCGCCAAGGCGCAGCCTACATCGCGACCCAATTTTCGAGTCAG
>CAZYWZ010000166.1:0-11974 GCA_964651705.1 uncultured Verrucomicrobiales bacterium
GCGGACGCGCCGCATCATTCGTGTGGAAACTTCGCGTCCATCGTAGCCGCCGACGGGAGGAGGCGGTGGTACCAAGTGGCTCGAATCCGCCTCCTCACGTCGGCGGCTACCAAGGCGGTCGCAAGTGTTCTATTTGCAGATTATTATCTGAACCATGCCCGTTATCCGCGGTTTGTAGTTTCAGGTCAGCCCCGTTCATGAACCGGTCGCCAAATGGACGGGTCCGCCCCCAGCGCGCCATGACTTTCCCTCGAAATGCGAACGATGTGGTCTATTCTTTTTGTCTGGCTCACCCCCGACCGCCGGAACCCACCGATGACCAAGCGCACTGACAAAACCCTCGCCCCGGGGCGCGTGCTGATCCCGGCCCCCGCCATCCGCCGCCGCGTCGGCCAACTCGCGCGCGATATCTCCGCCAGATACCGTCGCGGGGATCTCGTGCTCCTCGGCATACTCAACGGCTCGGTCTTTTTCCTCGCCGATCTCGCCCGCGAGCTCTCCGTCCCCTTCCGCCTCGAGTGCTGGCGCTTGCGCAGCTACGTCGGAAAAACGACCCGCAGCTCCGGCAAGATCCACGGCATCGCCGAAACCCCGGGCGCCTTCCGCGGGTCGGACGTGCTGATCGTCGACGACATCCTCGACACCGGCCTCACCCTCGCCACGGCCCGCGAACGCCTCCTCGAACTCGGCGCCCGCTCCGCCCGCGTCTGTGTCCTCCTTAGAAAACGCAGGCCCCGCACCAGGCCCATCCGGGCCGATTGGGTCGGCTTCGATATCCCCGATGAATTCGTGGTCGGCTGCGGCCTCGATTTCGATGGCAACTACCGCGGGCTGCCCGACATCCGCGCCCTCGAGCAGGCGCCGTAGCGAAACCCCTTCGGGCTTCGGCGCCCCGGGCCATCACCCGCCGGCGGCCTCACTCCGCCTCGAACTTCCCCTCGACCAACATCCGCCTCTTGTCCAGAAGGCTCTCGGGAAACACCCGGATGGTGGTCGCCTGCATGCGCGCCACCTCCGCCTGCCCGAAAGCCCAATACTCCTTGTCGTCTTTCCACAGGCGGAAAAACACGACGTAGGCGCCGGGCGGCGTGTTCGGGTTGAGTTCCAGCCGGGAGAAGACGTAGCCCCCATCGGCGCGGGGCGCGCTTTCGGCCAACTTGAATTTCTCCGGAAGGGCGTCCATCTGGGCGACGAGTTCGGCCTCGATGGACTTCGGATCGAATCCCGCCGCGGCCATGGCCTGGCGCGCCGCCTCGGCCGCGGCCTGCGCCACCTTGAGTTGCTCCTCCGCCTTCGCGATGGCCCCCCTCGCCTTCTCCAACTCCGCCTTCTGCCGATCGAGAACCTGCCCAAACTGGCCCCGCGTCGCCTGAAACTGCTCCTGCAGGGCCGCGCGCTGCGACTTCCAGAAGTCAAAATAGCCGCGCCACTGCGCCAGTTGTTCCTCCGCCCAGGCCTGTTCGGCCTTGCGGTCCACGCCGACCCCTGCCCCATACAGGCCGGTGCGAAAGCGGCTCACGACGATGTCCGGCTCCGTCTCCTCCGGGTCCTCGGCGAATTCGATGTTGATCCGCTTCGCGCGGTCGGCCATGGCCCTCTGAAAATTCTGCCTCGTGTTCGCCAGTTCGGCCTCGAGGGCCTTGAAGCGCGCCTCGAACTGATCCTGGGTCTGCGCGTTGACGCCGGCCAGTTCCTGTTTGTGCTTGAGTTCCAGGGCCGCCAACGCCTGCTTGGCCGCGGCCACGGGAGCCTCGGCCTCCTTGGCTGCCTTTTCCGCAACGGCGGCGGCCTGCTCCCGTTTGGCCTGCTCCTGGCGAAGGGGTTCCAGCTGTTCCTTGTAGCGCTGGTGCAGGCGCTCGATTTCCGCCACGAGCGGGTTCGTCAGATACGCGGTCTCGGAAAGCCGGTACCCCTCGACCATGGGCTGGCACACCAGCCGCGTCTCGCGATTCTGGGTCCAATAGAAATACGCGGCGGCCCCACCGGCGAGCAACAGGACCAAGAAGAAGAGGGTTGACCACACGCGCGAGCCCCGTCGCCGCGCCGCCAGGCTCGCCGGGGGCGCTCCCCCGGGGGCCGGCACCGCGATCGGTTGGCCGATGCCCCGCGTCCTCGCCACCCGCCCGACCGCCTCCCCGGGAACCCCCGCCGGCTGGCTCGCCATGGGCCGAGGCCCCATCACCGGCGCCGCCCCAGGCGGCGGGCTTGCCATCGGCCGGGGCGCCACCACCGGCGCCGCCGGCGTCTTCGGCGCCACGGGCGCCACGGCCGCCACCACCTCGGTGGCCTTCTTGGCAACACCGCCCGGCCCTGCCGCAGCCGCCGGCGCAGATACCGGTCGCGGCGGGGCCACGGCTTGCGGCATGGCAGCAGGCCCCGGTGGGCCCATGGGCCGCGGCGCGGCAACCGGCTGTGGGACCGTCACCGGGGATATTGGCGTCGGCGCGGCGCCCAACGATGGGGACTTCGGCGGCGCCACTGCCTGCATCGCCCCCACGGCCGCAGAGGGCATCGGCGGCGCGCCCGCGGCCATCGGCTTCGGTGGTGCCACCGGCCTCGGCACCTGCATCGGTGCCGGCGGGGCCTCACCCGGCCCGGTCTTCGGCGGACCCAAGGGCCGCGGTATCTTGACCGGCGCCGGTGGCACCTCGGCCTCTTCCGGCCCGGCGTCCAACACCGGCAACTCGCGAAATTTGAAATTCGGGGGGACCTTGGATGCGGGGGAACCTTGAAGGGGCGGGGCCGGTATCCGCGGCTCGGGAGGGGCCGGTGGCCCCGTTGGTGCCACCCATGCCGGCGGGTGCGATAGCGTTGACGCTGCAGAAGGGGTTCGCGGCGGCAACGGCTTCAAGGTCTGCGTCTTGCGTCCACCCGACATCCACGGGGGCCTCACCTTCTCCCCTCCAGGAGACGACTCGATATCCGGCACGACCGACCGACCCTGCGCCGCTCCCGACACAGGCGGCGCTTGCGGCCCTGCCGCCGGCGCCGACGACGGAGGCGACATTGGCGCAGGCGTTTCAAGAGATGGCGAAGGTGCCATGATCCGAGGCGGCATCGGGCGAGGCGGGGCCACCGGAGCCGGGATGCGCGCCGGCCCCTCGGGCATGGGCGGCGGAACCGCCGGCGGCTTGGGCGGCATCGGCGGACGCGGACCCGATACGCCCCCGGACACGGGCGGTACCCCCACCGAAGCCACCGGAGGCGCCACGGCGGCCGGCGGCGACCATGTCGCGGAAGCCGGCGGGATCGGCGGCACCGCCACACCGGGCGGCGCTACCGCCGTCGGCCTCGGAGGTGCCACCGTGCCAAGTTTCTCGGTGCCAGCCCGCACCCCCGCTGTCGGCGGCGGGGGTGGTGTCGGCGCCGCCGCCGCCAAGGCCGGTGGCGGCACCGGTTTCGACAGCATCTGGTCCCGCAGGCTGGGCGCCCCCTTGCCAGGGCTGGGGACCCTCACCGCCTCCGGTTCCCCCGGTTTCTGCTTACCGCCAAACAACTTGCCCAGCCTCGCGCCGAAATTGCCCATCTGATTAACTTATCTTATTCATCCCCCCGTCAACCACGAAAAACCGCTTCCCCCCAAACCGGGGCAAAACCATTTCCGCCAGCTCGCGCAACCCTTCCCGGAAATCACAGCACGTCACCCAATAGTCACATTCTCCCGAACGCAGGGCCCGCGCCACCCCCGCCCGATCTGCAAGACTCCGATATTCGGCCTCCAGGCCAAAGATGTCGATCGCGGCATGATGGCACTCCGACCACTCCGATCCCAAATGCGCGATGCGAAGCCGCTTCTGCAGCGCACGCGCCGAAGAAAATATGATCTGATAGATCGATCGGAGCGCCGCCTCGGACACCGGTCCCGTGTTCTCGCCGTTCAGGCGCGACACCAGTTGCGCCTCGCGCTTCGGGTCAAATACCCCCCACCCCGAGTCAGCCTTCGCCCGCCCGATCTGCTGCACCAGACTCAGCCGCTGGTTCAGCAGCTTCAGGATCTGGCTGTCCAGCTTCTCGATCTGGAGTCTCAATGTTTCGAGTTTCATCGTCCAACGGAAGCTCACCCCCCTCCGCCGATCCCGGTCCAACACCCGGCGGTTTGGGCAAAGGCACCCGCTTAAGTTCCTCCGCGTTAGGCAATTCTTCTAGCGACTTCAATCCGAAGTGCTCAAGGAAAAAGTCGGTCGTCTCATAGACCAGGGGCCGCCCCGGCAGATCCGCCCTCCCCCGCGCCGTCACCAGACCCCGCTCCTGGATCGTCGTCAGCACCGCATCGACCGACACCCCACGCACCGCCTCGATCTCCGCCCGCGACACCGGCTGCCGATACGCGATGATCGCCAGCGTCTCGAGCGCGGGCCCGCTGAGCCGCGGTGCCCTGGATCGCTCATACAGGAGCCGCACCCAGGCCACGTACTCCGGCCTCGTCGCCAGCTGCCACCCCCCCGCCACCTCCTCCAACATGTAACTGCGGCGCTGGCCATCGATCTCCGCGCGCAGCTCCTCGATCAGCCGATGGATCTCGGACTCCTTCGCCGAGGCGATCGCCATGGTGTGATCGTCCTGCTGCACCTCGGCCGCATCCGCCAGCAGCTTGCGGATGTCCTTGGCCGACAGCGGGCCGTGCGCCGCAAACAGCAGCGCCTCGATGACCTGTTTCAGCGTCATGCCGCCTCCACCCGAACCAGCTCGATCTCCCCAAATTGCCGCGCCTGCCGCGCCACCAGAAAACGCAGCCGGATTAGCTCCAGTATCGCCAGGAACGTCACCACCACCTCGGTCCTCGATGCCGTACCCTCAAATAACTCCACGAACCTCCGCCGCGCCTCCCGCGAAAACACCTGCCTCACGAATTCGATCTTGTCGGCCACCGTGAACCGGTCCTCGAAAATGTCCCGGAGGTTCTCCTCCTTCTGGACCCGATCGAGGATCTTCTTGAAGGCGGTGATCAGGTCGAAGATGTTGGCTTCCCCCGCCACCTGCGGCGCCGGGCCGAAATCTGGCTTCGCGGGATTCCTGGTGAACACCCGCTCGCGCTCCGCCTCCTTCAGCCTGAGCGAGAAGGCCGCGTCCTTGAATTTCTTGTACTCCACCAGTTGGCGGATCAGCTCCCACCGCGGGTCGTCCTCCTCCTCGGCCTCCTCGTCGACGACCTGCTGGTCCACGGGCAGGAGCGTCCGGCTCTTGATGTACAGGAGGGTCGCGGCCATCACGAGGAACTCCCCGGCCAGTTCCAGGTTGAGCATCTGCATCAGGTCGAGGTACTCGATATACTGCGCCGTCACCTGCTCGATCGGGATGTCATAGATGTCCAGCTCGTCCTTCCGGATGAGGTAGAGCAGGAGATCCAGCGGCCCCTCGAACACCGGCAGCCTCACCTGCAAATCCCGCCCGCTGTCCAGATTCAGCACAGCCCCACCGCCTCCCTCACCCGGTCCAGCACCACCCTCGCCGCAGCCCGCGCCCGCGCCGCCCCAGCCGACATCGCCGCGTCCACCCGCGCCGGATCCGCCTCGAGCGCCTGCCGCCGGACCCGATACCCCTCAAAATGCTCCCACAGCGCGCGGGCCAGCTCCTTCTTGTACTCCCCGTAGCCCGTCCCGCCCGCCGCGAATGACGCCTCCATCGAGCGGTATGACCCGTCGTCCGCCACCAGCCGATAGAGCTGCAGGATCACCGAGCCCTCCGTCGCCTTCGGCGCCTCCACCGGGGTCGAGTCCGTCTTGATCGACATCACCTTCTTGCGGAAGGACACCTCCGGCTCGGAGAGGAATATCCCGTTGCCGTACGACTTGGACATCTTCTGCCCGTCGATGCCGGGCACCACCGCCACCGCGTCGCGGATCTCTGGCTCGGGAATTTTCAGGACCGGGCCGTACGCCTCGTTGAGCTTGATGGCGATGTCCCGGGCGACCTCCACGTGCTGCTTCTGGTCGCGCCCCACCGGCACCAGGTCCGAATCGTAGATCAGGATGTCCGCCGCCATCAGCACCGGATAGGCGAACAGCCCGTGGCTCGCCGCGATGCCCCTCGCCACCTTGTCCTTGTACGAGTGGCATCGCTGCAATAGCCCCATCGGCGTCACCGTCGAAAGGATCCACGCCAGCTCCGCCACCTCCGGCACGTCGCTCTGCCGGAATAGCGCCGACCTCGCCGGATCCAGCCCCGCCGCCAGCAGGTCCACCGCCACCTCCCGGCTGAACCGCCGCAGCTGCGCCGGATCCCGCACCGTCGTCAGCGCGTGATAGTCCGCGATGAAATAGAACGCCTCGCCCTTCTCCTGCAACTCGATCGCCGGCCGCATCATCCCGAAGTAATTCCCGAGATGCAGCATGCCGCTGGGCTGGATGCCAGACAGTATTCTCATCGCTCAAACCCGGGTTCCGCCCCGGCCAGAATTCGCTCGATCATGGGATGTCCACGCATAGCACCCGAGATCCGCTCGGCAAGCCTCCAGCACGGCGGCCAGAAATCGGATTCGCCGCATCACGGCGCCGCCCCAAATGCCGAACGGTGTTCAGAATCCCGCCCTCCGATGGCGGCAGCGAAGGGGCGGGCACCACCGGGGAGGAAAACTGTAGGCTGCGCCTTGGCGCACGCTGCCGAATCGGCCGCCCGCGTGCGCCAAGGCGCAGCCTACATCGCGACCCAATTTTCTAGCCAGCCCCACCAGCCCGGCGGGCAGGAGCGCCCGCCTTACGGGATGCCCAGATGCCCCACGAAATTTCACCTCACCCCACCGGCGCATCCTCGACCCGCTGCTCCCGCTTGCGCAGCCGCACCAGATAGGCCACCGCCCCGAGCCAGGTGGGCAACATCTCCACGCCGGGCACGATCTCCGCCAGGAAGGCCGGCAGCAGCAACAGGTGAAATCCCAGCAGCCGCCACAGCGCCACCATCGCCGCCAGGTCCACGAAATCGTCAAACCACAGCGGCAGGAACGTCGTCCCCGCAAAAATCCACTGGACGACATCCGCCAGTGCCGCCACCGCGAACGCCAGGGCCACCCGCCTTTCCGTCAGCAGGGGTACCCGCAGCAACCTCGCCAGCCCACCCTTTTCGTTTGCCCCGTCCATACCGTGTCCTATTTTCCAAACCAGTGACCGTCATCAATTTAATCGGCCAGGCCCCTTTCACAACCAAAGACGGCTCCGCGATCCGCAGCATCCTCGACCGGACCAACGCCCCCGTCCAGAACCAGAGCCTCGCGGAGGCCACCCTCCCCGCCGGGGCATCCACCCGGCCCCACCACCACCGCGCCAGCGAGGAGATCTATTTCATTTTGGAGGGCCAGGGCACCATCACCATCGGCCCCGAATCCCGCCACGTCGGCCCCGGCGACGCCATCCTCATCCCCCCCGGCTCCCGCCACGCCATCCTCGCCAACACCCCCCTCCGCTTCCTATGCTGCTGCGCCCCACCCTACTCCCATGAGGACACCTTCTTCGATGACTGAGCCGCCAATTCCCCACCTTTGACCTGGCACCTATGGCTTTGACTTTTGCCCTTTGACCTTTGACCTAACCTCCCCCGTGCCCCCCGACACCTCCACACCCATGATGCAGCAGTACCGGCGCCTCAAGGCGCAGGTGCCCCACGGCGCGCTCATGCTCTTCCGCCTCGGCGATTTCTACGAGATGTTCTTCGAGGACGCAAAGACCGGCGCCCGCGTCCTCGGCCTGACCCTGACCCAGCGCAACGGCATCCCCATGTGCGGCCTCCCCTTCCACGCCGCCACGCCCTACATCTCGCGCCTCATCAACGCCGGATTCCGCGTCGCCCTCTGCGACCAGATGGAGACCCCGAAACCCGGCCAGATGGTCCGCAGGGAAATCACCCAGATCATCTCCCCGGGCAGCGTCGTAGAGATCGAGTCCCTCGACTCCCGCCGCGCCAATTACCTCGCCGCGCTCTGCCCCGCCGACGGACGCTACGGCTTCGCCTTCCTCGATACCTCCACCGGCGACTTCCGGCTCACCGAACTCCCCGACGGTCGCCACCTCGCCGACGAACTGGCCAAGATCGCCCCGGCCGAACTGGTCATACCCGACGGTTGGGAACCCGACGCCGCCCTCGCCGCCTCCCGCGCCTCCCTATCGCGGCACGACGGCTGGGCCTTCCAGTTCGACTCGGCATTCGCCAGCCTCCGCGAGCACTTCCACACCCATTCGCTCGACGGCTTCGGATGCTCCGAGATGCCCCTGGCGATCGGCGCCGCCGGCGGCCTGCTCCACTACGTCAGAAACACCCTCCGCCGCGCCCTGGCCCACGTCGGCTCCCTCTCGGTATACAACCCCACCCATTTCATGATCCTCGACGAGACCACCCGGCGCGCCCTCGAACTCACCGAGCCGCTGCGCCAGGGCGCCCCCCGCGAGACCACCCTCCTCGGCACCCTGGACCGCACCTGCACCGGCATGGGCGCGCGCCGCCTGCGCGACTGGATCCTCCACCCCCTCCTCCAGCTCGACCACATCGTCGCCAGGCAGCAGGCCATCGGCCGCCTCGCCGAAGACGAGTTCCCCCTCGAATCCCTCCGCGCCAGACTCGGTGAAATCCCGGACATCGAGCGCGGCACCGGCCGGCTCTCCCAGGGCTCCGGCGGCGGCCGCGACCTCCTCGCCCTCGCCCACGGCCTCGGCCAGATCCCCGCCATCCGCGACATGCTCGCCCCCCCAGGCGCCAAACTCATCGATTCCATCCGCGACGACATCGACCCCCTCGATCCCGTCACTGGCCTCGTGGCCCGCGCCATCGATCCCGCCTGCCCCCCCCACCTCCGGGACGGTGGCGTCATCGCCGACGGCTACGATGCCCCGCTCGATGAGTTGCGCTCCCTCGCGCGCGACAGCAAGGAGTGGATCGCCCGCCTCCAGCAACAGGAGCAGGAACGCACCGGCATCAAGTCCCTCAAGATCCGGTTCAACTCCGTCTTCGGCTATTTCATCGAGGTCTCCCACGCCAGCGCCGCGGGCGTGCCCCCGGAATACCACCGGAAGCAGACCACCGCCAATACCGAGCGCTTCGTCACCCCCGAACTCAAGGAGATGGAGGCCCGCATCACCGGCGCCGAGGAAAAGGCCCGCGCCCTCGAGCAGGAACTCTTCCAAAAAGTCCGCGAGCAGATCCTCGCGCACACCGCCGCCATCCAGCAGAATGCCGACCGCATCGCCGCCCTCGACGCGCTCGCCGCACTGGCCCACGTCGCCCGCGCCCGCGACTACCGCCGCCCCGAGATCCTCCCCGACCCCTGCATCGAGATCGCCGACGGTCGCCACCCCGTCCTCGAACACCTCAACCTTGAGGAGCGCTTCGTCCCCAACGATACCGCGCTCGCCCCCTCCAGCCGACTCGTCATCCTCACCGGCCCCAACATGGCCGGCAAAAGCACCTACCTCCGCCAGGTCGCCCTCCTCACCCTCATGGCACACGTCGGCTCCTTCATCCCCGCCCGCTCCGCACGCATCGGCCTCGTCGACCGCATCTTCACGCGAGTCGGCGCCTCCGACGACCTCTCCCGCGGCCAGAGCACCTTCATGGTCGAGATGAACGAGACCGCCAATATCCTGCACAATGCCACCGGCCGCAGCCTCGTCGTCCTCGACGAGATCGGGCGCGGCACCAGCACCTTCGATGGCCTCTCCATCGCCTGGGCCGTCGCCGAGTACCTCCACGATCGCGTCGGCGCCCTCACCCTATTCGCCACCCACTACCACGAGACCTCCCGCCTCGCCCGCCAGCTCCGCGCCTCGCGCATGATGAACGTCGCGGTCCGCGAATGGAACGACCAGGTCGTCTTCCTCCGGAAGATCGTCGAGGGCGCCACCGACAAGAGCTACGGCATCCAGGTCGCCCGCCTCGCCGGCCTGCCCAAAGAGGTCCTCGACCGCGCCAAGGGCCTCCTCCGCCAACTCGAGGAGGGCCAGATCGCCGCCGATACCCTCGCCCAGACCACATCGCTCGAAGAGGCCCCCACCAAAAAGAAGCGCCGCAAGGACGCCCGCCGCCCCGCCCAATCCGGCCAGATGGATCTCTTCGCGGACTGACCCGAAAATTGGGTCGCGATGTAGGCTGCGCCTTGGCGCACGCGGACGGTCGATTCGGCAGCGTGCGCCAAGGCGCATCTACAAAATTTCTCCCCCGGTGGTGACGCCTCGGGCGGCATGGGATCTAGCCCGGACGTTCCAGACGTAGCCACGATCGCCAGACCGTGGACGCGCCGCCGTCCTACTCCTCGTCGGGCGGCCTGGCCAACAATGCCTCCAGCGCCTCCGCCGGCGAACGTTCCCCAGCCAGCACCGCGGCCACCTGCTCCACCAGCGGGGCGCGCAAACCCCTGCGGCGCGCGAGTTCCTTCAGGGCCCGGGCCGTGGTCACGCCCTCCGCGACGCCACCCAGCGCTCTCTCGATCTCCGCGAGTGCCCCGCCCCGCGATAGCGCGAGTCCCACCCGCCGGTTGCGGCTCTGGTCCCCATAACACGTCAGCATCAGATCCCCCGCGCCGCTCAGTCCCATGAATGTCTCGGGCTTGCCGCCCAGCGCCGACCCCAGCCGCCGCATCTCCGCCAGCGCCCGCGTCACCATCGCGGCCAGGCTGTTGTCCCCCAGCCCCAGCCCGCTG
The DNA here is from genome assembly GCA_964651705.1 of uncultured Verrucomicrobiales bacterium. Lineage (GTDB taxonomy): Bacteria > Verrucomicrobiota > Verrucomicrobiia > JADLBR01 > JADLBR01 > JADLBR01. The sequence goes on from CAZYWZ010000166.1 coordinate 10,619, forward strand.
CACAGCCCCGCCCCGATCGCATAGACATTCTTCAGCGCGCCGCCCAATTCCACCCCCAACAGATCCGTGGACCGGTACACCCGAAACGTCCGCTGGTGGAACGCCTCCTGCACCTCGCGGGCCAATGCCTCATCGTCCGCGGCGGCCACGACCGCCGTCGGCACCCCCGACTCCACCTCCTTGGCGAAACTCGGCCCAGAGAGCGCCGCCACCCGGCAACCGGGCCACGCCTCCCGCACCATCTCGCTCACCCGCCGGAACCCCTCCGGCTCGATGCCCTTGACCACGCTCACCACCGGGCACGGCACCGGCGCCCACCGCGGCAGGGCCGCCGCCAAAAACTTCGAGGGGATCGCCAGCACCACGAAATCCAACCGATCCCGCCACTCCGTCGGATCGCCCACGTCCGACCAGCTCACCTCATGGCCCGCCGAGCGCAGCATCCGCCCCAGCGCGCCGCCCCACGCCCCCGCTCCCAACACTTGGACATTCACGCCGACTCCTCCGCCTTCTTCTGGAACGCCCGCGGTTCTTCGCCGCGCCATAGCCGCCCGATGTTGGCCCGGTGCCTTGCCACCGCCAGCACCCCGAGAACCACGCAGGACCACCCCAACACGCCAGGCCCATACCGCCACATCCCCGCCACCCCCAGCACCACCGCCGCCGCAATCGACGCCAACGACACGATCCGCGATGCCGCAAAGACCACCGCCCACACCCCAAAGGCCCAGAGAAACGCCCAGGGCAACGCCGCCAAAAGCACCCCCGCCGTTGTCGCGATGCCCTTGCCACCCTTCCAACCCAGCCAAGGGCAAAAGTTATGGCCCAGCACCGCACCCACCCCGAAAGCCACCCCCCTCCACTCCAACCCCTCCACCACGCCCGGTGCCACACGCCGCACCACCCAATCGACGCAAAGCACGCCCGCCACCCCCTTCAGCGCATCCATCAGCAGCACGGACGCACCCCAGCCACGGCCCAACACCCGCCCCACGTTCGTCGCGCCGATGTTCCCGCTCCCGTGCGCCCGCACATCCACCCCCTTCAGCTTACCCACCAGATAGCCCCACGGGATCGAGCCCACCAAAAACGCGCAGGCGGCCCCGGCCATCAACCACACCACCACCGCGCCCACTCCAGATTCCATCATCCCCGCATCCTGCCAGCCCCCCGCGCCCCCCGCAAGCCGACGTCCAATGCCCAACCCCCCACGCATGACCCAAAGAAAGTCAGACGTCATGCCCCGCAGGCGGCGCACCACCGGGGCGGAAAATGGCAGGCTGCGCCTTGGCGCACGCGGGCGTTCGATTCGGCAGCGTGCGCCAAGGCGCAGCCTACATCGCGACCCAATTTTCG
>CAZYWZ010000167.1:0-11636 GCA_964651705.1 uncultured Verrucomicrobiales bacterium
GCGTGGTGGACTCTGGCTAGCCCCGCCCCCGCGCGCCGGCGGCGGGGCTGACCTGGACCTCGCCCCCGCTGGCGCCTGACACAGGCGCCCTACAGATTTTTTAGCAGGCCGCTTTGCCAGCCCGGATTGTTCACGCGCAGAGTGAACAATCCGCACGGAGTGCCGACGCGACGTGTCGGGGTTAGCAGATGGGCTACAGCTGTCCGCCGCGGCGGGCGCGAGCTTGCGCCCGCCCCTGGGCTCGGCTTCCATTTCTCGAGGAGGCGAAGTGAAAATTCTTGCGGTGGTCCTGGTCCTCGTCGGCATCGTGGTGGCGGGTGGGCGTTCTTCGGCGGAGGACATGCCGGCGGGCGGCGGGCCGCCGAAACTCGTGGCCGACGTCACGCGCCAAGTGATGCTGGAATCGCGCTACCTGAGGTTCCCCGTCAAGGACGGCGCGGCGAAGCGCGTGCTGACCGTCGCGATCGAGGGCGGGCCGGAGCGGCGGTTCGACATCGAGCTGGCGGATGGGGAGCCCGACTGGTGGGCGGCGATGGATGTGGGGGATTTCAAGGGTCGGGCGGCCACGATTCGCGCGGACAAGCTGCCGGAGGATTCTGGCGGCCTCGTCGCCATCGACCAGGGGGATGCGATCTGGGCCGCCGAGAGCCTGTATCGCGAGCCGCTGCGCCCGGGGCTGCATTTCTCCCCGAGGCGGGGATGGAACAATGACCCCAACGGGCTCGTCTTCTTTGGCGGGGAGTACCATCTCTTCTTCCAGCACAACCCGTACGGAACGAAATGGGGCAACATGCACTGGGGGCACGCCGTCAGCCGGGACCTGGTGCATTGGGAGGAGATGGACGTCGCGCTCTATCCCGACGCGATGGGGCCGATGTTCAGCGGATCCGGCGTCGTGGACCGCGACAACACCAGCGGGCTGAGCCCCGACGGCAAGCCCGTCGTCGTCCTCTTCTATACCGCGGCCGGCAAGCCGACGGTCCAGGGCATGGCCTATTCCTCCGACGCGCGGCGGTTCACCAAGTTCGCCGGCAACCCGATCGTGAGGGAGTTCACGCCTGGCAACCGTGACCCGAAGGTCATCTGGCACGAGCCGATGAAGCGATGGGTGATGACCCTGTACGTGGGCGAGGAGGCGCCCGGCAAGAAAGACCACCGGGGACGGGAGGGCCGGGCGGATTGCATCTATTTCCTCGGCTCGGCCGACATGCGGGAGTGGGCCTTCCTGAGCAAGGTCGAGGGTTTCTACGAGTGCCCGGATTTCTTTGCGCTGCCGGTGGAGGGGAAGCCCTCGGAGCGCAAGTGGGTGCTGACCGGCGCCAACAGCGACTACATGCTGGGGTCATTCGACGGGGAGGCGTTCCGGCCCGAGACTCCGATGCTCAAGGGACATCGGGGCAAGGGCTTCTACGCCGCGCAGACCTTCAGCGACATCCCGCCCGAGGAGGACCGCCGCATTCAGATCGGATGGCTCCAGGCCCCATCACCGGGCATGCCATTCAATCAGGCGATGTCCTTGCCCTTGGATCTGACCCTCCGGCCCACGACCGACGGGCCGCGCGTCGCATGGCGGCCGGTGAGGGAACTCAATTCGCTCCGGGAATCCTCCCACGCCCTGGGTCCGATCGCGCTAAAGCCGAGCGATCCCGACCCCCTGGACAAATTGTCCGCGGAACTCGGCGAAATCCGGGCGCGGTTTGACGCGGGTACCGCGGCGGCGATCACCTTCAACGTGCGTGGCATCCCAGTGATTTACGATCTCGCGAAGGGCGAGATCGAGGTCGCCGGCCATCGGGCCGCCGCCCCGTTGCGCGACGGGCGCGGGAACATCGCGATTTATGCGGATCGCACCGCATACGAGATCTTCGCCGATGACGGGTTGAGCTACATCCCGATGCCCGTGATCCCCAAGCCTGAGGATCGGTCGTTGGGCCTTTCCGTCACGGGTGGGGAGGTGCGATTTGAGACGCTTGAGGCGCACGCCTTGCGGTCGATCTGGAAACAAGCGCACTAGCCCGGATGGCTCACGCGCCCTACATTTTCATCCCGCGTCCTGCTACGCCCCGGGAATCGTCCGGAGCCTGGCCTCGTGGCGGAGCAGGAGGTGGAGGACGATGTTGTAGCCGAGCCGGTACGAGCGCAGCAGGGAATCTTCGTTGAGGTTGCGATAGAAGATGTTCCGGTACTCCCAGAACTCCTTTTCGCCCCGCTGCATGACGGCGTGGTCCACCTCCCGCAGGGAGTCGTCGAGGGTGACCTGCCACATGGCGCCGTAGCCATTGGCGGTATAGAGAATGGCCTCCACGCCATCCAAACGGATCGTCTCGATCGGTTGGTGGGAAAAATTGAGCCCGCTCGGTGCCGAGGCGAGGCGGAAGCCGCCGTTGCCGTAGATGGGGTGGTCGTCGGGCAGCGTCTCGAACGGTTTGTCGTCATCTGGGATCACCCGCTTCATCTCGCGGCGGAACGCGATATCGAACCGCGAGCGGTGGCCGGGGAGGGCATTGTCGCCCCAGATGCAGCCCCCTAGGAGAAGGTACTTCCTGAGGTTCAAGATCTCGGGTTCGGTGAGCCGGAAGTCCGACCTGCCGGTAAGGTAGATGAACGGCGGTCGCGTCTCGTAGATCGCCGCGCTATCGAGGCGCAAGACCTCTCCCTGGACGCGGGCCTTGATCTTGCCCTTGCTGAATCGGTTCAACATCTCGGCGAGGTTGGGGATGCTCCCGCCGATGATCGTCTTGCCATCCACCCCGAAACGAACGAAAGCCAGCGCGTCGCCGCCTTGGGAGGGCTGGCCGATGTGCACGGTGAACTCTGCGGCACGGGGCCCGTAGCCGGTGCCTTTAGTGAACCAATGTCCCCGGAACTCCTCGAGCGCCTTCCACTGGGCTTTGGTGCGGTCTCCGAGTCTCGGCAATCTCTCGGTCAGGGTCTTGCCGTCGAAGGTGCCCATGGGGCCGGTGCCCGGCAGCGCGGCCACCGCGGGTCCCGCGGGCGCGCCGCGGATCACGTCCTTGAGCATATCTTCTGTCCTCGGCCCCGGCCGCATCCCGGTCGTCGAAGGAATGGCCGGGAACTTCTCCGGCTTCACTCGCGCCAGCGACGGTTCGTCGGGCGCGCGGGGTGGGGGCTTGCCGCCGACGAACGTATCCGAAGGCTGGAAGGTGTGCTCCCGCGCCTGCACCGCATCGATGACCACCTTGGTGGCGAATAGCACGAAGAGCGCCACGTGGAATAAGATCGCGCCCAGGAAGAACCGCGCTTGCAGGAAGCGCTCCTGGATGCGCCGCCTGCTTCCCGTGGATGCCGAAGACCCCGTTTCGTTTCCCATGGGCGAATATGCCACGCCCGGGGGCGATTTGCGAATGGCCGGCGCGGCGGGTGGGCGCCAGGGGGACGAGTCGGCTTTCCGCGTGAGGCAGACAGGAATGTCTGCCTCACGGCGGGCAGAGGAATCCGTCGGCCAAAGTCCGGCAGATTCCTAACCGCGCCATTCCAGTTCGAAGGTCTTTCCCTCGTCGGGGTGCATGCCGTCGAGGGAGCGGAGGGTGAGGGTGGCGCCGCGGTCCGCTAGCGCCATGAGCACCCAGCCGCTGATGCGCCCCTCTTTGAACACGTAGGCCACGGGCGGGAGATTGACCAGGTGGATGCCACACTCGTGCCGGGTCAGGCCCCAGACGTGCGAGTGGCCGTAGACGTACGCCTTGACGTGCTTGCGCGGCGCGAGGACATCGATGAGCGCGGCGGTGTCCTGAAGCCCACTCTTGCCCCCAGCCAATTCGAGATTGTGATGCGCGACGATGATGGCCGGCCGGTCGGCATGCGCGTCCAGTTCCCGGCCGAGCCATCCCAACTGGGACTCGCCCAGCAGTCCGGGCGTGACGTTGACCTTGTCGAGGGAATCTAGGAGGAACAGGTTCGCGCGCGGCGTCTGGAGCACGGAGACATGCTTGTCGGCCAGGGGACTTTCCGCAGGCAGGCCAGCCTGGCGCATGGCGGCGCGGAAGTTGTCGCGGTCGTCGTGATTGCCGAGGAGGAGATGGATGGGGAGGCCCGAGGCGCGCATGGGTTCCAGAAGGCCCAGTAGGGTGGTGTAGTCGCCCGGGAGGCCGCGGAGATAGGCGCAGTCGCCCGCGATGATCGCGCCGGAGAGGCGCCCCGCGCGGGTGACCTGCCCGCCGGCGGCGATGAGGTGGTCGGCCATGTTGATGCCTCGGGCCATCGTGGCGCGGTTCGCGTCGATGTGGGTGTCGGCCAGCAGCGCCCAGAGGTCCGGGCTGGCAAGCGCCTTGGTGGGCGCACAGCCCCAGCCTCCTAGCGCGGCACCGGCGCCGGCTAGGAGCGATCGGGACAGGAACTGCCTGCGCGTCAGCGGGGGAAGGTGGATCGGCATGGCGGATGCTAATCCCGGCGCGTCCAAAATGCACGGCAGAATGGTCGGGGAGTGGTCGCACGCGCAGGAGCTGAAGACTCCCATTGCCCGCAAAGAGCGGCCCGCGGACGGTCCGCACTCCAAAGGCCTTCGGCCGAAATGCGGCAACATTCTGGGACCATGTCGACACGCCATGACGCTGCCGAGTTTCGCGCGCAGCGCTATGGAGTGCGGCGCGTCCCCGCGCCGCTCATTCCGCGACGGATGCGTTGGCTTACGCCACCCCTGGCACGATGGCGCCGTGTTTCTGGAGCAGGGCGCGGATATCGCCGATGGGGACGTCGAGCGGCGTGGTTCCCCTGGCCGCGGCGAGGGCCGTCGCCGCGCCGGCGGCCTGGCCCATGGCCATGCACGAGGCCTGGACCCGCAGGGCGGAATTCGCCAGCCGGTCGCTGCTGATGCTGCGGCCCGCGACCATGAGGTTGCGGCTGCCCTTCGGCACCAGGGCGCGAAGGGGGATCGTGGGCACGACGCCGCGCCGCAGGGGTTCGGGCTTCACGCCCGAGCGGTCGTGCAGGTCGATGGGGTAGAAGGAATATCCCACCGCATCCTCGAAGACGCGGCCGGAGGTGAAATCCTGTTCTGTGACGAGGGTCTCGCCGACGATCCGGTAGGTCTCCCGGACGGCGGTCTCCTGCTGCATGCGCGTGATGCGCGCGTTGGCGCAGCCCGGCAGGGAGCGGATGAAGCGCAGCAGGCGCAGCACCGAGGCGCGGCCCGCGATATTCGCCTGGGTCTTGGTGGCCGAGGTGGAGCTATCCGCGCCGAAGATGTGCTGCGCGTTGGCCCCGCCCGAGCGCAGGAAACCGATGAAGGGTTGGCCCGCGTGGCAGAAATCCCCTTCCTTGAGCGTGCCATCCAACAGCGCGTGCTGGTAGCGCTCCTCGATTTCCTCCGAATTTAACTTCGAGCTGTCGTATCCCCCGAAGCTGAACATGAGGGTGCCGGGCTGCGTCTCGGCCTCGCGGAGGCGCGGGAGGCCGAGCATGCCCACGATGTCGGCGCCGCCGGTGCAATCGATCAACTGGCGGCAGGCGATCTTGCGGCGGATGCCCTTGCCGATGGTATCGACCTCCCAGCCGATACCCGACGCCCTTGCGGCGACGGGTATCTCATAGTAACACAGGACCACGCCGGACCCGAGGCATGCCTCCTCCGCGAGCGCGGCGTAGAGCTGGCCGTTGACGGCGACCTGGTGCAGGGAGTGGCGCGCCGGCGGGGTGGAGAAATCCGGCATCTTGCCCGAGTCCAGCGCCACGGCGGCGGCGACAAGCTCCCAGCCGATGCCCGCGATGACCTGCTTTTCCCATGCGTGGAAGAGCCCGGGGTATGCGACGCCACCCACGGTCGTCGTGCCGCCGAGCTGGCCGCCCATCTCGACGACCATGGTCTTGGCCCCGGCGCGCGCGGCCTGTATCGCCGCGATGGTTCCGGCCGTGCCGCCACCGATCACCAGCACGTCCGCCGCGCAATCGGCGGATTCAGATTCGGCCCGCAGCCATCCCGGCAGCGCGGCGAGGCTCACCGCCCCCACCGCCCTCAATGCCTCTCGTCGCTTCAGCATGATCGTGACGCTAGCAGCCCGCCGGGCTTTGCAAAGTCCGACGGGCCGCTGACTCGAAAATTGGGTCGCGATGTAGGCTGCGCCTTGGCGCACGCGGGCGTTCGATTCGGCAGCGTGCGCCAAGGCGCAGCCTACATTTCTCTCCCCGGTGGTGCCCTCTCGATGATCACCGTGGCCGCGTCCATCGGCGGCAGTTCCACATCGCCGTCCGAGGTCGCGATGGGAGCCGTGCCGCGGAGGAGCCGGGCCTTGGCCCCGGGGGGGATGGGGGCGCGGACCCTGGCCGAATGATCTGGATCTGGGTTTGCCACCAGGATGAAGGCGTTCCCGGAATCATCGCAGCGCGCGGCCCATTGGACCGCGGGGGCATCCGTTTGGATCTGGAGTGGGGGTGTGCCGCGGGCCGACACGAGGGCGGGCTCGAGCCGGCGCACCTCGCGGCCGACCTGGACCATGTCGGACCAGTGGCGCTCGAAAGAGGCGGGGTCGCGCAACAGGTCATGGTAGCAATAATAGATCAGCCCATCGGCCCCATGGATGAGGCAGAGGTAGGTCATCACGCGCAGCTCCGCGATCGTCGGGAAACGCCCGGGGCGATCCTTGTGGTAGTGGGACCAGTCGAAGGCCTGCGGGACCATCCACACGGGGCGATGCCCGCCCGAGACGGCGTCCGTCTTCCTGGCCCAGTCGGACACCGTGGTGACGGGTTTGGAGGGGATGGGATAGGGGTCGGTGCCCAGCACGTCGGCGGTGTCCAGATAGCCGAATAGCTCGTCGACCTGGTAGAGGACGGCCCACGTCGGGTGGCGCGGGTCCAGCTCGCGCACGAGGCGGTACCGGGCCTCGAGCCGGTCGCGCATCGACGGGGGCAACTCGTCGTTCAGATACCAGCCGAGCAGGGCGGGGTGATCGCGGAACGAGGAAACGATCCCGCGCACGATGGCCTCCTCGCCGCGGAAGCCCAGCACGGGCTCGCGGAAATACTTCGTGCCCTCGAACACGTCCTTGATCGAATAGAGGATCTTGAGCCCCTTGGCGTCGAGGTAGTCGAGGTACTCGCGGACTTTGCCGACCTCGCCCGAGTTGATGCCGTAGCACATGATCGTGTTGAAGGGCGATGCCGCCACGCGGTCGATGTGGGCGCGGAAATCTTTCGCCGTCGGCCCGGGGCCAAAATACCAACCGAGGGGGAAGAAGGGCTTGCCCCGCACGAGGGTCCGCGATGCGCCATCGATGTAGACCTCCGGCGGCGCGGCGTCGGGCGCCCATCGCTTCACGGGGAACTCGCGGGTGCCCAGCAACTCTCCCCCGCGGGCGCGGAGGGTCACGCGCGCCCGGTATTCGCCCGCGGGAAGCGGTCCGGCATCGAGCGCGATGTCGTGCTGTCCCGGCGCGGGGCCCTCGATCGCCCCCGAGAGCCGGGCCTCCCCCGATGCATCCAGGACATCGCAGGCGAGCCGCGCGCCGGCGCGATCGATGCCATCGGGGAACCTGTCTGCCACGATCGCGCGGATCAGGATCGAATGGTTTGTCTCGCCCGGCAGCAGCCAGCCGCGGTAGTTTGGCCGAAGCATCTGGGCGTCCAGGGGCAGGGGCCAGACCACGGAGACCGCGGCGTCATCGAACCACGCCTCGCCGGTCATGCCTTTTCGCAGGTAGAGTTTGAAGTCGATGGTCCTTGCCTCCGGCGGGATCGGGCGGGTCGTCCCCTCCAGATACGTCCAGTCGCTATCCCCCTTCCTGCCATCGATGTAATCGCCCCCCAACCAACCGTTCGTCCCGGACCACTCCATGCACAGCGTCGCGCCGGACTCGTCGCCGCGAACACCGCGGGTCTTCACCCAGGCACCGTACCGGTATCGCAGGCCCGGCTCGAAAGCGATCGGCTGCCGCGCGAGCTGATACACCGCGGCGTCGGTGTTCTCCACCCGGAGGCAGCGGGAGCCCGAGCGCGCGGCGCCCTCGGCGATGAGGAAGGTCTTTGGCAGTTGCCAGCCGTTGGTCCCCTCCTCGAATCCCGGGTTGTGCAGGAGATTGGTCTGGCGCGCGGCGGATTCGGCCAGGAGCGGTGTGACGGCGAGGGCGAGGAGCGCGGCGAGCCTTGTTCCCATTCGCCCAGTATAGCGTCACCGCCGGGCGGGCATCAATGGCGGTGGGGTCACCCAAATCCTCGCGTAAGGCCGCACCCAGGGGCGCAACGCTTTGGGATGTAGGGCGCGAAATCCCTTTCGCGCCACGGGCAACCGGCAGGGCCGTGCGTGGCGCGGATGGGAATCCGCGCCCTACAAGACGCGACAGGGTGAGGTGCGCGGATCCTATACGGTTTGTCGAGGGCACATCGGTCGAGGAGTACGCCTTACGCGAGGATCTGGGGGCCCTGAACGCGCCGTAACAGGGCCAGCGCACGGGTCGCTCACGCTCCCCGCTACGTCGCTGTCGCGTTTCACGACCATCGTGGGTGGCCGCGTGAACGCGGCACTACGAGCGGGGGACGAAAGGCTCGTAGTGACGCCTTCAGGCGTCCCCGGTGGCCGGGGGCATCGGGCCCACGGCCTGCCGGCCGCGGCTACGGCGCGGGCCTTCGGGCGAGCCACGGGACCGCGGCCTTGAGTTTCTCCGCGGGGCCATAGGCCTGCGGGGTCTGGTCGAAGCCGAGGTCTGGGCCGCGGAGCAGCCTGGCGGTTTCCTCGACGAGCCTGCCGAAGGCGATGCGTTTGCCGGCCTTGCCGCGGTCGCGGAGGATCTTGACCAGGGCGAAGGTGAAGGCGCCGTAGGCGATGGGACCGTGGTGGTATTCGCCGGCGAGTTCCTGTTCGCCGCAGGCGAAGAGGAGCAGGGGCCAGTAGGGGCCGCGGTGGCCGAGCGTTTTTCGGACCCGGTCGTACTCGGGGTCGCGGAGGCTGCGGGCCGTGACGCCGGAGCCGATCCGCCTGGCCCCGGAAGGCGTTACCAGGCCCGGATATTTCATCAGGTCGCGGTTGGCGGGGGCGAGGTCGCGCGGCAGCCACATCTCCTTGGCGGGGTCCCAGCGGAGCGAGCGGTGCCGGATGTCATCGGGCGGCGCGATGGTGCGGACCTTGGCGCCCGCGGGGCGGGCCATGCCGCCCGAGTGGCAGCAGTCGAAGATGGCCACGAGATCCACGCCGTAGGGGAGCTGCGCGTAGAGGTCGAAGAAGTCACTGTCGCGGATCGCGGATTCCGGGGAACCGTCGAAGTCCCACGGCACGAGGCACTCGTCGAGGCGGTCGATGGTTTCGCCGATGCCGTAGGCGGCGATCTGGGAGCCGTGGCCCGCGTAGAAGAAGACGCGCTGGTCGCCGTCGGCGGCGCCATCGAGCAGCCACTCCAGGCGCGAGCGGATGCCGCGCGCGGTGGCGCGGGCATCGGTGACGAGGCGGATCTCGTCGGGCGCGAAGCCGCATTCCTGGAGCGCGGCGCTGACCAGGAACGCGTCGTTGATGCAACCATCGAGGCGGTCGGAGGGATCGGGATAGTCGTTGATGCCGACCAGCAGGGCGCGGCGGTCGGGGCTGCGCCGGCGCCTGGCCGGGCGGCGCGCCGCGGCGCGCGAGGTGCCCGTCGCGCCGGCGATCGCCCGCCAGACGCGCTCGCGGGTCGCGGGGTGTTCCAGATAGCGGGTGCCGTCGTGGTCGCCGATGCCGGGCTCGTCGAACTCCGCGATGATCTCCGCGAAGCGGGGATCCGGCAGGCGGATCGGGGCGGTGAAGACATCGTCATTGGGGTTGTAGAGGTGGTACCACATCCGGCAGTCGATGGGGCGGAGGAATCCGCCATAGATCCCGCGGACCGCGGGAAAACCGATCTGTGAGCCGAAGGAGAGAAACGTTTTTCCCTCCATGGGTATCGCGCTATCCGGCCAGACAAAGGCATCATAGGCGAGCAGCGAGCCGAGGCTGTGGGCGCACACCGCATCGGGGGAGAAGTCGCGCATGGCCGCCGCGAGGCCCGAGCGCAGCCTCCGCCGGAGCCGGGGGTCCGCGGCCCATTGGGCCACCATCCCGGCGCCCCAGCGCTGCCGGCCCAGCCAGTCGCCAAGGCCGCGCCGCCCGCGGAACAGTTCGCCGATGCCGTGCCACGCGAGCCCGCCGAAGAGCTCCTTCATGGCCCGCGCCACCACGAGGGGATCCATCGGCGCCGCCGCGAACACCCCGTCGTAATCGAAGAATGCCACCTCGACCGTCGCCGCCGGATCCCACGCCCGGATGCCGTCGGAGATCGCCCGCTCCCATGCCGGTTGCCATTGTGCCTTTCGGGCCTCCTGATGCCCGATGCCGTGGACCGCCAAAACCCGGATCGCTCGCGCCATCGCCCCGTCCTTTCCCTCGCGGGCCGGCGGCACCGAGGGGTGCCGCGCCCAAACCCGATGGCGCAGGTTGGCGCGTCACGCCATCGCGCGCAATGGGAAATGGATCGCCGCGCCCGCGGGAGGGTGCATGACGCCGGAGGCACCATGGGGAAACTTCGGATCAATCGGAGGGCCGATGTGGACTGCGGCGTGGCAGCGCCGCTTTGGATTGCCCCAAACGGCCCAGTGTACAGGGCCCGACGCGCCCATCCAAAGCGGCGCTGCCACGCCGCACTCCAAAATAGGGCCGGGCCCTGGTGGCGCGAGCCAAACGCCTTGGGGCGTTCGGCTACGGGAATTTTCGGAGGAATCTGTCGGACAAAGTCCGACAGATTCCTAGGGCAACGTTTTCGGGGTGACCTCGTGGGCGCTCTTGTAGGCGTCGGACTCGAGGAAGCGGCGGTGCTCCTCGAGCATGCGGTTGGCGACCTCGCAGAACTCGATCGCCTTGTAGGAGGACTCCTTCGTGATCTCGGCCAGACCCTCGATCTGCTTGGCGGCCTCCTGGACCGCCTCGCGGTGCTTGGCCACCGCGGCCTGCGCCCTCTTGTAGGCGGCATCCAAATCGGTGACGACCTTCCCCAGCGCGCGCTGCTCGCCCAATTTCTTATTATACTCGTTGATCTGGCCCCGTTTAAAAATCGACGCGAAGATCCAGCCCTTGGGGGCCTCGAGTTTCTCGCTGACGCGCGTGGCGTAGGCCGACTTGAGCCGCACGAGTTCCTGGAGGGGGCCGGCGTAGCTCTCCTCCAGCGTCTTGATCCTGCCTCCGATGAAGCGGAGGGTCTGGAGGGTCACCTCGTCGCTCTCGCCTCCCCGCTTCAACTCGTCGCGGATCGCGGCCAGTTGCTCGATCATCTTGCCGGGGTGCTCGGCGATGATGCGGATGCGCTCCTCGAACTGCTCGATCTGCTTCTTGTGCTCCTGCCGCGCGGCCTCGGCGGAGTTTTCGTACTCGGTGACCAGCGCCTTGCGCTCGAGGCGGAACGCCTCCTTGGCCTGCTCGAGGCGCGCCTCGGCGTCGGCTTTCTGGCTGTAAAAGTACCACGTGGCCACGCCGCCCGCGATGGCGAGGGCGATGGCCGCGATCAGGGCGATAAGGAATTTGCGCTCGGTGTTCATATGGGGATGCGCAAACCATGTCCCAATTTCGCGCGGAAGGCAAGCCCGCGCCGACGCCCGAGCGCGTCGCGTCATTCATGGGGCATATGCCCCGCCTGCGGGGCACCGCCGGGGGTGAAAATGTAGGGCGCGAAATCCCTTTCGCGCCACGG
>CAZYWZ010000168.1:0-11586 GCA_964651705.1 uncultured Verrucomicrobiales bacterium
CGGCAGCGTGCGCCAAGGCGCAGCCTACGATTTTCACCCCCGGTGGTGCCCCGCGCGCGGGGCACGGGATCTGGTTTGAAACTTCCGGACGTAGCCACGGTCGTGAGGCCGTGGACCCCCACCGTGCCTACCCTTGAGCGTTCTGGTCAAGGCAAGGAGACGACCAATTTGGACTGCGGTGGCAGAGCGCAGCGGCGACACCGCTTTGGCCTCCGGCGGAGCCGGAACCCGCCCGCCTGGGCAAACACCCCAACGCTCCGATCGCCAGAGGCGATATGGCTGTGATACCAGAACGGCGCCGCCATCAGGGCGCCGCCTCGCCGCTGAAAATCCTCACGGCCGCGATCCGCCCGCGAAACCCATGCGGGCCATCCGCGAGGACGGGCGTCTTGAGATCCGCGCCGATCTGCATCCCGTCGTTCGGGTCATCGGCGATGAACGCTTTGAGCGGCGCCCGCGCGGCGGGCTTTCCATCAACCCATAGCCCAAGATGCCGATCCGCCGTGATCGCCGCCCGCACCGTGACCCATCGGCCCGTGACGGGCGCCTTGCCCTCGACCTTCGACAGGGTGCCATTCGATGCCACGGCGAAGGTCGGTCGCCCCCCCGAAAGGTACAGGATGTACCCGTTCGTCTTGCCGCCACGCGCCAGCACGACCCCATCGGCATCGTCAGGCAGGAGTGTCGCCTCGACCGTCCACGGGCCCCGGCTCGGGTCGAGCTCGGGAGACTTCGGCACTTCGATGTACCCTTTGCCATCGAAGGCCCTCGCCCGCCCCCCGTCGCGCCCATCCGCCAGGGGCGCGCCGTGCGCCATCCCGTCCGGCCCGGGGCCCGCCGCGTTCTGGACCTTGCCCCCCTCGTCGCGATCAAACCGGTACTCCAGCACCCAGGCGTTCCTTCTCGGCGCGGGCGCGGCGCCCGTCTCGGCATCGGCCCCCACTTGATCCGCAAAGTCTGGCACATGAAAGCCGATCGCCTCCGCCTGCCGGTCAAACTCCCTCTCCAGTTCGGCGCGCAGCGCCGCATGCGACGGTTCCCCGAAGAGATTCCGGGTCTCGTAGGGATCCGCGACAAGATCGAACATCTCGGTCCAATCGTCTCGCCCCGGATACCGGATGAGCTTCGCGGTCTCGGTTCGCACGGCCGTCGTCATGGGCGCCTGGAAGCCCCTCTCTCGGAAATAGCAATAGAGCCAGGCCTTCCGCCAATCGGGGGGCACATCGCCCGACAATAGCGGGCGCCAGCTGCGCCCGTGCCGCGGTCCCGGCGGCGGAATGCCAACGAGATCCAGCAGCGTCGGGGCCAGGTCGGTGTTGAGGACCATCGCGTCCACCACAGTCCCACGCGCGCCGATGCGCGGGTAGCGGAAAAGCAGCGGGATCCTCAGGCTCTCCTCGTAGGCCGTGCGCTTGTCGCCGAGCTGATGCTCGCGGAGGTAGTAGCCATTGTCGCCCGCAAAGACCAGGATGGTGTCGTCCGAGAGCCCGAGCTCGTCGATGGCCGCCACCACCCGCCCCACGTTGTCGTCGATGCCGGAGATGCAGCGCAGGTATCCCCAGTTGATCTTCGTGCCGTCCCCCTCCCGGCCGGTTGCGACCCCGCCAAGATACACCGCCCGAACCGAGAGATTCGGCGTCGGGCGCGGGATCTCACCCTCGTACTCGTTCGCCCGGCGCGGCGGAGGGTCGAAAGGACCGTGTGTCGCCTTCAGTCCCACGACCATCCCAAAGGGCCGATCCTTGTGCTCCCTCATGAACGCGATGGCGAAGTCCGTCGATACGTCATCGACGTAGCCCTCGGTCTTCGTCTCGGTCCCGTTGACGAGAAACTTGCAGCCAAAATAGACGCCCTGGCCCACGAAACTGGCCACGTGCCCGAAGCCCGGTCGCTCGGCCTGATTCCCCATGTGCCATTTCCCGAAGTAGGCCGTCGCGTATCCCGCCTTGCGCAGCTCCAGGGCCCAATTTGGCCTGTCGCCAGAGAGAGGCGTGTGATTGTTGACGATCCCGTTGGCGTGGCCGTACATCCCCGTCAGGAACGTGGCCCGGCTCGGCGAACAGAGCGAGTTCACGACGAAGGCGTTGCGAAACCGGACGCCCTCCTCCGCCAACCGGTCGAGGTGGGGTGTCTTGAGCCAAGGGAATCTCGCCCGTTCCCCCTGCTCGCGCTGGACCAGCCCCATCATGTCCCAGCGCTGGTCGTCCGTGAGAATGAAGACGATATTGGGTCGGCGCGTCGCCTCTGCCCCGTCCGCCGACACCCACGCCCCCACCGCCACCAGCACCAGCCGCATTTTCCAACGCCATCCTCGCCTCATCGTCTGCCCTCCGTTCGATCCTTACCCACCATGGGCCAAAAACGCGCCGCCGCCAGCATGGACGCCTCGCCCGACGCCAACCAGCTCACCTACCGAAGTGCCGGAAACGCTTCCCCCAAATCCAATGAATCCCCGAACTCCCGATGCATCGCCAATAGCCGGCCGAAGAGCTGCCCCATCCTCTCCGCGCTCCCCGGCGCGCTCGCGAGATCGCGCATCTCCATCGGATCCTCTCCCAAGTGATACAGGCGCGCGACGCCCGCCTTCGGATACAGGATCAGCTTCCAGCCATCCGCGATCACCGCGCGCTGCAGATCCAGATAGGCGCCATAGACCGCCTCCCTCCGCCGCGCGGCATCGCCGCCCCGCAGCAGCGGCAGAAGGCTCTCGAACTCCACATGCCCGGGCTTCGGCACCCCGGCGATTTCCAGTGCCGTGGGCATCACGTCCTGAAGATAGATCGGCGCGTCGCTCTTGGCCCCGCCGGCCACGCCGGGGCCGGCGACAAGGAAGGGGACGCGGAGGCTGTGATCGTACATGTTCTGCTTCCCGAACAGCCCGTGGTGCCCGACCGCGAGCCCGTGGTCCGCGGTGAAGAAGACCCAGGTGTTATCGGCCTGCCCGGAGGACTCGAGCGCGTCAAGGATCCGCCCGATCTGCGCGTCCATGTGCGAGATGATGGCATAGTATTCCCCGCGGTGCACTTTCACCGCATGCCCCGTCCGCGGGAACGGGCCTAGCCTCTCGTCCCGGAGCGATGGGCCGCACCCGATCGCGTCCTTGTGCGGGTACTCGGGCAGAAAATTTTCCGGCACGTCGACGCGGGCGGGCGGGTACCTGTCCACATACTCTCTGGGGGACTGCCGGGGGTCGTGGGGCGCATTGAACGCGATGTACATGAAGAAGGGCACGCCGTCCGCCCTCGCCTCCCGGAGGTAGTCGATCGCGTCATCCCCAACCACCTCGCTCCAATGCTTGCCCCCCTCCCAAAAGCCGCCGAATTTCGGGTCATATGGGCTCCAGGGGTCAGGCTGGCCGGCCAGGGGTCGATTATATCCCTCCTCGGTATCCTTAGGCATACCCGCGCGGATGTGCCGGGCCACGTCGAATACCTTCGCGGCGTCCGTCTTGATGTGCCACTTGCCCGTGAAGTAGGTCCGGTACCCCCCGCGGGCCATGAGCTGGGGCCAGAGCCTCCCCGCCTCTCGTTCCTTGTCGGTCGAATTGTAAACCGCGTTCGCCCGCCACACGCTGCGGCCCGTGACCAGCATCGTCCGGCTGGCGACACACACCGCGCCGCTCCATGAACCCATGTTGTAGGCATGCGTGAACGTCGTCCCCCGCTTCACCAGCCTGTCCAGATTCGGCGTCTCGACCACCGGATGCCCAAGCGCCGCAATCGTCTCGTAACACTGGTCGTCGGCAAACAGGAACAATATGTTCGGCTTCGCCCCCATCGCCAAACCAACCCGGCCCAAGAGCGCCGCCCAACCCAAAACCAGCCACCCGATCCAACACCGCCGCATGCGATTCCGTCTCATGGCCAGCCATCATGGGCCCCAGGCCCATTGACGGCAAGATCGCAGCGCCCCCACGCCGAAGGGCGGAGGCCCTTCGCTACCACACGCGCCCCCCGTAGCGAAGCCGCTTCCGGCTTCGGCCTATCCCCCCGGCCAGAGACGCGCGTCGAATTCTCAGGTCAGCCGCGGCGCGCCAATTCCTCGACCAGCCCGATCACCCGCGCCTCGATCTTGTCCAGCGCCACCGCCGGTTCCTCAAACCCGATATCCGCAACATCCCAGTACGCCACGCGGCCCGCGTGCCCCGGAAATCCCTCAACCACAAAAGGCTCGTGTTCCCGCCGGTCCAGCGCGATCAGGATGTCCGCCGCAGACAGGTCCTCATTCCTGGCCGATCTCGGGGCCCTACGCCCGCGCAGGCCGTATCCCCGCGCCCGCAGCCGCGCCGCAGCCAGCGGCGAAAGGGTCCCCGTGTTCCCGATCCCATCCACGTCCGGATGCAGCCCCCGCGAATCCGCCACCCACGATATCCCTCGCGCCGCGCACAGGTGATTGAACACCTCCTCCGCAAAGCGGCTCCGATAGTAGTTCCCCGTGCAAAGGAAAAGCACGCGCCGCACCGCACCCGCACCGCCACCGGCAACCGAACCTTTCACGCCCCAAGCGTCGCACCCCACCGCAAAAATGCCACTTCTCCCACACCCGGCCCGGCCCGAATTCTGGGCTAGACACCCCGCCCCGGACCCCCCACATTCCCCCGCTTGTGGAGCAGACCGAATACAGATGGACGTTTTCCCAGAAGCCTGCCTAATCTAACCGCCACGAAAAAGGAGACCCATGAGCGACACCCCCGATAAGAAATCCCCACTCCAGTCCCTCTTCAAGGGCTGGACCGACGAAACCCTCGCCTTCCTCGTCCTGCGCGTCTGGCTAGCCCTCCGCGCATTCATCACCGGCCTCGAAAAATGGGCCGGCACCGAGATCCGTAAGATCGAGAAACTCGACGAGTTCGGCCTCCCCGCCGCCGAGGGCGCCGTGGACACCAAGGTCAAGGTCTACGGCTTCGCCCATTACCACGGCATCCCGGAGGCCCTGGCGGAGAGCTTCCAGGGCCAACCCCTGCTGCCGCCCGTCCTGATGAAGCCCTACGATATCGTGCTCGGCCCGGCCCTCGTCATCCTCGGCATCATGCTATTCGTCGGCATCGGCACCCGGATCTCCCTCTTCCTTCAAGGGCTCCTCTATTGCTCCCTGACCTTCGGGCTGATCCTGATCCGGCAGGACGGGGGCGTCGCCTGGCTCGCGGCCCACATGATCCTCATCGCCTACGCCCTGACCCTGGCCAAGCACAACAAGCTGGCCGTCATGGATAAATACTGATTTTCGAATAGAGTTAACCCAAAGGACATCCAAGCACCATGAACAGACGAGAATTTCTCAACACCACCCTCATGGCCGGCGCCGGCGCGTACGTCCTCGGCCAGGCCTCCGCGCGCGCCCAGGAGAAGGCCGACGTCATCAACCTCGCCATCATCGGCGTCGGCTCGCAGGGCAAAACCCTCCTCAACGCGGCCAAGGACATCCCGAACATCAGCTTCAAGGCCGTCTGCGACATCTGGGAATACGCCCGCACCTACGGCGAACGCTGGCTCCAGAAATACGGCCACAAGCCCAACGCGTATGAAAACTATCAGGACATGCTCGAGAAGGAGAAGGATCTCCACGCGGTCATCGTGGCGAGCCCCGACTTCATGCACGCCGAGCACGCCAACGCCTCCATGAAGGCCGGCAAGCACGTCTACTGCGAAAAGATGATGTCCAACGACATCGAGAAAGCGCGCTCCATCGTCAAGACGATGCAGGAGACCGGGAAGCTGTGCCAGATCGGTCACCAGCGCCGCAGCAACCCCCGCTACCTCCACGCCCTGAACAACCTCATGGGCAAGGCGAAACTCTTCGGCCGCATCGTCAACGTCAACGGCCAGTGGAACCGCAGCGTCAGCGACGAGCTGGGCTGGCCAGAGAAGTACACCATCCCCGCGGACGTATTGAAGAAGTATGGCTACGAGGACATGCGCCAGTTCCGCAACTGGCGCTGGTTCAAGAAGTACGGCGGCGGCCCGATATCGGACCTTGGCGCCCACCAGATCGACATCTTCAACTGGTTCCTCGGCACCCACCCGAAGTCGGTCATGGCCAGCGGCGGCACCGATTACTACAAGAACCTCGAGTGGTACGACAATGTCATGGCCATCTACGAGTACGAGACGCCGGAGGGCATGGTCCGCGCGTTCTATCAGGTGCTGACCGCCACCGGTGCCGGCGGCGGATACTACGAATACTTCATGGGCGACCAGGGCTCCCTGAAACTCTCGGAGTCGGCCGGCATCACCAAGATCTACCGCGAGGCCCGCGCGCCCGAGTGGAAGCAGTGGATCCAGCAGGGCCTCATCAAACTCGACGCCCCAGCGGCGGCACCATCCGGCGGCGGCGGCGTCACCGACGCGCGCGAGTCCGCGCCACCGGAGGCCTACAGCATCCCGGTCGTCCTCGACAAGCCGTACCACACCCCGCACATCGAGAACTTCCTCGATGCCATCCGCGGGAAGGGCAAGCTCAACTGCCCCGCCGACGAGGCGTTCGCCAGCGAGGCCGCGGTCTTCAAGGTGAACGAGGCCGTCGTCGCCCGCAAGGCCCTCGACTTCACGCCCGCGGACTTCAAGGCGTAAGGCGAATCCAAGTGTTGAAATGGCGCGGGCCGCTCTCGGGCGGCCCGGCCTATTTTTTGGGGTTTTGTCCCGCACCGCGGCGAAAATGTAGCCCATCTGGTCACAGATGGGCCCGCCCGCTCGGCCAGCGCGTCCACGGCCTCACGACCGTGGCTACGCCCGGAACTCTAGGAAGATATCCGAGCTATCCGCGGTTGGAAGCCACCGCCTCGACCGGCGCATCCGGCCCGGTCTCGAACCACGCCTTGTACCTGGGCTTGCGCCGGAGGAGTTCCCGGATGGCGGGCGTCCCCATGATCATAAAGGCCGTTGACAGGGCATCGGCCTCCGCGCCCGTGGGGGCAAGCGCCCACGCCCGAAAACGGCCCCCGGCCGCCTTCCCGCTGGAGGGGTCGATGACGTGATCCCCCTTGATCGCCTTGCCCGATGCCGCGAGCGCGCCGTTCGCGAGGGGGAACTCCACCCGTCCGCCCGGAGGCCCAAAGCCCATGGGCCATCCTTGCTCGCCGGGTGGCGCGGCCATCGCCAAAAGCGTGCTCGAACTCGCGCGAAGCAGCGCGCTCGTCACACCCCACTCCTTGAGCACATTCGCCATGAGATCGAGCGCAAACCCCTTCCCTATGCCCCCGAGATCAACGCGCACACCGTCCGTCAGCACCCCGACCGTCATCCGGGATCGATCCAGCCGCAGCCTCTCGCCACCCCCGCCCCTGGATGCGTAGGCCACGTCAAAGGCCCCCCCCGTCAACCGCCGCATCTCCTCGGCAACCTCGAGACAATCGAATGTCTCGGCCGCCACTACGGTCGAATCGTTGGCCGCGAGCCGATTGATCCGCGACACATCACTGTTCTCGACGTACCGGCTCAACTCCTGCTCCAGCGGTACCAATTCCGCCAGCGCGGCCTCGATCGCCTGCCGGGCGACCCTCTCGGGCAAGCCAGCGACGGCGATGTCGAATTCGGTCGCCATCGCCTCGCGCGCGAGCACCACCCGCGATGCCCCCGGGTCGCTCATCGCGCATTCCCCGCCGAACGCGCCGCCACCATCGCATCCCAGAGGTCCTGTCGGACAAACGCCACCAGCAGATATCCGTGCCTGAGCCCCCCGAAATCCATCGCGTATTTCCCCTCCAGCCGCGGCCGCAACGCCTCAGCCAGTTCGGGCGTCGTCACCAGAATCGGCGCCCCGGGATCCGCGGGCATTTCGTTCCAATACCCCACCCGGCTGAAGTCCCTCAGATACCAGGGCAGCGGCCAGTACTCCTCCGCGATGACCTTGATAGTGGCCGCCTTGCCATCGGGGTGCTGCGCGGCCGCCTCGCGAATGTTGCCCACGAAGCGCACCAGGTCACGGGTCGTGTGCGAATAGACGTACGGGTTGCTCTGGTCGATAGCCAGCCGCCCACAGGCCAGGTGGGCCGCCCTGCCGGTCTGCCACAGCGCCAGCGCGCCGACCACCACCCCCACCCAACCGCAGCGCAGATGCCGCAACACACGCAATAGCTCCGCCACGCCCGCGCCCGCCAACACCGCCGCCGCGTGCAATGAGCCTACGATCAGCCAGGGGGTCTTGTACGGGATCGCGCAGTACACCCCAAAACTCACGGCCGCGTAGATCGCCAAAAAAACAATCAGGGGCCGATGGTGGCGACACGCCGGATACGCCAACCGCACCACCGCAAAGCCCGCCAACACCAGCATCGCCGCCTCCGGGCCGAAGCGTCCCCCGCGCCAGCCGCCCCACAGGATCGCGGTGTACCACCACCAGGGCTTCTCGTGCCCCTCCCCCGACGCGCGGGCCCCATAGTTCAGCCATGCCTGCGCCGTGTCCACCAGCGCGCCCGGATGCGTGAAAAACCCCGTCAGCCAAGACACCGCCACCAGAAGCGCGCAGAGCACCCCGATCCCGATCAGCCGCCAAGGCGCCCGATACAGCCGGCGCGGGCCCATCGTCAGCAGAAACGCCACCGCCATCGCAAACCAATTGATGACACACGTCTCCTTCGAGGCCACCATCAGCCCAGCCGAGGTCCCCGCCACCAGCGCCCAACCGAGAGACGGTTTCTGCGAGAATCGCCAGCCCGCCCCCACCAGCAGAAACGAAAAGAAAACCAGCGGCACCTCCTGGATATAGTATCTGCTGTAGTACAGGAGGCCAGGCGATGCCGCCACGAACGCCGCGGCCCATGCCGCCCCCCCTCGCCCCAGACCGTCGGAGGCCAATATGCACAACAGCACCAACAGCGCCCCAAAGATCGCCGGAACCATCCGGAGCGTGACCTCGTCCAATGCCTCCAGGGTCCGCTGCCCACGCAACAAGGCCAGCGGCAAATTAGAGTAATACAGTATCGGGCCGTGGTACTCGTGCGGGTCGTAACGGTAGCCCCCCGTCCGCAGCAGCTCCCCGAATTTCACCGCGTGCACTGCCTCGTCGGTGTGCATCGGGCGGTCCCCAAGATCCACCAGCCGGGCCCACAACCCGAAAGCCGCGATCACCACCACCGCCGCCGCCGAGACACGGACCCTCCAAGGCCGATGCCCGCCCCAAATGCCCGATGCCACACATACCTCCGAACCCATGGCTCAGTCTCTGCCGCTCGGCCCCGCGCTAACCGGCATCGCGCTGATCCTCGAATCGTCCGAAGATTGTGCCCCGCCGCCCGCCAACGGCCCTCAATACTTCGGCGGCGGCAGGTTCCACTCGCGGCAATAATCGGCCAAAAGCGTCTCGAACTCGGCCCCCATTCTCGGGAAAGCGCCCGGAACCGGGGCCTCGAGGTGCTGGAAGGTCCTGAGAATGTCGCGGTCCCGGACCGCCACCGGCCAGCGACCGTCTACGGTAACCCACGCCTCCCGATCCACCGGCTCGTACTCGATCTCAACCTCCCGACGTTCCCGATTCACCCTGCGCCGCGGTGGTGCCTTCGCGCCTGCCTTTCCGGCCTCCTCCTCGGCTTGCTTCTCGGCCTCATCCATGTCCGCCGCATCCTGCGCGGACACCCGGACCCTCGTGCGCCTCGGCGCCTCCTTCTGAACGAAATGCAGGCACAATAGATTATTCCTCATCTCCTCCCCGACGAAATGCTCGTGCCTGAGCCACGAGAAACCCGGGTACCGCTTGAGGATTCGCTCGATCCCGATATACCCCTCCTCGTTCGGGTTGTCCGCCCCATCCGGGGGCAACTCCTTGATGCAGATCGGTGCCTCCACCGGAAACTTCTCCATGATCACGTTCTCGTAATACCAGATCACCGTCTGCCCGCCGTTCATCCACGTCGTCACGGACCGTCCCACGTTTGGGCCCTTGATGAATTCAACCATCTTCGGATTGACCGGGGGGGGTGGCGTTTTCGATTCCTGGGAAGCCGTCTCCGTTGTCTCCACTCGCTCGTACCGAACCACCCACCGGGCGTACTGCGGCGGCTTCGCGATCAAGGGGCCAGTCAGCTTCGGCACCTGTGCCGTTATTACGGCATTCGTTGACGGGGGCGATTGCGGTGCCTGGGCCGCCTTGGGCCTCCCGGAGGCCGGAGGCGCCTCACTCGGCGGCGCGTCGGGCTGTTCCGCCGGCGCCTGGCCCCACGCCTGCCCCAAACCAAAAAGGCCGAGGCACGCCGCCAAAGCCCACACCGATACCCTCTGTCGCATCGTCAATGCCTCCATCGCGCCAGAAAACTACTCGAACACCGGCTCGATGTCCACATCGACGACCTCGCCCGTGATCCGATCCAGGGCAAGATGCACCCATAGCCGCCGTTCGCCGCGCACCAGAAAGTCCTCCGGCGCCCGGCTCCCGGCAGTGAACCGCCCGGCCTGGGCCACCATGTCGATGAAGAGGTTCCACGTGCGGGTGTTGCAGACGTCCGCCAGCGCCCGCGCCACGGCCTCGCGCCCCGTGTCGGTATTCTTCATGTCCCCGAGCGCCCCCTGGGCCGCCCCCCCGGACTCAAAGACCTCCTCGCACATCTCCGCGATGTCGCCGATGTTCCGCAGCACCCGGGTCGGGTTCTCCAGCGGCCCGAGGTAGTTTCGGATCTCCTCGGCGAGTTGCCCCGCCGCCGCGCTGTCCAACCGCGGCGGATCGTTGCCCGCGACCTTCGCGTGGCCCGCCGTTCCGGCCAGCACCGCCGTCAGGACCTCCCTGGGCGCGGTGTTCGGGTTCAGCACACCCGCGCGCACCGGGTGGAAGGTCTCGCCCTCCTCCAGGCAGAAAAGATCGAGCAGGCCGCTATCGGCGCTGTCGCCCCAGAAGAGGTTCAGGGTCTTCCAGGGGTCATCGCGCTGCACGTAGCCCAGCTCCCCGACGGACTGGAACGGCCGATTCAGGAACACAGGGCGCGCGACGTTGTTCTCTGCCTTATCTTCCATCGAGTACGGATCCACGTCCCGGAAGCGCCAGCCGTCCCCGCGCCGGACCAGCTTGTCATTATCGCGGGCGTACATGAGGCTCTTCCCGCCCATCCGAGGCTGCTCCGCCGAGTTCTCGGCAAATTCCGCGTACGCGGTCTGATAATACACCTGATCCCAGTGCCAGAACCACAGGTTGTCCTTGTCCAACTCGATGTCGTCGCCGATGCCATTCTGCGCCGCATACGGGGCAATCCACGCCGGGAACTGCCATCCGGCTTCCGTCAGCCGCGTCCCGTTGCCCGGCGCCCCGTAGTAACGCTTGCTCGGATCCTTGAAACGGATCGTCTTGCCCTCGAAGGAGGTCGATGTGTCGCCCACGACCTTTCGGTAATCGTATTGCGTGCCGTGGCTAAACCCGCCGCCATGCGTGAACCCGAAGCGCTGGCAGCGCGGGTCGCTAATGACGTTGAAGTTATTCGCCACGGGCCAGTTGCGCATGTACACGTTATTGTGCACGCTCGCGGGATTCCAGGCCGTGCTCGGCTGGTTGATCCCCGGGATGCCGCCCAGTCGGCTGCCGGCCTTCTTCGGGCAGTGGACCTGATAGGTCAGCCACGCCCCGTTGACCTTCTTCTGCAGCTCGATCACCAGCGGCGCGTTGGCCTGG